>NZ_JBQFSA010000002.1:0-448457 GCF_056537745.1 Ruegeria sp. C12
CGTGGGGTGCGAGGGGCCACCCCCTCCGACTCCCCGGGATATTTACAGCCAGATGAAGGGCGGATCCGCGCCTTTCGGAAAGGAAGACGAAATGTACAATTTCGAGTTTGAGAAGCCCTCGACCATCGCTGATGCGGTGGCTGCGTTAGGGTCTGAAGATGCGCAGGCGCTGGGGGGTGGGCAGACGCTGATTCCGACCCTCAAACAGCGGTTGGCTGCGCCGTCCAAACTGGTGTCGATGAGCGGGATTGCCGAGATGCAGGGGGTTTGCATCGAGGATGACGGCTCGGTCGCTATTGGCGGGGCGACACCGCATGCGGTGGTGGCGCGCGAGGCTGCGGGAAACTATCCGGCGTTGGCGGCGCTGGCGGGTCAGATCGGTGATCCGGCGGTGCGAAATCGTGGCACGCTTGGAGGATCGATTGCAAATAACGACCCGGCGGCGTGTTATCCGGCTGGTGTATTGGGATCGGGTGCAACGGTTGTGACCAATACGCGCCAGATCGCGGCGGATGATTTCTTTGACGGTATGTTCAGCACGGCGCTGGATGAGGGTGAGATCATCACATCGGTCCGGTTCCCGGTGCCACAGGCGGCGAGTTATCAGAAGTTCCTGCAACCTGCCTCGCGCTTTGCTCTGGTCGGTGTGTTTGTGGCGCGGTTCTCGGATGGTGTCCGTGTTGCCATAACTGGGGCCAGCGAGGATGGTGTGTTCCGGTGGTACGAGGCCGAGGCGGCACTGAACACTGCATTCCGTCCGGATGCGTTGATGGATCTGAAGGTCAATCCGATGAACATGATTGCCGATCTGCATGGCAGCAAGGAATACCGGGCGCATCTGGTTGGGGTGATGACAAAGCGGGCCGTTGAAGCCTGTATGTGAAGCGGGCAGATTTTTCTGGAAAGCCCCGGCCTGTGCGCCGGGGCTTTTTATGTGCTGCGTATTCTGGGCAGTTTCGGGGCCTGCCAATAGGCGCCTGTATCCTCGCGAGCCTTTTCATAGGCTTCGACCCGGCGGCGGGCGTCCTCGCCACCTGCGGCGAAGAGATGGCTGAGAAGGCATTCCAGCACGGCCATGGCCCCGGAAAAGCTGGAGAAATGGTGCATGGACCGCGTGCTGATCTGTAAGCTGACATCGGGTCGCAATCCCGGCGCGATCACGTCGCTGTCCGAGATCAGGATGATCCGGACCCCTTTGTCTGCCGCAAAGCGCATGGTGCGGATGGTTTCTGCCGAATAGGGCCGCACGGTCATGGCCAGCAGGCAATCGTTGCTGTCCGCGTCCAGCAGATCGTCAGTGGCAGAGCCCATGTGCCGTGGCACCAGTTGCAGGCCGGGATGCGCCATGCGGCCCGCGTAGTGGAAATAGTAAGCCAGGGCGTAACTGGCCCGCGTCGCGGTGATGAAACAGCGCTGCGCGTTCAGAATAAGGTTGGTCGCGTCCTTGACGTCTCCGGGGTCCATCAACCGCAGTGATCTTGTAGCCACATTTAACTCGTTGCGGGCGAAATCGGCCTGGGCTGCGCTGAACGGTCCGTCTGCCCCTTGGCGTGACAGCCAGTCCTGATGCAGGCGGTCCTCTCCGTCCGTGACCAGAGCTTGCCGGAACGGGTGGCGGAAGGCGTCGTAGCCGTCAAACCCCATACGCTGGGCAAGGCGCACAAGGACGTTTGAACTGACGCCGATCTTCTCGGCTGTGACGCGGATCGGGTCGAGGCCAAAGTCGCCGGGATGGTCGATCACGTATTTGGCCGCCGCCTGCAATTGCGCCGGCATGTGGTCGATCTCGTGTCTGAGAGCGTTGGTCAATTGGTTGAGGGTGTCGGTCATGGTGTGAAAGAAAACATATGTTTTTAAATTTTCCAATTGAAAACGTCCGGGGCATGGATAGATCGGCTTTGTGTTTAACGGAGCAACCGATGACCGACCTGCCTGACAAACCTTACATCCTCGTCGCACCCAATGGCGCGCGGCGCGGGCATGTGGATCACCCGCACCTGCCAGTTACACTGAAAGAGACGGTCCAAACCGCGCGGGCGTGTCGTGAGGCTGGGGCAGATGGCTTGCATCTTCATATTCGGGATGCGCACGGGCAACATTCGCTGGATGCAGGGCGGTATCTCGAAGCCGTCGCGGAACTGAAAAAGCAGGTGCCCGATCTTGACATTCAGATCACGACCGAGGCTGCGGGCATTTATGGCGTCGATGCCCAGTATGGGTGTTTGCGACAGGTGCGGCCCGGTTGGGCATCGGTCTCGGTGCGTGAGATCGCGCGGGCGCCCGAGATGGCGGATCGTGTCTATGGGCTGTGTCAAGATCAGGGGACGCGCGTTCAGCATATTCTGTATGATGCTGAGGATGCGGCATTGCTGACCGAATGGCAGCGCGCAGGCATTGTCCGGGACGGGCAGGAGGATCGCCTTTTGGTGCTGGGACGCTATTCGACCGGTCAGGTGTCGTCGCCCGAAGATCTTGATCAGTTCCCGCAGGATCGCTCACCTTGGATGGTGTGCGCCTTTGGGCCGCGTGAACATGCGTGCTTGCATAAGGCCGCGCAGCGCGGCGGTGATCTGCGGGTCGGGTTCGAAAACAGCCTGACGAATTCTGACGGTCAGCCATGGGCTGACAATGCGGCGTCGGTTGCGGCGCTGGTGTCTTTGATCAAGGGAGTTTCGAAATGAGCCATGTTTTTCCGCGCCACACCAAGGCTGCTCTTCCCGTCGCGGCGGGGGGCGAGGGGTGTTACCTGATTGATGCCGATGGCAAACGCTATCTGGATTGTGGCGATGCGGCGGTGTCCTGTTTGGGGCATTCCAATCCTGCCGTTATCGAAGCGGTTCAAAAGCAGGTCGAACAGATTGCCTTTGCGCATAGCGGGTTCATGACCTCGGAACCTGCCGAGGCGCTGGCGGATTTGCTGATCGAGCATGCTCCGGGTGATCTGGATCGGGTGTATTTTGTCTCGGGCGGGTCCGAAGCGACCGAGGCCGCGATCAAGCTGGCCCGGCAATACTACCTTGAGATCGGCCAGCCCGAGCGCCGCCACGTGATCGCACGGCGGCAAAGCTATCACGGCAATACGCTAGGGGCTTTGTCGGCGGGCGGCAATGCCTGGCGGCGGGCACAATTTGCGCCGATGCTGATCGAGATGACCCATATCGCGCCCTGCTATGAATATGCCGAGAAGCCCGAGGGTGAGAGCAGTTTTGACTACGGCCAACGTGTCGCCAATGAGTTGGAGGCCGAGATTCTGCGGCTTGGTCCCGAAACGGTCATGGCGTTCATGGCCGAGCCGGTTGTCGGGGCGACGCTGGGCGCTGTTCCGGCGGTGGACGGGTATTTCAAGCGCATTCGTGAAATCTGCGATCAGTACGGTGTGCTGTTGATCCTGGATGAGGTCATGTGCGGCATGGGGCGGACCGGGCATCTGTTTGCCTGCGATCATGACGGGGCGGCACCTGATATTCTATGTATCGCCAAAGGGTTAGGGGCTGGCTATCAACCGATTGGCGCGATGCTGTGCACGGGCAGGATCTATGAGGCCATTCAGAACGGCTCTGGCTTCTTTCAGCACGGGCATACCTATATCGGCCATCCGGTGGCCACGGCGGCGGCTTTGGCGGTTGTTAGCGAACTGACCGGGCGAGATCTTCCCGCGCGCGCCGGTGTGATGGGTGAGAAACTGCAATCGGCGCTGGAAGCTGCCTTTGGCCAGCACCCGAATGTGGGCGATATTCGCGGGCGTGGCCTGTTCCGGGGGATCGAACTGGTTGCGGATCGGGACAGCAAGACCCCGTTCGATCCGGCGCATGGTGTGGCCGGAAAGATCAAGAAGGCGGCAATGGCCGAGGGGCTGATCTGCTACCCGATGTCGGGAACCCGCGACGGCAAGAACGGCGATCACATCCTGCTGGCACCGCCCTTCATCATCGAAGAGCCGCAGATTGACGAGTTGGTTTCAAAACTGGCGAAAGCCATCGATGCGACGCTTCCGGTCTGAAAAAGGGGTCAGAGGGCCGTGTTCTGCATGGCCTTCTGATAATGCGCGTTGAATGCCATGATCGGATGCTCTGACTGAGACGAGCAGGCATTGTCCACCACCAGTGCGCCGTGACCGATGGCACCGCTTTCCAATCCGCGTTGCACCGAATCCACAATCGGGCCGTCCTCGGCAAAGGTGGTGGTGCGGTGTTGCAGGATGATCTCGCGCTCGACCGTGTTGGGGGTGGCGTCGGGCAGCCACCAGTCGACCTCGATCTTGGTGGAGTTTACGCTCAGCGGTTTCCAGCGATAGGTGTTCACGATGCCACCGGGATAGACCTGCAGCGCGAACAGGGGAAAGAACCACCAGGTCAAGAATTTGTCCGTGCGCGCAGCGGGGTCCGCCACATACTCATAGGATTTCTGGGAATCCGGCCGGGCCGGGCTGGCGTGGCGAATGCCGTAATCGTGACCGCGCGTCTGGTATTGATCCGGGTCGACAACGCCTGTGGTCAGGGTCTTGTGCACGACGGCGCAGTGGTAGCATTCGTTGAAATTCTCGGCCACGACCTTCCAGTTCGCACTGGCCAAGCGTTCCGTGCGATCGGCGCGCTGGTAGGTGGGCAGGTTGGGGGCATAGTCCGAAATCTCGCCAAGCGCCTCCTGTGCCAGTTCGGCCATCGGGCGTGCATCCGCATCCAGATTGACCAGGATCAGCCCAAAAAAGACCTCAATCCGCACCGGGCGCAGTTTGTACTGGCTTTTGTCGAACCCGGGAAAGGCAGTGGCATTTGGGGCGGCGCGCAGCTGACCGGTCGTGTCGTAGGTCCAGGCGTGATAGGGGCAGGTCATCTTTTTGGCGCAGCCCTTGCCATTTTGCAATTCATGCCCGCGATGCACGCAGACATTGTAGAAAGCGCGGATTTCACCATCCTGACCCCGGACCACAATCACCGAGATGCCGCTGATATCCTCGACTACGTAATCCCCAAGGTTGGGCAGGTCGGTTACATGGCCAACCAGTTGCCACGCGCGTCTGAATATGCGGCTGCGTTCGGTGGCAAACACGGCCTCGTCGCAATAGGCCTGCGATGGAAGCGACTGATAAACGCCGCCGGCAAAAGACATTTCACCCATCGTAGCCTCCCAAGGATCCGTCGCATTCGGATTGAGCCAAACCCCGATCCACATCTTTCCGGATTGCGCCAAGGCGGCGTCGAAATCAGAGCGTCTGAAATCGACCAGTTGTCGCTTTCCGGCTTTCAGCATGTGCGGATTATCTCGATGGGATGCAAATCGCGTTCTATGACGTTCAGGTGAACGAAAAAACCCTGCCAGATCGTCTCTGACAGGGTTCGAATTGGGATTGCTTGCAGGGACTATTTCTGCGGTAGCGGGCCGATCATCATGATCATCTGACGGCCTTCCATCTTCGGCATGTTCTCGACCTTGCCGATATCCTTGATGTCTTCGGCAACGCGTTCCAGCAGTTCACGCCCCAGGTTCTGGTGCGCCATCTCACGACCGCGGAACCGCAGGGTGACTTTGACCTTGTCGCCCTTTTCCAGAAACTTGAAGACGTTCTTCATCTTGACGTCATAATCATGCGTGTCGGTGTTGGGCCGGAACTTGACCTCTTTCACCTCGATGATCTTTTGTTTCTTGCGGGCCTCGGCTTCGCGCTTTTGCGTTTCGTACTTGTACTTGCCAAAGTCCATAATCTTGCAGACCGGCGGATTCGCGTTGGGCGAGATCTCGACCAGATCGAGGCCGGCATCGGCGGCAAGTTGCATGGCTTTGGCGGGATGAACCACCCCGACATTTTCACCTTCAGCACCAATCAGGCGGATTTCGGGGGCACGGATTTTGTCGTTGACGCGCGGTCCGGTATCTCTTTGCGGCGGCGCGTTGTGGGGTCTGCGAGCTATGGGTTCATTCCTTTGATGATTGCAGAATTTCGAGCCCGGAATTTAGACCGGGCCGGGCAGCGTTTCAAGCAGCATAAACGCCTGTAAGTCGGAAATTCCCGTGAATTATCGCGGGAATCGGCTGGCCGGGTCAGGAAAGGCCCAGCCAGCCGTGTCGATCAGCCGACAAATGCCTTTTCGATCACGAATTCCTTGGGTTCCGAGTTTGCGCCCTCGCGCAGGCCGAACTCTTCCAGGATTTCCTTGATGTCCAGGTTGAAGGCCAGCGAGCCGCAGACCATCGCGCGGTCGGTTTCGGGCTTGATGCCGCCTTCGATGCCCAGATCGGCAAACACGGTGCCGTCTTTCAGCAGTTCCGTAATGCGGCCCATCTTGGGGCTCTCTTCCCGCGTTGTTGTCGGGTAGTAGCGGATCTTGTCGGCAAAGCCTTCGCCCATCAGTTCGGCCAGCAATTCGTCCTGACGAATGCTTTCAATCAGCTGGCGGCCATATTCCAACTCGGCCACTTCGCGGCAGGTGTGGGTGATGATGACCTCATCATAGTCCTCATAGGTCTGCGGCTCGCGCAGCAGCGAGGCAAATGGCGCAAAGCCGGTGCCGGTGGCAAAGAACCACAGACGTTTGCCGGGCAGCAGGGCATCATGCACCAGCGTGCCGACGGGCTTGGGCCGCAGGATGATCTGATCGCCGGGTTTGATATGCTGCAGCTTCGAGGTCAGCGGGCCGTCCTGCACCTTGATCGAGTAAAACTCCAGCTCTTCATCCCACGAAGGCGAAGCAATCGAATAGGCGCGCAGCAGAGGTTTCTGACGCCCGGTTTTGGGGTCGGGGTCGCCCATCAGGCCGATCATCACAAACTCGCCCGAGCGGAACCGCAGCGTCGCAGGGCGCGACACTTTGAACGAGAACAGGCTGTCGGTCCAATGCTTCACATCGGTCACAGTCTGCGCGTCGGGCAGTACGGGGGCCTTTACGGCGGTTGCTTCACTCACGGGTTTCATCTCTGTCATCGTTTCACTGCCGGTGAGGTAAACCGACATCTCCGTTTAATCTTTGATCCAAGTCAGGAAAAGGGGACAGTTTGCCCCCTTCCTTCACAAGCTGGCGATGGCGGTCTTAGCCGCGCAGGCGGGCCTGGTAGTTGTTCTCTTTCCAGTCGGCGCGGGCCAGCCACTGATCTTCGGGCTGACGGGTCGCCAAGGCGTTGTCGATTTCAACCTCGTCAAACCCGCTGCGGCGGGCCATGGCGTATTGGTCGGCCAGAACGTGCCCCTTGGCGCGCAGACGGCCGGTAAAGCCTTTCAGGCGCAGCACGCGCGCGATGGTGAACCCACGCCCATCCGCCGAGGACGGAAAGTCCACGCGTACCATTTTTGCGCTGCCCAAACGGTCAATCAGCTCATCCGGGTCGGTGTCCGAGGCCACATCCAGCGCCACAACATCATTCGCGGCGTCTTCCAGGGTCACAAAGCCGTCGGTCCAGTCGTCGGGGGCGAACCCCTCATCCGTTACGATTACGTTCATGTTTTCTCTCCGGCGCGCACCATCTTGCCGTCGACAAAATGGATGCCGCATTCTTCCTTGTTCTGGTCGCGCCAGCGCCCGGCGCGGGGGTCTTCGCCCTCTTTGACCGGCGAGGTGCAGGGCGCACAGCCGATCGATGGGTATCCTTTGGCCACCAGCGGATGCCGGGGCAGGTTGTTTTCTTCCATATAGGCGCGCACATCTTCGGGCGCCCAATGGGCCAGCGGGTTCACCTTGATCCGGCCTGTTCCGTCCTCGACCTCGAAGAAATCGAGCGCGGCGCGGGTACCGGACTGGAATCTCTTGCGCCCGGTAATCCAGCCGCAATACCCGGTCAATGCCTGTTGCAGCGGGAAGGTCTTGCGCAGGTTGCAGCACGCATCCGTATCCCGCAGGCGCAGCGCGCCATAGGGGTCTTCCCGCTGAATCTCCTGATCATCCGCGCGGATGATCTGAACGTTTTTCAGGCCCAGACGCTCGCTGACCTCCTGCTGGTATTCCAGCGTTTCGGTGAACAGCATCTGCGTATCCACAAACAGCACAGGGGTCATCTTGTCGACCACCGCCGCCATATGCAGCAGCACCACCGATTCCGCCCCAAAGCTTGAGACCAGAGCAAGCTCGTCGATCTCTTCGATTGCGCCATGCATGACATCATGGGCGCTGTGGTGGCGGAACCGGTTGTTCAGCGCGTCAACCTTGTCGGTCAGTTCGCGCCTGTCTGCACCCAGTTCCGTCTGGATAAGGTCAAGCGGCATTCGCCTGAGCCTCGGGGTAGAGGGCCGCCTTGAACGGAGCCATACCGACGCGGCGATATGTTTCCAGGAAGGTTTCTTCGGCGCTCTCACGCTGGTTCAGATAGGTGTCCACGATGCGTTCGACCGCTGGCACGATCTCGTCATAGGCAAAGCCCGGACCGGTGCGGTCGCCAACGGCGGCCGTTTCGGTCGCGTCACCACCCAGCGTGATCTGGTAGTTTTCGACGCCAGCGCGGTCCAGACCAAGGATGCCGATATGGCCCACATGGTGGTGACCACATGCGTTGATGCAGCCCGAGATCTTGATCTTCAGGTGGCCAATATCGTGCTCCAGCTTCAGCTCGTCAAAACGGGTCGCGATTTCCTGCGCAACCGGGATCGAACGGGCCGTCGCCAGCGCGCAGTAATCCATGCCGGGGCAGGCGATGATGTCGCTGATCAGGCCGATGTTGGCGGTGGCCAGTTCGTATTCCTTCAGCTTCGCGTGGATCGCAGGCAGGTCCGATTTATGGACATGCGGCAGGATCACATTCTGCTCATGGCTGATGCGCAGCTCGTCATAGGCGAACTCTTCGGCCAGATCGGCCATTACGCGCATCTGCTCGGCAGTCGCATCGCCCGGAGTGGCGCCGTGCTTTTTGATCGAGATCGTGACAATCGCGTGGTCCGCGTTCTTGTGCGGTGCGATGTTTGTGTCGACCCACGAGCGGAAGACCGGATCGTTGGTATAGGCGCTTTCGAACGACGCAACCGAACCTTCGCGGAAGGCAGGGGCAGCAAAGTGGCCCTTGATCTCGTCCAGCAGGTTCATGTCGGCGCCTTTGAACTGCGGGCGGACCTGCAGGAAGCGCTCGTTCACCTTGGCGCGGATGGCGTCGATGCCATGCTCATGCACGGTGATCTTGATACGCGCCTTGTACTTGTTGTCGCGGCGACCGATCTGGTTCCAAACGGATACGGTGGCTTCGAGGTAAGCCAGCAGGTCGTCAAAGGCGACGAATTCCGACAGTTCCTTGCCGATCATCGGCGTACGGCCCAGACCGCCGCCCACGATGACGCGAGCACCCAGAATGCCGTCACGTTCAACCAGTTGCAGGCCGATGTCATGCGCCTTGATCACAGCGCGGTCATTCTCGGACCCGGTGATAGCGATCTTGAACTTGCGCGGCATGAACTGGAACTCGGGGTGGTCGGTCGACCACTGGCGCAGCAGTTCTGCATAGGGGCGCGGGTCGGCGATTTCGTCCGCGGCGGCACCGGCGAAATGGTCGGCGGTCACGTTGCGGATCGTGTTGCCCGAGGTCTGAATGGCGTGCATCCCAACTTCGGCCAGCGCGTCCAGCATATCCGGCACGTCATTCAGTTTCGGCCAGTTATACTGGATGTTCTGACGGGTGGTGAAATGGCCATAGCCCTTGTCCCACTTCTCGGCCAGCAAGGCCAGTTGGCGCATCTGCGCGCTGTTCAGGGTGCCATAGGGAATGGCGACCCGCAGCATATAGGCGTGCAGCTGCAGATACAGGCCGTTCATCAGGCGCAGGGGTTTGAATTCATCTTCGGTCAGCGAGCCGTCAATACGACGCTCGACCTGCGCGCGGAACTGTTTGTTGCGCTCTGCCAGGAATGCTGTGTCGAACTCGGAGTAGCGATACATATCTAGCTGTCCTTAGTTGCAGCCCCGAACTTTGGGGCCTTTGGGGAGAGGAAGAGGGGCCGGAAGTCAGGCCCGGGGCTGCGTTTCAGTTTCCTGCTTGCCATGGGCATAGTTCGAGGGCCCGGTGCGGCGGAACTCCTCGCGGAAATGGGTGGGTTCGGGGCCGTGTGCGCCAGCGGCTGCATCGGCAAGATAGGCACCAACGATCTTGTTGGCCTGTCGGGCGGCGTCCAGCAGACGGACCTGCGCATGGGCTTCATCAGTGATCAGCTCGGCCTCGGACAGATCGCGCGACCAGCGGTCATCCTCGGTCTGGTAGATCACGTCGCCTTCCAGCAGGTCATTTGCAGTGACAACTTTAGGGGTAAAAGCGCGGGCCATCAGGCAAGCTCCTTATTGAATTCGGTCAGGGCCTCGGCCGCTTGGCGCGGGGCAAGGCCATAGAATGTCAGAACCGGGCCGTCCATTTCGGCGGCACTCAGGTCGGTGGGCAGTTGATCGAGCGTGCTTGCCACAATGCGCTGATCCAGGCGCGAGGCGTTTTCGATCAGTGTTACGGGGGTGGCGCGATCAGCACCGTGCATGATCAGGCGACCCTGGATGAAACGGGCGGATTTCTTGCCCATGTAAATCGCGGCAACCGATCCCTCGCGCGCCAGAGCGGTCCAATCGTGATCGGCGAAACCCTTCATGTCATGCCCGGTCAGAAACCGGACCGAGGAATTGCGCCCACGCCGGGTCAGGCTTTGACCGATGCCCGCAACGGCTGCAGAGGCCGCAGTGATGCCGGGAACGATGCGCCACGAGATACCAGCAGCCTCAACCGCTTCGATTTCCTCGTCCAGCCGCCCAAACACGGTGGGGTCGCCGGATTTCAGACGCACAACGCGGTTGCCTTTCAGGGCATAATCGACCAGCAGTGCGTCAATATCGGCTTGCTTCCATGACGGGCCGAACCCAGCCTTGCCAACATCCACCAGATGCGCGCTTTGCCCGGCAAGGGTCAGGACGTCTTCGCCGATGAGACGGTCATGCAGAACGACATCCGCGCGCTCAAAGGCTTTCAGGGCCTTGAGCGTCAGCAATTCCGGATCACCGGGACCAGCGCCGACAAAGTCGACATGTCCTGTGCGTCCTGTTTCGTTCGTAAGCTGCATCAGATCGTCCAGAGCTTGGTTTGACTTGCCCTACAATATAGGAAATATTCCCACCAAACCGCCATATCGCGGAATAAATAAGAACGTGCGTCTTCTTAAGCGACCTGTTTGGGACGAGCGTTTCGAAACTGAAGGAAAAATGGAATGTCGGTGCGGATAGACGATACGGATCGGAAAATTCTGGCTGAGCTGCAGCGCGATGCCAGCCAGTCGCTGGACGAAATAGCAGCCCGGGTCGGCAGTTCCAAGACCCCGGTTTGGAATCGAATCCGCAAGCTCAAAAGCGCCGGAATCATTGGTCAGCAAACGGTATTGCTGGACGCCGAAGCGCTGGGGTTCGAGGCCACTTTTTTTGTTCTGATCCGCACATCCGAGCACGAAGCCGACTGGCAGCGTAAGTTCCTGAAAGCCCTTCGGGATCAACCCGAAGTGCAAGAGGCACACCGACTGGCAGGGGACATCGACTATATTCTGAAAGTACGGGTTAAAAATGCCCGCGCCTATGATCAGTTTTACCAGTCTCTGATATCAGAGGTTCGTGTCCACAACGTCACCGCATTGCTGTCAATGGAAGAGATCAAGTCCACGACCATGCTTCCCTTGAACGCCTTGGCCAGCACCTAAGGGGGTTGGGGGCGCTGCCCCCGCCGCCCCTGTCGGGGCGACTCCCCCGGGATATTTCCAGCCAGATGAACAGGGGATCCAGACTTCATCTGGCTAAAAATATCCCCGCCGGAGGCATCGCGCGGAACGCGCGATTTGATTTTAGGCTTTAGGCCAGAACCATTAGGTGTTCAAGGCCGTGAAAATGGTAGCTGTCCGAGTATGTTGGCGGCTCGGTCAGGTGCAGATTGGGGCATCTGTCGAACAGGATGGGCAGAGCGATGCGCATCTCGAGCCGGGCCAGGGGCGCGCCAACGCAAAAGTGCAGGCCGCCGCCAAAGCTTGAGTTTGTTTTGACCGGACGCTTTGGATTGAAGATATGCGGGTCCGGCCATGCCTCGGGGTCCCGGTTGGCGGCACCCAGCAACAGCGCAACCTGATCGCCGCGTTTGAAGGAATGGCCAAAAACCTCAACCTCTTCATAGGCATAGCGGGTGAACATATGCAGGGGCGGATCGAAGCGCAGGATCTCCTCCACAGTGCCATCGATTGCATCCGGCCCGAGGGTACTGCTGCCCAGACCGCATTGAAGAAGGGTTTTTACACCATTCCCAAGTGAGTGGACCGTCGCCTCATGCCCTGCATTGAGCAGTAAGATGCAGGTGGCGATCAGTTCATCGGTTGACAGCCTGTCGCCTTCTTCTTCTGCCGCAATCAGGCGGGTGATCAGGTCGTCACGCGGGTCGGTGCGTCGTTGTTGGATGTAACCGTCTAGAAAGGCGGTGAAATCCTGTGCGGATTGCGCTGCGTTCTGTTCAGTCTCTGACGTGCGGCTTGCCTGATACATCGCGACCATGTCGTGGGACCATCTGAGCAGGTCGGGGGACATGCTTTCGGGCACCCCCAGCAGGCGGCAGATCGTTATGACAGGAACTTGCGTGCAATAGGCATCCAGTAAGTCGAAGGGCCGGTCCGGAAACTGATCAATCAAGTCATGGCACAGGGTTTCGATCGACGGGGCCAAGGCGGCAATGGCGCGCGAGGTGAAGGCCCGTGTGACCAAAGCCCTCAGCCGCGTGTGGCGGGGTGGTTCAGTCTCAAGCAGCGAATGAGCCTCGACCGCCAGCCACGGGGCCAGGTGATCCGGGCCGGGTTTTGCAAGCTCAGCAGGGATTTCGCGACCAAAGCGGCGGTCGCGCAACAGCGCGTGGACCGCCTTGTGCGAAACGGCGGCGACCATGTTGTAGTCGCTCCAATAAACCAGATCTCCATGCGCGCGGGCTGTGTCATAGAACGGATAGGGGTCCTGAACGAAACCCGGATCGGTCGGAGATTGAGAGACGGTCTTCATGCGGCGCAGACTTGCCATCAGGCGGCGTGAATGCAAGACCCTATGTCATGCAAAGGTTTTGGGTCATTTGCGGTTTCCTGATCGCGGTCGGTTTATTGTCGGCAGGTGTCTGGTCCTACGGGTATCGGCAGGCGCTGTCGCAGCTGAGTGAAAAGGCCGAAGCCGATCTGGAGCTTGCCGCCGACCGGCTGAGCACTCAGATGCAGGTCTATCAGGAGCTTGCGGTTCTGATGGCAGGTCACCCGACGCTGGCCGCGCTGGAAACGTCCCAGCAGCAGCAAGAGGCGCGCAAGGTGCTATTGGATGTGGCCGACAAGACAGCTGCGGTCAACATGATGTATCTGGATCGAACTGGCCGCGTTCTGGCCTCGGCCCAGCCAGTTGCGCAACGCAGCATGGCGGGGCATCCCGCGTTTGAGCGTGCATTGCAGGGCGCGATGGGCAGTGCGCATGGTGTCGAAACCGAAAGCGGAAACAGGATCTATTCCTACGCGGCCCCGGCTTTTGGTCCAGCCGGACAGGTCGTAGGGGCCTTGATGGTGTTCGCAGATGTTCAGGATGTCGAACAGACCTGGCGCGGCAGTACCGAAGCGGTTTTCTTTGTTGATCACAACGGCGTCGTCTTTATCTCGAACCGGTCCGATCTGTTGTTCTGGTACCGCGCCGACGGGCAGCGGGGGTTGACGCCGCCCGAGGGCGCGCCAGTCGATTTTGCCTCGTCCTGGGTTGGCGGGCACGAGTTATGGCGGTTGAACTGGGGCCGTTACCTGCCGCAGCACGCGCTGCATCTGACGCTTGATCTGCCGGTGATCGACATGACCGCCGAGGTGCTGGTGGATGTGGCCCCGGCGCGGCGGTTGGCCGGGTTGCAGGCGGCGGCCGTGGCCGCGATCTGTCTGGCCTTTGGCGCCTTGCTGTTTCTGGCCACCGAGCGGCGGCGGACCTTGGCCGAAGCCAATGCCGTGCTTGAAGGCCGCGTGGCAAAGCGAACACGGGACCTGACGACAGCCAACACGGCCCTGCGGCGCGAAGTGGCCGAGCGGCAGGAGGCGGAAGCCGCCTTGAAGCAAGCTCAGGCGGATTTGGTGCAGGCCGGTAAGCTAAGCGCATTGGGTCAGATGTCGGCGGGCATCAGTCACGAATTGAACCAGCCCTTGATGGCCATTCAACAGTTCGCCGACAATGGTGCAGCCTTCATGGAGCGGGGGCAGGGTGAAAAGGCCGGAAAAAACCTTGGCCGTATCTCGGAAATGGCCGCGCGCATGGCGCGGATCATCAAGAACCTGAGGGCCTTTGCGCGCAACGAAAGCGAGCCTATGGGCAAGGTCGATCTGGTTCAGGTGATCCAATCGGCGATTGAACTGACAGAGGCAAGATTGCGTGAAGAAGGGGTAACGTTGGACTGGACCCCACCGACCCATCCGGTGAATGCGTGGGGCGGTGAGGTTCGTTTGGCGCAGGTCTTTGTGAACCTGATCAACAACGCCATCGACGCGATGAGCGGGCAGGCAGACAAGCGTATCTTGATCGAGATTGGAACCGGAGATCGCGTTGTTGTGGCGATACGCGACAGCGGGCCGGGTATCGAAGACCCCGACAAATTGTTCGAGCCGTTTTATACCACCAAATCCGTCGGCTCGTCCGAAGGCATGGGGCTGGGCCTGTCGATTTCTTACGGGCTGGTGCAGAGTTTTGGCGGCAATATTCGCGGTGCGAACGCCGAAAACGGCGCGGTATTCACTGTCGAGCTTGAGTATTTCAGAGAGGAAGAGGTTGCATGACACGCAGGGTCCTTCTGGTCGATGACGATGCCGCCGTGCGTGAGGCGCTGGCGCAGACTTTGGAACTGGCCGAATTCACGCCGGTTCCGGCAGGATCCTTTGTTGCGGCAAAGGATCATATCCGGGCGGATTTTCCCGGTGTCATCGTCTCGGACATTCGGATGCCGGGGCGTGACGGTTTTCATCTTCTGACCTATGCGCGCGATGTGGACCCCGAACTGCCGGTGATTCTGTTGACCGGTGAGGGGGATATTCCGATGGCGGTGCAGGCCATGGGGCAGGGGGCGTTTGATTTTCTGGAAAAGCCCTGCGCGGCCTCGGATCTGCTGGTGGTGCTTGAACGCGCTTTTGCGCAGCGGTCGCAGGTCATGGAAAAGCGTGCACTGAAGTCCGAGCTTGAGCGCGGCGATCCCGCAGCGCGTTTGTTGTTCGGCCTGTCACCACAGGCCGAGGCGTTGCGCGAGCGGGTGCGAAACGTTGCCCCAACCGGGGCCGAGGTTTTGGTGACAGGGCCGCCGGGCAGCGGGGTGTCCAAGGTGGCCGAAGTTGTGCATCTGATGTCTCCTGTTGCACAGGGTCCCTTTGTGAAGCGCGCGGGATCCGCGTTGACTGCTGAGGAGCTACTGCAAGGGTGCGAGGATGCTGCGGGCGGGTCCTTGTTTCTGGATGAGATCTCGGCAATGCCGCAGGCCACGCAATATGCGGCTCTGGAACGGATTGAACAGGGTACGGATGCCCGGATCCTTGCGGGAACAACAGCGGATCTGGCTGCGCTGTCGGACGAGGGGCGTTTCAACGCCGATCTGTTCTATCGTCTGGACGTGATGCAGGTGCGCATTCCGTCTCTGGCCGAGCGACCCGAGGATATCCCGGTCATCTTTCGTCACTATGTGGCGCAAGCCGCCGAACAGGCCGGTATCCCCGAGCCCGAGATCACCTCGGACCATCTGGCGTCGTTGATGGCGCGCGATTGGCCGGGGAATGCACGGTCGTTGATGTCTGCAGCGATGCGATTTGTGTTGGGCATGCCCGAGGATGTCGCTCAGGCCGCGGAACTTGGGTTGAGCGATCAGATGGCGCGGGTCGAACGGTCGTTGTTGATTGCGGCTTTGGGGCGGCACAATGGCAAAGCCTCGAACGCGGCAAAGGCACTGAAACTGCCGCGCAAGACGTTCTATGACAAGCTGGCGCGGTATCAGATCCGCCCCGAGGATTATCGCAGATAAGCAGACACTCCCGCCAGCTTTGCCCGCATTTTCATCCGGTCAAAGCTGTTGGGCCGGGCAGCCCGCTGGCGCGGGCTGCGGTGGGTGTGATGGGGCAAAGGGATTGATTCTGGACCGGTGATTCGAAAACCGTGCGGATTTCCGCACATCTTGGTTTTCCGCTGTGCGGATTTCCGCACACCCTTGGCTGGGTGATAAAATACGTGCCTGAAAGGTATAATTTAAGTATCGGTTATTATTATATAAATAACGACCCTTCATCCCCGGAATCAAAACGTTGTGCGGTAAGATTTGATTCGCTTCACTGCCCGGCATGCGGTGCCCCTGTGGCATCTGATGGAATGTTTTGAAGTCTGGGAGGAGAACAGATGAGAGTTTTGACAACAGCCGCGACGGCTCTGGCATTGGCGGTAACCGCCTCGGCGGGTATTGCGGCGTGCGACGACGGTGAAATCGTCGTCAAGTTCGCGCATGTGACGAACACCGACAAGCATCCGAAAGGTATCGCTGCCTCGCTGCTGGAACAGCGTGTAAATGACGAGATGAACGGCGTGATGTGTATGGAGGTCTATCCGAACTCGACCCTCTACAATGACGACAAGGTGCTTGAGGCGATGCTGCAAGGCGACGTGCAACTGGCCGCGCCGTCGCTGTCGAAGTTTGAGAAGTTCACCAAACAGTTCCGCCTGTTCGACCTGCCGTTCATGTTCAAGAACATCGATGCCGTGGACGCGTTCCAGGCCTCGGCCGATGGTCAGGCGATGAAGGACAGCATGCAGCGCCGTGGCCTGCAGGGGTTGGCCTTCTGGCACAATGGCATGAAGCAGATGTCGGCGAACAAGCCGCTGGTTGATCCGTCGGATGCGGATGGTCTGAAATTCCGGGTGCAGTCCTCGGACGTGCTGGTTGCGCAGATGGAAGCGATCGGTGGCAGCCCGCAGAAGATGGCGTTCTCGGAAGTCTATGGCGCGCTGCAACAGGGCGTTGTGGACGGGCAGGAAAACACCTGGTCGAACATCTACGGCAAGAAGTTCTTCGAGGTGCAGGACGGCATTACCGAGACCAATCACGGCATCATCGATTATCTGGTCGTGACCTCGGTGGATTGGCTGGACAGCCTGGACCCCGAGGTGCGTGACCAGTTCATGACCATCATGGACGAAGTGACCGAAACCCGGAACAAGGAAGCCTTTGCCGTGAATGAAGCAGCCAAAGCGTCGATCACCGACGCGGGTGGTATCATTCGTGAACTGAACCCCGAACAGCGTCAGGCCTGGGTTGATGCGATGAAGCCCGTCTGGGATCAGTTCGCCGGTGACGTGGGGCAGGACAAGATCGACGCCGCACAGGCCATCAACGCCGGGTTCTGATCCGGTCAGGCCGCGCGTCCGGGGACTGGGGAGTTAACGACGCGCGGCCTTGGCGGGCCGCTTCAAAGGCCCGCCGCAAGTTACTCTCATCACGAAAAATGCGGGGACAGAAAGATGTCTGGTGCGAAATCCGGCCCGGCTGGGCTGGTCGACCATATCGAAGAGACCGTGATTGCATTGCTGCTGGGCCTGATGACGGCCGTGACCTTTGCCAATGTGATCGCCCGGTTCTTTTTTAACTCGAACATTCTTTGGGCGCTGGAACTGACGGTGTTCATGTTCGGCTGGCTTGTGCTGCTGGGCGCGTCATATGCGGTCAAGAAACACGCTCATCTGGGGGTCGATGCGATCCTGAACATGCTGGCCCCCGCGCCGCGTCGGATCCTGGCGCTGATCGCCGTGGCCTGTTGTCTGGTGTTCTCGCTGCTGTTGCTCAAGGGTGCCTATGATTACTGGGCGGTATTTGCTGACCTGCCGCCCACATCGGGTCGCTGGTTCCCGACCGGGTTCAATTTCGACGCCCGCAGCCAGAGTTTCTATGAAGTTGACGATATTCCGATGATCGCACCGCTGCGGTTCCTGGAAGACCTGATCAACTATGGCGAATATTACGAGAAACTGCCCAAGGTCGTTCCGTATTTCATCCTGCCTTTGTCGATGCTGCTGCTGGTGATCCGCTTTGCGCAGGTTGCCCTGCAGATTTGGCGCGGTGAAACGGACCGTCTGGTCGCCAGCCACGAGGTTGAGGACGAGATCGAAGAAGTGCGCGCGCAGCAGGGAGGACATGACTGATGGACGTTGTACTTCTTTTCTCGATGGTCATCGGCCTGCTGCTGATCGGGGTTCCGATTGCGGTGGCGCTTGGCCTCAGTTCGACCCTGTTCCTGCTGATTTATTCCGACAGTTCGCTGGCTTCGGTCGCGGGCACGCTGTTCGAGGCGTTCGAGGGGCACTTTACCCTGCTGGCGATCCCGTTCTTCATTCTTGCCTCGTCCTTCATGACCACGGGTGGGGTGGCACGGAGGATCATCCGGTTCTCGATTGCATGCGTGGGGCATCTGCCCGGTGGTCTGGCGATTGCGGGCGTGTTTGCCTGTATGCTGTTTGCTGCGTTGTCCGGGTCGTCCCCGGCGACCGTTGTGGCCATCGGCTCCATTGTCATCGCCGGGATGCGTCAGGTGGGTTATTCCAAGGAATTCGCCGCCGGTGTGATCTGTAACGCGGGGACGTTGGGCATCCTGATCCCGCCCTCGATCGTGATGGTTGTCTACGCGGCAGCCGTCGAGGTCTCGGTCGGGCGGATGTTTCTGGCGGGTGTCATTCCGGGCCTGATGGCCGGTCTGATGCTGATGATCACCATTTACGTTATGGCCAAGGTGAAGAACCTGCCCAAAGGTGACTGGAAGGGTTGGGGCGAGATTTTCACCTCGGCGCGCGAGGCCGGTTGGGGATTGTTCCTGATCGTGATCATCCTCGGCGGCATCTACGGTGGTATCTTTACACCAACCGAGGCCGCAGCGGTGGCCGCTGTTTACGCCTTCCTGATTGCCAGCTTTGTCTACAAGGACATGGGGCCGCTCAGTACGGAAGAGGGGACGGCGAATATTCCACTGTTCAAGAAACCGCATGCGCTGGTCACCGCGTTCTTTCACCCTGACACCAAGCATACGCTGTTCGAGGCTGGTAAACTGACCGTCACGCTGTTGTTCGTGATCGCCAACGCGCTGATCCTGAAACATGTGCTGACCGACGAGCAGGTCCCACAGCATATTGCCGAGGCGATGTTGTCTGCCGGTCTGGGTCCGGTGACCTTCCTGATCGTAGTCAACGTGATCCTGCTGATCGGTGGTCAGTTCATGGAACCTTCGGGGCTACTGGTCATTGTCGCCCCGCTGGTGTTTCCGATTGCGATCGAGCTGGGCATCGATCCGATCCATCTGGGCATCATCATGGTGGTGAACATGGAAATCGGGATGATCACGCCTCCGGTTGGGTTGAACCTGTTCGTGACGTCCGGCGTGGCAGGCATGCCGATGATGAGCGTCGTGCGGGCTGCATTGCCGTTCCTGGCGGTGCTGTTCGTCTTCCTGATCATGGTGACGTATATCCCGTGGATTTCGACCTTCCTGCCGAACTCGGTCATGGGGCCGGAGATCATAACAAACTAGCGATTTGGTGGCCGGGCGGCGTTTCGCCCGGCCACACACTTGAACCCGGGGCAGGGATGCCTATCTCGGGGTCAGAGGACGACCTCCCCACCACGGGCAGATCATGCGGGACGACCCGCGTTGACAAGGGGTCATGTCATGGCATGGATCATGCTAGTTTTTGCCGGAATTCTCGAAATTGTCTGGGCGGGTGCGATGAAGCAATCCGCTGGTTTCACGCGGCTTTTGCCAACCGCGATCATGGGGATTTCCATGATCGGCTCGTTTGGTTTGCTGTCACTGGCGATGCGGGATCTGCCGCTGAGCACTGCTTACACGATCTGGGTCGGCATCGGCGCGGTTGGCGCGTTTCTGGTGGGCGTCACGGTGCTGGGTGAGGCGCTGACGCCCATGCGCCTGCTGGCAGCGGCGTTGATCATTGCCGGGATCGTGACGATGAAGCTGGCCTGATTGTGCGGCCCCGGCTCAGACGCTTTCCAGCGCCTCGATGATGCCCGAGAAATCCGCAGCTTTCAGGCTGGCCCCGCCGACCAGCGCGCCGTCTACGTTCGAAACACCGAAAATTTCGGTCGCATTGGACGGCTTGACCGAACCGCCATATAGCAACCGGACCGAGCGGCCGACGCCCTCGCCAAAACGGCGTTCCAGACGGGCGCGGATGAAATCATGGACCTCACCGATCTCTTCCAGCGTCGGAACCTTGCCGGTGCCGATGGCCCAGATCGGCTCGTAAGCGACGATCAGGTTCTCGCCGGTTGACTGGTCCGGGATCGAACCCGACATCTGCCCGCCGATGATGTCCAATGTGTTGGCGGCCTCGCGCTGTTCGAGGCTTTCGCCGACGCAGATGATGGCTTTCAGGCCTGCATCCATGACCGATCTGGCCTTGGCGCGCACGTCTTCGTTTTGCTCGCCATGATCCACGCGCCGTTCCGAATGGCCCAGAATGACTGCCGTGGCACCGGCGTCTTGCAGCATCTCGGCGCTGACATCACCGGTATGCGCGCCCGAGTGTTCTGCGTGGCAGTCCTGCCCGCCGACCGAGACGCCAGTACCCTCAACCATCTCGGCGGCGCGGTGCAACAGGGTGGCCGGGGGACAGATCAGAATATCGACCGAAGGCGAGGGGTGCTTGGCCGCAAGTTGCTTAAGCTCGGCAAGCGCTGCGCCGGTTCCGTTCATTTTCCAGTTTCCAGCCGCCAGCTTGCGCCGCATATCGAACTCTCCCTGCGAATTTGGTTGTTTGGGCCATCGGATAGCATCGATGATCGGACCTTACAATTGCGGTTGCAGTTCATATCTGTGACGGGCAGTTTCCGCGCTGAGTCTTCCGAGGATGCCATGATCGACAACCTTGATCTTGAAAAGCTGGACAACCGGGACCCGCAAGAGCTGGCACGCTTGCGGCAAGCCGTTGGACAGGTTGGGTTTTTGAAAGTGCGCAACACAGGGCTGACGCGGGAACGCATTCAGAACGTGATTGCTGCCTATTACGACTTTTTCCGCTTGCCCGAGCAGGACAAACGCGCTGTCGACATGGCTGTGACCGGTTCCAATCGGGGCTGGGGCGCGCCGCAGTCTGAGCAGGTTGATCCGACAGCCAATCCGGATTTCAAGGAAGTGTTCGATTGCGGGTATGAACTGCCTCAGGACAACCCATACCGCGCCCAGAACCTGAGCGTGTATGCCCCGAACCTGTGGCCCGAGGAACCAGAGCACTTTCAAGACACCATTCGCGCGTATTACGCCGATGCCTGCGATGTATCCATGCGGGTGTTGCGCGCGATTGCTGTCGCCTTGGGGCGGGACTCGAGCAGTTTTGATGCGGCCTTCGATACGCCAATGGCCCTGCTGCGCGGGAACTACTATCCCCAGCGGCCTGTCTGGGCCGGAGACAAAGACTTCGGCATTGGCGCGCATACCGATTACGGCTGTCTGACCTTGCTGGCCACCGACGGCACGTCCGGATTGGAAGTACGGATGCCCAATGGGGCGTGGGAGAAGGTTCAGGCCGAACCGGGTGTCTTTGTGATCAACTTCGGTGAGATGCTGGAGTTCTGGACCGCAGGCCGCGTCAAGGCGACCGAGCACCGGGTAATAGGCGGGTCCCACGAACGGATCTCGGTCCCGATGTTCTTCAACCCAACCTACGACACCAATGTCGCCCCGCCGGGGTCAGGGCAGGTGATTACCGCAGGTGATCACCTGACGAAACGTTTCAATGAAACCTATCTGCACCTGAAATCGGCTTAAGGCTGCGTTGACAGGCTTTCGTCAAACTTGATCGACTCGCCACAACCACAGGCATCGACCACATTGGGGTTTTTGAACTTGAACCCGGATTCCAGCAGCGAGACCTCGTAATCAATCTCGGTTCCGAACAGGAACATCTGCGCCATCGGGGCGATCATCACGCGCGCGCCGTCTTGCTCGACCACCTCGTCATGCGGATCGGCTTCGTCGACATAGTCCATGGTGTATTCCATGCCTGCACAGCCGCCTTTTTTCACACCGATACGCAGACCGGTATGACCGCCGGATTTCATCAGGCGGGTGATCTGCTCTGCAGCTTTGGGCGTAATGGTCACGGCCTGTTTGCCGGGAATGCCGAACATCTGTGTCTCCGTCGTCGCGCGTTACCGCTAATTTAGGGGCGTATCCCGGCAGGCTCAAGTCAGTGCGATTGGATGTTGTGAAATTTACCACCGGCTTGCGCGGGTTGCCTTGACGTGACGGATGCGCGTAGCCTGACCCAAGACAGTTTGCCAAAGTCGGCCAGAGATCAGATTACATTTGGGGAGTTATATTGAAATGAATGGGTTACGCGACAAAGCTAATGCAATTGTTTATACTGCCTTGATCGGCACCGCAGCCATGATCACGGCCATTCCCGCTTATGCGGATACAACACTCAAGCGGCATCCGATCAATTGTGCCACAGCCGAAGGGGATCTGCGGGCGATTGCATCGGAAAAGAAACACGCTCAGGACCAGCAACTGGAAAGCGTCGCCGCGATCACTCCGGCAGGTGCATTACTGGGTCTTGTGACCGGGACCGAGAACAAAAGACTGCAAATGCTGTCCGGCGACTACGTCAAAGAGCTGGACCAGCGGGCCGCGGACATCAAAGCGACCTGCGGTCTGAGTTAGGCCCCAGCGTATCCGAAAAAGAAAAGACCGCTCTCGGGCAAGAGCGGTCCAATTTCCGGGCCGGGGATGGGGGATGGCACAGTCGGTACCGGCCCATGCGCATGACAGAATTAAACCTTGGCGGTTGTCGACGCGCCGTATGTGTCCCGCAGAAATGTGACAGCGGGCCTACAGTTCGGTAACGGATGGATTAACCTTTTGTGACAATGCCTTAGGCGCGATCACATGAACCCGAGTTCAAGCCGGGCTTCGTCCGACATCATCTCCATGCCCCAGGGGGGCTCCCACGTCAGTTCAACGTCCACTTCTTTGATCCCCGGAACCGGTTCGATGGCTTCCATGATCCAGCCGGGCATATCGCCCGCAACCGGGCAGCCGGGCGCGGTCAGCGTCATGATCACCTTGACCGCGTTGTCGTCCTTGATGTCGATCGTATAGATCAGGCCGAGGTCATAGATATTGACAGGAATTTCAGGGTCATAGACCGTTCTGCACGCCTCGACCACCTGGTCGTAAAGGGGGTGTTCAATTGTCGAAGGTGCAATCAGCGGTGTGCCTTCTAAGTGTTCGCTCGGGTGCGTCATCTTCGCCTCGGGTCGGTTGCCTGAGTGATTATATAGGGAATGGCTGTGGCAGCGTCCAGTGCTGCAAAGGCTGCCGCGCGACCCTTGACGTTAGTCGTTGATATCATGCTCAAAGGTTTTCACCTGCCCGTGCGGGTGCGCAAAGGTTCGGCGCAGCCCCAGCCAGGCGATCAGCGACAGCACCGCGAAGATCAGCAGCACAACCGGCAGCGATGGGGCAAGCACCGGGATGAGCAGCAGCAGCCCGGTCACAGCGGCCCCGATGGCAAAGCCCAGAAATATAAAACCGGGCAGAACGATTTCGAGGATGCCGAGCGCCAAAGCGCCCGCCAACCAGATCCACCATGTCAGCCAGAAGGGGTCGGCCATCACTTGCCTCCTTTCAGCATCTTGAACGCATCGCCAAAGGCTTCCAGAGCATTTGCAGGCAAGACAATCGTTTGTTTGCCGGTGCCATTGCCCAGCGCGTTCAGCGATTCCACCTGTTTCAGCGCAACCTGATACTGCGCGGCCTCGATCCCGTTGTCCTGAATGGCCTTGGCGACGACGCCGGTGGCATATGCCTCGGCCTCGGCCTGGATGCGGCGGGCTTTGGCGGTTTGTTCTGCGGCATAAAGCTCGGCATCGGCCTGCAGTTCCACGGCGCGTTTCTGACCTTCGGCTTCGGTCACCTGCGCGCGGCGGGCGCGTTCGGCGTTCAACTGTTGAAGCATCGCGTCGCGGGTGGCCTGATCGAGGTTCACGTCCAGAATCTCGGCCCGGGTCACTTCGATGCCCCAGTCATCCACGGCGGTTTCGACGCTTTCCTGAATCTGAGCGATCAGCTGGGCGCGGTTCGACTGGACCTCATCCAGATCCATTTTACCGATCTCGGCGCGGACGATACCGGCAACGGTGGTGGCAATCGCGCCGTCCACGTCGCGGATACGGTACACGGTCTTTTCCGGCTCAAGAATTCGGTAGAAGACCGAGGTGTCGATCTGAACCAGCACGTTGTCCTTGGTGATCGCGTCTTGGGTGGCGTTGGGCAGCTGGCGTTCCAGAATGGATATCTTGTGGCGTGCAACATCCAGAAACGGAACGATAAAGTTAATGCCCGGTCCAAGCACAGAATGCAGGCGTCCGAACCTTTCAACCACGTATTTTTCGGATTGGGGAACGATCTTTATGCCTTTGAGCGTAACGATGACCACCAGAATGGCAGCCAAAAAGTAAATGGTATTCGACGAAAGCAATCCGATGATCTGCTCTTCTGTCATAACTGTCCTCTTTTATTGTGTACATTGGTATACATTAGGGGATTGAGTCGCCCGATTTCAACTCTGGTATGGCGTGAATGCAGGCGGTTGCAAATAGCGGTATGCCTCATTCGGACGGTTGCAAGCGGTGACAGTGATCGCTTTGCATCTGTGCCTGATTGCGCTATCGGAGCGGGATGAAACTGATTATCGACACAGACCCCGGTATCGACGATGCCATGGCCATCGCCTACGCCGCTGCCGCGCCCGAGATTGATCTGATCGGGCTGACCACTGTTTTTGGCAATACGCATGTCCACCAGTCCAGCCGAAACGCCCGGTTTCTGGTCGATAAGCTGGGTTTGGGAATTCCGGTCGCCCAAGGCGCGCCGTTTGCCCACGGGCAGGACAGCCACAGCCCGTCCGAGCATGTGCATGGTCCCGAGGGTTTTGGCGATTTGACCGATATTCCCGAGATCGGGCAGAACCACGACTTGTCCGCGGCCGAATTTCTGGCGGACATGGCGCGCCAGCATCGGGGTGAGCTGGTCGTCTGCGCCGTTGGTCCACTGACCAACATCGCCGACGCCATGAAGCTGGATGCCGAGTTCGCGCAGAACCTCAAGCGGTTGGTTGTCATGGGTGGCGCTGTCTATTGCCCCGGCAATATCACCGAACATGCCGAGGCGAATATCTACCACGACGCCAAGGCAGCCAATGCGGTGTTCGCCGCGCCACCAGAGACAGTGGTCGTAGGTTTGGATGTCACGCTGAAAACCCTGTACGAAACCGCAGATTTCGAGGCGCTGGCAGATCAGTCGCCCAATATGGGCGCATTCCTGCGCGATATTTCGCGGTTTTATCTGAAGTTCTACAAGGATATCGGCGGGTTGGAAGGCTGCGGCCTGCACGACTCGACCGCAGTAATCGCCTGCACCCATGATCATATGTTCGAGATCGTTCAGACCGGTTTGAACGTCACCACTGAAGGCGCTGCGCTGGGGGCCACGGTGCCACATGACGGTCGCCCAAAGGTCTCGGTCTGTCGGGATGTGGACGGGGCAGGGGTGGTGGATCTGTTTACGGCCCGCGTCGCCTCGTTGCCCTGACGGGTTGCAAAGCACCGGTGGATCGGGCAAAGCCTGCCCGGTTCCGCGATCAGAGACGATGATATGACCCAGCAGTTTTCTTTTGAGCTGAAAGCCACCGATGGCAAGGCCCGTACCGGCGTGATCAACACGCCAAGGGGCGAGGTGCGCACGCCGGCCTTCATGCCGGTCGGCACCGCGGCGACCGTCAAGGCGATGATGCCGGAAAGCGTGCGTGCAACCGGGGCGGATATTCTGCTGGGCAACACCTATCACCTGATGCTGCGTCCCACGGCCGAGCGGATTGACCGTCTGGGGGGCCTGCACAAATTCATGAATTGGGAGCGGCCCATTCTGACGGATTCGGGCGGGTTTCAGGTCATGTCGCTGGCCGGGCTGCGCAAGCTGACCGAGAAGGGCGTGACCTTCAAATCTCATGTGGATGGGTCCAAGCACGAACTCACGCCGGAACGCTCGATGGAAATCCAGCGCCTGCTGGGCTCGGACATTGTGATGTGTTTCGACGAATGCCCCTCGCTGCCCGCCGACCGGGAGCGGATTGCCGAGTCGATGCGCCTGTCGATGCGGTGGGCCGAGCGGTCGCGCGATGCGTTCGGGGATCGTCCGGGTCACGCGCTGTTTGGGATCATGCAGGGCGGTTTGGAACAGGATCTGCGGGAAGAAAGCGCCGAGGCGTTGAAAGCCATCGGTTTCGAAGGTTACGCCATTGGCGGTCTGGCCGTGGGTGAAGGGCAGGAGGCGATGTTTGACTGCCTCGACTATGCCCCCGATTTCCTGCCCACCGACAAGCCACGCTATCTGATGGGCGTGGGCAAGCCGGATGACATCGTCGGCGCGGTGGCGCGCGGTGTGGACATGATGGATTGCGTCCTACCGTCGCGCTCTGGCCGTACCGGACAGGTTTTCACCCGTCGTGGCGTGGTGAACATCAAAAACGCGCGGCATGCGGACGACCCGCGCCCACTGGATCAGGAATGCTCGTGCCCGGCCTGTTCGAATTATTCGCGCGCCTATCTGCATCATGTGTTCCGGTCGAACGAGATGATCTCGGGCATGTTGTTGACCTGGCACAACCTGCATTATTTCCAGGAGATCATGCAGGGCATGCGGGATGCCATCTCGGCCGGAAGCTTCGATGCGTGGCAGGCCGATTTCCATGCAACGCGCGCGCAGGGCGATATCGAGCCGCTATAGCCGTCCCGTTCGGGTGACAATTGCGTGGTTTTCAGGTAGTCTGAGGACACTTTAAGCAATGTTATTTTTAGTTCGTGACCCGGAGAGTTTTTATGTTTCGCCTTTCTCTCGGCGCAGCAATTTTCTGCGCGACACCTGTCATTTCAGATGTCTGGACCTTTGAAACCCCTTCCGAAAATATTCAGTGTTCGGTGGGCGAAGGCGCTGAGTCTTCTGATATCCAGTGCACGATAATCGAAAAGTCCGGCCAGCCCGCGTTACCTCGGCCTTCCGACTGCCAATCCGACTGGGGCCATGATTTCCTGATGTTCAATACCGGCCCCGTGGAAATGCTGTGCCAGCCGCTGAATCGAAACCGCGGCGGGTTTAACCGTGCGGAATATGGTGTCACGGGCCAGTTTGGTGGGTTTACCTGTAGCTCCTCGCGGAAAGGTCTGGAGTGTCGCAATCAGGACGGCCACGGGTTTTTCCTGTCCCGCGCCGTGCAGCGCGTGTTCTGATCTTTTTTGCCTGCGTATTTCTCACGCAGGGTGCGTTAATTTCGGTGGATATGTTTCCGGGACGCCTTGCAGTCCGGAAAACCTCGGGTCATGCTGCGCCAGAGACATGATGGTGAGGTTGAAATAGGGCGGTGACAGCCCCACCTTTAACCATCCAAGACAGGAGACGGCCAAGCGTTGCCTCAAGCAGGGACCAGAGCCGTCTTGCCAACGATAAGGATAGAGCATGCAAGAGCCTCTGAATTCCTCATACCCCGTCCTGCCGCTGCGCGACATTGTGGTTTTCCCGCATATGATCGTGCCGCTGTTCGTGGGCCGAGACAAATCGGTCCGCGCGCTGGAAGAGGTGATGCAGGATGATAAGCAAATTCTGTTGTCCAGCCAGATCGACCCCGGTGTCGATGATCCGGAAGTGGACGGCATCTATCAGGCTGGTGTTCTGGCCAACGTCCTGCAACTGCTGAAACTGCCCGACGGCACCGTCAAGGTGTTGGTCGAAGGACAGGCGCGTGTGCAGATCACGGAATTCCTTGAAAACGATCAGTTTTTCGAGGCGCGTGCCGAGTATCTGACCGAAATCCCGGGCGATGTGACCACCACACAGGCGCTGCTGCGCACTGTAGCGGATGAGTTCGAGCGCTACGCAAAAGTGCGCAAGAACATCCCCGAAGAGGCTCTGACCGCCGTTGGTGAAACCACCGAGCCTGCCAAGCTGGCCGATCTGGTGTCGGGTCATCTGGGTATTGAGGTTGAGCAAAAGCAGGAACTGCTTGAGACGCTCAGCGTCAGCGAACGGCTTGAGAAGGTCTATGGCCTGATGCAGGGCGAAATGTCGGTTCTGCAGGTCGAGAAAAAGATCAAGACCCGCGTCAAATCCCAGATGGAGAAGACGCAGCGCGAGTACTACCTGAATGAGCAGATGAAGGCCATTCAGAAGGAACTCGGCGATGGTGAGGACGGTTCGAACGAAGTCGCCGAGCTGGAAGCCAAGATCAACGAAACCAAGCTGTCGAAAGAGGCCCGCGAAAAGGCTGAAGGCGAGCTGAAAAAGCTTCGCAACATGAGCCCGATGTCGGCCGAAGCCACCGTCGTGCGCAACTATTTGGACTGGATTCTGTCGCTGCCGTGGGGCACCAAATCCCGCGTCAAAAAGGACTTGGGCCGCGCGCAGGACATTCTGGACGCTGATCACTATGGGCTTGAGAAAGTCAAAGAGCGGATCGTCGAATATCTGGCGGTTCAGCAGCGTTCGAAAAAGCTGAAAGGCCCGATCCTGTGCCTTGTTGGCCCTCCCGGTGTGGGTAAAACCTCGCTGGGTAAATCGGTTGCAAAAGCCACGGGGCGCGAGTTTATCCGCATCTCGCTGGGTGGTGTGCGCGACGAATCCGAGATCAGGGGCCACCGTCGCACCTATATCGGCTCAATGCCCGGCAAGATCATTCAGGCGCTGAAAAAGGCGAAAACCACGAACCCGCTTATCCTGCTCGATGAAATCGACAAGATGGGGCAGGACTTCCGTGGCGACCCGGCCTCGGCGATGCTGGAAGTGCTGGATCCGGAACAGAACAGCACGTTCATGGACCACTACCTTGAGGTCGAATATGACCTGTCCAACGTGATGTTCCTGACAACCTCGAACAGCTACAACATGCCGGGGCCTCTGCTGGATCGGATGGAAATCATCCCGCTGGCCGGTTACACCGAAGAGGAAAAGAGTGAGATCGCCAAGCAGCACTTGATCAGCAAGCAGGTCAAGAACCACGGTCTGAAAGCCAAAGAGTTCGAACTGACCGATGAGGCGCTGCAAAAGATCATCCGCACCTATACCCGCGAGGCGGGCGTGCGGAACCTTGAACGTGAAATCGCCAAGGTTGCGCGGAAATCGCTGACCAAGATCATCAAGAAAGAGGCGGAAACCGTGACGGTGACGCCGGACAATCTGGATGATTTCTTGGGTGTGCCGAAGTTCCGCTATGGCCTGGCCGAGCAGGACGACCAGATCGGCGTCGTGACCGGTCTGGCCTGGACGTCCGTGGGCGGTGATCTGCTGCATATCGAGGCGCTGAAACTGCCCGGCAAGGGTCGGATGAAGACCACCGGTAAGCTGGGCGATGTGATGAAGGAATCCATCGACGCGGCCTCGTCCTATGTGCGGTCGATCTCACCGAAGATCGGGGTGAAGCCGCCGCAGTTCGACAAGCTGGACATTCACGTCCACGTGCCGGATGGGGCAACGCCCAAGGACGGCCCCTCGGCGGGTCTGGCGATGGTGACCTCGATTGTCTCGGTCCTGACCGGCATTCCAGTGCGCAAGGACATTGCCATGACGGGCGAGGTTTCGTTGCGCGGCAATGCGATGCCCATCGGTGGTTTGAAAGAGAAACTGCTGGCGGCGCTGCGCGGTGGCATCAAGACGGTTCTGATCCCGGAAGAAAACGAAAAGGATCTGGCCGAGATTCCGGACAATGTGAAAGAAGGGCTGGAAATCATTCCCGTCAAACATGTCTCGGAAGTATTGAAACAAGCACTGGTGCGCGAGCCAGAGCCCATCGAATGGGACGAGGCCGCCGAGGAAGCTGCTGCCGCTGCGACAAAGGCTGCGGAAAACGCAGGCCCATCAGCGACGGCGCATTAAGCGTGCGGAAAAGATTGAAAAGGCGGGGCCGGACCCCGCCTTTTTTCGTTTCAGAACCCAATAATCGGTTTTTTGGGGTCCAGTATCTCTTCTTCCGCAATGTATTGTTGAAACTTTTCATCCCGTAGGGCGGACCGAACGGCGAGGGCGAAAACTACCGCCGAGAACAGGGTGCAGAGTACAATGTCCCACCCGAACGGAATTTGCTTCAGCGCGCCGTCACCGAACTGACCGAGGTAAGAGATCAGGCCGATGCCCGCCAGATAGGGCACCAGCCACAGCGCCTCGGTCACGTCCATCTCATCCAGCCGACCCCGGAACCGGACCAAAAGCAGGACCATCCCTGCAATCAGCGCAATGCCCAGCCGCCATACGGTGTCCCAGCCGCTCCAATAGACGACCAGAGTTGCAACGGCAAAGGCGGTGACGGCCACCAGTTTGACGGCGGGGATGCGGATGGATCTGGGGTGGTCGGGCATCAAGCGGCGCAGGCAGACAACGGCGATTGGACCCACTGCGAAGGACAAGACAATTGCGGCCCCGTTCAGGGCGATGACCGTGGTAAAGGGCACCGTCAGCAGAAACACAATGCCGATCACAAAATTCAGCGCCAGTGCCCAAAGCGGCACGCCAAACGTGGACAGAATCGTCAAGCGCTGCGGCAGGAACCCGTTCTTGGACAGGGCGAGCGCGATGCGGGCGTTCGATCCGGTCGCAACCAGCCCGTTACCGAAGGGGCCGATGACCGACCCAACATTCAGCAAGCTTAGAAACCAGACCATCCCGACGGACATGATGACAGCGTCCAACGGACCTTCGCCGCCGAAATTCAGGCTGCTCCATCCGTTTTTCAGCATGACGGGGTCAAGCGCGCCGATGAATGCGACTTGCAGGCCCAGATAGATGGCAGCGCACAGGATGATCGACAGGATCAGCGCGGCGGGAATATCGAATTTCGGGTTCCGAACCTCTCCGGCCATGTCGACCACGTGGCGGAAGCCGATGAACGAAAAGATCACCCCTCCAGTCGATACAGCGGCCATGATGCCTTGCAGGCCGTAAGGTGCGAATCCGTCGGGGTGTGAGAAGTTCTGCGCGTCAAACCGGCTGGCGATCAAAAGCACCGACAGCACAATCGGAATTGCAACCTTGGCCCATGTCAGCGCGGCGTTGACCTGGGTGAAGAACTTGACGCCCAAGGCGTTGATGGCCACGAACAGCAGCATGAAGAACAGGGCCACTGCAATACCCGCGCCGGTCAGATCTCCGGTCGCTGCGGTGTGGAGCCACGGGGCGTAGGGGGCCAGGTATTTCAACATTGCCTCGACTTCGATCGGGGCCGTGGTGTTGTAGCCGATCCAGGCCGTCCAGCCCATCGCCATCGACACGATGTTGCCGTGCGAGAACTGTGGTACGCGGGCGATGCCGCCGGGGATCGGTAGCATGGCCGAAATCTCGGCGAATGTAATGGCAAGGATGAACATCGCTACCGCGCCAATGATCCATGACAGGATCGCAGCAGGGCCTGCGTGTTGCACCGCCAGCAACGGCCCAAACAGCCATCCTGACCCGATGATTCCGCCGACTGAAATGAAGGTCAGACCCACAAGGCCAATATCCCGCTTCAGTTTGGCCATGCGTATCCTCTTGTTCACGCGCCGTTAATTCAGCGATTGTGAAAAGGATACGCAGTTACAACGCCCGGTGGCAAGCTGGGTGGAGTCACACGATTGGAAAGTGGAATGGTGGGTGATAAGAGATTTGAACTCCTGACATCTTCGATGTGAACGAAGCGCTCTACCACTGAGCTAATCACCCATAGGGCGGCCTCTTACCGCAGGTCTTGGTGCTCTGCAAGGGCGGGAAGATCAGTTTTCCCGGCTAACATGCGCAAAACGGAAGGCCCCGGAAAACCGGGGCCCTGGTGTTTTACAGACCGGGCAGGCCAGGCAGTTTGGCCAGAACGCCGCGACGGCCAAATGTCGTGCCGCGATCGTTGCCAAAGTTCACACGAACGCCGACGCCCACATAGGCCTCGTTCGAGCTGCCGGAAACCAGCGGGGATGAGATATGTGCGACGCCGATATTGCCATAAACTTCGGCGTTGTCAGCGGCGGCATAGGTGGCGCCGATTGCAAACAGGTTGTAATCCAACGCACCGACAAAGTTGTCGACAATGTCCCAGCTTGCGGTGAAGTCCCAGCGGTCACTCAGTTCGGTTTTGGCCGAAACTCCGAAGATTGTTCCGTCCAGACCAGAGACGTTGCTCAGTTCCTGGCGACCGATATAACCTTCGATCTCTGCCGGGCCTGCGTCGAAGCCACCCTCGATTCCGAAAAAGTCGAAATCAGCATCTTCCAACTTTTCCTGACCGTAGAACGCACCAAACGACGCGTTGCCGCTGGTGTGCAAGTTGGCGTGCAGTGTCCAGTTCGTTGCGGTTTCGCCGAGGTCCTGAAAACGATAGCCGCCCAGATCCAACTGGGCGCTGAACGCGCGGGTGAAGGCCAGTTCAGCCGCCCCGTTCAGGTTGTAGACGTCACCAAAATCGGTGTCGGTGAAGGTTGAATACCCCAGATCAAGATAACCGCCTGTAAGTTCGACGGCCTGCACCGCGCCGGTCGACAGAGTTGCTGACAGCGCGCTGTAGATAAAGAGTTTTTTCAAGATTATGCTCCGCTCTTTTTTTGTTGGCCGGGCCCCGGAATGTGGCCCTTTTTGCGCGCGCAGCATTAGGTTGATTCTGCTTTGCGGTGTATTGATTCACTTGAATTAACTGGTGCTGTTGCCGGGGTGTCACATTGAGGGTGAAGCATGCTGTTTCTGTGCGGAAATCCACGGACAACCGCGTGCCATTTGACCGTATCCAGAAAACTGACGCCGCCGCCCGGACAGCGGCATGCGTAAAATTCTGGAATTCGGAAAAAACTTCAAAACGCCGCTTGACGATGCCGGGGCGGGGCCATAATACACCCCAACGTTCAGAGCGAACGTGCAGCGGGCGGTTGTAGCTCAGTTGGTTAGAGTACCGGCCTGTCACGCCGGGGGTCGCGGGTTCGAGCCCCGTCAACCGCGCCATCGCTGCAATCCTTGGTCCAGGATAAAGGCCATGAAAATAGATGCGCGGTTGTAGCTCAGTTGGTTAGAGTACCGGCCTGTCACGCCGGGGGTCGCGGGTTCGAGCCCCGTCAACCGCGCCATTTTCTTCTTTAGTTTCCACCTCAGGCCATCAGCAATTGCCCAGCAAGGCCCAACTGCGTCGCGCCTTGTCAGTAGGTGTCGGCAATAATTGGTTCGTTCACACTTTGTTCTAACTTTTCTGTTGGAGACTCAGCGCCGCTCGCCTATTTCTAGGACACTTGTCTGGTTGGGGGCCTGAATGGCTGAGCTGAAGAACATCGAAGTGCGCGGCGCGCGCGAGCATAACCTGAAAGGGATCGACGTCGATATACCACGGGATCAGCTGGTGGTGATCACCGGTCTGTCCGGCTCGGGCAAATCTTCGCTGGCGTTTGACACGATCTATGCCGAAGGCCAGCGCCGCTATGTCGAAAGCCTGTCGGCCTATGCGCGTCAGTTCCTGGACATGATGGAAAAGCCGGATGTGGATCACATCAGCGGCCTGTCCCCGGCGATTTCCATCGAACAGAAAACCACATCGAAGAACCCACGTTCCACCGTGGGTACGGTGACCGAGATTTACGACTATATGCGCTTGCTCTTTGCGCGCGCAGGAACGCCTTACAGCCCCGCCACCGGCCTGCCGATTGAGGCGCAGCAGGTGCAGGACATGGTTGACCGGATCATGATGATGGAGGAGGGGACGCGCGGCTACCTGCTGGCCCCTATCGTGCGCGACCGGAAGGGTGAGTATAAGAAAGAATTTCTGGAACTGCGCAAACAGGGCTTCCAGCGTGTGAAAGTTGACGGCGAATTCTACGAGTTGGATGAGCCTCCGACGCTGGACAAGAAATTCCGTCACGACATCGACGTTGTGGTCGACCGTCTGGTCGTGCGCGAAGGGATGGAAACCCGGCTGGCCGACAGCCTGCGCACGGCCTTGGATTTGGCGGATGGGATCGCGATTCTGGAAACCGCCCCGCGCGAGGGTGATCCGGAACGCATTACGTTCAGTGAGAATTTTGCTTGCCCGGTCAGTGGTTTCACCATTCCCGAAATCGAACCACGCCTGTTCTCATTCAATGCTCCTTTCGGGGCATGCCCGGATTGTGACGGTTTGGGGGTCGAGCTGTTCTTTGACGAACGCCTCGTCGTACCGGATCAGACATTGAAGCTGTACGATGGTGCCTTGGCCCCATGGCGCAAAGGGAAGTCCCCGTATTTCCTGCAAACCATCGAGGCCATCGCGCGGCATTATGAGTTCGACAAGAACACGCCGTGGAAGGATCTTCCGTCAAAGGTGCAGCAGGTTTTCCTGCGCGGCTCGGGCGATGAGGAAATCCAGTTCCGCTATGACGAAGGCGGGCGGGTCTATCAGGTCACGCGCAGTTTTGAGGGCGTGATACCGAACATGGAACGCCGCTATCGCGAAACCGACAGCGCGTGGATTCGCGAGGAATTCGAACGGTACCAAAACAACCGCCCCTGCGGCACCTGCGAAGGCTACCGCCTGCGCCCCGAGGCGTTGGCAGTAAAGATTGCGGGCCTGCACGTGGGTCAGGTGGTCGAGATGTCGATCCGCGAGGCGCTGGCCTGGGTTGAGGATGCGCCGAACCATCTGAGCGTGCAGAAGAACGAGATCGCGCGCGCCATCCTCAAGGAAATCCGCGAACGTCTTGGATTCCTGAATAACGTTGGTTTGGAATACCTTACGCTGTCACGTTCAAGTGGCACACTGTCCGGAGGGGAAAGTCAGCGTATCCGCTTGGCCAGCCAGATCGGCTCGGGCTTGACGGGTGTTCTGTATGTGCTGGACGAGCCATCCATCGGTTTGCACCAGCGCGACAATGATCGCCTGCTGGGTACGCTCAAGAACCTGCGAGATCAGGGGAACACGGTGATCGTCGTAGAACATGACGAGGAAGCCATTCGCGAGGCGGACTATGTGTTCGACATTGGCCCCGGCGCGGGTGTGCATGGCGGGCAGGTGGTCAGTAAAGGAACGCCTGCGGAAATCACGGCTGACGCCGCTTCGATCACGGGTCAATATCTGGCCGGCACGCGAGAGATTTCGGTGCCGACCGAACGGCGCAAAGGTAACAAAAAGAAGGTTTCGGTTGTCAAAGCGACGGGAAACAACCTGAAGAATGTGACCGCCGATTTTCCACTGGGTAAATTCGTCTGTGTGACCGGCGTGTCCGGAGGCGGCAAATCCACGCTGACCATCGAGACGCTGTTCAAAACCGCCTCGATGCGTCTGAACGGTGCGCGTCAGACACCCGCGCCGTGCGAGACCATCAAGGGGCTGGAGTTTCTGGACAAGGTCATCGACATTGACCAACGGCCCATCGGACGGACTCCGCGTTCGAATCCAGCGACTTACACGGGGGCCTTCACCCCGATCCGTGACTGGTTTGCTGGCCTCCCCGAGGCGAAGGCGCGCGGGTACAAGCCGGGGCGGTTCAGCTTTAACGTCAAAGGTGGCCGTTGCGAGGCGTGTCAGGGGGATGGTGTCATCAAGATCGAGATGCACTTCCTTCCCGATGTCTACGTGACCTGCGAGACCTGCAAGGGCGCGCGCTACAACCGCGAGACGCTGGAGATCAAGTTCAAGGGCAAGTCCATCGCCGACGTGCTGGACATGACGGTAGAGGACGCGCAGGAGTTCTTCAAAGCCGTGCCGTCGATCCGCGACAAGATGGATGCGCTGGCGCGTGTGGGGCTGGGCTATATCAAGGTCGGTCAACAGGCCACGACCCTGTCAGGGGGCGAGGCGCAGCGGGTGAAGCTGTCGAAAGAGCTCAGCAAACGTTCCACCGGGCGCACCTTGTATATTCTGGATGAACCGACCACGGGTCTGCATTTCGAAGACGTGCGCAAGCTGTTGGAAGTGCTGCATGAATTGGTCGATCAGGGAAATACGGTTGTTGTAATCGAACACAATCTGGACGTGGTGAAAACCGCCGACCATATCATCGATATCGGCCCCGAAGGCGGTGACGGTGGTGGTGAGATTGTCGCGACCGGCACCCCGGAAGAGGTGGCCGAGGTCGAGCGCAGCCACACCGGGCGGTATCTGAAACAGATGCTTGATGCAAAGGCGGTTGCCGCCGAGTAGCCCGCTCACGCATACTGCCAGGAATACGTCTATTGGGGACGGCGCCTGGCAAATCGGCGGTGTCGGTGCGTCCAACGCGAACGGAGGTCGCATGGCCGATCCAGATCCGACCGTGTTCACCTCGGCATCCTTACCCGGCTCAATTGCACAGCGGCTGAGGCATTTGCAGGATCTGCCGGATGGTTTGGTCGAGCATCGGCAGGGCCAAATCGGTCAGGTGGTCGTTGCAAAGAGCGGGAGCGAGCTGTTTCTGGTGTTTTGCCCCAGCGGAGTTCCTCTGACCAACGACGCGCTCAGCGGAGTCATGTCGCGCATTGATCTGACAAACCCGCTGACTCTGACCGGTGGTTATACGCAGGCGATGCTGTTGTGCCTTGCTTTCGTGCCTCGGCCCGAGCGCGTCTATGTCATGGGCGGTGGCGGTGGGCGGGTGCCCACGGTTCTTCATGCGCTGCTCGATGATGTCATGATCACCGGCTCGGAGATTGATCGGGAAGTTCTTGACCTGTCATACCGGTATTTCGGTCTGAAAGACGGTCCGCGCCTGCGGATTTCCTGCGCCGACGGCAGCTTGCATTTGGCCGAACAGTTGGACGCGCAATTCGACCACATCTATCTGGATTGCTTCGCGGCGGACGGGCGTGTGCCGCAGTCCTTGTCCACGCCCGCGTTCTTTGAAATGTGCGCAAGCAAGCTAAGGCCCCGGGGCGTGGTCTGCATGAATCTCGTGGACAGCGACCCTCGGCTGTCTGAGCAGAAAGCGGACTTTCAGGCGGTTTTTGCAGATGCCTGCATGGTTGAAGTCGAGGGCACGCATGTTCTGTTCGGATGCAAAGAGGCGTATGCCGATCCGGACAGTGTTTCGGCATCCGCGCGCGCGCTGCAAACGCGGATGCCGTTTGGGTTTGATTTGTCCGAATACGCAGATCGGCTTTGTATCTTATCCCAAGACGAAAGTTAGATCAGCCGCGACCGCGTTTCTCGAATCGAGGCAGCATGGCACTGAAATCCATACCATTCCCGTCTTCACCTTCGACGAATTGTTCGTACAACGCCGTTGCGGCTTGCCCCATCGGGGTATCCGCATCGGCGCTTTCGGCGGCTTGTTGGCTCAGGCGCAGGTCTTTCAGCATCAGTTCGGCGGCAAAACCGGGTTGGTAGCCGTTATCCGCAGGGCTGGTTGGGCCAACGCCGGGGGCGGGGCAATAGGCGTTCATGGTCCAGCTATAGCCGGAGGACGTGCTGACGACGTCGAACATTTTCTGACGGTCCAGACCCAGCTTGTCAGCCAATGCAAAGGCTTCGCAGGTTGCGATCATGGTGACGCCGAGGATCATGTTGTTGCAGATCTTGGCCGCTTGACCGGCCCCGGCTTCGCCGCAGTGCACTGCCTTTTGCCCCATGATCTCGAACAGGGGGGCGGCTTTGGCAAAGGCGTCTTCGGATCCACCGGCCATGAAGGTCAGCGTACCTGCCGAGGCGCCTCCGATCCCGCCCGAAACAGGTGCATCGACGGAGAGCAGCCCGGCCGCTTTAGCCTGATCAGCGACGGCGCGGGCGCTGTCGACATCGACGGTTGAACAGTCGATCAGAGCGGCACCGGATTGCATATGGGGGATGATCTGATCGGCGACGGCGCGCAGGATGGCCCCGTTCGGCAGCATGGTGATGACGGCGTCCGCGTCCGCTACGGCCTCGGCAGCTGTCTGAACGTTGGCGACACCGTCCACGCTGACCCCAGCGGTATCAAAACCGCGCACCGTGTGACCGGCTTTGGCCAGATTGGCGGCCATGGGCGCGCCCATATTGCCCAGCCCGATGAACCCGATTTGCATGTCTTACTCCTCCTCGAATGTCAGGGCGTTCTTGCCCAGCGGCTGCAACATCTTCGACACCGCGACCGCTGGCACGGTCATATCCGCATATTGCCAGCGGGGATTGCGATCTTTGTCGATGATCTGCGCCCGGATGCCTTCCAGAAAATCACCATGTTGCATGGCGCGGAAGGTGAAACGGTATTCCATTTCCAGCGCCCGGCGCATGGTCAGAGACTCTCCGCGCAGGCGGTGCAGCATTTCCACCGTGCAGGCCGCCGACAGCGGCGCGTTCCGTTCCAGCTTGGCCTGCGCCTTCACCGCGAATTCGGAACCACTGCTCCGCAAGTTGGTGAGAATATCGCCGAGTGTCTCACCATCGAAGGTGCTGTCAATTTCGGGTTGCAGACCGGCAAGTTCACCGTTGGGCGGCGTGGCGGCATGTTCGCCAATCAGATCGGCGCTGCCGGACGCCTCCAGCATGTCGATCAGATCAGCCCATTGATCCTGCGGAATGAAATGATCGGCGAACCCGGCAAGGATCGCATCAGCGGGGCCCATGCGGTGCCCGGTGATGCCCAGAAACTCACCCAATCGACCGGGGGCCAGCGCCAACATCAGCGTGCCGCCGACATCGGGAACCAGCCCGATGGAGCATTCGGGCATCGCGATCTGAGAGCTTTCGCCGACAACCCGGTGGCTGCCGTGGCAGCCGATTCCGACGCCGCCGCCCATGGTGAAGCCTTGCAGGAAGCTGATGACAGGTTTGGGGTATTCGAAGATCAGGGCGTTCAGCCGGTATTCGTCGCGCCAGAATGTCTGACCATAGGCGAAGTCGCCCTGGACTCCGGTCTGGTAAAGTTCAGCAATGTCCCCTCCTGCGCAAAAGGCCTTGTCGCCTTCGGCGTCGAAGATGATCAGATCGACCGCATCATCCTCGCGCCAGTTGCGCAGGGCTGTGTCGATGGCCATGCACATATCATAGGTCAGCGCATTCAGCGCCTTGGGTCGGGTCAGGGTGATGCGCCCAGCGCGGCCGGTTGTGCGGATGTCGATGTCAGACATGTAACCTTTAGCCTTGTGCAATCATCTGGCGCGCGACGATCACGCGCATGATCTCGTTCGTGCCTTCCAATATCTGATGCACCCGCAGATCACGCACAAGCTTTTCGATGCCGTAATCGGCCAGATAGCCGTAGCCGCCGTGCAGTTGCAGGCACTGATCGACGACCTTCGATCCGGTCTCGGTCACGAATTTCTTGGCCATGGCGCAGAATTTGGTCGCATCCGGAGCGCCTTGATCCAGTTTCCAGGCCGCTTGGCGCAGAAAAGTGCGGGCGGCCTGCAGCTCGATCTCCATATCCGCCAGGCGGAATTGCAGGGCCTGGAACTGGTCGATGGATTGGCCAAAGGCTTTGCGTTCGGACATGTATTGCAGGGTCATGTCCAGCCCGGCCTGTGCCGCGCCCAAGGAACAAGAGGCGATGTTCAGACGCCCGCCATCCAGACCCTTCATGGCGTATTTGAACCCGTCGCCTTCAACGCCGACCAGATTGCCGGATGGAATTTTGCAGTCGTCGAACTGTACCTGCGCGGTGGGTTGGCTTTTCCAGCCCATCTTTTGTTCCAACGCACCAAAGCTGAGGCCGGGTGTTCCGTCTTCAACATAGACGGTCGAAATACCCTTTGGGCCGTCCTGACCGGTACGCACCATGCAAACATAGGCGTCCGAATATCCTCCGCCGGAAATAAAGGCCTTTGACCCGTTCAGCGTGTACCCTTCATTCGTGCGTTCGGCGCGGGTTTTCAGCGCGGCCGCGTCCGAGCCTGAGCCCGGTTCGGTCAGGCAGTAGCTGAGCACTGTGTTCAGGCTCAGCACGTTTGGCATAACTTGGGATTTGAGGTCGTCGCTGGCAAAGCTGTCCAGCATCTTGGCGCACATGTTGTGGATCGACAGAAAGGCCGCGACCGAAGGGCAGGCCATCGACAAGGCCTCGAACACCAGTGTCGCGTCCAACCGGGTCAGACCCGAACCGCCGCTATCCTCGGACACGTATAGCGCGCCGAATCCAAGTTCCCCGATCTTGGGCCACAAGTCCTTTGGAATGGTGCCGTCGCTTTCCCATTGGCGCGCGAATGGGGCGATGTTTTCCTGCCCAAACGCATATGCCATATCGAAGATGGCTGTCTGTTCCTCGGTCAGCCCGAAATCCATGGCGTACCCTCCCGCAGGTAAAGAATTGAACGCTTGTTTATTTCGCAATCGTTACAGAAATTTTGCAAGATCAGCAATCGTTCGCGGGCTGCGCGGCGACTACGCGCCGCAGGGTCACAGATCGGCGTGAAACTCTTCGATCAAATGGCGAACGACCGCCTGACCGGGGTCCTCGCCTTTGGCAACAGCTTCGGCATGCGCGCGCCGTTGACGTGTGGCCGAGGTCCCGTTTTCGGCAATCTGCCGCAATCGCGCGAGTTCGGTCATGGTGCCCAGCGCCTCGGCATCTTCGGCCAGCATGCCCATAAGTTCGCCCATAAGTTCGGCCATCGGTTTGATCGAGCGATCCCCGAAATCGATCAGCCCTTCGCCAACCCCATAGCGCTGCGCGCGCCACCGGTTTTCACTGATCAGGAACCGATCATACTGACGCCACCGCAGGTTTCGCGCCTTTAGGCGGCACAGCATTCGGGTCAGGGCCTGCACCAGGGCCGCCAGCGACAGCGTATGTTCCAGCCGGGGTTGCACATCCATGATGCGGGTTTCCAGCGTCGGAAACCGGTGCGAGGGGCGCAGGTCCCACCAGATTTTTGAGGTATCCTCGATCACGCCCAATTCGACCAGAACGCCGGTGGTGCGCTCGTATTCGGACCAGCTGTTATAGTCAGGCGGCAGCCCAGTGCGCGGCAGGTTGTCGAAGACGGTCAGGCGGTAGGAGGACAGGCCCGTATCCTCTCCGTTCCAGAAGGGCGAGGATGTGGACAGCGCCAGAAGGTGAGGCAGAAAGTAGCAGAGCTGGGGCATCAGGTCAGCCCGCAGCGCCGGGTCCTCGACCCCTACATGAACGTGCATTCCGCAGATCAGCATCCGTCGCGCAACACCACCCAATGCATGTTGCAGGGCATCGTAGCGTTCCTTCCGGGTGTGGTGCTGATCCTTCCAATTGGCGAACGGGTGGCAGGATACCGCAATCGGGCTGAGGTTATATGCGGCGGCGTGTTTCGACACACAAGATCGCAGCCGTTTCAGATCCTCACGCGCGCCTTTGATCGTGGTATGAGGGCGCGTGCCGACCTCGATCTGGCATTGCAGGAATTCGGGACTGACTTGACCTTCGAAATCGGCCTGGCAGGCTTCCATCAGGGCGGCGGGGGCTTCGGTCAGTTGCAGGCTGTCGCGGTCAACCAGCAGATATTCTTCTTCAATGCCCAGCGTGAAATCCTGCTGCATACACGGACCTCCCTTTGTTTTACGATCTCAGTGAATACGGAAATCGGCGTTTTGCCAAGGGTTTGCCGTTCTGCCGCTTGCGAAGGCCCATGCCGGAAAGGTATGGAAATGCAGAAAGCCACCGAACCGGAGCGACGCGCGTGAAACTCAGAAAATTCCCGAAGATCAACGAAGCGCTTGATGAGTTGGGGGTGAAACTGATCGACAAGGCCGCCGAACAGGACGAACGCGCACGGCTTGAAGCGTTCGAGCGGGCAGGGGGGCTGACCAAACCGGCATACACTCTGTCACCGGGGATGGAGGGGTTCGATATCGAGCCGCTGAAACAGGAGTTTGCGGAACACCGCGACGCCTTGGCCGCTCTGAAAGACCCCACGCGCAATCAGACCGGTTATCGCCTCGGCAATGGCTACTATGACAGCCCTGACGCGGATGCGCTGTACCTGATGATCCGAAGGTTTCAGCCAAGACAGGTTATCGAGGTCGGCTGCGGAAATTCGACCCGCGTCACACGTCAGGCGATCATCGATGGTGGGTTGGAAACCAAGATCACGGCCATCGACCCGTATCCCCGGGCGGATATTGCGCATGTGGTGGACGCGTTCGAACAGAAACGGCTGGAAGATGTGGACCCCGCGCTGTTCGACCAATTGGAGGCCGGCGATGTCCTGTTCATCGATTCCAGCCATGTTGTTCGGATGTCGAACGATGTCGCGCACCTGTTCTGCCGCATCATTCCCAGCCTGAAACCGGGTGTTGTCATCCACGTGCATGATGTTTTTTTGCCCTATGAATATCCCAAGCGGTTCTTCTATGACTGCCCCGGCTGGGGGGAACAGTACATGTTGCACGCTTTGCTGCAATCTGGCGCGTTTTCAATGCTTTGGCCGGGATACTACCTGCAACAGGAGCGTCCGGATGCCGTCGAAGCCTTGCCCTTTTTGAAAGAGGGTCGCGCCCAGAGTATCTGGGTTCAGATCAAGGAACAGTGATCTCAAAGTGATCCGGTGTGACAAAAGGCCCGTACCCCTTTCCATAACAAGCTGGAGAGGAGAAGACAGCCATGTTTCGTCGCACGTTTATGGGCGCTGCCGCCGCACTCGCATTTGCCATGCCGCTGAAGGCCCAGGCTGCTGACATTGTCGATACCGCAGTATCTGCCGGATCGTTCACCACCCTGGTCGCAGCCGTTCAGGCGGCTGGTCTGGTCGATACGCTGAAGGGCAATGGCCCGTTCACCGTGTTTGCGCCGACGGATGAGGCGTTTGCAGCATTGCCCGAGGGGACTGTCGAAAGCCTCTTGCTGCCCGAGAACAAGGATCAGCTGGTTGAGATTCTGACCTATCACGTGGTTCCGGCCAAGGTGATGTCGGGCGATATCGCTGGCAAGCGCGCGAAGGTTCTGACCGTGCAGGGCGACCGTCTGAGCGTGAATGCGCGCAACGGCGTGAAGGTCAACGGTGCCGAAGTTGTTCAGGCCGATATCGAGGCCAGCAATGGCGTGATCCACGTGGTCGATGCGGTGATCCTGCCGGAATAAGCGCCACGACCGCACAAAACAAAAGCCCCGGTCCTGATGGCCGGGGCTTTCGTGTAACTGATGATCAGATCAGACCAGACGCACCTGCGTGCCGATCTGGACCAGCGGATACAGCTCTTCCACATGCTGGTTATACAGTCCGATGCAACCGGATGAGCTCTGACGACCGATTTTGCGCGTATCATGGGTGCCGTGCACCAGATAGGCGGGCCAGTCCAGATACATGGCGCGGGTGCCCAACGGGTTGCCCGGATCGCCGCCATCCATCCGGACAGGCAGCGAAGGATCGCGTTCCCGCATCGACGCGGTCGGTGTCCAACTTGGATTTTCGGCCTTGCGCACAACTTTGGTGTAGCCGCGCTTGGTCAGTTCTTCGCTCATCGGTACAGAACTTGGATACAGCTTATAGGTCCCGTCAGGACCCCAGTAATGTACGGCGCGACTGGTGATGTCGGCCAGCAGGCAGCCCGAGCCAAGCTCGTCAAAGTGATCCTGCCAGTTCTGCTGAGAGAACGAGGATACATTGCGGCGCACCGGCAACTGCGTGCTGATCGCGTCTTCGGTCTGCGGGAAGGCATCCGTGCTTTGCGCGCGTACAAGCGCGGGCGTTGCCAGAACGGACGCGACCCCCAAAAGGGCCGAGCGGCGGGTCATACGGGAATTGGACAAAACGGCCTCCGATATTTTTGAACTGCTCGATCAAAAAATTTGAGAGTAAATTATTTGTGCAGGATGCGAATTTCCAGCCTGTGAAACCTGAATTTATCGTGAAGGTGCGGGTTTTCTGGGGCATTGGCGAGTCTTTGCCACAAAAAACCCGGCCAAATGGGCCGGGCTTGAGGGTGTCATGGCTCAGATCAGTCCATGGCTTTGAAATTGAACTCGCCACCTTCCTTGATGCCCGACGGCCAGCGGGCCGTCACGGTCTTGGTGCGCGTGTAGAACTTGAAGCTGTCCGGTCCGTGCTGGTTCAGGTCCCCGAACATGGATTTCTTCCAGCCGCCAAAGGTGTGGTAGGCCAGCGGCACCGGGATGGGAACGTTGATGCCGATCATGCCGATGTTGACCCGGTTGGCAAAGTCACGCGCTGTGTCCCCGTCGCGGGTGAAGATCGCGGTGCCATTGCCATATTCGTGGTCCATCGCCAGCTTTAACGCCTCTTCATACGACTCTGCGCGCACGGTCGACAGGACGGGGCCAAAGATCTCTTGTTTGTAGATGTCCATATCGGGTGTCACATGGTCGAACAGGTGCGGCCCGACAAAGAAGCCGTCCTCATACCCCTGAAGGCTGAAATCGCGGTTGTCCACGACCAGCTTTGCGCCCTGTTCCACACCTGAGTTGATCAGGCCGAGAATACGTTCCTTTGACGCGGCGGTCACGACCGGACCCATGTCAACGTCATCGCCTGCGGTGTAGGGGCCGACCTTCAGCTTTTCGACGCGCGGCACCAGCTTTTCGATCAACGCGTCGGCGGTATCCTGACCCACGGGAACCGCAACCGAAACGGCCATGCACCGTTCACCCGCCGCGCCAAATCCTGCACCGACCAAGGCGTCGGCAGCCTGATCCAGATCCGCATCGGGCATCACGATCATATGGTTCTTGGCGCCGCCAAAGCACTGTGCGCGTTTCCCGTTCGCGGTGGCGCGGGAATAGATATACTGCGCGATCGGGGTCGAGCCCACAAATGACACACCTTGAATGATCTCGCTATCAAGGATGGTGTCGACCGCCTCCTTGTCGCCATTGACGACCTGGAAGACGCCTTTCGGCAGACCTGCCTCGACGAACAGTTCCGCCAGCATCAGGGGAACCGACGGGTCACGTTCAGACGGCTTCAGAACCACGGCGTTCCCGCAGGCAAGCGCCGGACCGACATGCCACAAGGGCATCATGGCGGGAAAGTTGAAGGGCATGATCGAGCCCACAACGCCCAGCGGCTGACGCATCGAATACATGTCGATGCCGGGGCCTGCGCTGTCGGTGAACTCTCCTTTCAGCATTTGCGGCGCGCCGATGCAGTATTCGATCACTTCCAATCCACGCTGCAGATCCCCCTTGGCATCCGGGATGGTCTTGCCGTGCTCGCGGCTGAGCGCCTCGGCCAGCTTGTCCATGTCGCGGTTCATCAGATGCACCATCGCCATCATCACGCGCGCCCGCTTTTGCGGGTTGGTCGCGCCCCATGCGGGTTGCGCAATCGCGGCTTGTTCAATGGCGGCCGTCGTTTCAGCGGCGCTGGCCATCGGGCATTTGTATTGCACTTCGCCCGTTGCAGGGTTGAAGACGTCGTCAAACCGGCCTGACGTGCCGGCCACTTGCGCGCCATTCAGGAAATGAGTCAGGTCTTGCATTGATATCTCCTCCGAACGTTTGGGCGCAGGATAGGCTTGCAAAAATCACCCGAACAGAGGAAATGTTCGAAAAATACGCGCTGGGAAAAGCACGGAAGGCAAAGCATGGACCCAAATTGGGACGATATGAGGGTTTTCCTGGCCGTCGCGCGCGAGGAAAGCCTGTCTTCAGCGGGTCGTATCCTGAAAATCGATCCGGCCACGGTCGGTCGGCGCATTGCCCGGCTCGAGGCTACTCTGGACGCGCCGTTATTTACCAAATCGCAACAGGGCTACATTCTGACGCGGGCAGGTCAACGCTTGCTGGATCACGGTCTGCAAGCCGAAGAGGCGATGCGTGCCGCCGCCGGTGCGGTGGTTGGCTCGACCAAATCGCTTAGCGGTCAGATCCGGATCGGGGCACCGGATGGGTCGGCCAACTATCTGTTGCCGCAAGTCTGCGCCAAGATCAGCGATGCCAACCCGGATCTGGACATTCAGATCCTCGCCTTGCCCCGGATCATCAACCTGTCCCGGCGCGAGGCCGATATGGCCGTTACTGTAAGTGCTCCGACCGCGGGAAAACTGCTGGTCAAGAAAATCAGCGACTACCGCCTGCACATGGTCGCCGCGCAGGATTATCTGGATCGCCATGATCCGATCCGCAAGGTTGGCGACCTGAAAGGGCATCGTCTGATCGGGTATATCCCGGATATGATTTTCGACCGGGAACTGGATTATCTGAATGACATCGGCGTTGACCGTGTCGCGCTTGCATCGAATTCGGTCTCGGTTCAATTGCGGCAGGTGTCGTTGGGCACCGGGGTCTGTGTCGCGCATGATTTTACCCTGCCGTTCCATCCGAACCTGAGGAAAATCCTGACGGACCAAGTACATTTGACCCGCAGTTTCTATCTGGTCCGGCATCAGGGCGATCAGCGCAATGAACGCCTGAACCGCTTTGCCGAGGCGCTGACGCAGGGCATCCGTGAAGAAGTGACGCGGCTGGAAGCCGCCGCCGAAGCTTGACAGGTTGTCCTAATCGCGCAACGCTTTGGAATAAGTTTATTATTCCGGAGGTGTTCTTAATGCTCGTTCAGGCCATTCTGAAGTCCAAGGCCGCAGAAGGCGTGGTCACGGTTCAACCTTCAGCGACGGTCTCTGAGGCGTCAAAAATCCTGGCGGAGAAACGGATCGGGACCGTTGTCGTATCCGAAGACGGCGGGCAGACGGCGGTGGGCATCCTGTCCGAACGCGATATCGTCCGCGAACTGGCGGCCAGCGGCAGCGGGTGCCTGAATCAGCCGGTAAGCTCGTACATGACCGAAGATCTGGTCACGACCACACGGCAGGCGACGGTTCAAGACATCATGTCACGCATGACCGAAGGGCGCTTTCGCCATATGCCGGTCGTTGAAGAGGGCAAGCTGGTCGGCATTGTTACCCTTGGCGATGTCGTCAAGGCGCAACTGGCAGAACTGGCGATGGAAAAGGACGCCCTTCAGGGCATGATCATGGGCCATTGACTTGGTCGGGGGCGTTTCCACCCCTTGCACCTGCGTCAAAGTTATGTTTGCTAGCGCAGAAATAATGTTGCGCAGGAGATCCTGATGCGGGTTGGATTGTATCCGGGAACCTTTGACCCGATTACCCTGGGTCATATTGATATCATCCGTCGGGCCTCTGCGCTGGTGGACAAGCTGGTGATCGGCGTTGCGATCAACCGCGACAAGGGGCCGTTGTTCTCACTGGAAGAACGTGTCGCCATGATCGAGGCGGAATGCGTGCATCTGACCGAACAGACCGGCACCGAGATCGTTGCTCATCCCTTTGAAAGCCTGCTGATCGATTGCGCCCGCGATGTGGGCGCCCAGATCATCGTGCGCGGTCTGCGGGCTGTGGCCGACTTTGAGTATGAATTCCAGATGGTCGGCATGAACCGTGCCCTCGACGATTCAATCGAGACCGTGTTTCTGATGGCCGAGGCGCGGCACCAGGCCATCGCCTCGAAACTGGTCAAAGAAATCGCGCGGCTAAACGGGGATGTGTCGAAATTCGTCACACCCAGCGTGCACGCGGCCTTGCGCGACCGCTTAGGCTAGGGCACCCATCGCGGCGGCTGTGTCCAGCATCCGGTTCGAGAAACCCCATTCATTGTCATACCACGCCAGCACCCGCACAAGGGTGCCGTCGGTGACCTTGGTTTCGGCCAGCGACACGGTCGAGCTGTGGGAATCATGATTGAAATCGACCGAGATCAAGGGCCGGTTTTCCGCAGCCAGTACGCCGGGAGTTTTCGCAGCAGCATCGATGAACAGCGCGTTGACCTCATCCTCGGTCGTCGGGCGCGATACCTCGGCCACCAGATCGACAACCGAGACGTTGGGGGTAGGGACCCGGATCGCCTGACCGGTCAGCTTTCCCGCCAGTTGCGGCAGCACAAGCCCGACCGCAGCAGCCGCGCCGGTGGTTGTCGGGATCATCGACAAGGCGGCAGCGCGCGACAGGTAAGGGTCCTTGCCCGCCGTGTCGTGCACCGGCTGGCTGGCCGTGTAGGCGTGAACGGTGGTCATGTTGCCATGCACAATGCCAAGCCCCGCATCCAGCGCCGCAGCAACCGGCGACAGGCAGTTAGTGGTGCAGGACGCGTTCGAGACGATGATGTCGTCTGCGGTCAGTTCGCTGTCGTTGACACCGAAGACCACGGTTTTGACCCCACCATCGCCACGCGCGGGGGCCGAGATCAGCACTTTCTTCGATCCGTTCTTCAGATGACGCTCAGCGGCTTCACGCGTCCGGAACACGCCCGTGCATTCCAGCACGACATCGACGTCCGACCAATCCAGCGCTTCGGGATCGCGTTCACTGGTCAGACGGATGGGGCCCGCGCCGACGTCCAGACCTGCGTCGCTTAGGGTGACTGTGTTGGGGTAGCGGCCATGTACGCTGTCAAACTCGAACAGATGCGCGTTCATTTCGGGTTTCGCCAGATCGTTGATCGCCACGATCTGCACATCCGTACGGCCCGATTCCATGACCGCCCGTAGAACTCCGCGCCCGATCCGTCCAAAGCCGTTGATTGCCAGTTTGAGTGTCATGTCGCGCTCCGTTTCATTCGTCAAAGAGTCCCGAATTGGGCTTGGTTAGCGCTAACAATTCCAGATTGGCGCGAATGTCAAGAAAAACCTCCGTCAGCGCCAGAAAGCGACCCAGTCCAGGAAGGCGTAAAGCTTCTTGCTGAGGAACACCAAATGCTCGGGTCCGAACAGCGCATAGTCCAGCACGATCGCGCCGAGGATAAGCAATCCGAGCCAGATGGCGAGTTGATTTGTCATTCTGTCCCCGAACGAAAACACCCGCCCAGATAACCTGAGCGGGTGCAAAGCTACAAGCGAAGTCCGAAGGGTCAGTTAAGACGACCCATTGCAACGGCAACGTCTGCCATGCGGACCGAAAAGCCCCATTCGTTGTCATACCAGGCCAGCACGCGGACCATGCGGTTGTCGACAACACGGGTCTGGTCGGGTGCGAAGATCGAGCTTTCTTCGGTGTGGTTGAAGTCGGTCGAGACCAGCGGCGCGGGCTCGTACCCCAGAACACGCTGCATCGGGCCTTTGGCGGCTTCTTCGACGATGGCGTTGACCTCTTCGACGGTCACATCGCGCGAGGCGCGGAAGCTCAGATCAACGGCCGAGACATTCGGTGTCGGCACGCGGATGGCCGAGCCGTCCAGACGACCCTTGAGGTTGGGCAGCACTTCACCCAGCGCTGCGGCGGCACCGGTCGAGGTTGGAATCATCGACATCGCGGCAGCGCGGGCGCGATACAGATCGCTATGGCGGCGGTCCAGGGTCGGCTGGTCGCCGGTATAGGCGTGGATCGTGGTCATGATGCCATGTTCGATGCCGACACCTTCATCCAGAACCTTGGCAAGCGGGGCAAGGCAGTTCGTGGTGCACGAGCCGTTCGACACCATGTTGTCATTCGCGGTCAGGGTGTTGTGGTTGACACCAAACACGATGGTCTTGTCGACATTCTTGCCCGGTGCGGACAGCAGAACCTTGCCGGCGCCACGCTCAAGGTGCGTTTTCGCCTTGATGCCGTCATTGAACTTGCCGGTGCATTCCAGAACGACATCGCAGCCTTCCCAGTCCAGCTCGTTCATGTCGTAGGTCGAGAACATCTGCATCGGGCCGCGACCCAGATCCATGGTGTTTCCGTCAATCGATACATCGCGCGGGAAACGGCCATGAATGCTGTCATACTTCAACAGATGCGCCGAAGTCTCCAGCGGGCCGGTTGCGTTGACCTTGATCACTTCGATGTCGTTGCGGCCAGAGGCGGCGATATGCGACAGGGTACAGCGGCCAATGCGGCCAAAACCATTGATGCCGACCTTAATGGTCATGAGATGTCTCCAGATGCGCTTGCGTTGCTGGCCATATAGCGGCGAAATTGGAATCTCAAAAGGGCAAAAGCGGCATATTTTTAAGGTGTTAGCGCAAACCTCACGCGATTGCGCTAACGCTTGCGCTAGCTGTGAGATCGGGTAGGGTCGCGGTGCGACAGGTGACAGGAAAGGATGCGCAATGAGCGGTCTGTTGGCCCTTTTGGACGACGTGGCGGGGATTGCCAAGGTGGCTGCGGCCTCGGTCGATGATGTGGTAGCAGCGGCCGGTAAGGCCGGGGCCAAGACGGCGGGCGTGATCATCGACGACGCGGCGGTGACGCCGAAATACGTTCAGGGTTTCGCACCTGCGCGCGAGTTGCCGATCATCTGGCGCATTGCACGCGGGTCGTTCTTCAACAAGCTTATCCTGCTTTTGCCAGTCGCGCTGTTGTTGGCGAATTTCGCGCCGTGGCTGATCACTCCGCTACTGATGCTTGGCGGGTCTTATTTATGTTTCGAAGGGGCCGAGAAGATCTTTCACGCCCTGTTCCCTCATGGCAGCCACGCCATCGAAGAAGACATGAGCGTGCGCGATCCCGGCCACCTTGAAGAACAAAAGGTCAAGGGCGCGATCAAGACCGACTTTATCCTGTCGGCTGAGATCATGACGATTGCACTGGCGGCGATTGAGGCCCCGAATATCTGGATGCAGGCGGCGACTCTGGCAGTAGTGGGCATCGGCGTGACCGTGGCCGTTTACGGATCGGTCGCATTGATCGTGAAGATGGACGATGTCGGGCTGTTTCTGGCGCAGAACGCGCCAACGCCGATTGGGCGTGGGACAGGCCGGGGTCTGGTCAAGGCCATGCCGGTGGTTATGAAAATTCTGTCCATCGTCGGCACGGCGGCGATGTTGTGGGTCGGCGGATCGATTGTCATCCACGGGATGGAGGTTCTGGGCTTTGGCTGGCTTGGTCATCATATTCACGATTGGGCTTATGCGCTTGGTCATATGGCATCCGGCCAGTGGGTCGGTGTGATTGAGTGGGTGTCCAAAGCCACGATGGACGGCGTGTTCGGTCTGGCCTGGGGCTTTGTTCTGATTCCGGTCGCGACCAAGGTCGTCGGTCCGATGATGGGCGCTTTCAGCGGATCAGCCGAGAAGCACTGAAACAGAATCCGAATGTGACGTTGGGTTGTGATGGTGATGTGTTGTCAGGCGGCTAGTGTCGGGTAAGACACAGTAGAATTGGTACCCTCATGCCCAATCAGTCTTTGATCGATGTTCTTGAGGCGCGGGTCGCCAAAGACAACGGCCTGAGTTTCCCTGTGCCCCAGAACTGGATGCAGGGCCGCACGACCTTTGGCGGGTTTTCCTCGGCCCTGATGCTGTCAACTGTCCACGCACATCATAAGGGCCTGCCGCCTTTGCGATCCGCTCTGATCAATTTCACAGCCCCGATTGGCGCTGCGCCCACGATCAGTACCGACGTTTTGCGCCAGGGCCGCAATGTGACAATCATCAGCGCCCGCGCCGAGATTGAAGGGCAGGTGGCGGCAACCGCCACTTTCTCGTTCGGTCATGCGCAGGACAGCCATGTTGCATTTGACCACCCCGCAAAACCCGCCCCGGACCCCGAAGCCTGTGATCCCTATTTCCCGCCGGGCTTGCCGCGTCCGCCAATTCCGTTCCTTGAGAATTTCGATGTCAAACGGGTGGAAGGCTCTTTGCCGTTTTCGGGTGCGGAACACGGGTACTTGCGTTTATGGGCGCGGCACCGTGACCCGCGAATGTGGGATCGGATGGAAGGGCTGATCTCGGTCGCGGATCTGCCACCGCCTGCGATCTATCCGACCTTGAAGAAACCCGGCCCGAATTCATCAATGAACTGGATTTTCAACGTGTTGTCCGAGGATGTTCACACTCGCGATGGCTGGTGGCTGCTGGAACATCAACTGACGGCAGGGCGCGACGGTTATAGCTCGCAGGTCATGCGGGTGTGGAATACCGACGGCGATCTGATCGTGGACGGGATGCAGTCGGTTATCATCTTCGTCTGACAAAAAAGCCCCGGCGCTGGCCGGGGCTTTTGGGTTGAGCGCTTGGGTTTAGCCCAGCAATTCCTTGACCTTGGCGACGGTCGCTTCGGCGGTGATGCCGAAATGCTTGTAAAGCTCACCCGCAGGGGCCGATGCGCCAAAGCTAGACATGCCGATGAAGCCCGCTTTGGCTTCGCGGCCACGCTCGCCCAGCAGCCAGCGATCCCAGCCACCGGCGCGAACGGCGGCCTCGATCCCGACGCGCACGGCACCGGCGGGCAGAACGCGCTTGCGATAGGCTTCGTCCTGCTGCGCGAACAGCTCCATGCAGGGCATCGAGACGACGCGGGTGCCGATGCCTTCGGCTTCGAGCATCGCTTTGACGTCCATCGCCAGCGAAACCTCGGACCCGGTGGCAATCAGGATGGCCTGACGTTTGCCTTCGGCCTCGGCCAGAACATAAGCGCCTTGCGCCGTCAGGTTCTTGGTCTTGTGATCCTTGCGCACGGTCGGTACGCCCTGACGGGTCAGTGACAGGACCGAGGGGCTGTCCTTGAAGGTCAGCGCCAGTTCCCATGCCTCAGCCGTTTCAACTGTATCGGCGGGGCGGAACACATAGGTGTTCGGCGTCGCGCGCGAGATTGCCAGATGCTCGACCGGCTGGTGGGTCGGGCCGTCTTCGCCCAGACCGATCGAGTCATGGGTCATCACAAAAACCGACGGGATCTTCATCAGTGCTGCCAGACGCATGGACGGGCGGGCATAGTCGGTAAACGCCATAAACGTACCGCCATAGGGGCGGATGCCGCCATGCAGCGCCATGCCGTTCATCGCGGCGGCCATACCGTGTTCACGGATACCGTAATGGATGTAACGACCCTTACGGTTTTCCGGCAGGAACACACCCATATCGGCTGATTTAGTGTTGTTCGAACCGGTCAGGTCAGCCGAGCCGCCAACGGTTTCGGTCATGATCGGGTTCACGACGTTCAGAACCTTTTCAGACGAGGCGCGGGTGGCCAGCTTGGGCTGATCTTCCGACACCTGCTTTTTGAACGCACGGATTGCGCTGGCCAGTTTCTTGGGGGCCTCAAACGCGTAGGCACGGTTGAATTCGGCCTGTTTGCGTTCGGACAGTTGCGCAAAACGTTCTTCCCATGCGGCACGTTCAGCAGCACCGCGCGAGCCGATGGCCTCCCAAGCGGATTTGACATTCGCGGGGATTTCGAACGCATCATGCGGCCAGCCATAGCCGTCTTTGGCGGCTTTCAACTGATCCTGATCGGTCAGCGCGCCGTGGCCTTTCGACGTGTCCTGCGCCGCGTGACCCAGCGCGATATGGCTTTCACATGCGATCATGGTCGGCTTGCTGGATTTCTTCGCGTCCACGATAGCGGCATCGATGGCCTTGGGGTCGTGGCCGTCGATCTCGATCACATGCCAGCCCGAGGCTGCGAAACGGCGCACCTGATCGGTGCGGTCTGCAATGTCGACGGTGCCGTCGATGGTGATGTTGTTGTTGTCCCAGAAGACGATCAGCTTGCTGAGTTCGTGACGGCCCGCCAGGGTGATCGCCTCTTGGCTGACACCCTCCATCAGGCAACCGTCGCCTGCGATCACGTAAGTATAGTGATCGACAACCTTCTTGCCGTAATGGGCGCGCTGAATTTCCTCGGCCATGGCAAAGCCAACCGCGTTCGAAATACCCTGACCCAGCGGGCCGGTGGTGGTTTCAACGCCATCGATCAGGAAGTTTTCCGGGTGACCGGCGGTTTTCGCGCCCAGCTGCCGGAAATTCTTGATCTCGTCCAGTGTGACGTCGGCATGACCCGTAAGATACAGCAGCGAATAGACCAGCATCGAGCCATGGCCTGCCGATAGGATGAACCGATCACGGTCGGGCCAGCTGGGGTTTGCGGCGTCGAATTTCAGGTGCTTTTCGAACAGCACGGTCGCAACATCGGCCATGCCCATCGGCATGCCGGAATGGCCGGAATTGGCGGCGGCGACGGCGTCCAGGGTCAGGGTGCGGATGGCCGCAGCTTTGTCCCAGTGTTCGGGGTTGGCATTGCGCAGCGCAGTCAGGTCCACGGGCGTTGTTCCTTTGGATTTGAAGCAGATTGCGCGCTCAATAGCATCCACCCCTCAAAGTGCAAGCAGAACCGCGTGTCACAAAGACCAGGCGCTTCAAGAGAGCAGTCCAAGTTGTTGAAACCAAACAGTGGGTATTTCCCGCCGCATTCCGCTAAACTACTTGCAGGCGGGGGATGACGTTGATTCGGGTCACCCTGCAACAGAACGAACCTTGATAAAGAGGTGACAGGGGCATGAGCCAGATCGAGGAATTACAGCATCGCATTATTGCAGCGATGGAGCGCATTGGCGCGGGCGTCGACGCCTTGCAGGACGCAGCCCCCGGCAGTGGCGACGCGGATGAAGGGTTGAAGGCCGAGCTTGAGGATGAACGCGTCGCGAACGCTCAGCTACAGGAACGGCTGAAGTCCCTGAAAGAACGGCATGAACAGGAAGTCGACGGGCTGCGCGCCGAATTGGATCAGACCCGCGGGGCCTCGGGCGACGGGTCCGAAACCGAGACACTGCGCGAACAACTGGCCGAGGCGACCGCAAAGCTGGCATCGGTCGAAGCAGCCCGTGCGGAATTGGCCGAAGCCAAAGCCGCGTTGGAAAACTCGGAAGAGCTGGACACGCTGAAAGCCGAGAATGAACAGCTAAAGGCCGAACTTGAGGCGCTTGATGATAACGCGCCCTTGCAGGCCGAGCTGGAACAGCTTCAGGCGCTTGTGGCGCAGGCCAAGCAGATTGAGGCGGAAAACAGCCGGTTGCGGGCGGAACTTGCCGATACGGAACGTGTTGGCGACCTGAGCGCCGAGCTTGAGATGCTGCGCGCCGAACGGGCCAGCCATGGGGCAGCGATGTCTCGGCTGGATGATGATCTGCAACGGATGCGCAAAGCCAACGAACAACTGCGTGGTTCGGTTGATGAGTTGCGGGCCGCAGCGGAACAAGGCGTGACAGATGCCGAACTTCTGAACCGGGCGACGATCGCGGAATTGGAGGCGACGCGCGCAGCGCAGGCAACCGATGCGGCCGAGGCCCACGCGGTTCTGGCGCGGCTGGAGCCGTTGCTGAACCAGGCAAAACTTGCGGAAGGTGAGGTGGAATAATGCCCGAGGTTACCATTCATATAGGCGGGCGCGGATTCGATGTGTCCTGTCAGGACGGGGAAGAGGTGTTTCTGCAATCCGCCGCAAAAATGCTGGATGACGAGGCTCAGGTCCTGTCGGATCAGATCGGTCGGATGCCGGAATCTCGGATGCTGTTGATGGCGGGCCTGATGCTGGCCGACAAAACGGCTGCGACCGAGGATAAGGTCAAGGCGCTGGAGGCCAAACTGGCCGAGGCCGAAACCGAGCTGAACACCCTGCGCAACGCCCCTGCGCCCGAGCCGGAACGGGTCGAGGTTGCGGTGGTTCCGCCTTCGGTGACCGATACGCTGGCCGAATTGGCGGCACGGGCCGAAGCCCTGGCCTCGGTCGTTGAGGAGAAGAAATCCCAATGAACAAGCTATGTGTTCTGGCCGGTGGTGCACTGGTCGCGATGTCTGCTTCGGCAGCGTTGGCCGAGATCGACATTCTGTCTGTGACCTTCACTTGCGAAAACGGTGTGCCGCTGCCGGTCACCTATTTCAACGCTGCCGACGGGACGGGTGCGGCGGCGACGATTGTGGACAATACTCTTGTCGCGTTGCGTCAGGTCGAAAGCGGTTCGGGCATCCGCTACGAATCCGTCGATACGGAAGGCACCTATGTTCTGCGCTCGAAAGGGTGGGACGCGTCCATCAGCTATCTGGCGGCAAGCGATGCCGCCAGCGAGCAGGTGATCTATCAGAATTGCTCCAGCCGCTGAGGCTGGATCACGCGTTTGCTTCGCGGATTTTGTCTGCGGCTTCCTTGTTGTAGCCGACGCCGTTTTCGTCAAACAACGTGTCCAGTTCACCCGACAGGGTCATCTCGGTGATGATGTCGCAGCCGCCGACAAACTCACCTTTGACATATAGCTGCGGCACGGTCGGCCAGTCCGAGTAGTCCTTGATGCCCTGACGCACCGCGTCATCGGCCAGAACGTTCACGTCGGCATAGTCGACGCCCATATAGTTAAGCACGCCAGCCACACGGGATGAGAAGCCACATTGTGGCATCTCTTTGGTGCCTTTCATATACAGAACCACGTCATTGGCTTTGACGGTTTCATCGATCTGGGTTTTCACATCGGTCATTTCGCGTTTCCTTGTGGTCTTCCCTTTAGGGAATGCATTGGGATCTCTGTTTTCTGCGGAAAACCAAGAGCTATTCTGGGACTTTCGTGGTCAGCGCCAGCGCGTGCAACTCTCCGTCCGGGCCGTCCATCTTGCCTTTCAAGGCCGCGTAAACGGCGCGTTGTTGCTGAACGCGGTTTTTGCCGCGAAAGCTTTCGTCCACGACCATGGCGGACATATGCACGCCATCGCTGCCGCCAACCTGAATTTCCGCGTTGGGAAAGCTCTCGCGCAGCAGGGTTTCAATTTCGTGGGCGCTCATCGGCATGTAGGTTTACTCCTGAAAGTCTTTCCCAAGATGTAGAGCGATGGGGCGGGGCGTGCAAGATGGCACGCGCGGACAAAACCGGCAAATCCTGCGCCCGGTTGCGCGCGCAGGATGTCCGTATTTGGGACGAGAAGAAGCCTGTAGGTCAGGCAACTGCCGCCGCAAAGCTGGTGCGGAACGTGTCTTGCAAATCCGCCAGCGATGCCTCGGACGCGCCGATCTTGACGCTGTCGCCGGTGAAACGACCGACCGAGACCAGCGGTACGCCGGCCTGACCGGCGGCGATCATCAGCGCCTCGGCCTGATCGAAGTTGCAGGCGACCAGATAGCGGGCCTGATCCTCGCCGAACAGGAACTCGGTCGGGGCTTCGTCGAGTTGGACGCCCACGCCAGCGGCCTCGGCCAGTTCGAACGCGGCCAGCGCCAGGCCGCCATCGCCCAGATCGGTGCAGGCCTTGATCATCTCGCGGTTGGCGCGGATGAAATCGCCGTTGCGCTTTTCTGCGTCCAGATCCACATGCGGGGCGTCGCCGTCTTCACGGTTGAACACTTCGGCCAGCAGGGCGGATTGGCCGAGATGGCCATTGGTCTCGCCGATGATCAGGGCAACATGGCCCTCGCGAACCTCATTGCCGATAATTTCATCGGAATGGTTCAGCAGACCCACGGCACCAATGGTCGGGGTGGGCAGGATCGCCTGACCGTCGGTCTCGTTATAAAGCGAGACATTGCCCGACACGATGGGCATGTCCAGTGCGCCGACGGCGGCACCGATGCCCTGAATGGCACCAACGAACTGACCCATGATCTCGGGCTTTTCGGGGTTGCCGAAGTTCAGGTTGTCGGTGGTGGCCAGCGGTTTGGCCCCGACGGCAGTCAGGTTGCGATAGGCTTCGGCCACCGCCTGTTTGCCGCCTTCGACCGGGTTGGCGCGCACGTAGCGCGGCGTCACGTCGCTGGTGAAGGCCAGCACCTTGTCGGTGCCGTGCACTCGGACCATGCCTGCGCCCAGTCCCGGCGTGCGGGTGCTGTCGGCCATAACCATCGTGTCGTATTGCTCATAAACCCATTGCTTGCCCGCGTAGTTGGGCGAGGCGAGCAGGGCGCGCAGACCGTCGATGGGATCGATCTGGGGCACGTCTTCCAAAGGTGCGGCCTCGGGGGTCGGCACCCATGGGCGGTCGTATTCCGGCGCGGTCGAGGAGAGTTTCGACAGGACCAGATCTGCTTTGACCTCACCATTATGCATGATCAGAAAGCGGTCTTCGGCGATGGTTTCGCCAACGATGGCAAAATCCAGATCCCATTTCTCGAACACGGCGCGGGCCTCGGCCTCAAGCTCTGGCTTGAGAACCATCAGCATGCGTTCCTGAGATTCCGACAGCATCATCTCATATGCGGTCATGTTCTCTTCGCGCTGGGGGACGTTTTCCAGATCAAGGCGCACGCCCAGACCGCCCTTGTCGCCCATTTCCACGGCAGAACAGGTCAGACCCGCCGCGCCCATGTCCTGGATCGAGATCACGGCACCGGTCTGCATCAGCTCCAGTGTCGCCTCCATCAGGCGCTTTTCGGTGAAAGGGTCGCCGACCTGAACGGTGGGGCGTTTTTCTTCGATGGTGTCATCGAACTCGGCCGAGGCCATGGTCGCGCCGCCGACGCCGTCACGGCCGGTTTTCGCACCCAGATAGACGACCGGCATCCCGACGCCCGATGCGGCCGAGTAGAAGATTTTGTCGCTGTCGGCCAGACCGGCGGCAAATGCGTTTACAAGGCAGTTGCCGTTATAGGCGGGATGGAACCGCACCTCGCCGCCGACGCACGGGACGCCGAAACAGTTGCCGTAGCCGCCGATACCTTCGACCACGCCGTTCACCAACTGGCGGGTTTTGTGGTGGCCGGGTTCACCAAAGGACAGCGCGTTCATCGAGGCGATGGGACGCGCGCCCATGGTAAAGACGTCACGCAGGATGCCGCCCACGCCGGTCGCCGCGCCCTGATAGGGTTCGATGTAGGACGGGTGGTTGTGGCTTTCCATCTTGAAGACCACCGCCTGACCGTCGCCGATATCGACCACACCGGCGTTTTCACCCGGACCGCAGATCACCTGAGGGCCAGAGGTCGGCAGGGTGCGCAGCCATTTCTTCGAGGACTTGTAGGAACAATGCTCGTTCCACATGGCCGAGAAGATGCCCAATTCGGTGAAGGACGGTTCACGCCCGATGATCTCGAGGATCATGTCGTATTCCTCGGGCTTGAGCCCGTGTGCGGCAATCAGATCGGGTGTGATAGCGGGCTCTTGCATCGTCTGTCCTGTGTCCAAGTGGGCCGAGATTGCGCGCCTTTTAGGGCAAGGGGCGGCCTGTGGAAAGGGCCAAGTCAGCGCAGGGCGGTTATGGCAAAGAAAAACGGAACCGACGGTAGGGGCGGTTCCGTGTTCTTTCCTTGCAATTCAGCGGCCAGCCATCAACAGAATGAGGGCTGGCTGCGTATCGTTACGCGGGGTTTTGTGCCTTGTTGGCGGCATCCGCTGCGGCGGCCCCAACTGCTGCCTTTTGCTCATCCGTCAGGTTCTCGGCCTCATCCAGACCCGGGATCGCAACGCGCACCTCGCGGCGGGCAAAGTCGATGCCGTTTTCCTTGAACGACGCCTTGACCCGGTTGAAGATTTCCTTGCGCAGGGTGAACTGCTTGCCCGGTTTAGCCATGAACTTGCCGCGGATGATCATGCCGACATCGTCAAAGTCGAACACACCCTGCGACTTGAAGGGCTGCAGGAAGCCATCCTTGTGAGTCTCGTCCTCCATCATCTCGGCGCCGATCTTCTTGAAGATCTTCTTAACCTTGTTGGGGTCGGTGTCGAAAGGCACGGTGAATTTCAGCTTCATGATGACCCAGTCGCGGCTGTAATTGGTCAGCTTTTGAATCTCACCGTAAGGAATGGTGTGGACCGGCCCGCGATGGTGACGCAGCTGCATCGACCGGATCGAGATTTTCTCGACCGTGCCGGTGGTGCCGCCCACATCGACATATTCGCCCACGCGGAAGGCATCGTCGATCAGGAAGAAGATGCCGCCCACAATGTCCGAGACCAGTTTTTGCGCGCCGAAGCCGATGGCCAGACCAAGGATACCGGCACCCGCCAGCAGCGGCGTGATATCGAGACCCAAGGCCCCCAGCGCCAGCAAGAGGAAGATCACCGCAATCGCGACCTGAGCCGTGACCCGCAGCAGCGGCAGAACCGTCGCCAGACGCGATCCGCCCGAACCGCCGCCTTCGCCAGCCTCTTCATCGGGGCTTTGATCGGCGGTCATCTCTTTCGCCAGGCGACGGTTGATCCAAAGCGAGACGACCTCGTTCAGGATGTAGCCGACCGCGATGATGATGAAGAACTGGATCAGCCGGCTGCCTTCTTCCTGCGCGCCGCCTGCGATTTCCTGCAGGTTCAGGTTCCAGGCTTTGGCGATCATCAGGATCACAAGGATACCGGCCAGAACGCGACCAATGCGGATATAGCTGCGTTTGGTCGATCTGTAGGCCTGCTCGGCCACCGGGCCTTCGCCCAGCATTGGCGGTTGCAGGTGACGCACCAGACCCCGGATTAACGTATCCAGCGCAGGCGCGATCAGCAGCCAGAACATCGTGGCGAAATGCGCGCCCTGAACAAGAAGCGCAAGCGACGACGGATCGCGCTGAGCCACCAGAAACTCGACCAATAGCCAGATCGCCGCCGAGACACCGATCGCGAAGTAGGGATAGTAGTGCGCCACTTCCTCGTCGAATTTTGTGTGGTCCGGGTCGGTGCCCAGCATCATCTGCGACAGGCCCTCACGCGCTTTCCACGCGATGACGCCGATATAGATGTGAATCCCCGCGTTCAGCCAGAAACCAATGCGCGTCTCGCCGCTGGTGATCCCGTTCAGCCGGTTGAAGTGCAACAGGAACAGCGTGAAGCCGATCAAGATCAGCAGGCCAATCAGGTTACGATGCAGGTATTTCGCCCAGTGATCGTCAATATTGACCAAACGGTAATGCGGTTTTTTGGGTGCGAGAATGAAACGCGAGGCGGCTGCACCCAGTCGCGGAACCCAGATCAGATAGAACACGAAAGGCGCGGCATAGGTGATTTGTTCTGCAGACAAAAGGCCGCGACCGACCGCGCGGATCACCACATAGAACACCACAAGCCCGGCGATTTCTCGGCAGAAACGACCAAACAGGTAGCGGACAGCGCCCCACAGGTCGCCTTCTTCTTCAACCTCAGCCTGGACATGCCAACGACGCGTCAGCAGCTCAAACAGCTTTTCCGCGATGAAGCCCACGACCAGAACACTCAGGACCAACCCCATAAGTGTAAGCGCCCCGCTGGCTCCAAAGGTTCCCGTGAAATTCGAAACCGCCTCGACCTGGGCATGGAAGATGTTCGGTACGGTCATGATGACCTGCGTCCACGACGTCACCATCTCGGTCCAGATTTCGTTGAGTTCCGTGATCGGATCGTCAACCTCCTCCGCCTCTGCCGCGTTTTTTTCGGCAACGGCATCCAGACGCTCCAACAGGATCGACCTGACTTGATCATCCGACATGCGGGCCACCAGACCATCTACCTGTTCCGGGGTCAGGTCCTCGGGGATGGTCACTGTGGCAGGTGCGTCCGATGACGACGTTGTGGCGATTTGCGCATGCAATGGCGCGGTCATCAGCACAAATGACAAAAGCGCCGCCAAAAGGCGTAGGGGGTGGAACATTGATTTGTCCTCGATCGCGAAAAATTTAGTTGTTTTTCGGGATCATAGGCACAAGCCGCCAGATTTCCCAGCAGTTTCACCGCCCTGACAACCCGTGAAACCAAAAAAAAGGCCGAGCACTAAGCTCGGCCATAGTCCAACAGGGAGGTATGAAGATGATGAGCGTTTCAGCATCACCGCCTTCGAGTGCTCATTTAGGGATCAGTTTGTTAACGTTCAAGGAGTTTCAGACTGTGCATTGGACAACCCTGATATGCCCTGCGCGCATATCTATAGTTTACCCAATTTCTTCGACTGCTTGCGTTGTTCAATGATTTCGGCCTGAACAAAATCGCGGAACGCTGCAACGCGTTTAGAGTGCCGCAATTCCTCGGGGTAGGCCAGATAAACCGGAACATCGGCGGTTTCGATATCGGAAAGGACCGGGACCAGATGCGGGAAATCCTGCGTGACATAATCGGGTAGAACGCCAATGCCCAGATTGTGCAGCACGGCCTGCAGGACGCCGAAGTAGTTGTTCACCGTCAGCAGCGACCCCGGATTATAGGTCATCAAATGGCGTACCATTGACGCGCTTGCCCCGACCTGAGGCGCTGCGGGGGTTTGGCAGATCAGGCGATGATCCTTGATCTCGTCCAGCGACTTCAGGTTGCCGCCATGCGTTTCGATGTACTCCTGCGTGGCATACAGCGTCATCTGTACAGTCATCAGCCGCTTGCGCACCAGATCGGCCTGGCTGGGTTCTTTCATGCGGATGGCAACGTCGGCCTCACGCATGGGCAGGTCCAGAACGCGTTCTTCCAGCATCAGGTCGATGTTCAGATCGGGGTATTGCTCGTAGAGCTTTGGCAGGCGCGGGGCCAGCCACAGGGTACCAAAGCCGAAGGTCGTGGTAACACGCAGGACGCCGAACACCTCATCCTCGCTGTCGCGGATGCGGGCAGCTGCAGCGTCGAGGCGTTTGGACATGGCCGAGGTCGCATCGAACAACAACTCACCCTGTTCGGTCAGGATCAGGCCACGGGCGTGACGGTGAAACAGGGTCGCATCGAGTGATTCTTCCAGCGCGCGGATCTGACGGCTCACGGCGGATTGAGACAAATTGAGCTTGTCCCCCGCATGGGTCAGGCTGCCTGCATCTGCAACCGCGTGAAATATCCTAAGCTTATCCCAATCCATCGCCGCAACTTTCGTTATCCTCGGGAAGGCCTATATGAAATAGGTAACAAGTTCCACAAACAAACGGTGAAATCGTTAGGTTTCAGTGGATAAACTCTATACAGGTCAGTATTTGTGACCTAATATGCGAGAATATGAAGCACACTGATCTGACGAGGGGAGACGTCTGATGAGTCAGCCACAAATATCGCTGAACGACCGGTTCGATCTTGAGAAATCGCCTGTTCTTTTGAACGGAACGCAGGCGCTGGTGCGTCTGATGCTGATGCAGCGCGCGCGCGACCGGCAGGCCGGGCTGAATACGGCGGGACTGGTGACCGGATATCGCGGTTCGCCACTTGGCGCGGTCGATCAGCAGATGATGCGGGCGCAGCGATATCTTGCCGAAAGTGACGTGACCTTTCAGTACGGTCTGAACGAAGATCTGGCCGCCACCGCGTTATGGGGCAGTCAGCAGGCCGGATTGCGCGGCGATGGGCGCTATGATGGTGTGTTCGGTCTTTGGTACGGCAAAGGGCCGGGTGTCGACCGGTCGGGCGATGTGATGCGTCACGCCAATATGGCGGGCACGGCACAGCATGGCGGCGTGCTGATGGCGATGGGGGATGACCACACGGGCGAAAGCTCGACCGTTTTGCACCAATCCGAGTGGTCTTTGGTCGATATGTATATGCCGGTGGTCAGCCCGGCGGGCGTGCAGGAGATATTGGACTACGGCATCTACGGCTTTGCACTCAGCCGGTTTGCCGGTGTCTGGGTTGGCTTGAAAACGATGAAGGACACGATCGAGGTGACCTCGGTCGTGGATGGCAGGCCGGACCGGGTGGGTCTGGTAATGCCCGAGTTCGACATGCCCGAGGGCGGACTGAACATCCGACTGGGCGACACGCCGCATCTGCAAGAGGCGCGGATCATCGACTATAAACGTTTCGCGGCCGAGACGTTTTCTCATGCCAACAAGCTGGATAAACGGGTCTGGGGCAAGCCGGGGGCCAAGATCGGGTTTGTGGCGGCTGGCAAGAACTGGCTGGATCTGGCCCACGCGCTGTCGCTGCTGAACATTGATGAGGCCGAGGCCGATCGCCTTGGCATCACCACCTACAAGATCGGGCAGACGTTTCCGCTGGATATGGCCGGGTTCCATGACTGGGCCGAGGGGCTGGACCTGATTGTAATCGTTGAAGAAAAGCGCAAACTGATCGAGGTGCAGGTCAAGGAAGCCATCTTTGACGACCGCCGCGGCCGCCGCGTTTACGGTTGGTACAAAGGCGGGGCCGGGACCTTGCACCGCGAGGAACTGTTCCCAACGCGCGGCGCGCTGGACCCGATCATGATTGCCGAGAAACTGGGTGAGATCCTGATCGAAGAGGGCCGCGATACCGATGGTGTTCGCGCCGGTCTGGGTAAACTGTCCGAGGCGCGTCGGGCCGACAACGCCCAGGAAATCGCAACGCGCCTGCCGTATTTCTGTTCGGGCTGTCCGCATAACAGCTCGACCAAAGTGCCCGAGGGCAGCCGGGCTTATGCCGGGATCGGGTGCCATTACATGGTGCAGTGGATGGATCGGGAAACGACCGGGTTCACTCAGATGGGCGGCGAGGGCGCGAACTGGATTGGGGAAGCTCCGTTTTCGACCACGAGCCATGTGTTCCAGAACCTTGGCGACGGAACCTATAACCACTCGGGCGTGCAGGCGATCCGGGCCGCTTTGTCGGCGGGCACGAACATCACCTTCAAGATTCTGTTCAACGACGCGGTTGCCATGACTGGTGGACAGGGAAACGAAGGCGATCTGACCGCCGAACGGATTGTGGCCGAGGTCAAGGCCATGGGCGTCCAACACGTAGCGCTCGTTTATGACGAGAAAGAAGACGTGAACCTTGGTGCCTTGCCCTCCGGCGTCGAAACCTTCGAACGGGCCGAGTTGATGCAGGTGCAGGATCGGTTCCGCGAGATCGAGGGTGTCTCGGTCATCGTCTATGTCCAAACCTGCGCTGCTGAAAAACGCCGCCGCCGCAAGCGGGGCGAATTCCCGGACCCGGACAAACGCGTCTTTATCAACACGGATGTCTGCGAAGGTTGCGGCGATTGCGGGGTGCAATCGAACTGCGTCTCGATCGTGCCCAAGGAAACCGAACTGGGCCGCAAGCGGGCGATTGATCAATCAAGCTGTAACAAGGATTTTTCGTGCCTGAACGGGTTCTGCCCGTCCTTTGTCACTCTGGAAGGGGCGAAAATTCGGAAAGAGGCGACGAAACAGCTTGATCTGCCCGATCTGCCACTGCCGGAGCTACCGCAGATCAGGGGCACGCATAACGTGGTCATCACCGGGGTTGGTGGCACGGGCGTCGTGACCCTTGGTGCTATTCTGGCGCAGGCCGCGCAGATAGACGGCAAGGGCGCGGGCATGATGGAGATGGCAGGTCTGGCGCAAAAAGGCGGCGCGGTTCATATCCACTGCCGTCTGGCCAACAAGCCGGAAGACATCAGCGCCATTCGCGTGGCCACGGGTGAGGCGCACGCGCTGATTGGTGGCGATTTGGTGGTGTCAGCCGGGGCCAAGACGCTGGGCCTGACACGGGCCGGACAGACAGGTGCCGTGGTCAACAGCCACGAAACCGTAACCGGCGACTTCACCCGCGACACCGAATTCCGCATCCCGGCCGATCAGTTGGAACTGGCCTTGCAGGCGCGGCTGAAAGACGATGTCACGCTATTTGATGCCACCGAGTTGGCAAAGGTGGTGATGGGCGATTCGATCTATTCCAACATGATGGTCTTTGGTGCGGCCTGGCAGCGCGGCGTCCTGCCGGTTACCTACGAGGCCATAATGGGTGCCATCGAACTCAACGGCACAGCGGTTGAGCGCAATAAACGCGCCTTTAATGTAGGCCGCTGGGCTGTTCTGCACCCGGACGAGGTGCAGGCGATGTTGTCGCCCTCGGTCACCGAGTTGCCGAAATCTCTGGACCAGATGATTGAGTTCCGGGCGCAGCACTTGACCAACTACCAATCCAAGCGGCTGGCCAAACGTTATCGCAAGCTGGTGGATGGGATCGAGGATGCCAAGATCCAGGAAGCGGCGGCCAAGGGATACCACAAACTGCTGTCCTACAAGGACGAATACGAGGTTGCCCGATTGCTGCTCAGCAGCCGGGACAAAGCGGCGGCGGAGTTTGATGGCGACTTCAAGATGACCTTCCATCTTGCCCCGCCGATCTTTGGCAGAGCAGGCGGTAACGGCAGACCGCGCAAACGCGCCTTTGGTGAGTGGATGCTGGGGCCGCTTAAGCTGATGGCGAAGATGAAGGTGCTGCGGGGAACACCTCTGGACATTTTCGGATACTCGGCCGAGCGCAAAATGGAACGCGCTTTGATCCGGCAATATGAAAAGGACATGAAGCAGGTTCTGCCTTTGGTGTCTCAGGACACGCAAGAAGCCATTGCCGCCCTGGCGCGTCTGCCGCTGGAAATCCGCGGTTTCGGCCCGGTTTTGCTGGAAAACGAGGCCAAAGCCGCGAAACGGCGCGAGGAATTGCTAGCGACCATCAAAAGTGGAGGGCCAGAACTGCGCGCTGCGGCGGAATGAGGCGTCACAAACCTGTCACGATAGCTAGGCAAAATTGCGCCTCAAACATATAATACAGGCGAACAACCGGAGTCCGTAAATGCCCTCGCGCCGTCATGTCGTTCGTGACATTTCCTACGCCCATTCCGCCGAAACCAAAGGCGGTCGGATGGTTATCAAGCTTATGGAGAATACAACGGGCCGAATGCGCCTGATCAAGCGTGCGGATGGGTATGAAAAAGACGTGGCCAAAGGGCGCGACTTCTGGGCCGTCATGGTCGAACGATATGGGCTGACGCTGGACGTTGTGGGCGGGTCGTTGTCGAATATCCCCAAGGACGGACCTTTGATCCTGATTGCCAACCACCCCTATGGCATTCTGGATGGTCTGATGATGGGGCATATGCTTTCCGAGACGCGCGGCGATTTCCGCATTCTGGCCCATAGGGTGTTCCGCAAGGCCGAGGAATTGAACCGCATCATCCTGCCGATTTCGTTTGATGAGACGAAAGAGGCGATGAAGCTGAACCTGGAAACCCGCAAAACCGCGCTGAACTATCTGGGGGATGGCGGGGCGATTGGGATTTTCCCGGGCGGTACGGTCAGCACGGCGGTCAACCCGTTTGCCTATCCGATGGATCCGGGTTGGCGTGGGTTCACGGCCCGAATGGTGGCAAAATCGAACGCGACCGTGGTGCCCGTGTTTTTCGACGGGCACACCTCGCGCCTGTTCCAGATCGCCAGCCATCTGCACAACACGTTGCGGATGGGACTGCTGATCAAAGAATTCAAGAAACGCGTCGATACCCCGGTCAAAGTGGTGATTGGCGAGCCCATCGGGCGCGATGTTCTGGACCCGTTGGGCAAGGATACGCGCAAGATGATGGATTTCCTGCGCAAAGCCACGTATGAGCTGTCTCCGACACCGCTGAAGTCTTATGACTACGGCTATGAATTCGAGGAACGGCATCGCGCCTGAAGGGGCAAATGGCAGTAGGCATCTTTGATTCCGGTTTGGGCGGTCTGACCGTCCTGAACGCCGCGCAGAAACACCTGCCGGACGTTGATTTCCTGTATTTTGCGGACAGTGCACACGCGCCTTACGGTGTGCGCGACGCCGAGGATATCTATCAACTGACCCGCAAGGCGGTGCACGAACTGTGGGATCGCGGCTGCAATCTGGTGATTCTGGCCTGCAATACCGCCAGCGCCGCTGCGCTGCGGCGGATGCAGGAAGCGGGTGTGCCCGAGGGTAAGCGGGTTCTGGGCGTTTTCGTTCCTCTGATCGAAGCTCTGACCGAACGGCAGTGGGGCGATAACTCACCCCCGCGCGAGGTTGCGGTGAAGCACGTTGCCCTGTTTGCCACACCTGCCACCGTATCCAGCCGGGCCTTTCAGCGGGAACTGGCGTTCCGCGCGATTGGCGTCGATGTCGAGGCGCAGGCCTGCGGTGGTGTGGTCGATGCCATTGAAGATGGCGACATGATTCTGGCCGAGGCATTGGTACGCAGCCATGTGGATGCGTTGAAACGGAAAATGCCCGACCCTCAGGCCGCGATTCTGGGCTGCACCCATTACCCGTTGATGGCCGAGACCTTTCAGGCCGCGTTGGGCCCGGATGTTCAGGTCTTCAGCCAGGGCGATCTGGTTGCCGCAAGTCTGGCGGACTACCTGCAACGCCACCCCAATATGCTGGGCGACGGCACGAGCGGATTCCTGACGACCGGCAAGCCGGGTTTTGTCAGCGATCGGGCGACACAATTCCTCCGACGACAAATCTCGTTCGAGGCGGCCTGATTTAGGTCAAGGACGCGCCCCTTCCAATTTTCTAAATCCAAGACCGTCACATCGGCGGTCATGAAATGTGACACATGGAAAGAAGAGGTCTGACATGACCCACAAAATCGCAATTCTGGGCGCATCCGGTTATACCGGCGCCGAATTGGTGCGGCTGATCGCCGAGCACCCGAACATGGACATCGTCGCGCTGGCGGCCGAGCGTAAGGCAGGCATGAGCATGGCGCAGGTCTTCCCGCATCTGCGCCATATGGACCTGCCGGATCTGTGCAAGATTTCGGAAATCGACTTCTCTCAGATCGATCTGTGTTTCTGCGCTTTGCCACACAAAACCAGTCAGGATGTGATCCGCGATCTGCCGAAGACCCTGAAAATCATCGACCTGTCCGCAGATTTCCGGCTGCGGGACGCGGATGAGTACGAAAAATGGTACGGCAATCCGCACAGTGCGTTGGAGCAGCAGGAAGAGGCTGTCTATGGCCTGACCGAGTTCTACCGGGACGAGATCCGCACCGCTCGGCTGGTGGCTGGTACAGGCTGCAACGCGGCGACGGGGCAGTATGTGCTGCGGCCGTTGATCTCGGCCGGTGTGATCGATCTGGACGATATCGTGCTGGATTTGAAATGCGCAGTCTCGGGTGCGGGGCGGTCTTTGAAAGAGAACCTGCTGCACGCCGAGTTGAGCGAGGGGTACAACGCCTATGCCATCGGTGGTACGCACCGGCATCTGGGTGAGTTTGATCAGGAATTCTCGAAACTCGCCGGGCGCACGGTCCATGTGCAATTCACGCCGCATCTGGTCCCGGCGAACCGGGGGATTCTGGCGACGACCTATGTAAAGGGCGACCCGCAGAGCATCTTTGAGACGCTGGCCAAGGCCTATGAAGGCGAGCCGTTCATTCAGATGCTGCCAATGGGCGAAGCCCCGTCGACCCATCATGTGCGGGGCTCGAACTTCTGCCATATCGGTGTGGTGGCTGACCGGATCGAACGGCGCGCGATTGTGGTCGCTGCGCTGGATAATCTGACAAAAGGTAGCAGTGGGCAAGCCTTGCAGAACGCCAACCTGATGTTAGGTGAGGATGAAACCCGGGGGCTGATGATGGCTCCTCTATTCCCGTGAGGACGGTATGAAAACGCTCAAGAAACGTCGTCGAGTTCAGGTCATTCTGGTGGCCGTTGTCGCCCTTGTGGCGTCGACGGCGTTGATTGGGTACGCAATGCGCGACGGCATCAACTTTTTCCGCTCGCCCAGTCAGGTGATCGCGGAACCGCCCGCACCGACCGAGGTGTTTCGCATCGGTGGCTTGGTCGAGGAAGGCTCGATCGTGCGCGGGCAGGGTGAGACGGTGCGTTTCGTCGTGACTGATGGCGGCGAAAGCGTACAGGTGGCCTTTACCGGTGTTCTGCCGGATCTGTTTTCTGAAAATCAGGGCATGGTGGGGACCGGAAGTTACGTGAACGGTGTATTTGAAGCCACTGAAATACTTGCGAAACACGATGAGACTTATATGCCGAAGGAAGTGATGGATGCTTTGAAAGAACAAGGCGTATACAAGGGGCCTGAGGAAAGCTGAACGCAGCTGCGCTGCGTGCCTCCGGCGGAGGTATTTTTGAACAGAAGAAGCAGGGGCGTTGCGCGTATAAGGCGGCAGCGCCCTGTTTTGTTTGGAGATGTTAACTGTCTTGCGTGACCGTTTTGCCCGACAGATTGGTCAGGGGAAGATATGCAGACGGTTCAACAGATAGCCGCAGAGATCGTAGCGCGGGAAGGCGGGTTTGTGGACGACCCGGACGATCCGGGCGGGGCCACGAAGTTTGGCGTCACCGTTCACACCATGCGCAGGCTTGGGTTGGATTTAAACGGCGATGGGCAGGTCGACACCGCCGATGTCCGGGCGCTGAGCCGAGGGCAGGCGGTCGATATTTTCGTGCGGCACTATTTTGAGAAGCCGCGCATTGCCGCCTTGCCCGATACTCTGCACGCGACGGTGTTTGACATGTATGTCAACGCGGGTGCGCAGGCGGTTCGAATCCTTCAGAGGTTATTGCGCGAGATGGGCTTTGATGTGGCGGTTGATGGGGTCATTGGTCCGCAGACGGAACGCGCCTGTGAAGAGGCGTTGCGCCCTGACGCTGTTGCCCTTCGGGATGCATATGGCGTGGCGCGCCGAAACTATTATTTCCGGTTGGCGGATCGACGCCCCGCATCGCGAAAATACGCGCGCAGCCGTGCCGGTGGGAAAGGCGGATGGATCAGGCGGGCCGAGGAGTTCATTTCGCCCAAATACCACATGGGTGACGTTGAGTTTCAAAGGAGAGTTGCAGCATGGGGTTGATTACGGGCGTGTTGGGTTTTCTATTCGGCGGCGGGCGCAACGTCGTGCGTGAAACTGCGGAAATATTCAGAGAAAACTCCGAAGAAGGGGCCAGGCGGGCGCTGGCCGTGCAAGGGCAGGCGATGGCGCAATTCAGTGCCGAGTTTCAGGTGCCGCGCAAGGGTGCGTTTGACCGGTTTATGGACGGGCTGAACCGCGTACCGCGCCCGGCGCTGGCGTTGGGAACGCTGGGCCTGTTTGCGGCGGCGATGATCGACCCCTTGTGGTTTGCCGCGCGGATGCAGGGGATCGCACTGGTGCCTGAACCTTTGTGGTGGTTGCTGGGTGTCATCGTCTCGTTCTATTTCGGCGCGCGCCATCAGGCCAAGGCGCAGGATTTGCAGCGTGAGATATCTCAGACCATGTTGCGGGCCTCGCAGGTCATGGACAATCTGCGCGCGCTGAGGGAGTTGCGCAGTGACAGCCCGGGCGCTGCCGATACCGGCCCGGATGCCGGGTCGCAGCTTGAGGTGATGCACGCCGATCCCAATCCTGCATTGGTCGATTGGAAACGGTTGCGCAGCGCCTGAACCGCGACACTATGTGCGCCTGAAATCGGCGAAAGTGATTGGCGATCAGGAAGCCTGCGGAGTATATCCATGGGCATGATTACAGAGCTCGGTCACTTCGCCTTAATTCTAGCCTTTCTGGTCGCCATCGTGCAAAGCGTGGTGCCTCTTGTCGGCGCTGCCAAGCGGTGGACCGGGTGGATGATATTTGCGGAACCTGCCGCGATTTCGCAGTTCCTGCTGACCGCATTTTCATTTGGGGCCTTGGTCTGGGCGTTCACAAGCTCGGATTTCTCGCTGCGGATCGTGGTTGAAAACAGTCATTCCGCGAAACCGATGATCTACAAGATCAGCGGGACATGGGGGAACCACGAAGGGTCGATGCTGCTATGGGTGCTGATCGTGACCCTGTTTGGCGCCATGGCTGCGGTCTTTGGCGGTGGTTTGCCGCCGACGTTGAAGGCACGGGTGCTGGCTGTGCAATCGGCCGTGGCGGTGGCGTTTTTTGCCTTTATCCTGTTCACTTCGAACCCGTTCGACCGGCTTGCCGTTGCGCCCTTTGATGGGCGCGACCTGAACCCGCTGCTGCAGGACCCCGGTTTGGCGTTTCACCCGCCGTTTCTGTACCTCGGCTATGTGGGCCTTAGCATGGCCTTCAGCTTTGCCGTCGCCGCGCTGATCGAGGGGCGGGTTGATGCGGCCTGGGGGCGGTGGGTACGTCCGTGGACTCTGGCGGCCTGGGTCTTTTTGACCATCGGTATCGCGCTGGGATCGTGGTGGGCGTATTACGAGCTTGGCTGGGGTGGGTTCTGGTTCTGGGACCCCGTCGAGAATGCCTCGTTCATGCCGTGGTTGCTGGCGGCGGCGCTGTTGCATTCGGCCATTGTGGTTGAAAAGCGCGAAGCGTTAAAAAGCTGGACCATCTTGCTGGCGATCATCGCCTTTGGGTTCTCGCTGATCGGGACGTTCATTGTCCGCTCGGGCCTACTGACCTCGGTGCACGCCTTTGCAACGGATCCCGAGCGCGGCGTGTTCATCCTGATGATCCTTGTTTTCTTCATCGGCGGCGCACTGACCCTGTTTGCGGCGCGCGCGCAGGCGATGGAGGCTAAGGGCGTCTTTGGTGTTGTCAGCCGTGAAAGCGCGCTGGTGGTGAATAACGTTCTTCTGGCCGTCAGCTGCTTTGTCGTATTCGCCGGGACCATGTGGCCGATGGTGGCCGAGATGATGTTTGACCGGAAACTCTCGGTCGGGCCGCCGTTTTTCAATGTCGCCTTCACGCCGTTCATGGTGCTGCTGGGTCTCGTTCTGCCCATTGGTGCGATGCTTCCTTGGAAACGGGGCAAGCTGGGCAAGACGGCATGGTCTCTGCGCTATGCCTTTCTGCTGGCCGTGGCCTTGGGGCTGTTGGTTTGGGCAATGCAGACCGGGCGCAGCGCGCTGGGTCCGGTGGGGCTGTTCCTTGGGGCCTGGATCACGCTCGGCGCGATTATTGATCTGTGGAGCCGTACGGGCCGAAAAGGAAATCTGAAACGGCTGTTTCGCCTGCCGGGGGCCGATTGGGGCAAGGCCGTGGCCCATACCGGGCTGGGCGTCACCATCTTCGCCATCGCCGGTCTGACCGCGTGGGAGGTTGAGGATATTCGGGTCGCCCAACCCGGTCAGCCGTTCGAGGTGGGGCAGTTTACCCTGACGCTGGAAGACGTGCGACGCGTGCAGGGACCGAACTATTTTTCGACCACGGCCGATGTTCTGGTTGAATCCGGCGATCGGGTGATTGGCACTTTGCACCCAGAGAAACGAGACTATCCGGTGGCGCGCATGCCCACCACCGAGGCGGCGATTGACTACCGGGTTCTGCGTGATCTTTATGTGGTGATTGGCGATCAACAGGCCGATGGGGGCTGGGTGATGCGGACCTATGTCAAACCTTTTGCCAACTGGATCTGGGCGGGATGTATCCTGATGGCGCTGGGTGGTGTTCTCAGCCTGTGTGACCGTCGTTTCCGGGTTGCTGCTGGCGCGCGCAAGACCCCCTCGGCCGGAGTACCTGCGGAATGAAGCGCCTGATCTTGATCCTGATGCTGCTGGCGACGCCCGGATTTGCCGTGCAACCTGACGAGGTTCTGGACGATCCGGTTCTGGAACAGCGCGCGCGTGACCTTAGCACGGGGTTGCGCTGTCTGGTGTGCCGAAATGAAAGCATCGATGAAAGCAACGCGGACCTCGCCCGCGATTTGCGCCTGTTGCTGCGGGAACGGCTGGTCGCGGGGGATACAGACGAGCAGGCGATTTCCTTTATCGTCGATCGCTATGGCGAATATGTGTTGCTGAAACCGAAAGTTACGGGATCCAACCTGATGCTGTGGCTGGCCGGTCCGCTGATGCTGCTGGTTGCGGCTGGCATGGGGTGGAACTTTGTTCGAAACCGTTCCAAAGTTCAGGCGGCGGGCGAGACGGATACGCTCAGCGACGAAGAAAAGGAACGGCTGCGTCAGATTCTGGAAGATTGACGCGCGGTTCCACTTCCCCTTGTCCTGCGAATACGTCAGGGTTCGCTGAAACTGTCGCCAGGGGAGGCTTTGCATGGATTATGAAACGATCCTGTTGGACATCACGGACGGGCTTGCCGTTCTGACATTCAACCGTCCGGACAAGATGAACGCTCTGACCACGCAGATGCGCGCGGAAATCACCCATGCCATGAAACACGCCGCTCGCCACGCGCGCTGTGTCGTGCTGACCGGGGCCGGTGGGGCGTTTTGCTCGGGGCAGGATCTGGGCGATGCGTCATCGACCGGGAAGATCGATCTCGAACGGTCCCTGCGTGATGAGTATCAGCCGATGCTTGAAACCATCCATGACTGCCCGGTTCCGACCATCGCCGCCGTGAACGGCCCGGCTGCCGGGGCGGGGGCGAATCTGGCGCTGTGTGCCGATGTGGTGATCGCAACCGAAAGTGCGTATTTCCTGCAGGCTTTTGCCCTGATCGGACTGTTGCCGGATGCGGGCGGAACCTGGTTCATGCCGCGTCAGATGGGGCTGGCCAAGGCGATGGGGGCGTCGCTGTTTGCCGAGAAAATCAGCGCCCGTCAGGCGGATGACTGGGGTTTGATCTGGGAAGCGGTCGCGGATGAGGATTTTGCCGCGCATTGGCGCAAGCGGGCCACCTATCTGGCCAACGGCCCGACCGCAGGCTTTGCAGCGATGAAACAGGCCCTGCGCGGAACATACGAAAACACGCTGACGCAGCAGTTGACGACCGAGGCGCATTTGCAGGGCGAATGCGGACGTTCGCGCGACTTTGCCGAAGGTGTTGTGGCCTTTCTGGAAAAGCGCCCCGCCAAATTCGAGGGGCGCTGATCGCAATCAGGCGCGGCGGCGACGGCGCGTGCGCCGTTCCGGCGCTGCCGCATCCTCGCCCGTGCCGTCCGAGGCCGACGTGAACGGCCCCAACGCGTCGGTGATCTGATCCAGCGTTGGGCGTTCCGTGCGCGGCGTGGTGTCCAAAGCGCGGCGCATCTTTTCCAGATGCGCGGGCATGGTACCACAGCAGCCACCGATGATGGTGGCCCCGGCATCGCGGGCCATCACGGCGTATTGCGCCATCAGATCAGGCGTACCGTCATAGTGGATGTGGCCATCCACATATTTCGGAATACCCGCATTGCCTTTGGAAATCAGCGGGCGTTCGGTGCCCTGAGCCGCAAAGCCCAGAACCGTGCGCAGAATGTCCGACGCGCCTGTGCCGCAATTCGCGCCAAAGGCCACTGGCGGGTTGGGCAGGGTCTCGACCAGCAGGGCCAGATCGGAAGAGGTCACGCCCATCATGGTGCGCCCGGCGGTGTCAAAGCTCATGGTGCCACACCAGGGCATGTCGGCCAGTGCAAACGCCTCGGCGGCGGCGCGGAATTCCTCGGGCGCGCTGATGGTTTCCAGCCACAAGACGTCAGCGCCACCTTCTTTCAGCGCCTCGGCCTGTTCGTGAAACATCTCGACCGCTTCCGCATGGGACAGGCTGCCGACAGGCTCCATGATCTCACCGGTCGGGCCGACGGACCCGGCCACGATCACGGTGCGCCCGGCCTTGTCCGCCACTTCACGGCCCAGTTCGGCCCCGATGCGGTTCAGCTCACCCACGCGATTCTGTGCGTCATGCAGTTTCAGCCGTGCGGCCGTGCCACCAAAGGTGTTGGTCAGAAACAGATCGCTGCCCGCATCGACCGAACCCTGATACAGCGCCCTGATCTTGTCCGGCGCGTCAACGTTCCAAAGCTCGGGCGCATCGCCGGATTGCAGGCCCATATTGAACAGATTGGTGCCGGTCGCGCCGTCTGCCAGAATGGCATCGGCGGTGTTCAGAAGTTCAGTCAGCGCGTTTGTCATTGGGGTATTCCGAAGCAAGGCGTAATGCGCCTGTAAGAAAAAAGAGACGCCCCGTGTCTCATGACAGGGGCGTCAAATCAAATTCATATTACTCATGAAGATCATGAGCAATTCTGTGAGAAGGGTCAGATATCGGCCTCGGCCATGACCTGTTCTTTGGCCTCGACCAGCAGCTCGACCATCTTTGAACGGATTTTGGCTTCATCCGCCAGATCACCCAGATAGCCTTTGACCGCGTTGACCACGTCATCCTCGCTTACATTCTGCAGGTCCGTGTGCACCAGTTCCTGCCCGTATTTGCGCGCCTGTTCAACGGTCTCGCCCTTCAGGGTCGAGGCCCAGACAGCCATAAACCGGTTGCGGCGCATCCGGGCGATGAACTGCATCTTTTCGTCATGTGCAAATTTCGATTCAAACGCAGCTTCACGCTCGTCAAAAGTGGTCATGGGACAGGGGCCTCTTGGGTTAGGATGTCTGCATTGATGATATGACCATACGGGACCATCGGTGCAAGGTATTTGCGCTGTGTCAAAGTCTCGCTGGTCTGTAAACTTGCGGGAAGAGGGGGCTTGGACTATGAGGACGCCAACGTGAGGGGACTCGATCCCTCTGATCAGTCTGGAAAGGTCGCTTATGGCGCGTCGCAAGAAAATCTACGAAGGCAAAGCCAAGATTCTGTATGAAGGCCCCGAGCCGGGCACGATTGTGCAGTATTTCAAGGATGACGCCACCGCGTTCAATGCGGAAAAGAAGGACGTGATCGATGGCAAGGGCGTGTTGAACAACCGCCTGTCCGAGTTCTTCATGAACGGTCTGAACCAGATCGGCGTGCCCACACATTTCATCCGCCGCCTGAACATGCGCGAGCAACTGGTGCGCAATTGCGAGATTGTGCCGCTGGAAGTGATCGTCCGGAACTATGCCGCAGGGACGATGTCCAAACGTCTGGGCATTGCCGAAGGCACGCAGTTGCCGCGCCCGATTGTCGAGTATTGCTACAAGGATGACTCGCTGGGCGATCCGCTGGTCACCGAGGAACATATCGCCGCCTTCGGGTGGGCCAGCCAGCAGGACATGGACGATATTCTAAGCCTTGCGCTGCGGGTCAATGATTTCATGAGCGGCCTGATGCTGGCTGTCGGAATTCGCCTGATCGACTTCAAGATCGAAATCGGGCGCGTTTTCGATGGCGATTACCAGCGCTTGATCGTGGCCGATGAAATCAGCCCCGATAGCTGCCGGTTGTGGGATATTGAAACCGGTCAGAAGCTGGACAAGGACGTATTCCGCCGTGATTTGGGCAATCTGACCGACGCCTATTCGGAAGTTGCACGTCGTCTGGGTGTGCTGCCGAAAAGCAACGTGACCAAGCCAACGTTGATCAACTGATCCCTTTGGCTGATGAAACAAAGCGCCACCGCGAATCCGGTGGCGCTTTTTTGTTGGGATTGAAAGCCCGTCCAGTGTGACCGCCCTTTGCGGATTCAGAGCCGCCGAATTGCCTGGCTTTGTCGCACATGCCCGTCGGTGGCGGCCAGAAAACGACCTGCGTCAAACTGCGGTGCAAACAGGGTTGTCCCAAGGCCGCAACCACGCTATCCCCCGCGCAACGAAATGGGCCCTGACGCGCGGCCCGCAGGTGGAGTTGCGAAAATGAAAGCACGGGTGCATGTGATGCTCAAGAACGGGGTGCTGGACCCGCAGGGCGAGGCTGTGCGGCACGCATTGGGCGCCATGGGCTTTGATCAGGTCGAAGGTGTGCGCCAGGGCAAGGTGATCGACCTTGAGCTGGCAGACGGCGCGACCGAGGCTGACGTGACCGAGATGTGCGAGAAGCTGTTGGCCAATACGGTCATCGAACGCTACGAGATCGAACTGGTCTGATATTACCCGCAAAGGAGGGTCTGCCATGCGTGCTGCCGTCATCGTATTCCCCGGCTCGAACTGCGACCGGGACCTTGCCGTGGCTTTCGAACAGGCCGGTTTTCAGGTCGATATGGTCTGGCACAAGGATGCGGCATTGCCGGACGGGATCGACATCGTCGGCGTTCCGGGCGGCTTTTCCTATGGCGACTACCTGCGGTGTGGCGCGATTGCGGCCCAATCCCCGATCTGCAAGGCGGTTGTCGAACATACCGAGCGTGGCGGCTATGCCGTGGGTATCTGCAACGGCTTTCAGATCCTGACCGAGACCGGTATCCTGCCGGGCGCGCTGTTGCGTAATGCGGGGCTGAAATACATCTGCAGAACTGTCGGCCTGAAGGTCGAAACCAGCAACAGCGCCTTTACCGAAGGCTACAATGCTGGCGACGTGATTGGCATTCCGATTGCGCATCACGACGGCAACTATTTCGCGGATGATGCCACATTGTCCACGCTGCGCGATCAGGACCGGATAGCGTTCACCTATACCGAGAACCCGAACGGCTCGGTCGGGGATATTGCTGGTATTTTGTCGGAAAACCGTCGTGTTCTCGGGATGATGCCGCACCCGGAACGGGCCGCGGATGAAGGTCACGGCGGCACCGATGGTACGGCATTGTTCCGCGCATTGTCGGGCGTGCTCGCTCCGGCGTGACTTGAGGTTGGGCCCTAGCGCGCGTACCTTCTGGGTATGAGTACCGAGGTTCGCACAGGCTGGTCCAAACTGGCACGACCCTTTCGCGGGGCACCTCTGGGGTGGCGGCTGCGTCTGGCCATCATCCTGCTGCTTTTGGTCACGGTAGCAACGGTCTGGATCACCAACCGTCTGCTGACCGACCGCTTCACCGAAGACACCCGAAACAGCGCCGAACTGCGGCTGGCGCTTGATTCCGGCAACTTGCTGAGCGAGTTGCGCCGCAACGCCATTGTTCCGCAATTGTTGTCGCGCGACCCCACCCTGATCTCGGCGTTGCAATCCAGCGATTATACGCTGTCCACCCAACGCCTGATTTCGTTCGTGGAAGAAATCGGCGCCGCGTCGCTGATGCTGCTGGATGGAGACGGGCGTACGGTTGCCGCCACCGACCGCAACCGACTGGGTGAGGCGCATCGAAACGCGCCTTATTTCGTGGATGCAATCCGGGCCAATTCGACTTTGTTTTCGGTCATACCAAGGGAATCCGGCGGCTACAGCTTTGTCTATTCGCGCCGAATTCAAGGTGCGGCCGAAATCCTCGGCGTGATCGTGGTCGAGGTCGATTTGCAGAAATTCGAGCGGGCCTGGGCAGGTATTTCGCACGCCGTTCTGGTGACCGACAGCACCGGCAACATCATCCTTTCAACCGAGCCGCAATGGCGCGGTCTGGATGAGACGTCGGCGATGCTGCGCCAGCCGCCTCAGGGCGCAATTCAACGCGCGATCCGGGCCACGACCGATTGGACGGCGCTTCCGCCCGACGCCTACCTGCAGGGTGAGGCGGTGATGCGAATGGAAAAACGCATCCCGTTCCGCGGCTGGCAGATGACCTCGTTCACCTCGTACGAGTCGGTGCGCGAGCGGGTGAACAGCGTGCTTGCGCTGGAAATCATGGGATTTGCGATTCTTCTGGCGCTGACCTTCTATGCGCTCAGCCGTCGGGCCACCTTGCGGATGGCCCTGTTCCAGCGCGAGTCGGCAGAGCTTCGCGCATTGAACACAAGGCTACAGCGGGAAATCGCTGAGCGGGAAAGGGTTGAAAAGACGCTGGATTTGGCCGAGCAGACCCTTGCCCAAAGCTCGAAACTGGCGGCGTTGGGCGAGATGTCTGCGGCGGTGAGCCACGAGCTCAATCAACCGCTGGCGGCGATGAAAACCTATCTGGCTGGCGCGCGTCTGCTGCTGCGCCGCAACCGCCCCGAAGAGGCGCTGGCCAGCTTTGGCCGCATCGATGGGCTGATCGAGCGCATGGGTGCGATCACACGGCAACTGAAATCTTACGCTCGCAAAGGGGCAGATGCGTTTTCACCTGTGAATCTTGGTGAAGCGCTGGCCTCGTCCCTGTCGATGATGGAACCGCAACTGCGCCAGCGACATGTGAAGATCACTCAGATCCTGCCGGAAGAACCTGTGGTGGTGATGGGTGACCGGATGCGGATTGAGCAGGTAATGGTCAACCTCTTGCGCAATGCGCTGGACGCCACCAAATCGGTGGCAGAGCCGGATGTGGAAATCATCCTGGCAGCGGGTGATACGGCGGTGCTGACCGTGCGCGACAATGGCTACGGGATCGAGGATATCGAGAACCTGTTCGAGCCCTTCTACACCACCAAGCAGCCCGGCGATGGCGTCGGACTGGGGCTTGCCATCTCGTCCGGGATCGTGAACGACCATGGTGGACGGCTAACCGCGCGCAACGGACAACACGGCGGCGCGGTATTTGAGATGCAATTGCCGATACTGGAAAGCGACGGCCTTGAGGCCGCAGAATAAAAGGGAAGACTATGGCACAGGCCATGAAGATCGCCATTGTGGATGACGAACAGGACATGCGCCAGTCGATCAGCCAATGGCTGGCATTGTCCGGATATGACACCGAAACCTTTGCCAGCGCCGAGGATGCGTTGAAGGTGCTGGGGCCGGACTATCCGGGCATTGTGATCTCGGATATCAAGATGCCTGGGATGGATGGCATTCAGCTTTTGAAAAAGCTGATGGGGGCGGACAGCACTCTGCCGGTGATCATGATTACCGGTCACGGCGATGTACCCATGGCAGTTGAGGCGATGCGGGTTGGGGCGTTCGATTTCCTTGAAAAACCGTTCAATCCGGATCGCATGTCGGAACTGGCCAAACGCGCCAGCAATGCGCGGCGTCTGACGCTGGACAACCGGGCGCTGCGGCGCGAGTTGTCGGGCGGCACCCAAATCATGAATAAACTGATCGGGGCCAGCCCCGTGATGGAACGCCTGCGCGAAGATATTCTGGATCTGGGGCAGGCGGACGGCCATGTGCTGATCGACGGCGAAACCGGAACGGGTAAAACGTTGGTGGCCCATGCCCTGCACGCGGTTGGCAGCCGGGCGGGTAAAAAGTTCGTTCTGGTGTCCTGCGCGGCACTGGAAGAAGAGGCTTTGTCCAAGCGCCTGTTTGGCCCCATGATGCCCGAAGACGCTCAACTGCCTGCGATTGAGGAAGCCCGTGGTGGGACGCTGGTACTGGAGGATGTGGAGGCCCTAAGTGACACGCTGCAAGCGCGGTTGCTGAGCGTGATGAATGAACAGGGCACCCCGGCGGAAACACGCATCGTTGCGATTTCGAACCTGCAAGAGGCCGGAAAGACCAGCGAAGACGTGCTGCGCCCGGACCTGTTCTATCGGCTTGCCGCGTTGCGGATCACCATGCCGCCGCTGCGTCAGCGAGGTGAAGACATTCTGACCCTTTTCACCCGCCTCAGCGAGCAATTTGCCGAGGAATATGGCTGTGATGCGCCGCAGGTCAGCGCTCAGGAAGCGGCGCAGCTGTTGCAGGCCCCGTGGCCGGGGAATGTGCGTCAGTTGATCAACATCGCCGAACGGGCCGTGCTGCAATCGCGGCGTGGGTCGGGGACGATTGCATCCTTGCTGATGTCGGATCACGAGGAAATGCAGCCGGTGATGACCACCGAAGGCAAGCCGCTGAAAGAATATGTCGAGGCATTCGAGCGGATGCTGATCGACAACACGATGCGGCGACATAAAGGTTCTATTGCCTCGGTCATGGATGAGCTCTGCCTGCCTCGTCGGACGTTGAATGAGAAGATGGCGAAATACGGGCTTCAACGGTCGGACTATTTGTGAGTCCGGGGAGGGGGACCAGCCCCCCTCTTGAGCCATAGGCTCAATTCACCCCCCGAGGTATTTTTGAACAGAAGAAGATGGGCTCGGCGCGTTTGAGATGGACGGGATGCAGTTTGCCCATTGTGTTTTCCACAGGACTGCTTTTATTGTGTCCGAACGGGCCGGGCCATTTTTGCGCCTTTAAGCCCCGAATCTTTGAGTTTCGCTGCGTCGCAACAGGTGATCTTTGGTTTTCACCGCGAAGCAGACCGATTGTGCCCCGATCCATGGGGCAGTTGAGTACCTGAGCCCGATGCGTTGGGTGAAAGGAATAAATGGGCAGGCAGCGATCCTAATCGCGCCTGTCGGAGAAGAACCGCGATGACGCGCGCGCAACGATTGAGAGACCGGGCAGGGGGCCAAAGCGCCAGACCCTGCCGCGCGCCGTCTGATATCGCCCTGACAAGACACCTCCCCAAAAGCGCCTGTCCGCCTGGACGGGTCAGGACAACGCGTTTGGCGCGGTGCACCAAGGACACATGGCTAAGAAAATGCTTATCGATGCCACCCACGCGGAAGAAACCCGCGTCGTGGTGGTCGACGGAAACAAGGTCGAGGAGTTCGATTTTGAATCCGAAAACAAACGCCAGCTTGCTGGCAACATCTATCTTGCAAAAGTAACCCGGGTCGAGCCGTCGCTGCAGGCGGCCTTTGTGGATTATGGCGGGAACCGGCATGGCTTCCTGGCATTTTCCGAGATTCATCCCGATTACTACCAGATCCCCGTCGCCGACCGTGAGGCGCTGATGGAGGAAGAGCGCGCTTATGCCGAGGCCATGAAGGCACGGGATGAAGCGGAAGAGGCCAAGCCGAAAAAACGCCGGTCGCGGTCGCGGACCAAGGCGGCGGATGTGAAATCCGATGATGCGGTCGAGTCGATTGAAGTGTCGTCCGAACCGAGCGGCATGGAAACCATCGATCTTGAAGACGGGGAAGAGGCGGAACTGGCGGTGCCCGAGGGGACCTCACCGGTTGATTTGGTTGCAGACACTCCGGTGGAAGAGCCGGCGGATGAGGAAACGCCTGCAGAAGACGCGGCGGATGTAGCGGTCGAGGCCGATGAGCAGGCCGCGGAAGAAACTGACTCTGCGGCTGAGACGCAAGCAGAGGGTGAGGCCGATGCAGAGGTGGACGCCTCGGCAGAGGACGCTGCGGACTCGTCGGACGAGGTGAGCGAGCCAGAGCAGGCTGAAGAAGAAGCCAAGGCCGATGCCGAAGGTGAGAACCCCGAAGACGGTAACGCACCATCGGATGCAACTGCCAAGGATGCTTCGATTGAATCGGTTGCGGATGAAGATGACAGCGAGGATATTCGCCCTCCGCGCAAGCCGCGGCCGCGTCGCTACAAGATTCAGGAAGTCATCAAGGTGCGCCAGGTTCTGCTGGTGCAGGTCGTCAAGGAAGAACGCGGCAACAAGGGTGCTGCGCTGACCACATATCTGTCGCTGGCCGGGCGCTACTGCGTTCTGATGCCAAACACCGCGCGCGGTGGCGGGATCAGCCGTAAGATTACCAATGCCCCCGACCGCAAGAAGCTGAAAGAGATTGCAGCCGAGATCGACGTACCGACCGGCGCGGGCCTGATCATCCGGACCGCCGGGGCCAAACGCACCAAATCCGAGATCAAGCGCGACTATGAATATTTGCAGCGTCTGTGGGAGCAGATCCGCGAGCTGACGTTGGAATCCATCGCGCCCGCGAAAATCTACGAGGAAGGCGATCTGATCAAACGGTCGATCCGCGACCTCTATAACCGCGATATCGATGAGGTTCTGGTTGAAGGCGAGGGCGGCTATCGCATCGCCAAGGACTTCATGAAGATGATCATGCCGTCGCACGCCAAGAACGTGAAACGGTATGAGGACGCGCTGCCGCTGTTCGCGCGCTATCAGGTGGAAAGCTATCTGGCGGGGATGTTCAACCCGACTGTGCAGCTGAAATCCGGTGGCTATATCGTGATCGGCGTGACCGAGGCGCTGGTGGCGATCGACGTGAACTCGGGCCGGGCCACCAAGGAAGGCTCGATCGAGGAAACGGCGCTCAAGACCAACCTTGAGGCGGCTGAGGAAGTGGCGCGGCAGTTGCGTCTGCGTGACCTTGCCGGACTGATCGTCATCGACTTTATTGATATGGACGAGCGCAAGAACAACACCGCTGTTGAGAAGCGCCTGAAAGACAAGCTGAAAACCGACCGTGCGCGCATTCAGGTTGGCCGCATCTCGGGCTTTGGCCTGCTAGAGATGAGCCGCCAGCGCCTGCGCCCCGGTATGCTGGAAGCGACCACGCAGCCGTGCCCGGCCTGTCATGGCACCGGCCTGATCCGCTCGGACGACAATATGGCGCTGTCGATCCTGCGTCAGATCGAAGAGGAAGGCACCCGCCGCCGCTCGCGCGAGGTGTTGGTGCGTTGCCCGGTGAGCATTGCAAACTTCCTGATGAACCAGAAGCGCGAGCATATCGCTCAGATCGAGGCGCGCTATGGTCTGTCGGTACGGGTCGAAGGTGATCTGCATCTGGTCAGCCCTGATTTCTCGATGGAGAAATTCAAGACCGCCAGCCGGATCGTGCCCGAGGCGACCGCGCCTGTTGTGTCTGCGGATGCCTCGCTGATGGATCTGGTCGATGCGACCGATGAGGATGAGGCTGAAGAGGAAACCGTTCAGGCCGAGGAAGAGACCAAGCCCAAGCGCAAGCGTCGCCGTCGCCGTCGGAAGAAGGGTGGCAATGCGGCTGAACAGCAAGACGCCGGGGCGGATTCTGATGCCGTGAGCGAAGAGGCCGGTTCTGACGAGGATGGCTCTGACGATGCAAAGCCCCAAGAGGGTGCCGACGCGTCCGAAGATGAGGACAAGCCCGCGAAGCCAAAACGCCGCCGTGCACCGCGTCGTAAGAAGAAGGATGCGGAACCGGTTGCGGCCGAAACTGAGGCAGAAACCGGTGACCCGGAAACGGTGGAAACGCAGGTGACTGAGGAAGCCCAAGCTGAGCCTGTTGCGGAACCCGAGGCCGAAGAGCCTGTTGCAGAACCCGAAGCCGAAGACGTTGCCGCAGAAGCCGAAGCCCCTGCAGTGTCTGAGCCCGAAGAGGTTCAGGCTGAGGCTGTTGAAGTCGCTGAGTCGGTGGAAGAGCCAATCGAAGCCGCAGACGCTCAGGAAGACCCTGCTGAGGCGGAAGAGGTTACAGCCGAACCTGTCGTCGAAGACACGCCTGCCGAACCGGTAGCAGAAGAAACCGCAGCCGAACCGGTCTTGGAAACGGTGGCGGAAGAGCCCGAAAAGCCCAGCGAACCGCCAAAACCCAAACGGCGCGGATGGTGGTCCTTGGGCCAGTAAACAAAAGAAAGGCGGGCCAGGTGCCCACCTTTTTCTTTGGCTCGATCCGATCAGGCTGATTTTTGGATCAGATAGACCTGATGGCCGTTCTCTTCTTCCTGCGACAGCAAGTTATGGCCGCTTTCCATGCAGAAATGTGGAACATCGACGATTGCGGCTGGGTCATCCGCCAGCACACGCAAAAGCCCCCCAGCAGGCAGGGATTTCAGCCGCTTTCGGGCCTTCAGAACGGGCAGGGGGCACAAAAGCCCTAGCGCGTCGAGTATCTCGGGTTCGTCAGTCATGTTGATTGAGATATTTCCAACAGGCGACGCTGTCCAGCATGCAACATACGACCACGAGGATGTGACTGAATGGCCCCGTGACGAAATCCACCTGATACCATATGTGCTTAGTCATGTTCGGAATTGATATCATCGACGCGGGGCTGCTGCCCGCCATGTTCATCGCCATGATCGGTGGGTTGATCAGTTTTCTGTCGCCCTGCGTTCTGCCGATTGTGCCGCCCTATCTGGCATATATGAGCGGCGTGACCATCAATGAGATGCAGGATGAGGCACGCGCGCGGCGCAAGGCGACCCTGTCGGCGCTGTTCTTTGTTCTGGGCCTGTCGACCGTCTTTCTGCTGCTGGGCTTTACCGCCTCGGCGTTTGGGGCGTTTGTGCTGAAGAATCAGGTGCTGTTTGCAAAGCTCTCGGGCGCGGTGGTTATTGTCTTTGGTCTGCACTTTCTGAACGTTTTCCGCATTCCGCTGCTGGACCGCGAGGCGCGGGTTGAAACCGGTGATTCCGGAGGCTCGGTGTTCGGCGCTTATATCCTTGGTCTGGCCTTTGCCTTTGGCTGGACGCCCTGCATCGGCCCGCAGTTGGGAGCCATCCTGTCCCTGGCGGCGTCAGAGGCATCGGTTGCGCGCGGCACGTTGTTGCTGGGTGTTTATGCTGCGGGTCTGGGCATTCCGTTCCTGCTGGCGGCGATGTTCCTGAACCGCTCGATGAGTGTGATGAACCGGATCAAGCCCTACATGGGCACGATTGAGAAGGTGATGGGCGGTCTACTGCTGTTCGTTGGGATCATGCTGATCACCGGCCTTTTCACCGAATTCAGCTGGTGGCTGCTGGAAACCTTCCCGGCACTGGCGGTTCTGGGCTGATCCTCCTTACCTTGGCCGCAATGCTGCGTTAACCTGCGCAGCAGAAGGTAAGGCCATGAGCAGTCACACAAATCAGCCTCAGGTGAGTAAACGCCGGGTGTTCTACATCCCTGGCTACGACCCGATTCCGGCGCGCCGGTACCGTGAGCTGTATCGGACCGAGTCGCAGGCGCAGGCCGAAATTTCGGGCTATGAGATTGCTATGTCTCCCAAACCTGTCGAAGGACCATTTGGCTGGCATGTGACATCGGCTCAGGATGGCATGGAGGTCCAGACGGACATAGACGTTCTGGTCTGGTCCGACATCGTGCGCGACAGCATGTCCGGGTCGATTTTGGCGACCTATCTTCAACTCGGGCGCACGGCGTGGACTTATATCTCAACCGGCACGCTGAAACGGCTCAGTCAGTTGCGGAAAGGGCCGGTGATCGCGGCGCTATACCCGGTTGGGATGCTCTTGCTGCAATTGGCGGCTGCGATGATCGTAGTGGTTGTTGCGATAGCTACTCTGGGTTGGTGGGGTTTGTTGCCCTCTTTGGCTTTAGCTTACCTGCTGCTTCAATGGTTTCGAAAGATCGATAACCGGTTGTTCGCCTATTACCTCATGCACGATTACGCCTATTCAGCGCAGCTGAACGGGGAAACTCCCGCCGGGCTGCAGAATCGTCTGGATGAGTTTGTGCACCTGATTGATGCCGCCTTGGATGCAGATGTGGATGAGGTTCTGGTCGTCGGCCACAGCTCTGGCGCGCATTTGGGCGTGTCTGTTCTGGCCGATTTGATCCGCGCGCGCGGCGATCTGCCGAACCGCCCGGTTCTGTCCTTTTTGACGCTCGGGCAGGTGGTTCCGATGGTCTCGTTTCTGCCCCAGGCCACAAGACTGCGGGGTGATCTGCGGTTTCTGTCGTCGCAAAAGGCTTTGACTTGGGTCGATGTTTCGGCGCCGGGCGATGGGTGCTCCTTTGCGCTTTGCGATCCGGTTGCGGTCAGCGGGGTTGCGGGGCCGGACAAGATTTGGCCGCTGGTCCTGTCTGCGGCGTTTACTCAGACATTGTCATCCCAGCGGTGGCGGGAATTGCGGTGGAAGTTCTTTCGTCTGCATTTTCAATACCTTTGCGCTTTTGACCAACCCGGAACTTATGACTACTTCCGCATCACGGCGGGCCCCCAAACACTGGGCGCACGGTTCAAAGGGCGAACCCCGTCCAAAACCCGCATCGAGACCGCGGTTTCGAAACATACGAGTGTCGATGCATGACCCCGCCCAAGCCGCGCTCTCGTCCTGATCGTGTTTCGCTGTGGCGCTATCTCAAACTGTTCCGCCGCGATCTGCTGTCCGCGCAGCCCGAGCGGTTGTACCGCGCCTGGATGGCCGAGTTTCGAACGCCTTTCTTCCGGTCCTACATGATCAACCAGCCGGACCTGGTTGAAACCGTTCTGAAAAAACGCCCCGACGACTTCCCTAAATCCGGCCGTATCAGTGAGGGGCTGCGCCCATTGTTGGGCAATTCAGTATTCCTGACCAATGGCGACGTCTGGAAACGCCAGCGCCGCATCATTGACCCTGCTTTCGAGGGCGGACGTCTGAAAGACACGTTTCCCGCCATGCTGGCCGCCGCCGACGCCTGCGTTGAACGGCTGCGCGGTCAGGCCGGGGCTGAGGTCGAATGCGAAGAATTGACCAGCCACGCCGCCGCCGATGTGATCTTTCGGACGCTGTTTTCCGTACCGATCGAGCATGAAATCGCTGCCGAGGTGTTTCGTAAGTTTCGAACCTATCAACGCGAACAACCGTTACTGAATCTGGCGGCCTTTGTGCCGTTGCCACGCTGGCTGCCCCGGTTTCATTCGAAACGCACCCGTCAGACGGCTCGGGAAATCCGCGACCTGATCGCAAGGCTCACGTCCGAGCGGGCCGTGGCGATTGCTCAGGGTCAGGCCCCGGATGATCTGGCAACCAAGATCATGACGACGCCTGATCCCGAAACCGGCGCGTGTTTTGACACCGAAGAGATGATCGATCAGGTCGCGATTTTCTTTCTGGCGGGCCATGAAACCAGCGCCTCGGCGCTTGCGTGGACGTTGTACCTGATGGCGCTGTACCCTGAGTGGCAGGAGAAAGTCGCGCAAGAGGCCGAGGCGTTGGGCGACCCCTCGTTCGCGGTCATGTCCAAGCTGAAGCTCAGCCGCGATGTGTTTCGCGAGGCATTGCGGCTGTACCCGCCGGTGCCGATGATGGTGCGGCAAGCCGCTTGCCCTGAAAGATTTCGCAATCGAGAAGTGCCGAAGGCGTCCCAGATCGTGATCAGCCCGTGGCATCTGCACCGCCAAGAACGGTTGTGGGATAACCCCGACGCATTCGATCCGGCACGCTGGCACACCGAAAATGGCAAGTCCTGTCAGCGCGACGCCTATATCCCGTTCTCCACCGGCCCGCGCGTCTGTACTGGGGCGGGGTTTGCGATGGTCGAGGGGCCGTTGATCCTGTCCACGCTGCTGCGCAGGTTCAGATTCGAAACAATCGCCGAAAAAACACCGGTTCCGGTGGCCCATCTGACCGTCAGATCGAAAGACGGCATTTGGTTGCGCGTGGTTGAGCGCTAACAAACTATCATCGCCCAACGTCGTGCTGTATGCGAAGAATGAAATCGGAATCATTCTTGAACGGGAAAACATTATGTCCAAAGCAGAACAGCGCGCGCAGATGTCCAATGGCGCAGGGTTTATCGCAGCACTGGATCAAAGCGGCGGATCGACTCCCAAGGCGCTGGCGCTTTATGGCGTGGATGCCTCGCAATATGGTTCGGACGAGGAAATGTTCGGTGAAATCCAGAAAATGCGCGCACGGATCATTCTGGCGGATGACTTCACCAAGGACAAAGTGATCGGCGCAATCCTGTTCGAACGCACGTTGGGCGAGGAAATCGAAGGCCGAAAAGTGGCCGATTATCTGTGGTCGGTCAAAGGAATCGTTCCGTTCCTGAAAATCGACAAAGGGCTGGAAGATCAGGCCAATGGCGTTCAGATGATGAAGCCCATTCCGGGGCTGGCTGAAACCCTGGGCAAGGCCGAGGGCGTGTTCGGCACCAAGGAACGCTCGGTCATCCACGAAGCCAACGCAGAAGGCATCGCCGCTGTGGTCGCACAGCAATTCGACGTCGCGCGCGAGGTTGTCGCCGCAGGCATGGTTCCGATCATCGAGCCTGAGGTGAACATCAACTCGGAAACCAAGGCCGAGGCCGAAGATATCCTGAAGGGTGAGTTGCTGAAAAACCTCGACCAGTTGGACGAGGGGCAGGATGTGATGCTCAAGCTGACAATCCCGAGCAACGCGAACCTGTATGACGAGGTTGCAGATCACCCGCGCGTCGTGCGTGTCGTGGCGCTGTCGGGCGGGTATTCGACCGAGCAGGCCTGTGATCTTCTGGGTCAGAACGGCAAGATGATCGCCTCGTTCTCGCGCGCATTGACCGAAGGACTGTCGAAGCAGCAATCAGAAGCCGAGTTCAACGCGGCTTTGGGCGGCAATATCGACAAGATCTTCAACGCGTCCTGCTAAGCCTCAGACCGGTTTGACAAAATCGCGGCGCATCTGCGCCGCTTTTTCCCGGCATATGCAGCCCTCGGCATGGTCATTGACCAATCCCATCGCCTGCATGAAGGCAAAGACCGTGGTGGGTCCGACGAATTTCCAACCGCGTTTTTTCAGGTCCTTCGACATGGCGATGGATTCAGCCGAGGTTGAGGCGCTGCGTGGCGGCGGCGGGATTTCCGGCTCATACCGCCAGACATAAGCGGCCAGAGAGCCTTCCGAGGCGACCAGTTCTTGCGCGCGGCGGGCATTGTTGATCACCGCTTCGATCTTGCCGCGATGGCGGATGATGCCTGGGTCCTGCAACAGGTGTTCGACATCTGCATCGGAAAACTCGGCCATCCTGTTGAAATCAAATCCACAAAAGGCCGCGCGAAAGTTTTCGCGCTTGCGCAGGATCGTCAGCCAGCTGAGGCCGGACTGAAAGCTTTCAAGACACAGTTTCTCGAACAAACGCTGGTCATCGGCCACCGGGTATCCCCATTCATTGTCATGATACTCCGGGAACTCGGGCGCGGCCAAAGACCACGTGCACCGAGGTTTGCCGTCTGGTCCAATGGCTGTGTCCGTCATGCATGTACCCTTTTTGTTCTCAATTCACGCTACACGCATTGAGCACGCGCTGACAAGGGTCAAACCTTGTTGCGATACCAATCTAAAATGAAAACCCGAATAGCGGATGCCAGCCCTGTTTCGGGATCACGGGCCACATCAATCTCTGCCGCCAAAGCATTGATTGGTTGATCTTTTTCCTGCGCTATGTCCCGAAAGGCCCGCCAGAACTCATCTTCCAGAGACACCGATGTGCGATGCCCTTTTAGCGTCAGGGACCGTTTGACGGGACGGCCGCTCATTCATCCAGCTCGTGATTGTCCAGGTCGCGCTTCTGCTTGTCCTGCCGCAGTTTCACGACGTCTTTTTCGGCCTTGGTCCGCCCAAAGGCGACAGCGTTCTGATCTGCGCGGGCCTTCTTTTCGGCCCGCGCCCTTTCTTTGCGAAACCGGTTCAGATTGACCGGCTTGCCCATCAGTCTTTCGGGCCGATCATCTGCTCGGGCCGGACAACGGCGTCAAAGGTCGCCTCATCGACAAAACCCAGCGCGATGGCCTCTTCCTTCAGGGTCGTGCCGTTCTTATGCGCGGTCTTGGCAACGGTGGTGGCGTTGTCATAACCGATGGTCGGAGCCAGCGCCGTAACCAGCATCAGCGATTCCTTCATCAGCTTGTCGATGCGCGGTTCGTTGGCCTTGATGCCCAACAGCATCCGTTCGGTAAAGCTGTCGGCGGCATCGCCCAGCAACTGGATCGACTGCAGCAGGTTGTAGGACATCATCGGGTTATAGACGTTCAGCTCAAAATGCCCCTGCGACCCGGCAAAGGTCATCGCGGCGTTGTTGCCCATCACATGGGCCGCGACCTGAGTCAGCGCCTCGGCCTGAGTCGGGTTCACCTTGCCGGGCATGATCGACGAGCCGGGCTCATTCTCGGGCAGGATCAGTTCACCAAGACCAGAACGCGGGCCGGAGCCCAGGAACCGGATATCGTTGGCGATCTTGTAGCAACTGCCTGCAATCGTCGCCAAAGCACCAGACAGGAAGACCATCGCGTCATGGGCGGCCAGCGCCTCGAACTTGTTCGGCGCTGTGACGAAGGGCAGGCTGGTGATCTCGGCCATATGGCCTGCGACCGCTTCACCCCAACCATTCTGGGTGTTCAGGCCGGTGCCGACGGCTGTGCCGCCTTGCGCCAGTTCATAGATCCCCGGCATCGCCGCGTGCACACGGGCAATCCCCTGACGGATCTGGTGGGCGTAGCCGCTGAACTCCTGACCCAGTGTCAGGGGCGTTGCGTCCTGCGTATGGGTCCGGCCGATCTTGATGATGTCCTTGAACTCCTCGGCCTTCTGTTCCAGCCCCGAGGCCAGTTTTTCAAGACCCGGCAGCAACACGTCGCGCACGCTCATCGCGGTGGCGATATGCATGGCGGTGGGGAAGGTGTCGTTCGAGGACTGACCCATGTTGCAGTGATCGTTCGGGTGCACCGGGTCTTTCGAACCGATCACGCCGCCCAGAATCTCGATGGCGCGGTTTGCGATAACTTCGTTCGAGTTCATGTTCGACTGCGTGCCCGAACCGGTCTGCCAGACGACCAGAGGGAAGTTGTCGTCAAACTTGCCCTCGAATACCTCACCAGCGGCCTGAATGATCGCGTCAGCGATTTTGGCGTCCAGCTTGCCGGTCGCCTTGTTTTCCATGGCGCAGGCTTGCTTGATCACGCCCAGCGCGCGCACGATGGCCACGGGCTGTTTCTCCCACCCGATGGGGAAGTTCATGATCGAGCGCTGCGTCTGCGCGCCCCAATACTTGTCGGCAGGAACCTCGAGCGGGCCAAAGCTGTCGGATTCGGTGCGGGTCTGAGACATCTGTCACTCCGTCTGGTATGCAGTCGTATGCCGTTTAGCGGCCACAACGCTGTGACGCAATCGGCCAGTTGCGCGCACCTTAGACATACGGTCCCGAAAGGTATAGCCGCCGGATGGCAACATTTTAATTTGCACCGCACAGGATTGTGCCATTGTGCGCACCGCGCGCATGTTTAGAATAAGGTGGCTGCGGTCGAGGAGGTTTAAATGCCCGAATCTGAACGGATATCGCCAATCAAAGCCATCGCGGTGGCTTTGTCCGCGACCTTGTGGATCGCAGTCCTAAGCGTGTCGGCCCGCGCCGCCGACGTAACGCCGTTTGTCGGAGATTATATCGGTTCGGCAAATGTGGTGGACGCGGACGGAACAAGCACGCCCCGAGACATGAGCGTTTCGATTCACGAAACCAAAAACGGCTTTAATGTCAGTTGGAAAACAACGACCTACAAGCTGGACGGGCGCGTCAAGGAACAGGCGTTTTCAATCGATTTCCAACCGTCTGACCGGCCCGACGTGTTCGCCGCCGCGATGAAGCGCAATGTCTTTGGTCATGAGGTTCCGTTGGACCCCATGAAAGGCGAACCCTTTGTCTGGGGCCGCATCGACTGGGACACGATGACCGTGTTTTCACTGTTTATCGATGAGACCGGCGGATATGAATTGCAGCAGTTCGACCGCACTCTGGCCGAGGGTGGCCTGAACCTGTCCTTCTCGCGCTTTATCAACGGCGAAAAGTCCCGCTCGGTCGAAACGTTTCTGAAGAAACAATAAACCCCGCGTGGGTCGCGGGGTTTCAGGGCCTATTTGCGGAAGCTGTCCAACGAGACGACGTCTGCGTCGTGGTGTTCCTCGGGCTCTTCAACCTCAATCGATTCTTCGATGAAATTGTCTTCTTCCAGCTCGTCCTCGGGGCTTTCGAACCGCAGGCCAAACTCGACGGACGGGTCCACGAAGGTTTTGATGGAGGTATAGGGGATATACAGCGGCTCGGGCGCGTCACCGAAGTTCAGCGTGATGGCAAAGCCGGTCTCGCCAACCTCAAGGTTTTCGAACCAGTGCTGCATGACAATCGTCATCTCTTCCGGATACCGCTCGCGCAGCCAATCCGCGATCTGCACGCCGGGTTCACGGGTGTCGAAGGTGATGAAAAAATGATGGGTGCCGGGCAGGCCGGTTTCGGAAACGCCGGTCAGAACCGTTTTGATGAGACCGCGCATGGCGGTGTGCATCAGGTTTCCATAGTCGATGTCTTGCGACATGTGTAATCCTCGAAAGTGGTTATCCCCAGCATAGGCGTTTTAACTGGAAACGAAAGAGCAGGTATGGCCGGATTGATCAGAATAGATGGATGGCCATGCCAGCCAGAGCCATCAGCGCCAATACCGTTGCCATCCCTAATTTTGCTTTGAAAATCAATAGTCCTGCGGCAAATGTCAGCGCCAAAGCGGCGTAATTTGCGGATAACACGTCCGGAACAGGAGTTGACAGCGGCCCCCAGCTTGCCTGACCGACCACATCAAAGAGAACATTTAGGGCGAACCACACGGACAGGTTGAGAATCACACCGACCACCGCCGCCGTGATGCCGTGCAGCGCGGCCGTCAGCCTTGGCCTTGTCGCAAGGCTGTCCAGATAGGGGGCGGCCAGAAAAATCCAGAGGAAACAGGGAACAAATGTCGCCCATAGCGCCACAGCACCCGCTGCCAGCGCCAATGTGACGCCTCCGTTTAACTGCCCGGTCAGCATGGCAACGAACTGCGTGACCAGAATCAGAGGCCCCGGCGTTGTTTCGGCAAGGCCCAGCGCGTCGATCATCTGGCCCGTGCTGATCCAGTTGTACTGGTCGACGACCGTTTGAGTCATGTAGGCTAGAACCGCATAAGCTCCGCCAAAGGTTACAACGGCCAGACGGGTAAAGAACCATCCCAGATCGCTGAGCAGTTGGTGCCCCGACAGTGTCAGCAGGACCAGCGGCCCCAGCCACAGGGGCAGCCAAATGGCTATCGTACGAAACGGTTTTGCCAAGGTCGGTGCAGCGGTGGGTTCGGGTGCGGGGCCCGCGCCCTTGAAACTGAGATACCCCCAAAGAGCAGCCGTCAGAATGATCAAAGGGAACGGAATGTTGAACAGGAAAATGCCCAGAAACCCGAGACCCGCGAGGATGCGGTGTTCCACATCCGACAGCGCCTTGCGGGACAGTTTGAGCAAAGCCTGTAGGACAATCACGATGACCGTGGCCTTGATCCCAAGAAAGGCCGACTGAACCAGGGGCAGGGTGCCAAATGCTGCGTAAAGCATCACCAAAGCCGCGATCACAATCGCGCCGGGCAGCACAAACAGGGTTCCGGCAATCAACCCGCCGGTCACGCCGCGCAGGCGCCAACCCGCATAGGTCGCCAGTTGCATGGCTTCGGGGCCCGGCAGCAACATGCACAAGGACAAGGCTCGCAGATAGGCTTGTTCATCCAGCCAGGGCCGACGTTCAACCAACTCGTGATGCATCAGCGAGATCTGAGCGGCCGGCCCTCCGAACGACAGAAGGCCAATCCTGCCGAACACTTGCGTTAATTCCCTGAGTGTAGGCGTCATGATCTGCGATCCGTCGGCCAGTCATGGGTTTCTTCAAACCCGTCGCGCGCCCATCGGTACAGGGCGTCATAGAGATGCATCCCGGCCTCAAGGTTTTCGTGATCGTCACGATATTGTCGTGACAGGCCGACCGAGATGGCCAGTAATCCGGCTGCCTCGGGGGCAAGGTCGTGGCGATTGGTGTCCGCAGCCCGCACCACGGTTGCAAGCCGATCCAACGCTTCAGAGCGCAGGCGCAGCTCGTCCAACAGTGTATCAAATGTGCAGGCGTCGCCTCGGTGGCTCCAGAATGCGTTTTCGATGTCAAAGGGCGTGGCGTTGAATTTTTCTGCGACGCTTTCCACCTCGGCTGGCGCGACGAACAGAAATTTCGCCTTGGGGTCGACAAAGCGACGGATCAGCCAGGGGCAGGCGATACGGTCAATCTTTGGGCGGTGCCGCGTGACCCACAGTGTCTGCCCGTTAACCGGCGACGGCACAGACGCGGCCGGAATGCGCAGGCCGTCCGGCAGGTCGCGCCAACCATACGTGCCGCCATCCAGATACTCAGCCGCGCAGCCTTCACTGCGCAGCCAGGAAACGACACCTTGGCTGAGTTTCTTGCCCTTTTGACAGATGATAACGCTGCGGCGATCCGAGACCAGCCGCACAAGCCCCGCAATGTCTGCGACCGGGTGCCGGAATGAACCGGGGATCAGATACGGATCCTCCGCAAAATCTTCGTCCAGACAAATATCCACCAGCATCGGGGCCTGAGGTGTGCCGATCAGACGCGACAATTGCTTTGGGGTAATGGAGTTTGGCGATGCCATGGCATGTTCCTTGTAGTCTCGGATACATGCGAAACTTGGGCTGACGCCTCACGGGGCGTTCGCAATCTTACCCCATGGCTCTAGCTACCGTGCAAGCCGCCCATGGGTCAAGATTGCACCACCCTTGGATCAGGCCCAATCCAGTCTTTGCCCCGTCATACAAACCGGCAGTGTGTCCTGCGGAAACTGCCCCAGTTGTTCGAAAAGCGAGACGAAATCGAACTGATTATAGGCTTCGACCATCTTGTCGCCCTTGAATCGCGCCATGACCTGCCCGGTGACCTCCAGCGGTGCCCCGTTATCGGCGCGGAAGGTTTTGACGTGCAGAATGGCTGAAACCCAATCGCCGTTTTCGATGATTTTGGGCATCTCAACAGTGATCTCGCCAAGGATATGACGGAAGGACATGACCAGATCGCGGAAATCGTCGGCGCCCACCTGCATTTCGGGGATCAACCCCTCGGCCATCGTATCGGGCGCAAAATACTGATCGATCGCTTCGGTGTTTCCCTGTTCCCAAACCTCGGCGTACCATGCTTTTAGGATATCTGTGTGTTTCATCCCGGCTCTCCTGTCTGACTGGGATGACAGTGGACAAAAGGGATGAACAAACTCTAAATCTGCACAGAAAAAGAATTAAACTCAGACATTATAATGTGGAAATGCAGGTTTCTGTTGCCAGGTACCTGCGAACCCCGCCTTACGCGGCTAGGCGCAAGGGCTTAGATTTCGGTCTTGTTACTGCTTACGCAGCAACTGCAACCGGAGCACGATTGTCGTTTGCAATTGTACTATTTTCGCCGGTAACGGTGGCAGACAGCCGAGACAAAGCTAACCCCTTTAGACGTTCGTCGATCCTGTTTCGGCCCCAAAATCCCCAAACGAAGGATGGTTGGTGGAGCCGCCGGGTACCGCCCCCGGGTCCGATCCGCTTATTACGAGCGCGTTTATGTCCATAGTCCCGAAGGACATACCCTATATAGGTGAGGCGGCGCTGGGTTGCAAATCCAGATTTTTGGATGCGGATACGTTCAAGAACAGATGGTTACGTTGTTTTGTTGAAGTTCGCCGCAATCAGCCAGACGGCCAGTACAAGTTCGATTCCACCAAAAGTGGCTGCTTTGACGAATGGCGGGTTGTCCAACGCCAGCGACACGAACCGCCCAAGCGCCGCCCCTGCGTAGACCACGCCCAACATTGTGTAGGCCATCGGCGCGTTCAGCCAGATCACGGCAATGCCGGTCACAACAAACAACCCTCCGACCGAGGCGCGCAATTCACTTAGGCCCATTGTGCTGTCGGTCGGGGCCAGATCCAGCGCGTTGGCGGTGTGGGCGGGGGCCAGAAAGCCGAAAAGGCCGAATCCGATGGTCAGCAAAGCGACGATTACATTCAGGGTTGTTACCATTTCGGCCTCTTCCAACTTGCTTATCCATCGACAACGGTAATCCGTTGTTTTCCGAAGAAAAGCACTAAATCGCCGACCACAGCCCCAGAACTCCAACCAGAATCAGACTGAGCGCCCAGATCAGTTCCAGATTGAACCAACTGCGGGACAGGAATTGCAGGCCCAGCCAGCGATAGACGGCATAGGCCAAAAGACCTCCGCCAAGGATCATTGCGGCGGTATGCAGCGCCGCCACGCCCAGAACCAGCAGGCCATTCGTTGTCATAATCTGCGAGATTGCCTGATGCCCGGCATCCAATTCATCCAAGCCGCACAGGCCCAGATAGATCGGAACCAGCATCAGCGCGGCCCCATGCGCCAGCGCCACCAGAAAGGACCAAAGCGCCAGTTTCCTTGGGGGGACGCGCGACAGGAATCGCGGGTGGCGCTGGGTGAGGGCGATATAGAGACCCATCGCGATGACGATCAGCGCCGCCCCGATGCGAATCTCGCGTTGGTAGTCAACCAGTACGGCCATCAGGGCAAAGGGCAGCAGGACACCCAGCATCGCCACGAAATGCCCGCCAGCCAAGGCCGCCAGCGCGCGCCACAGGGCGGATTGGCGCTGCTCCATCAATGCCGAAGAAACAGCCAGCGGCCAGCCCATTCCGGGGTTCAGCCCGTGATACGCACCGCTGAGAACAACGGCCAGCCAGAGACCAGCCGTTGATGTCATCAGAACCTCCAACTCAGACCGAAGGGTAGCAGAAACTGTCGGTCGAGCAGTCTCCGCCCTCCAGCCGGATCTGGTGGCTGCGGTAGCCGTCGGGGAATTCGACCCAGAAGTTCGGGTCCAGCGTCAGGCCACCGTTTTCGCCGACATCGGCCTTGACCATCGCCGCTCCGCGTTCGCCGGGATAGAACTGATCATCCCATGTGGAATAAAGTGAGTTGGTCCAGTAAACGCGTTTACCATCTCGGCTGATCTCGACCATCTGCGGGCCGTAGCCAAAATCCTGTCCGTTCGGATGTTTGGTTTTCTTGACGATACCACCGATTTCAACCTTGCCCGCCAGTGTCGGGTTCATCGGGTCCGAGACATCGTATTGATGCATCTCACCCGTACCCCAGCAAGCGACATAGAGATACTTGTCGTCGAGGCTCAGGTCGATATCAGTGACCAGCGGCGGAACGGCCGAGAATCCCTTCAACAGATCGGGCAGGTCATCCGGGTCGGCTGGATGCGGGTCGATGGTGATGGTCTTTTTGGCCTCGAACGTGCCGTCCTCATTGCGCCACCACGTGAAAATCGCGCCTTGCAGGTTGGTGGTGTCCACAACCACGCCGCAGAACCCGTATTGCTTGACCGGATCATGGGCCGGGCGGATTTCCAACGCCATCTGATGGTTTTCACCCAGATCGATGGTCTGGATATTGGTCCGGTTGCGCAGGTTCCAGAAGTGGATGCTGTGACCGTATTTGTTCGACAACAGATCCTCGGCCACGATGCCGTTTTCGAACTGCGGAGGAAGTCCCCATTCGGAACTGACCATGTAGTCGCGCGGCAGGTTCCACCAGAAATCATAGTGCTTGTCCTGCACGCCGCGCTCGATCTCATACCGCCCTATGATCTCAAAGCTTTGGCAATCCATGATGAAGATACCCGGAGGGCCATCTGTTCCGTCTTCACCGCCACCGCCCAGCGTGCTGACATAGATGCCTTCGGGGCCGCAATGGATGGTGTGAGGGCGGGAATATCCTGTTTTTGCAAAGACTTCTTCGGGTTCGATGATCTTGTGGATCTTGGCCTCAAGCGGGTTCTTGACGTCGATCACGTAAATCCGGCTCGACCGAATACCCGGAATAATCAGATAGCGCCGTTCCAGAAACGCATGGCCGGTCAGCGGTGACAAGGCCGAGGAACAAGCGTTCCAGCCAAAATGATGAAACTCATCGCCTTTTTCCGGCATCATCACCTTGTGGACGATCTTGCCGAAATCGTCGGATGTCGGATCGACATTCACAACCGCCAGCCCGTCGGGTTGCGAAAAATCCGGGCTCAGCATCAGCGTGAAAGCAAGCGTCTCGGCGGGGCCTTCCATCGCCAGCTTGGCGGATGGATAAAAGGTTGGGTCCGGTCTTGTGTTCATAACGTCCTCCCGTAAGCAATTGATATTCAATTTGTATTGAGAGTTCCGGTCTTGGCGCCGGGTGACATCCTGCCTGCTCTGTCTTCCTTGTGCCTGTTCGTCTGCGTCAATCCTGGGGCCTGATCGGGATCAGGCGGGTTTGCGTTTGCGCTCGGCCACGTCCTGGGCCAGTTGGCGGGTGTAAGCTTCCAGCTCGACCAAGGTGGCATCGACCGTTGTGGCGTCATGCGCTTCAAGGGTGTCGGCGATCTTGGTGTGAAGCAAGATGATCTCTTCGCGTGACCTTGCGGTGAAGGTGATCATGTTCATCAGGGGCTGCATCGCCTCGACCGCGCCTGCCAGTTGATAGGACAGAACCGGATTGCCCGCGCCGTCCACAAGTGCCCGGTGAAAGGCGACGTCCGAGGCGCAAAACGCCTCATCCGTCAAGCCGGGCTGCGCCTGTCGGAAAATCTCGGCCCGCATGGTGGCGAGTTGATCTGCTGTGCGACGCTGCGCAGACAAGGGGGCGCAGGCGCGTTCCAGCGCGTATCGCGCCTCGCAAGCCGTATCGAAGCGCACCGCGTTCATCGACAGCAACAGGGTCGAAGTGGTGATTTGCTGCGAATACGCATCTTCAAAACTGATGCGGTTCACAAAGGCCCCGCCGGTTGCCCCGCGCTGGGTGCGGATCAGGGACTGAGCCGCCAGACGTTTCAGCGCCTCGCGAACCGTAGGGCGAGAGACCTGGAATTGGTCGGCCAATTCGGCCTCGGACGGCAAACGCTCATCCACAATCAACTCACCCGAGACAATCGCATCGCGAATGGCCTGCGCGATTTGCGCGGACAGGTCTGCGGTTTTCTGTGGGTTAATCTTCATTTTGCACGCGGCTTTACGATTTTATTTGTCTGACATTTAAAAGTCTGACATTTGAAAAGCAAGGGAGTTGAGTCGGAGGGGATCACATGAGTCGCGCAATGCTACGCAGCGGGATGTGGCTGGCGTTCTATGTGCTGATCCTGTGGGCCTGGTGGGTCATGTTCTCGATGAGCCGCGACATGGACCTGGATTGGATCGGTCGTCCGGGTCCGATGGGACAGGCCATGGCGGCGATGGATCCGCGTATGGACATGTATATGCCCATGGCCGAGTTTGGTCCGCTGTTCTGGATGTGGGCGATCATGATGGCGGCGATGATGCTGCCGACTCTGGTGCCAACCCTGCGCGGCTATGACGACCTGATCCGCAGCGCCAACGGCACGCGCGCCGGATGGCTGGGCGTTCTGACCGGTTACTTCATCGTCTGGGTGGGCTTCGCGGCGCTGATCACCGGCGTTCAACTAGCTCTGTTGTTTGGTGGGGTCGTTGACATGTTGGGCATCGCCAAGTCCAACTGGGTGGCCGGAGGGTTGCTGATCGTCGTCGGTGCCTTCCAATTCACCCGCGTGAAAGAGGTCTGCCACGGCGTCTGCCATGCGCCGATGACCTATTTCCTGGGCCATTGGAAAACCGGTTTCGCAGGCGGCGTGAAAATGGGGCTGGGCCTTGGCGCGTTTTGTGTGGGCTGCTGTTGGGGCTTCATGGCACTTGGCTTTGTCGGTGGTGTCATGAGCCTATTGTGGATGGGTCTGGCCACCTTGTTCATGGTTTTGGAAAAACTTCCCCAGATCGGGCATGTTGTGACCCGACCCATGGGGTTTGCGTTGATTGCAGGCGGTCTTGTCCTGCTGATCTATCCCTTTGCATACGGAGGATAAGCCGATGGCAAAAAACAGAAAACCCGAAGCGGACAGGCTTCCCATAAGTCAGCGGATCGACAGCCGTATGCCCAACCCGAAACGGCGCGAGATGAGCCCGACGGAATGGGCCATCAAGGGCGAACTGATCCTGAACTGCTCGTGCGATGTGTTTTGTCCCTGCGTTGTCTCGCTGGGCGCGCACCCTCCGACCGAGGGGCATTGTCACGCGTGGATGGGTGTCATCATTGATGAGGGGCATTACGAGGGTGAGGACCTCTCGGGTCTGTGCGTCGGCCTGCTGGTCGACATTCCGGGCCGTATGGGCGAGGGGCAATGGAAAGTCGCCGCCTATGTGGACGAACGTGCCAGCGGCAAGGCGTATAACGGGCTATTGCAGATTTTCAGCGGTCAGGCGGGCGGCACCACCGGCCTGTTCACCATGCTGGTGAGTGAGATCATCGGGGCCGAGCGGGCTCCGGTCGCCATCGAGCGCGACGGCACCAAGCGCCGGATCGTGATCGGTCGCAAAGTTCAGGGTGAGATTGAGATGCTGGCGGGCAAGGATCCCGAGCATCCCGTGATGGTCTCGAACTCGAAATACTGGATGGGACCGGACATCATCGTGGCGCGCGGTACCAAGTCCAAGGTGCGCGATTATGGCCGCGTCTGGGATTTCGGCGGCAAATCAGCCGAGATTTGCCCCATCGATTGGCATGGGCCAAAGTGATGATTACCGGAGCCTATGCGCGTGAAATGTCGCGCTATAATCAATGGCAAAACAGTCAGTTGTCAGAGTTTCTTCAAGCATTGACCCCTGAGGAACTAACGCGAGAACGCGGGGCGTTTTTTGGCTCGATCCTGGGCACAGCGAACCACTTGCTGTGGGGCGATTGGATCTGGATGTCCCGGTTCGACAAGGGGCCGGGCCCGGAAAGCAACATCCATCGCAAAGGCGGCGGCATCCATGAAAGCGTCTATCTGTGCCCTGATCTGGCCAGTTGGCTGTCTCTGCGTAAGACCGTGGATACCCGGATTGCAGATTGGGCGAACACGTTGGGTGATGATCTGATCACCGGCCCGTTTACCTGGTATTCGGCGGCAAAAGAAGGTGATATTACATTGCCTTACGCGCAATGCATCATGCATTTTTTCAACCACCAGACGCATCATCGTGGTCAATTGCACAAAATGCTGACCGAGACCGGGTCAGAGGCCCCGGTCAGTGATCTGGTTTTCCTGCCGCAGGAGGGCTGAATGCCGCAAATATCCTTGTCTCGCCGCTTGCGGCGCACGCCCTTTTCCGACGGGGTCGAGGCTGCGGGGGTTAAAGGCTATACGGTTTACAATCGCATGTTGTTGCCGACGGTTTTTGAAAGTGTCGAAGCCGACTATCGCCATCTGAAAGAGCATGTTCAGGTCTGGGACGTATCCTGCGAGCGGCAGGTGGAACTGCGCGGCCCGGATGCGGCGCGGCTGATGCAGATGCTGACGCCCCGTGACCTGCGCGGGATGCTTCCGGGGCAGTGCTATTACGTGCCCATCGTGGATGAAACCGGTGGGATGCTGAACGATCCCGTTGCGGTGAAACTGTCCGAGGACCGTTGGTGGATTTCCATTGCCGACAGTGATTTGTTGTTGTGGGTCAAAGGATTGGCAAATGGGTATCGGTTGGACGTGCTGGTGGACGAGCCTGACGTCTCGCCTTTGGCAGTTCAGGGGCCCAAGGCCGATGAGTTGATGGCGCGTGTCTTTGGGGATCGGGTGCGAGATATCCGGTTTTTCAAGTTCGATATGTTCGAGTTCGAAGGTCGCGATCTGGCTGTTGCGCGATCAGGCTATTCAAAACAGGGCGGGTTCGAGATCTATGTCGAGGGCGGCGATATCGGGATGCCGCTTTGGAACGCGCTGTTCAAGGCGGGCGAGGACCTTCAGGTGCGGGCCGGGTGTCCGAACCTGATCGAACGCATCGAGGGCGGCCTATTGTCTTATGGCAATGACATGACGGACGACAACACGCCGCATGAATGTGGACTGGGCAAGTTCTGCAACACGCACACGGCCATTGGCTGCATCGGGCGCGATGCCTTGTTGCGCGTGGCCAAGGAAGGCCCGGTGCAACAAATCCGTCCGATTGCGATTCAGGGCGACCCGGTGCCGCCCTGCGATCGACCCTGGCCGGCTTTTGTGGATGGGAAACAGGTGGGGCAGGTGACCTCGTCTGTTTGGTCGCCCGATTTCGAAACGAATGTCTCCATAGGCATGATCCGCCTGAGCCATTGGGAACCGGGGACCGAACTGGATGTTGAAACGCCGGATGGCACGCGCCGCGCGCAGGTGAAGGCGCATTTTTGGGTTTAGAGGGGGAAGGGGGCTCTGCCCCCGTCGCTGCGCGACTCCCCCGGGATATTTTTAGCCAGATGAAGACTCGGATCTGGTTTTTTGGAAACGAAAGGAACTGCAAATGTTCAATGCGTTGGTAATGGACAAGGATGAAGAAAGCGGGCTGGCGAGCGCTTCGGTCAAGCAGCTTTCAGCAGATGATCTGCCCCATGGTGAGGTGACGGTTGCCGTCGAATACTCGACAGTGAACTATAAGGACGGTCTGTGCATGTCGCCCAAAGGGGGCGGGTTGGTGCGGTCGTACCCACATGTGCCGGGCATCGATTATGCGGGTACGGTCGAGGCGTCCTCGGACGATCGGTACGCGCCCGGCGACAAGGTGGTATTGACCGGTTGGCGCGTGGGTGAGGCGCATTGGGGCGGATATTCGCAGAAAGCCAACGCTTTGGCGGATTGGCTGGTTCCCTTGCCGGACGGGCTGAGCGCGCGGCAGGCGATGGCGGTGGGAACTGCTGGTTTCACGGCCATGCTGGCTGTCATGGCGTTGGAGGATCATGGTCTGTCCCCGGACAAAGGTCCGGTTCTGGTCACCGGTGCCGCAGGCGGCGTTGGGTCCGTGGCGACCGCCATTCTGGGCAACCTGGGTTACGAGGTCGCCGCCGTGACCGGGCGGCCCGAGACCGGGGATTATCTGAAGTCGCTTGGGGCCACGACCATTGTGCCGCGTGAGGAGTTGAACGAGACCACCAAACGCCCGCTGGAAAGCGAAACCTGGGCGGGTTGTGTGGATGCTGTTGGCGGAGAGATGCTGGCGCGGGTGCTGGGGCAGATGAAATACGGCGGCTCGGTCGCGGCCGTAGGTCTGGCCGGGGGCGCGGGGCTGCCTGCGACAGTGATTCCCTTCCTGTTGCGCGGTGTGAACCTGCTGGGCATCGACAGCGTGATGCAGCCCTATGAAAACCGCGTGCGCGCGTGGCAGCGGATCGCGACCGACCTGCCTATGGATAAGCTGGAGGCGATGGTGCACCCCGCCGCGCTGTCCGATCTGCCCGGACTGGGCGCGGATATTCTCAAAGGTCAGGTCAAAGGGCGCGTGGTTGTCGACGTGAACGCCTGATCTGACATGGCAGCCGGGGCGTGCCTGTCCCGGCTGATCAAAACCTGGCGAAAAAGGACCGAAACAACTCTGGTCATTGGCACAATTCCTGATCATGATTGCTATACATCCCAAGTGCGATGGCGTAAGACCCATCCAAACAGCACCTGAAGACGGGGAGTGAGCAGCATGTCTGACGACTTCGAACTGGACACCGATGATCTGAAGCGCCGCATGGAAGGCGCGATGTCCAACCTCAGAACCGAATTTGCCTCACTGCGGACCGGGCGGGCCTCGGCCTCGATGCTGGAGCCGGTGATGGTGGATGCTTATGGGTCGATGACACCGATCAATCAGGTTGGCACGGTCAATGTGCCCGAGCCCCGGATGGTGACGGTCAATGTCTGGGATAAGTCCCTGGTCGGTAAGGTGGAAAAGGCAATCCGTGAAAGCGGGCTGGGGATCAATCCACAGCTAAACGGCACGATCATCATGTTGCCGATCCCCGAACTGAACGAAGAACGTCGCCGCGAGTTGGGCAAGGTCGCCGGGCAGTACGCCGAAAGCGCCCGGGTTTCGATCCGGAATGTGCGCCGCGACGGGATGGACCAGATCAAGAAAGCCAAGGCTGACGGCATGTCCGAGGACGATCAGAAGTTCTGGGAAAGCGAAGTGCAGGACCTGACGGATGAGATGATCAAGGCCGTTGATGCCGCGCTTGAGACCAAGCAGTCCGAAATCATGCAGGTCTGAGCCGGTCTCATGCCCAAAGATCCCCACACCGAGCCCTGTGCTGGTCCGCGCCATGTGGCCATTATCATGGATGGCAATGGCCGTTGGGCGCAGGCGCGCGGTCGGCCCCGGCTGTTTGGGCACCATGCAGGCGCACGGCGCGTGCGCGAAGTGGTCGAGGCCTGCCCGGGACTGGGGATCAAATACCTGACGATCTTTGCCTTTTCGACCGAGAATTGGAAACGGACACAGGTCGAGGTCGCCGGGCTGATGAGCTTGTTTCGTCGGTATATCCTCAAGGAAACCAAGACGCTGGCGGATAACGGTATTCGCGTGCGGTTCATCGGGGATCGGGTGCGGCTGGATTCCAAGTTGACCGATCTGATGGATTCCCTTGAGGAAGAGACCAAGGATAATGACCTTGTCCATCTGACGGTGGCGCTGAACTACGGCGGTCGGGATGAGGTTGCGCGGGCCACCAAACGTCTGGCCAGTGATGTCGCCGAGGGGCGGTTGAAGCCTGAAGATGTGGATGAAGAAACCCTGCCGAAATATCTGGATACCCGGGTTCTTCCCGACCCTGATCTGGTGATCCGCACCAGTGGTGAAGCACGGATTTCCAACTTTCTGCTCTGGCAATCCGCTTATTCCGAATATGAGTTCATCGACACCTTGTGGCCCGATTTCACCGCCGCTGAACTGGAACGCCTGTGTCGCAACTACGGCTCGCGCGAGAGACGCTTTGGGGCAGTTCCGGCATGAGCGAAGGCCGATGGTCTGATCTGACGACGCGGGTTCTGTCCGCCATTGTGCTTGTGGCCATCGGCTCGATCGAGGTGTGGCTGGGCGGTCTGTGGTTCGAGGCGTTCATCGCCATAGCTTGCGCCATCATGACATGGGAGCTGGTTCGGATGATCGAACCGCAGCGCATGGGCGTGGCGGTTCAACTGGGCATTCTGACGGGCATCGCGGTGGTTCTGAGTTATCATGTGCCGCCGCTTTACAAACTGCCGATCTTGCTGGCCCCGGCGCTTGTGGGGGCCGGGCAGGTCAGCCGCTCTAAGGGGCTGTACGCAATCTTTGTGATCTGGATTGCCGGGGCAGGGCTGGGCTTTATCTCGATCCGCGAGAATATGGGGTTCGGCTGGATGATCTGGCTGATCGCCATTGTGGTCGCCACCGATGTCGCGGGTTATTTCGTCGGCAAGGCCATCGGCGGGCCGAAGTTCTGGCCCAAGGTCAGCCCCAAGAAGACATGGTCTGGTACGGCAGGCGGTTGGGTCGCTGCTGCTATTGTCGGGGTCGCGTTTGCCGCCCATGGCGGGTTTGGCGTTCTGTTCGTAATGGTTTCGGTCTTTGCGTCCATGGCCAGTCAGGCGGGCGACATCGTGGAAAGCGCGGTCAAGCGCAGGTTCGGGGTCAAGGACAGCTCGAACCTGATACCGGGCCATGGCGGGTTTCTGGACCGGTTTGACGGTATGATGGGTGCGGCCCTGTTTGTCTTACTGGCGGGCCTGCTTTATTCACCCGGGGCAATGTGATGCGCAAAGTATCGATTTTTGGCGCGACCGGTTCTGTCGGTCAGAACACGATTGATCTGATCGCGCGGGATCCGCAGGCCTATGACGTTGTCGCGCTGACAGGTGGTGCGAATATCGAACAGCTTGCCTTGGACGCCCGTCGCTTGAATGCCGATCTGGCCGTCACGGCCTTTGAGGATCGCCTGCCGGACCTGCGCGATGCGTTGCAGGGGTCTGGTGTCGAAGCTGCCGCAGGATCTCAAGCACTGACCGAAGCGGCGGCGCGCCCGGCGGATTGGGTCATGTCTGCCATTGTCGGAGCCGCCGGTCTTGCGCCGGGTATCGAAGCGCTAAAGCAAGGCGCGACACTGGCGCTGGCCAATAAGGAAACGCTGGTCTGTGCCGGGCCTTTGGTGCTGGAAACAGCCAAGACCCACAATGCCCGCCTGCTACCGGTGGACAGCGAGCATTCGGCCGTGTTTCAGGCACTGGTGGGGGAAGAGATTGATGCGGTCGAGCGCATCATCATCACCGCCAGCGGCGGCGCATTCCGGGACTGGCCGCTGGACGATCTGGTCAAGGCGACGGTCGAACAGGCCTCGAGCCACCCGAACTGGGATATGGGTCAGCGGATTACCATCGACAGCGCGTCGATGTTCAACAAGGCGCTTGAGGTCATCGAAACGAAAGAGTTCTTTGGCGTCGCCCAGGATCAGATCGAGGTTCTGGTCCATCCCGAATCCATCGTTCATGCGCTGGTCGGGTTTCGCGACGGTGCGGTGATGGCCCATTTGGGCGCGCCGGATATGCGTCACGCCATTGGATTCGCGCTACATTGGCCCAAGCGTCAGGATTTGCCCGTTCAGCGACTGGATCTGCCGGCCATTGGGCAGTTGAACTTCCAGGACCCCGATCTGACCCGCTATCCAGCGCTGAAACTGGCGCGGGACGTGATGGCGCGCGGGGGCTTGTCGGGGGCTGTGTTCAACGCGGCCAAGGAACGAGCGCTGGATCACTTTATCGCGGGTCGAATCAATTTCCCCAGCATGGCGGATATTGTCGCAATGGTTCTGGACAGATTCGAAGCGGGACATAGTCTTATTGATGCCGCTTTGACTCTTGATAACGTACAGCAAACGGACCATCTGGCACGGCAATGGGCGGATGAAGCCGTAAGCAAACGAGCAGGATAGACATTTGGACCTAATTTCCCTGATCCCGCAATTTGGCAATTTGCTTTGGACCATTGTGGCCTTTGTCATCGCCTTGTCTGCCATTGTCGCGGTCCACGAATATGGCCATTACATCGTCGGGCGCTGGTCAGGCATTCATGCCGAGGTCTTCTCGATCGGGTTCGGCCCGGTGCTGTGGAGCCGCATGGACAAGCGCGGCACCCGCTGGCAGGTCGCTTTGCTCCCCTTTGGCGGCTATGTGAAGTTTCTGGGCGATGCCAACGCCGCGTCGGGCAAGGACGAAGAGGCGATGGAAGAGATCGCCGAACAAAGCCCCGAAGAACTGCGTCGCACGATGCACGGCGCGCCGCTCTGGGCGCGGGCGGCCACTGTTGCGGCGGGTCCTGTGTTCAACTTTGCAATGTCGATCATCGTGTTCGGGCTGATCTTCTGGTCTCAGGGCGTTTCGCGCGAGCCTTTGACCGTGGGTGAGTTGCAGCCCCTGCCGGGCACCGTTCAGGGTTTGCAGGTCGGGGATGAGATCGTCGCAATCGCAGGCATCCAAACACCGGATTTCGATGAGGAAAGCACTTGGAGCGAGTTCACCGACTCGCTGCCGGTTGAGCCAGTTCTGGACTACACGGTCATTCGCGATGGGCAGACCATCGATGTCGAAGCCCCGTGGCTGTTTCCGCCGCTGATCCGTCAGGTGGCACCGCGCAGCGCGGCCATGGATATTCAGCTGGAGCAGGGGGATGTCATCACCTCGGTAAATGGTGAACCGATCTTTGCGTTCGAGCAGCTCAAGGAATTTGTCGAAAGCTCGGATGGTCGGGTTCTGTTGCTGAATGTCTGGCGCGATGGGGCCGATCTTGAGTTTGCACTGGCCCCGCGCCGCACGGATGAACCGAAGTCTGATGGCGGTTTTCAGACCCATTGGCGCATCGGGATCGTCGGTGGAATGATGCTGGAACCTGCAACCCAGCCTGCGGGTCTGTTTGACTCGCTTACTGGCGGCGTCAATCAGACGATCCGCATCATCGAAGGGTCGCTGTCGGGGATGTGGCATATGATCACCGGCGCGATCAGCACCTGCAACATCTCCGGCCCGATTGGCATCGCCGAGACGTCGGGCGCAATGGCCAGCCAAGGCGCGCAAAGCTTTGTCTTCTTCATCGCCGTCCTGTCCACCGCAGTCGGGTTGCTGAATCTGTTCCCGATTCCGGCTCTGGATGGTGGTCATCTGCTGTTCTACGCCTATGAGGCCGTGACCGGAAAACCACCCAGCGACATGGCATTGCGGATTCTGATGACTGTTGGAATCACGGTTATTCTCAGCCTGATGTTGTTCTCGGTGACCAACGACCTGTTTTGCTGATTGTGGCGCAAGCCGCACAGGAAAGCCGCATTCTTGCCGCATTCCGACGGTACGGTTTGCGCGACGTTGAGGGGCGATCATGACCAAAGCACTGCGCAAATCCTATCGGAGTTTTAGCTTCCTGTTCATGCTGAACTGGGATGTGTTGCTGAGTTTTGCCGTCACCGCTCTGGCACTGGCCGCTGGCGCCTATCTGGCGGGATTGTGATTCTGACAGACCGTCTTTTCACGCCCTAAAGGCCATCAAATGCCGGATGCGCTTTTTGGCCTTTTGACAACCCCATCCATTCCCGCTACTCAGCATTAAAGTCTTAAAATTCTGGGTTGAGAAAAAAATGACCGACGGGCGAGGCGCGGGCACATCCTGCGGGGGGCGTAAGTCTACAAACAAGATTTTGTGGCAATCGCTGACGTTTCTTTTCCTTTTTGTTGCCGCCAGCTTACTGGCTTTGCCGAATACGGCACAGGCGCAAAGTTTCACCATCAACTCGTTCGAGGTGGAAGGAAACCGCCGCATCGAGACGGGGACGATCATCGCCAGAACGGGGATCGAACCGGGGCAAACCGTCACAACCGGTCAGTTGAATGACGCGTTCCAGCGTTTGCTTGACAGTGGTGTTTTTGAAACAGTCGAACTGACCCCGCGCGGCACAACCCTGCTGATCGAGGTACAGGAATACCCGACGATCAACCAGATCAGCATCGAAGGGAATCGTCGCGTCAAAGACGATGTCCTGCTCGAAGTGATTTCGTCCCAACCACGACGCGTTTTCACCCCTCAGGTCGCGGAAACCGACGCAGATCTGATTGCCGAGGTGTACTCGGCCCAAGGTCGGGTCGCCGCAACCGTAATCCCGCGCATCATCCGCCGCAGCGACAATCGCGTAGATCTGGTCTTTGAAGTCGCCGAAGGCACGACGATCGAGGTTGAGCGTGTCAGCTTTGTCGGCAACCGGGCCTATTCGGACCGCCGCCTGCGCCGTGTGCTGGAAACCAAACAAGCGACCTTCCTGCGCACTTTCTTCCGCAGCGACACCTTCATCGGTGACCGGATCGAGTTCGACAAACAGGTTATCCGCGACTTCTACCTGTCGCGCGGCTATATCGACTTCCGCGTAAACAGCGCAAATGTGGAATTCACCCGCGAGCGTGATGCCTTCTTCCTGGTCATGAACGTGACCGAGGGGCAGAAATTCTCGTTCGGCAAGATCACGACTGTCAGCGAAATTCCCGGCGTCGATCCGGCCCCGTATCAGGAAGCGCTGAAGATCAAACCGGGCGTGACCTATTCGCCCACGCTGATCGAAAACTCGATTGCCCGGCAGGAGCGTTTGGGGATCCGGCAAGGTGTCGATTTCCTTCGAGTCGAACCTCGGGTGACCCGCAACCCACGCGATCTGACGCTGGATGTCGAATTTGTCCTGAGCAAGGGACCACGCATTTTTGTTGAGCGGATCGACATTGAAGGCAACACCACCACGCTTGACCGCGTAATCCGGCGTCAGTTCGACACGGTCGAAGGCGACCCCTTCAACCCGCGTGAGATCCGGCAGGCAGCGGAACGCATCAACGCACTGGGCTTTTTTGCCGTGGCGAATGTCGAGCCGCGCGAAGGATCCTCGCCCAGTCAGGTTATTCTCGATGTGGATGTCGAAGAGCAACCGACCGGATCGCTCAGCCTTGGTGGTAGCTTCTCGGCCTCGGATGGCTTCGGGATTGCGATTGGCCTGAACGAATCCAACTTCCTCGGTCGCGGTCAGAACCTGGGTTTGACCCTGTCGACGGCGCAGGATTCCGAGCAGTACACCATCAACTTTACCGAACCTTATCTGTTGGGACGTCGACTGCGTTTCGATCTGGGCCTCGGTCTGGCAGGTACCAACTCGGGCTTTGCAAGCTATGACACCGAGCGCGTGTTCTTTAACCCGCAGCTGACCTACGCGATTGGCGAGCTGTCCTCGCTTCGCTTGCGGTACGGCTGGGAACGCAGTGAGATGACGCAGCAGGATGATGAGATCAACGGCGCTGTCATTTCCTCGGAAATCGATCAGGGCAAGCGGACGACCAGTTCAATCGGTGTGTCTTATGTCTATGACAGCCGTCTTGGCGGCCTGAACCCGAATGCCGGTGTGCTGTTCGAAGTTGGTGTTGATGCGGCTGGTCTGGGTGGCGACAACGAGTTCTTCAGAACAACCGCGCGCGGTATCGCACAGACCCGCGTCCTAAGCGAAGAAGTGGTATTGCGCGCGACACTGGAACTGGGTGCCTTGCATTGGACAGGCAACGATTTCAGCCGCACAATTGACCGCTTCCTTCTGGGGCCGAACACATTCCGCGGGTTTGAACCCGCGGGTCTTGGCCCGCGTGACCTGTCCAACGGTCAGGACGATGCCATCGGCGGCAACTACTACTGGGTTGCCCGGTTCGAGTCGGATTTCCCGCTGGGCCTGCCAGAGGAACTGGGACTGCGCGGCGGTGTGTTCTATGACGTCGGGAACCTCTACAACATCGACAACGTGAACACGGCGGGGGCGAACATCGTCGGTGCCAACGGATCGATCCGTCACGTTATCGGCGTCTCGGTCCTGTGGGAAACGCCCTTCGGCCCGCTGCGGTTCAACTTCTCGAAAGCTCTGAAAAAAGAAGAGTTCGACAACGAGCAGAACTTTGACCTGACCGTTCAAGCCCGGTTCTGATCCGCGATGCGGTGGATTTGCAAACGTCTCATTCAGGGCCCTTTGGGGGCCCTGTGTGTTTTTCTGGCTCTGTTTGGCGTGACATCAGCGGCGGCGCAGCAATTGGGCGTCACGCAGACCGTTGTGCTGACAGTCTCAAGCGATCGCTTGTTCACCGAATCCGAATTTGGCCAGCGGGTGCTGCGCGAGATCGAGCAGGAAGGCACGCTGCTGTCCGAGGAAAACGAACGGATCGTTGCCGAGCTAAGCACTGAAGAAAAGGACCTGACCGAGAAACGTGCCGAATTGGCGCCCGAAGACTTCCGTCCTCTGGCCGAGGCATTTGATCGCAAAGTGCAGTCGCATCGCGAGGGTCAGCGCGCCAAACTGGATGCCCTGGGCCGCATCAGTGAAGAAAGCCGACAAAAGTTCTACGAATTGGCGCGCCCGGTCCTGATCGATCTTATGCGTGAAAACGGGGCGTCCATCATCCTCGAACGCTCCAGCGTGCTGCTCAGTTCGGACACTTCGGACATTACCAGCGCCGCGATTGAGCGTATCGATGCTGCAATCGGTGATGGAACCGGCTTGCAGGACGGGACAGGCGAATAGGTTTGCTTGCCCTTGCGGGCCTGTATTGCTAACCACGCTGAAACTGAGAATGCAAAACGGGACATTTGAGTTATGACCACGGAAACCAAAAGCGCTGACATTCAGCTGATCCAGCGGATTTTGCCGCACCGCTATCCGTTTCTGCTGGTCGATAAGGTGGTCGATATCACCGATTACCACTCGGCCCGTGGCATCAAGAATGTCACCATGAACGAGCCGCATTTCCAGGGCCATTTCCCCGGAACCCCGATCATGCCCGGCGTGACCATTGTCGAGGCGATGGCTCAGACCGCCGGTGTTATGCTGGGTGTTGGCATGGATGTGATCGACACCGAACTGCTGATCTATTTCATGAGCATCGACAAGTGCAAATTCCGTCGCAAGGTTGTTCCGGGTGACGTGCTGGAAATGCATGTCGAGACGATCCGTGGCAAGAAGGGCGGCAAACTGTTCAAGTTCAGCGGTCGGGCAACCGTTGAAGGCGAGGTTGCCGCCGAAGCTGAGTTTTCGGCCTATGTTGACTGGGACATGGAAAAGACAACATGAGCGGCATTCACCCCAGTGCAATCATCGAAGAAGGCGCCCAGATCGGGCAGGACTGCGTCGTTGGGCCGTTCTGCTATGTCGGGGCGCAGGTCCGATTGGGGGACCGGGTCGAGCTGAAGTCACATGTGGTTGTCACCGGCGAAACGTCGGTTGGCGACGACACGGTGATCTTCAATTTCTCGGTCATCGGTGAGATCCCGCAGGACCTGAAGTTCGGCGGTGAGAACACGCGGCTGGAAATCGGTCAGCGCAATCGGATCCGCGAACATGTGACCATCAACACCGGCACCGAAGGCGGCGGCGGTGTGACCCGCATTGGCGATGACTGCTTGCTGATGGCCGGTGTTCACGTGGCTCATGACGTTCAGATCGGCAATCGCGTGATCATGGTAAACCACGCCGGTGCGGCAGGTCATTGCATCATCGAGGATGACGTGATTGTGGGCGGAATCTCGGGCCTGCACCAATGGGTACGTGTGGGTCGCGGTGCCATTATCGGCGCGCTGACCATGGTGCCCAACGACGTGATTCCCTACGGGCTGGTACAGGCACCGCGCGGTGAGTTGGATGGTCTGAACCTGGTGGGCCTCAAGCGTCGCGGCGTGTCGCGCGCTGATATCTCGGCTTTGCGGGCGGCGTTCCGCGAATTGTCGGGCGGCGAGGGCACCTTTCAGGAGCGCGCCCGGCGCGCGGGTGAAGATACCGAAAGCGAATATGTGCGCCGTATTGTCGACTTTGTGACAGGTGACACGGACCGGTCGTTCCTGACCCCAAGGAAGTAACCCCATGCTGGCATTGATTGCGGGAACGGGTGTTTTACCGGGGGAGGTTGCGTCTGCGCTGGCAGAGCGGCCTTTGATCTGTGCAATGGAGGGGTTCGAGCCCGATAACCTGACACCCGATCTGGTGTTTCCGCTGGAACAATTGGGCAGTTTCATCGCCGACCTCAAATCGCGCGGCGTGACCCAAATTTGCATGGCAGGCGCAGTTCGGCGGCCCAAGGTGGATCCCGCGCGCATCGATGCGGCGACGCTGCCTTTGGTGCCGATCCTGCAGCAGGCAATCATGTCTGGCGACGATGGTGCCTTGCGGGCGGTGATCGGCATCTTCGAGGATGCTGGCCTGACCGTTCAAGCCGCGCATGACATTGCGCCCGATTTGCTGCCTCCGCTTGGTTGCCTGACCGAAGCGCAACCGTCCGAGGCTGATCTGGCTGACGCTGAGCGCGCCGCAACTGTTCTGCGCGCAATGGGCAACGCTGATATCGGACAGGCTTGTGCGGTTTCGCAACGGCAGGTGCTGGCCGTCGAAAGCATCTTTGGCACCGCCTGGATGCTGCAATCTCTGACCCAGCGGCCCGATGCTGGCGGCGGTGTGTTGTTCAAAGGCCCCAAACCCGATCAGGATCGTCGGGCCGATTTGCCTGCGATCGGACCCGATACCGTGTCGGGCGCGGTGGCTGCGGGCCTTGCGGGGATCGTCATCGAAAAGGGCGGCGTTCTGGTGTTGCAACGCGACCGCGTGATTGCCGAATGCGACCGTCTGGGGCTGTTCCTTTACGTGCGCGAGCGTGCCTCCTGATGCGTGTTTTTCTGGTCGCCGGGGAACCTTCGGGCGACCGGCTGGGCGGCGCTTTGATGGAGGGGCTACGGACCCTGGTTCCCGAAATCGAATTCGATGGGGTAGGCGGGCCACTGATGCAGGCGCAAGGGTTGGAAAGCCGGTTCCCGATGGCCGAGCTGAGCGTCATGGGGCTGGTCGAGGTCCTGCCCAAGTTCTTCCACCTCAAACGCCGGACCGCCGAGACTGCGCAAGCGGTGCTGGACACGCAGCCCGATGTGCTGATCACCATCGACAGCCCCGATTTCTCGCTGCGTGTGGCAAAACTGGTGAAGGCGGCCAGCGACATTCGCACCGTGCATTACGTGGCCCCCAGCGTTTGGGCCTGGCGTCCGGGGCGGGCGGACAAGATGGCCAAGGTGATCGATCACGTTCTGGCCCTGCTGCCCTTCGAGCCGCCTTATATGGAACGCGCGGGGATGGAGTGCGACTTTGTCGGCCATCCGGTCGCCAGCGAACCAATTGCGACCGAGACGGAAATCCGCGATTTCCGGGCCGCCTATGATCTGGGCGATGCGCCCATTCTTCTGGCCTTGCCGGGCTCGCGCCGGGGCGAGGTGGACCGGCTGGCCCCCGTCTTTGGGAAGGCGCTGGGGCAGTATCTCAGAACCCGACCAGACACGCGCGTCGTGGTGCCCGCCGTGGCCCATATGGTTGATACAGTGGCCGAGCATCTGCGCGACTGGCCCGGATCGCCAGTTGTGATCGACCCGCGTGATATGCCCTCGGATCAGGCGGTGGCCCAGAAACGAGCAGCCTTTGCGGCGGCCGATCTATCGCTGGCTGCGTCGGGGACGGTCTCGCTGGAGCTGGCGGCGCAGGCGACACCAATGGTGATTGCTTACAACCTGAACTGGCTAACGACCCTGATCGCCAAACGCATGGTGCAACTGGACACCGTGACTCTGGTCAATCTGGTCTCGGAAACCCGGACGGTTCCCGAATGTCTGCTGGATGACTGCCAACCGGACAAGATCGCCGCTGCGTTGACGCAAGTTGCGGATGCACCGGATGCCCAGCGGCAGGCCATGGAGATCACGATGGAGCGTCTGGGCCGCGGCGGCGAAGCGCCAGGTCTGCGGGCGGCAAGGGCGGTTTTGCAGCGCATGACGGCCGCAGATGGGTGAATACCTGCTCTTTGCGGTGTCCGCCGGGATCGCGATGGTGTCGACCAATCTCGATAATCTGGCGGTGCTGCTGGGGCTGATGCTGGTCATGGATCACAAGCGGGCCGTGGCAGGGTTCGCCATGGCGCAGGCGATTGTGCTGTCGCTGGCTTTCGCGGTGGCCATCGGTGTCAGTCAAAGCGGCCTTCCGGGCTGGATCGGGTATCTGGGGCTGATCCCCTTGGCCTTGGGGCTTCGCGGTATCTGGCAGCAGTTTTCGGGGGCCGAGCGACAGGCGGATGGACCCAAAGGGGCGGTGACTTCGGTTGTGACCCTGTTTCTAAGCCTGTCAGTGGACAGTTTCGCAGTGATGACGCCACTGCTGGCGGATTCGGCCTCGGTTTTCCGGCTGGTCGCCCTGATCGGAGCGATTTGCGCCGCGGTTCTGTTGGCCTCGGTCGCTGCGTGGGGGGCGCCTTACGCACAGAACCTTGGGCCTCGTGTTGCGCGTCTGGATCGGATCGCGCCGTATATCATGGTCTGTGTCGGCCTTTACATCCTGCTCAATTCGCCGACCGACGTGCTTTGATCCGCCGTCTCGGCGTTGTGATCGCCGCGCTGTTGTCGCGGCGATCTGGCCCTGCAATACCCTGCGGCCAAAGGAGATCGCAGATGACCCGCATTCCCCCATTGACCGACGATCAGATGACTCCGCAGGCCCGCGCGGCCCATACCGAGCTGGGTGCATACGGCCCGTTCGACAACTGGGCGCGGGTGGCGGCCCATTGCCCGCCGGTGTTGGAACACGTGAGCGGTATGCTGACCGCATTGCGCGCGCAGGAAACTCTGCCGCGCCGGGCGCTGGAACTGGCGATGGTGACAGTGTCCAAGCTGAATGCCTGCGACTATTGCGTGTCGCATCACGCGCCATTGCTGACGGTTGCCGGGCTTAGCCCCGAAGGCGCGGCGCGGTTGCCCGATGTTGAAGATCACCCCGAACTGGACGCCTGCGACAAGGCGGTCGTGCTCTACGCTCAGGCGGTGACAACCCGTTCAGGCCGGATGCGCGATGCCGAGATTGCGGACCTGCGGGAATGGTTCAGCGATGCGCAGATCGTCGAACTGACCTGGCGCATCGCGCTGTGCGGCGCGTTCAACCGGTTCAACGATGCGCTGCAAATCCAGATCGAACCCGAGGTCGAGCCGGTCTCGGCTTAATACCCGCGCCAGATCCAGCCGCCGCCAAAGATGCGGCTGCCTTCATTGGCATAGAACACGCAGGCCTGACCCGGAGAGATACCTTCTTCGGGTGTCAGCAACTCGACCTCAGCCGTGGTGTCCGACAGGGGGCGGATGATCGCCTCACGCGGGGGGCGGGTCGAGCGAACTTTGACCGACAAGTGCCATTCACTGCGTGAGGTGAAGGGTTCATCGCCCAGCCAGTTGATCTCGCGCACGGGAACGGTGCGGGTGGCCAGCATCTCTTTTGGGCCGACAACAACCTGTTTCTTATCCACGTCCAGCTTGACGACATAAAGTGGCTCGCTCAGCCCACCGATGCCAAGACCGCGCCGCTGACCAATGGTGTAGTGAATCACCCCGTCATGCTGCGCCAGAACACGGCCATCGGCGTGCACAATCTCACCCGGTTCCGCAGCACCAGGGCGCAGCTTCTCGATCACGCTGGCATAGTTGCCGTTGGGCACGAAACAGATGTCCTGACTGTCGGGCTTGTCGGCCACTGCCAGCCCATATTGCGCCGCCATTTCGCGCGTTGCGTCTTTGGAGGGCAGGTGGCCCAGCGGGAAGCGCAGGTAATCCAGTTGTTCGGGCGTGGTCGAGAACAGGAAGTAGGACTGGTCGCGGTTTGCATCCTCGGCACTGTGCAATTCCGGGCCGTTCGCGCCCATCTTGCGCTGAATATAGTGACCGGTGGCCATGCAATCAGCTTCCAGATCCTTGGCGGTTTCCAGCAGATCCTTGAATTTCACCCGTTCATTGCAGCGGATACAGGGCACCGGTGTCGCGCCGGCCAGATAGCTGTCGGCGAATTCGTCGATCACCGCGTCCTTGAAGATGTTCTCGTAATCCAGAACGTAATGCGGAAAGCCACGTTCCTCGGCCACGCGGCGCGCGTCGTGGATGTCGATCCCTGCACAGCATGCACCTTTCTTGGCCAGCGCCGCGCCGTGGTCGTATAGCTGCAAGGTCACGCCCACCACGTCATACCCCTGATCGGCCAGATAGGCTGCCACGACGGAGCTGTCGACGCCGCCAGACATGGCAACAACCACCCGCGTTTCCGAGGGAGGTTTGGCAAAGCCAAGCGAATTGAGTTGGGTCTCGGCGGCGAGGGCCATGGCGATTCCAGTCCGGGTTAAGAAAGACCGGCAGAATATAGGAAAATTCTAGACACTCTCAAGGGGCGGTTTCACCCGGCATTAAGTAGGCTGGTGCCAGCTTTGATGCAGCAGGAAAAGGGTTGAAAGATGTATTTGCACAAAGTTGAAGGACCGCGGTCCGTAACCCTGCCGGATGGAACGATTTTGTCCCGCGCCGATCTTCCGCCTTCGGACACGCGGCGCTGGGTGGCCTCGCGCAAGATCGTAGTCGTACGCGGGGTGCTTTATGGGCTGATTACGCTGTCAGAGGCCAAGAAGCGCTATGGCATCAGCGATGAAGAGTTCAACACCTGGGTCGCAGCGGTTGCCGAGCACGGTGTTGAGGCGCTGAAAGTCACCGCCTTAAAAAAATATCGACAACCTAAAGGAGAAAGTGAATAAATGATTCAACGGTAACGTCAGATTAACCATTCTTGGTCAGGTTTAATTTTAATTGGAATATTTGACCCGAATTGGAGCAGTGAAATGAGAATACTTCTTGTCGAGGATGATCCGACCACGTCCAAAAGCATCGAACTGATGCTGACGCATGCAAACCTGAACGTGTATGCGACGGATCTGGGGGAAGAGGGGATCGATCTGGCAAAACTCTACGATTACGACCTTATTTTGCTGGACCTGAACCTGCCGGACATGAATGGGCACGAAGTTTTGCGGCAATTGCGGATCGCGCGGGTAGAAACGCCGATTCTGATCCTGTCGGGCGCCGATGATACCGAGAGCAAAATCAAAGGGTTTGGCTTCGGGGCTGACGATTACCTGACGAAGCCGTTCCACCGTGAAGAACTTGTCGCGCGTATTCATGCGATCATCCGCCGCTCCAAAGGGCATTCACAATCGGTGATCCACACGGGCCGCGTCGCAGTTAATCTGGATGCAAAAACGGTCGAAGTGGATGGCAAAACGGTTCATCTGACCGGCAAGGAATACCAGATGCTGGAGCTGTTGAGCCTGCGCAAGGGGACGACTCTGACCAAAGAGATGTTTCTGAATCATCTCTATGGCGGCATGGATGAGCCCGAACTGAAAATTATCGACGTTTTCATCTGTAAGCTGCGTAAGAAACTCAGCAACGCGACCGGTGGCGACAATTATATCGAAACCGTTTGGGGCCGTGGCTACGTTCTGCGCGACCCGCAAAGCAACACGGTGGACGAGACCCGTATGGCCGTCGGCGCCTGACACAAGAACACCTTTGCCGCCGGTGGTCCAGGGCGGCACCCGCACTCACGGATCAGCACGTCTGGACCTGGCCATGGCCTCGCCCTATCACTGATGTCCAAGAAGACGTGACAGGGCGAGGCCATGAGCAACTCCATTACACCCGCAGACATGACCGAAGACGAGGCCCGCGCCGAGCTGGAGCGTTTGGCCAAAGCGCTTTTGCGGGCCAATCGGTTGTACCACGCCGAAGACGCGCCCGAGATTTCGGATGCGGAATACGATTCTCTGAAACGCCGCAATGCCGAGATCGAGGCGCAATTCCCGCACCTGAAACGCGCCGACAGCCCCAGCGAACAGGTCGGCGCCCGGGCCGCAGACGGATTCTCCAAAGTCACCCATGCGATGCGCATGATGTCATTGGGAAATGCCTTTGATGACGAGGACGTAGGCGATTTCGACCGGTCGATCCGAAAATACCTCGGGTTGGCCGCAGGCGCGCCGCTGGCCTTTACGGCGGAACCCAAGATCGACGGTTTGTCCCTGTCCTTGCGTTATGAGGACGGTGAATTGGTTCAGGCCGCAACGCGTGGCGATGGCGAGGTGGGCGAGAATGTCACCGCAAACGCCCGCACGGTTTCGGACATCCCGCAAAGGATCAAAGACGCGCCAGCCGTTCTGGAGGTTCGGGGCGAGGTGTATATGTCCCACGCGGATTTCGATGCGCTCAACCAGCGCCAGACGGAGAGCGGAGGGAAGACATTCGCCAACCCCAGAAACGCGGCCGCCGGGTCCTTGCGACAACTGGATGCGGAAATCACCCGCGCGCGACCTTTAAGGTTTTTTGCCTATGCCTGGGGCGAGGTGTCAGAGCCGCTGGCGGACACTCAGATGGGTGCAATTGAACGGCTAAAGGATTTTGGGTTTTCGACCAATGCCTTGACGCGTCTTTGTAATGCGACAGAAGATATTCTCGCGCATTACCGCGATATTGAAGCGCAGCGATCGACCCTTGGGTATGACATCGATGGGGTCGTCTACAAAGTGAACGACCTGGCGCTGCAAGCGCGGTTGGGGTTCCGGTCCACGACGCCTCGCTGGGCCATCGCCCATAAATTCCCCGCTGAACTGGCCTGGACCCGGTTGGAGGCAATCGACATTCAGGTCGGGCGCACCGGTGCCCTCAGCCCCGTGGCGCGCCTGCATCCGGTGACGGTGGGCGGCGTCGTCGTATCCAACGCCACTTTGCACAATGAAGACTATATTGCAGGTCGGGACGCCAAGGGTGGCACCATCCGCGACGGCAAAGACATTCGGGTCGGCGATTGGGTGCAGGTCTATCGCGCCGGGGACGTGATCCCCAAAGTGGCCGATGTCGATCTGACCAAACGCCCGGCAGACAGTATCGCGTACGCTTTCCCGCAAGAATGCCCCGAATGCGACAGTGCCGCCATCCGCGAAGATGGTGATGCCGTCCGGCGCTGTACCGGCGGGCTGATTTGCCCTGCGCAAGCGGTTGAAAAACTGAAACACTTCGTATCCCGGAAAGCGTTCGACATCGAAGGGCTGGGGGCCAAACAGATTGAGATGTTTCATGGCGATGAGGTTCTGCCAATCAACACTCCGGCGGATATTTTCACGCTGCAGGCGCGCGACACGGGCAATCTGGCTCGGCTCAAGAACCGGGATGGATGGGGTGAGACGTCGGCCAGGAACCTGTTCGACGCCATTGACGAGAAACGAACCATTGAACTTGGGCGCTTGCTGTTCGCCCTCGGCATTCGCCACGTCGGAGAGGTTGGCGCGCGCGACTTGGCGCTGCACTACCTGACTTGGGAGGCCATGGCGCAGGCGATTGATGCGGCCCGCCCGGCCGCACTGGCGCAGCGGCGTGCTGATCAGGCCGAAGAGGCCGAACGCATCGCCGCCACCGAAGAAAACCGTCGGGCCCGCGTTAAAGAAGCACGCGACGCTGCAATCGCAACTTCGGATGTACCCGAGGCCGCTGCCACGGCCTGGTCCGATTTGATTGGCATCGACGGCATCGGCGCAACGCTGGGCCTGTCCCTGTCGGATGCCTTTGCCAATTCGGATGAGCGCCGCGCTTTCGATGACCTGATCCGGCATTTGACGATCATATCACCCGACGCCCCTGCATCGGACAGCCCGGTTGCAGGCAAGACGGTCGTCTTCACCGGAACGCTGGAAAAGATGACCCGCGCCGAGGCCAAGGCGAGGGCTGAGGCTTTGGGTGCCAAAGTCTCAGGCTCGGTCAGCAAAAAAACCGATCTGTTGGTGGCCGGGCCCGGGGCAGGATCCAAGGCCAAGAAAGCCGCAGAACTGGGCATCGAAACGCTGGATGAGGATGGCTGGCTGCAGCTGATCGACGGCGCATGAGCGGACGGCCCGAACAACTTTTCCCGCTGTTTGCCGGGTTGGAAACGCTGGAGGGTGTCGGCCCCAAAACCGCACAGGCCATGATGCAAAGCGGGATCGAAAGCCCGCGCGATGTGCTGTTTGGGCTGCCATATGCCGTGGTTGACCGGCGCAGGCGTGACACGATCCAAGGGGCTGATCTGCCGACAACTCTGACGGTTGAGGTGACTGTTGGCCCGCACCGTCCGCCCCGAAACAAAGGCGGGGCCTATCGAATTCATGTCGAGGACAGTCAGGCCGATTTTCAACTCGTGTTCTTTCACGCGCGGGGCGAATACCTGAAGAAGGTGCTGCCGCAGGGATCGCGCCGGGTGATCTCGGGCAAGTTGGAGCTGTTCGACGGGATGGCGCAGATGGTGCATCCCGATCACATGCTGCCGGTTGAGCAGGCCCGGGACATTCCCGAATTCGAACCGGTCTATCACCTGACGCAAGGGGTGACGCAAAAAATGGCCTACAAGGCCGCGCGCAATGCGTTGGCCCGCGCGCCTGAATTGGCCGAATGGATTGATCCGGCTCAATTGGCTCAGAAAAAATGGACAAGCTGGCATGATGCGGTTCACGCCGCCCATCATCCGCAGGGCGCTGATGATGTTGCCGCGTTCTCTCCGGCCCGGGAACGTTTGGCCTATGATGAGCTGTTGGCGCATCAGTTGACCCTGGCTTTGGCGCGGCAGATCGAACGCAAGGCGCGGGGGATCTCCAGTGTCAGCACCGGGGCGTTGCAGTCCAGAGTTCTGCGCAGCCTGCCGTATCGGCCGACCGGGGCGCAAACCCGCGCGATTGAAGAAATCTCGGCCGATATGGCCTCGGACTTGCGGATGAACCGGTTGCTGCAGGGCGATGTGGGGGCGGGGAAGACACTGGTCGCGTTCATGGCGCTTCTGATCGCGGTTGAGGCTGGCGGGCAGGGCGTGATGATGGCCCCGACCGAGATTCTGGCCCGTCAACATCTGGAAGGCCTGCGCCCCTTGGCCGAAGAGGCCGGAGTTGTTCTGGAAATCCTGACCGGACGCGACAAGGGGTCCGAGCGTCGCACCAAGCTTGAGGCTTTGGCGCGTGGCGATATTCAGATTCTTGTCGGTACCCATGCAGTATTCCAAAGCGACGTGGCATTTAGAAACCTGCGGCTCGCCATCGTTGACGAACAGCACCGGTTCGGGGTGCGTCAACGGATGGAATTGTCTGAGAAAGGACAGGGCGCCGATGTCTTGGTGATGACCGCGACTCCGATCCCGCGCAGCCTGGCGCTGGCGCAATATGGCGACATGGATGTTTCAGTTCTGGACGAAAAGCCGCCCGGGCGAAAGCCGATCAAAACCGCGATTGTCAGCACTGGGCGCATGGATGAGGTCGTCGCCCATCTGCGTCGCGCGATTGATGAGGGGCGACAGTGCTATTGGGTGTGTCCCTTGGTCGACGAATCCGAGGTGTCTGACCTGACAGCGGCCGAGGAACGGTTCAAGCGCCTGCGGGCGGTGTTGGGCGAAGGCATCGTTGGGCTGGTGCATGGTCAGATGCCGCCTGCCGAAAAAGACGCGGCCATGACAGCCTTTCAGAACGGGGACATCAAGGTTCTGGTGGCCACGACGGTCATTGAGGTCGGTGTGAACGTGCCCAACGCTACGATCATGGTGATTGAACGGGCCGAGATCTTTGGACTGGCGCAACTACACCAGCTGCGCGGTCGCGTTGGTCGGGGCGACGCGGATTCGACCTGTTTGCTGATGTATCAAGCGCCGCTCAGCGAAGGCGGGCGCAAGCGGCTGGAAGTGCTGCGCGAGACCGAGGACGGTTTTCGCATCTCGGAAACGGATTTGCAGATGCGCGGCGCGGGCGATCTGATCGGCACGGCGCAATCCGGGTTGCCGAAATTCCGCATTGCCGATCTGGAGCGGCAGGCCGGGTTGATGGCGGTTGCGCAATCCGATGCCCGCGCGTTGTTGAATGCGGACCCGAAACTGACCTCGGACCGGGGCAAAGCCGCGCGTGTTCTACTGTGGCTTATGAAACAGGATCAGGCGATCCGTTTGATTTCAGTGGGTTAGATTGTAAATCCCTTAAAGTTCACAAATGTTCTCAAAAAGTTCTTTACCGACTCGGCAAAATATGAGAACAAAAGGTCAACAAAGGATTAAACCCCTGACCGGAGGTGACCCATGCTGACCCAGATCAAGACAGTCTTTACCCGCTCGCAACCGACCATCCTGCAGGATGCGGTGGGTGTGGCTTCCTTGGTCGTTATGCTGATGGTTGCCCTTCACCTTCCGATTGGATTCTAAGTCTTTCTGCCTGCGCTCTCGTGCCGATTAACCCGCGCCTGTCATCCCCAATACGATCAAGGGTGACCTGCCTGTCCCAAACCCCTTGAAGGGGCCATGCCTCGGCCCCGCGCGGTGTCCCGGACCCCACACGAGAAACGCATTGCCTGCCGCCGCCCTTTCCGCCCGGAAGGTGCGGCGGTTTTTTTATAGCTGACCGGTTTTCATGATTTCCAGCATCGCCGACAGCACCGAATTGACTGCGACCGAGGCCAGGATCATCCCCATCACCCGGCTGATAATCGCGGCACCGGAATGACCGATCAGGCGAATGATCGGCTCGGCCAGCAACATCAGGACAAAGGCAATCACCAGAACCGACAGCATGACCAGCGCGGTAATGCCCTGATCTGCCGCGCTGTAACGGTTGTTGTCGGTCAGGATCACAATCGCCAGCATCGCGCCCGGTGAGGCAAGGGACGGCACGGCAAGCGGAAAGATGGCCGGGTTATGCGTGTGGGTTTTGTCGTCCTTATCATCCTCGGCGGCGCGTTGTTCCATGTCCTGTTTGCTTTCGCCAAAGATCATCGTCAGTGCGAACAGGAACAGAATGATCCCGCCTGCCACCTGAAATGAATTCAGGCCGATATCCAGCGCCTCGATCAGCAACTGGCCGAATACCAGGAAAAACAGCAAAACGCCGGCGCTGATCAAGGCGGCCAGAACAGCGGTGCGCCGTCGCGCGGCAGCCTCAAGCCCGGCTGTGACGGCAATGAACACAGGAATCGTCCCGATGGGGTCAATCACGACCCACAATGTCACGAAATGTTCGAGTAAATTGTTCACACCCATCTCTCCGCCAAATTGTGACTGACGTTAGACGGGATTGCCGCAAAACGCTACGATCAGGCGCAGTTGGCCTGTTCAGCTTGCGCAATTGCTTCGGCGGTGGCGTCAAGACACAAAAGGATCGAGGCGTGGCGGTTCTTATAGTCCCGCGCGGGTATCAGCACCTCTAACCCGTCAAACGGCGCGTCGGGGACCGGCCCGTCTTTTTTCAGCATCGCAGCCAGTTGATCCCGAGCGGTTTCGATCTGCGCCCGCGTGGCCCCCAATACCGCGTCTCCGACAACCGAAGCCGATGCCTGACCCAATGCACAGGCTTTCACGTCCTGCCCGAAAGCGGCGACTCGGCCATCCTGCACCTTCACGTCAACGGTCACGGTCGAACCGCACAGCGGAGACCGTTTTTTGACCGTCGCATCGGGGTTATCCAGCCGATCCAGATGCGGAATATCCGCCGCGAGCGCCAGAATGCGTCCGGAATAGAGCTTTATCAGATCGTTCTCGCCGCTCATGGCTTTCCCTCGTTGCGTGTTCCCCATACATAGTGGTCAGCCCCCGGGATGCAAAAGGTTTTTGTCATGTCTGACCCTGTCGTGTTTGACCCATCGACTTTGAAATATAACGAGGCTGGGTTGATCCCCGCCATCGCGCAGGATCACACATCCGGCGAGGTGCTGATGATGGCCTGGATGAATGCGCAGGCGGTGGAACGCACGTTGGAAACAGGGCGCGTCACCTATTGGTCGCGGTCGCGGCAGTCCTTCTGGATCAAGGGTGAGTCTTCGGGACACACTCAGGAACTGGTCGATTTCCGTGTCGATTGTGACAGGGACTGCCTGTTGGTTCTTGTTGATCAGAAAGGTCCCGCTTGTCACACCAACCGGCGCAGCTGTTTCTATACGGCCATTCGGGACGGAGATGAGACCGAGTTGATGAAACCGATGGAGTGAATGGCGCAAGCGCCATGCCTTCGGCGAGAGTATTTTTAAAAAGATGAAGCGCGGTCAGAGGCCGACCATGACGCGGATGTCCTGAGGCGACGCACCTTCGGATCGGTATTTTGAGATCGCGCGCGCGTCGTCGCGTTTTGCCAGCCGTTTTCCATTTTCGTCCCGGACAAGGTCGTGGTGGAGGTATTCAGGCGTCGGCAGGTCCAAAAGGGCTTGCAGCAGCACATGGATGCGGGTGGCTTCGAACAGGTCCTGCCCACGGATAACCCGTGTGATGCCTTGCTCGGCATCGTCCAGCACGACGGACAGATGGTAGGATGTGCCCATTCCCCGGCGCGCGAGGACCACGTCACCGATGGTTTCGGTCAATTCTTTGGGTGTGAAGGTGACAGTACCCGTTTCGCCGTTTGGCCCCTGGCCGAATTCGGCAAATTGACCTGCAGTGGGGTTTTTATCGAAGACGTGGCGCGCGGCTTTGGCCATGTCCAGTCGTAGTGCCTCGGTCCTTGGTCGGGGCGATGTTCCCCGCGTTTGGGGGCGGTTCCGGCAGGTTCCGGGATAGATCAAACCGTCCGGACCAAGCAGCGGCGCGCCCTCTTGCGGGGCGCTGACCGCCGCCCCGATGTCTTTGCGGTTGCAAGTGCAGGGATAAAGAAAGCCGCGTTGCCAGAGGCTGTCCAAAGCCGCGTCATAGATGGATTGCCGCTGCGACTGGCGCAGCGTCGGCTCGGGCCAGTCAAGGCCCAGCCAATGCAGGTCGTCATAGATCTGCTCTTCCCAGTGAGGCCGGGATCGGGATTGGTCGATATCTTCGATCCGCAGCAGAAAGGCACCGCCCTCGGCAGCCGCCATGTCACTGGCCAGCAGCGCCGAATAGGCGTGACCCAGATGAAGGGGACCCGTCGGAGAAGGCGCGAAGCGCGTGGTAAAAATCACGTTTTTTCTAATACATACACGTCAGATTTCATGTCCAGGCCGGGTAAATGCGGGCCATGTTCCCGGAACAGAAGACGCGCAGCCCCCATATCGAGCCAGTCGTTCAATCGTGACGTGTAGCTGTGATCCGCAAGCGTATGATCGTTAAAGGAAAAGGCCAGCTTTCCACCCTTGGGAAGCGCGTGCATAAGCATGTCCAGAGTTTCCGGCGGAGCGGCCCCCGAACCAATCACACCGATAGCCGTGATCGCCGCATAGGCATCTGGGGTCAACGGTGCGGGTTCGGTAATTTCAAAGCTCTTGAGATCCCGGTAAACAGCTTTGTCGCGCGCAACCTTCAGCATGTTTTCGGTTGGGTCCATGCCATCAAGCACTTCGAACCCGGCCTTGCGAAGCGCGACGCCGGACAGGCCGGTGCCACAGCCGTAATCCAGAACTGGCGTCAGGGGTTCCGGCATTTTCGACCAGAGCGCCTGGGCCACGCGGTCGGGGGTGGCATAGCCTTGCTCGGCCACCTCGGCCTCGTAGGTCGCGGCCCATTTCTGATAGTGGGCTTCGGTTTGTTCGGGTGTTTCCAGATCGTAGGTGCTTTTAAAGAATTCGTCGCTCATGACCACATGGTAGGCTGATCAACGGCGTCGCGTCCAGTCAGCACGCGGCCAGCCAGTTGGTCCATTCTTCTTTGGCGCGATCCGTGTAGGCTTTGTAACGGTCTTTGCGTCCGCGACGGCCGCCTTTCAGGCCATCGACAGGGCGGAACAGGCCGAAATTCACGTTCATGGGCTGAAAGGTCTTTGCCTCGGCCCCGCCGGTGATGTGGTGGATCAAGGCCCCCATGGCACTGTCTTGCGGTACGGTGGGTAGGGTGCGCCCCAAGATTTCGGCAGCAGCCAATCGGCCAGCAAGCAAACCCATCGCGGCGCTTTCGACATACCCCTCGACCCCGGTGATCTGACCGGCAAAGCGGATATTCGGTTTGGTTTTCAACCGCATCTGCGCGTCCAGCAACGTGGGCGAGTTGATAAACGTATTGCGGTGAATACCGCCCAAACGTGCGAAACTGGCGTTTTCAAGCCCGGGGATCATGCGGAACACCTCGGTCTGTGCGCCGTATTTCATCTTGGTCTGGAAACCCACAATGTTGAACAGCGTGCCCAAGGCATTGTCGCGACGCAATTGCACCACCGCATGAGGTTTCACGTCCGGCTGATGCGGATTGGTCAGGCCGACAGGCTTCATCGGACCGTGGCGCAGGGTTTCGCGACCACGCTCGGACATCACCTCGATCGGCAGACAGCCGTCAAAGTAACCTGCGGTCTCGCCTTCGTGGAACTCGGTCTTGTCGGCGGCCAGCAGGGCATCGATGAACGCTTCATACTGATCGCGGTCCATCGGGCAATTCAGATAGGCCGTACGTTCCTCTTCCGTCTCGCCCTTGTCATAGCGTGACTGCATCCAGGCCTGACTCATGTCGATGCTGTCAGCGTAGACAATGGGGGCAATGGCATCGAAGAAGGCCAGCGAGTCCGCACCGGTCTCGGCCCGGATTGCCTCACCCAAAGCCGGAGAGGTCAGGGGGCCGGTGGCAAAGATCCAATGCCCGTCATCGGGAAGGGTCGTGACCTCTTCGTCCGTCACGGTTACACGGGGATGGGCGCGCAGCTTGGCGGTGACATCCTCGGCAAACGGATCGCGATCGACGGCCAGTGCGCCCCCGGCGGGCAGGCGGTGCGCATCGGCGGTGGTCATGATTAGGCCGTTCGCGGCACGCATTTCCCAATGCAGCAGGCCCACGGCGTTTTGTTCGTCATCGTCGGACCGGAAGGAATTCGAACACACCATCTCGGCCAGATTGCCGGTCTGGTGCGCGAAAGTGCCGACATTGGGGCGCATTTCATGGATCACAACATCCACGCCCATCTCGGCGGCTTGCCATGCGGCCTCGGACCCGGCCATGCCGCCGCCCACGATATGCAAAACTTGTGTCATGCGCTGCCACATAGGGCAGGGGGCTGGCAGACGCAACTCAACCCTGTCAGTGGCTTCGAATTTTATGGGAGGGTCTTGGGGTCGCCGCTGCGGGAATGTCAACGCCGGTGAGAGAAACCAGCTTGGAGGGACCTTCCGCCCACGGCGACCCAAAAGTGTACCTGAGGCCTCAGCCTCGTCTCAGCTTTGCCACAGTGTCGCCCTTTTGAAAAGTGCAAAAATGAAAACAGTGGCAAAAAATGTACCTAACAATTGCGTCATTGCGTCCAATTCGGGGGGCGTTTCTCAATAAAGGCGGAAATGCCTTCTTCTGTGTCCCGATGCAGCATATTCTGCGCCATTACCTCTCCGGTATAGGTATAGGCCTGATCCAGCGGCATCTGAAGCTGTTGATAAAACGCCTCTTTTCCGATTTTAACGGCCGTTCCCAGCTTGCTGCCCAATTGCTCGGCCAATGAGATCGTTTCATGCTCCAGCAGCATTTCTGGCACAACACGATTGACCAGACCCAATTCCGCGGCCCGTTCAGCCGAGATGAAATCACCCGTTGTCAGCATCTCAAACGCATGTTTTCTGGGGATATTGCGGCTGAGCGCGACCATGGGGGTCGAGCAGAACAGCCCGATATTCACACCATTCACGCCAAATCGCGTGCCCTCGGCAGCGACCGCCAGATCACAGGTTGCCACCAACTGACAGCCCGCAGCCGTGGCGATGCCGTGCACTTGCGCGATAACCGGTTGCGGAAGTGTCTGAATGGACATCATCATTTTGGCGCAACGCGCGAACAGGTCCTGGAAATACGCCTTGCCGCCATCCTCGGACTGGCGTCCTGCGGTCATCTGTTTCAGGTCGTGTCCGGCGCAGAAGGCCTTTCCCGCGCCCGACAGCGTGATCGCTCGAATCGAGCTGTCCTCGCGCAGCGCGTCGAACTCGGATTGAAGGGCGGCCAGCATCTCATCGCTCAGGGCATTCAGCCTGTCAGGCGCGTTCAGTTTCAACTGAGCAACCGCGCCTGTGTCGTTACGTTCCAAAATTGCCATCTTGCCCTCCCGCTGGCTGTTGGTCCAACTCTAGGGCGCGACGTTCAGGAGGGGAAGTATGGGTTTAGCGCTGCAGAAGGACGAACTGTCACAATACCTTCACCAGGTATTTCCGCAGGTGAAACAGGATTTTGTTGTCGAGGACCTGACCGAAGACAGTGTGACCATGCGGATGATGGTGGCCGAGCGTCACTTGCGCCCCGGTGGCACCGTATCTGGCCCGTCCATTTTCAGCCTGGCGGATGTCAGCGTCTATGCGATGGTTTTGGCGCGCAAGGGGCGTCAATCCCTGGCTGTAACCACCAACGGATCACTGGATTTTCTGCGCAAACCGGAAGGCGGCAAGGATCTGATAGCCGAATGCCGGTTGTTGAAACTGGGGCGCAGCCTAGCGGTCGGGGATGTGCTGATCTTCTCGGAAGGGTCGAACAAGCCTGTGGCGCGGGCCAATATGACCTATTCCATCCCGTCCGAAGGTTCGGCTGCGGCGAAATTCGGTTGAAAAAGGGCCGGGGACGAACCCCGGCCTAGGAAGAGGTCCCGTGATGGGACTGGGGATAATTCAAAGCTGCCAGAAATAGCGTTTTACTTCGCGTGTGGCTTGCATGCGGGTCAAACCCACATCTTCAAGCAGCCTGTCATCCAGATAGCTCAGGTTAATACGACTGCGACGACGGCGTTCCCATTGAGTGACCGCCGCCGCAAACCGCACGGCCAGCGCGGCGATCAGCGGCAGCCGGGGGCTGTCGTTCAGCAGCAAGAGGGCGGGGTTGTGCATTGTGCGTGTCATCTCAGTATTCCCTTCAAATTGTATTGACACAAATCATTGTTGTTCGGTACAGTTGCTTGATACATTCGATATTGTGTCAAATGCAAAGGAAGAATTGTAATGGATACAATTTGGCCAGAAGCACTGCCGAAATCCAAGGGGCCAAAATACACTCTGGTCGCCGACACAATACGAAAAGCCATCGAAAGCAAAACGTTAGACATCGGAACCAAACTGCCGCCGGTGCGTGAGCTGGCGTATCGATTGAAAATCACTCCGGGCACAGTTGCGCGGGCTTATACGATTTTGACGGACGAAGGCTTGCTACAAGCCGAGGTTGGGCGTGGTACATTCGTGGCCCCGCCAAAATCACCGATTCTGGACGATGTCTGGGCACGGCAGCTGCATCTGCGGGACGACAAGTACAATGCCAATGTCAGCCTGTTCAGCCCACGTTTGGCTGATGCCGGGCAGGTGGCTTTGATCCGGGAGTGTCTGCAAAAGGTCTCGCAAGCCGATCCGGGGTTGTTTTTGAATTATCCAACGCGCGATGCCTATCAACCGATGCGTCAGGCGGTTGTCGATTGGTTGTCGGACTTGCCGTTGGGTGCCGTCTCGCATGACGACATTGTACTGACACATGGCGGTCAGAACGGATTGTGTCTTGTGTTCCAGACAATCCTGCGCGGTCCAAAGCCGACTGTACTGGTCGAAGACCTGTCTTATGCCGGGTTTCGACGGGCCGGAGAGCTGATGCGGGCCGAGGTCATTGGTGTGAAAATGGACAAATGGGGCATCGACCCACAAGCGATGGAGCATGTGCTGCGGCAGAACCAGGCACAGGCTGTTTGCGTCTCGCCCGAAGTGCAAAACCCAACCGGTGCACATACGCCATTAGAGCGGCGCAAAGAGGTTGTCGAAGTGGCCCGCCGTTTCGATCTGCAAATCGTCGAGGACGATTGTTATCGTATGGGCGACGCGCGCGAACCCAGCTATCGCGCTTTGGCACCGGAACGGGGTTGGCATGTCTCGTCAATCTCGAAAACCCTGACCCCGGCCTTGCGCGTTGGATTTGCCATTGCGCCGAAGGAACGCAGCGTGGATCTGCGACGCTCGGCCGAATACGGGTACTTCGGTCTCGCCCAGCCGCTGGCGGAGCTTACCCGCTTGATCCTGTCTGATCCCCGCACCCGCCAGATCGCCCAGGACGTAAGGTCCCGTATGGGCGAATATGTGCGGGTGACGGTGAATGCGCTGGGGGGCTTTGATCTGAACTGGGCACCGGATGTGCCCTTTGTCTGGCTGAACTTGCCATCCGGCTGGCGCGCCGCCGCCTTCAGCCGCGCGGCTGAGCGGGAAGGGATACAGTTGCGATCCGCGGATGAGTTCGCTCTGCGCGACGGGCGCGCGCCGAACGCTGTGCGTGTCGCAATGAACGGTCACGTCTCATTGCAGCGGTTCGAGGATGCCATGCTGCGGCTGCGGGCACTGCTGGACAACCCACCTGAACAAATCAGCGTCTAAGCGGTTACAACTCGTCCAGATAATCCTCGGCCAGATCGGCGATTTCCTTTTGCTTGTCGGTGCCATTGATGACCCGTCGCGCCTCAAGAAAATCGGTCTTTCCCTTCGACACGTAATCTTCAAGCTTTCGCCCCGTGAATGTGCCGATCTTCATACCATGAGCGATGGTGAACAGGGACGCGTCGTGCCGAAGGGCCAGATCGGGGTCGCCGACAAGATCAAGCCCCAGAATACTGGAATACACCTTGTAGTTATTCTCCCAGGTCAGTTGCACATAGCCGCGTCCGTAGTAGGGATAGTAGCGAAAGTTGTCCCTCCGCCACTTTTCACTGAGCCAGTAGGCTTCTTTTACCGGTTCGAAAGTGTGCCCGGTTTCCCACTGCGCGGTTGCAAGGCCGTAGGCGATTTGGGTCTTCAACCCCAAACCGATAAAGCGGAACATGGCGGCGATGCTGTCTTTGACGTCATCCTTGCTGTCGGCGGGCATTGCGAAAATTGTGCGCAGCCGCTTGGCCTTTTTCTTCAGGTGATCGATCACAGTATCAGAGACGACCGAGGGATGGCCATTTCCGATGTCCTGCACCAGTTCGGCAAAAGCGTTTCGGGTTTTGGGTCCAATCAAACCATCCGCTTCACCAAGGGGGTGGGCGCAGATGGCCAACCCTCTTTGAACGGCGGCCAGTCGGGTTTTGTTCAGGTCATCCAGTCGTGTACCCGGATCGATTTTGTCTAACGCGGACAGGTCCAGCATGTTCCCCTCCTGAAATATGTGCTTGCGATGCAATCGCGTTTTGGAAACTGTCAGAAATTGAAAAATAGGGCAGCAGGATACTGCGCGAGGTGGAATTTAGATGGGGTAAAATAATACCTATTTTTTAACACTTTGTAATTACGTCATAAAATAAGGTTTTCGGTTGTTGACGCGGCATTCCCGCGCGACTAAAACCCGTCCATCGAATTCGGGCCGCTCCGCTGGGGCGGTCTTTCACATCAAACAGGACTATCCTGCCATGAAAACCTTTTCTGCAACACCTGCAGACATCGACAAGAAATGGATCCTGATCGACGCCGAGGGCGTTGTTCTGGGCCGTCTTGCCTCGATCGTCGCCATGCGCCTGCGTGGCAAGCACAAAGCGTCGTTCACCCCGAACATGGACATGGGCGACAATGTCATCGTGATCAACGCTGACAAAATCCAGATGACCGGCAAGAAGCGCGAAGAGAACTTCTACTGGCACACTGGCCACCCGGGCGGCATCAAGTCGCGCACCAAACAGCAGATCCTGGAAGGTGCACACCCCGAGCGCGTCGTGACCCAGGCGGTCAAGCGCATGCTGCCGGGCAACCGTCTGGCGCGCCAGCAGATGACCAACCTGCGCGTTTATGCCGGTGCCGAGCACCCTCATGAGGCGCAAGCGCCCGAAGTTCTGGACGTCAAGTCCATGAACAAGAAAAACACCCGGAGCTAATGACCGATGGCTGATCAGATCAATACTCTCGAAGAGCTGAGCGCCGTCGCAGGCGTAGAAACCGTAGTCGAAGAAGTCATCGCACGTGAACCCGTGCGTGACGAACTCGGTCGTTCCTACGCCACCGGCAAACGTAAAGACGCTGTTGCCCGCGTTTGGATCAAGCCGGGTTCCGGCAAGGTCACCGTGAACGGCAAAGACCAGGACAAGTACTTCGCGCGTCCCGTTCTGCAGTTGATCCTGCGCCAGCCGTTCCAGGTTGCCGGCGTGGAAGGTGAGTTTGACGTTGTTGCAACCGTCAAAGGCGGTGGCCTGACCGGTCAGGCCGGTGCGGTCAAGCACGGCATCTCGAAAGCGCTGCAACTGTACGATCCGTCGCTGCGTGGTGCCCTGAAAGCCGCTGGCTTCCTGACCCGCGACAGCCGCGTTGTGGAACGTAAGAAATACGGTAAGCGCAAAGCGCGTCGTTCGTTCCAGTTCTCGAAGCGTTAATCGCTGCGGAATACGACATTCGAAGGGCTCGCATTTGCGAGCCCTTTTTCTTTGCGATTACTCTTCGTAGACCAGTTTCCACGCCCCGTTTTCGACCACGTTCACAAAGACCGTGTCCGCGCCCTGATGGTCATCCGGGCCGTAGGTGATGTGGTTACCGACCAGTTCGTCGGTGTAGTCCAGCGACTCCATTGCCGCGATAAAGCTTTCATGGGTCAGGTCAGGACCGGCGGCCTCTAGCGCCTTGACCATCATTTCCGCAGCGGAATAGCCCAACATCGCAAAGCCAACCGGATCTTCACCCGTTGCGGCCTTGTATTCCTCGATAAACGCAGCCGGCGCAGGTTCGTCGGCGCGTGCCCAAAGATCCTTCCACGACGCCGCCGCGTAGAAACCGTCGGTCACACCGCCCGGCACCTGCGCGACAACGGTCAGGAAGCTGGCCGAGGTGCCCAGGAATTTCATGTCGGTCAGGCCCATTTTCTTGGCGGTCCCAACGACCGTGATCGCCTGCCGCACGCCAAGCGCCATGGTGACGATGTCGCAGCCTTCTTCCTTGAGTTTGCTTAGCGAGCCGACAAAGTCCGTTTCATCCGGCTTGTGGGTGGTTTCTGCGACAAAGGAGATCCCGGCTTCTTCAGCCCCGGCTTTGCTGCCTTCCAGAATTTCCTCTCCAAAATCGGTAGGAAGATACATGGTGCAGACAGATTGTGATCCAAACTCACCGTTGAGGTATTTCACGCCAACCCGGGCCTGATCATAATAGGTCGAGAAGGATGTGAACTTGTTGTCCATCGGTTCCTGCAGCATCTGCCGCGCGGCGGTCAGAGGGGCAACGTTTGGAATACCTTTGGGGTCCAGCAACTTGAACCCGGCCAGGTTCATCGGTGTGCCCAGCGATTGCAGCATGGCAAACACTTTGTCGCGGTTCAGCAGCTTGTTATAGCCCTGCATCGCGCGCGGCATCTGATAGCCATTGTCCTCGACCACATAGCGGATCGTGCGACCATGCACGCCACCTGCCGCGTTCACCCTATCAAAGACCACATTCGCGCCTTTGGTGGCCGGAACACCCACGGCGGCGAAAATACCGCTCAGATCATTGACCGAGCCGATCACGATCTCATCGTCAGTGACCCCTTGCGTTTGCGCCCAACCCATCGTTGCCGCTGCAGTCAGCGCCGCAGCAACAGTCAGTCGGTTCCTCAACTTGCTCATCTTTCTCCTCCCGTTTTATCCCTTGGTTAACTGTACATATCTTCAATCAAATGTGCGTGTTTCTTTTCCACCAGCCCGCGTTTCAGTTTCATCGTGGCGGTCAGTTCGTCATCCTCGGCCGTCAGCAAAACGTCGATCAGGCGGAAATCCTTGATCTGTTCAACCCGCGCGAAATCGGAATTGACCGAGGCGACTTCGGCACCGATCAGATCCTTGATTTCGGTTGCAGCGCAAAGTGATGCAAAGTTCGAGAAGGGGATTTTGCGGTCTTGCGCGAATTTCTCGACGTTTTCCTGATCGATCATGATCAGCGCGGTCAGGTATTTGCGCTGATCACCCACGATCACCGCGTCCGAGATATAATGGCTGAACTTCAACCGGCTTTCGATTTCAGCCGGGGTGATGTTCTTGCCGCCCGCCGTGATGATAATATCCTTCATCCGACCTGTGATCGAGAGAAACCCGTCCTCGTCAATTTTCCCGACATCGCCGGTGCGCAGCCAACCGTCGGTGGTAAAGCTTTCAGCGGTTTTGGCGTTGTTGCGCCAGTAGCCCTGAAAGACATTCAGGCCCTTTACCTGAATTTCCCCGTCCTCCGAGATACGCATGGCACACCCCTCGACCGCGCGGCCAATGGTGCCGACGCGGTTGTCTTCGATCGTGTTCAGGGATGCCAGCCCCGAGGTCTCGGTCATGCCAAACCCTTCGATCAAAGGAACACCGATGGCCCAATACCATTTCAGAAGATCAGGTGAGATCGGTGCCGCCCCGGACCCGCCGCGGCGCATTTTGTCCATGCCCAGCATCCGCCGCAGATTGCGCAACACCAGATGATCCCAGACCCAGAACCGCGCGGCAATGCTGGTCGGGACAGGCTGGCCCGTCGTCAGGTACTCGGCCCTTGCCAACCCGGCCTTTACCGCCAGACCAAAGGCCAACCGGCCCAGCGGCGTGGCATCTTGCGACATGATCTGGACCTGCGCATAGATCTTCTCCCACACACGAGGAACAGCGGTGAAAGTGGTGGGCGAGACCTCTTGCAGGTTGGCGAACACCGTTTCCGGGCTTTCGGCGAAATTGACGGTGCAGCGGGCGGCCAAGGGGAAAAAGACGGAAACATCCCGTTCGAGTATATGGCACAGGGGTAGGAAGCAGAGCTGCTCGTCGCTGGCCAGGGTCGGCAGCGCCCGTGCACCGCATTCGATACCGGCCAGAATGTTCTCGTGGCTCAGCATCGCGCCTTTTGGTTGGCCAGTGGTGCCCGAGGTGTAGACCAGCAAGGCGGTGTCCTGCGGTTTGGCAAGCGCAATTTCGGTCTCGAACCGGCCCGGATCCTCGGCTGCGGCCTGTTTGCCAAGCGTATAGAGGTCTTCGATCATCATACAGCGGGGATGATCCAGATCGTGCAGACCTTCGTCTTCCAGAATGATGACCTTCAGCAGCCCCGGAACCTCGTCTTCGACCTCAAGAAACTTGTCCAGTTGTTCTTCATTCTCGACAACCAGAAACCGGCTATCGCTGTCATTGATCAGGTATTGCACCTGTTTGGCTGCGTCAGTGGTGTAGATGCCGGAAGAAATCCCCCCAACGCCTTGGATGCCCATATCGAACCAGGCCCATTCCTTACGGTCCTCGGACAGGATCGAGACCACTTCGCCGCGCTCAAGCCCAAGTTTTCGCAGCGCCAGACCGATCCATTTGGCGTGTTGCCAATAGTCGGTCCAGGAATAGGACTTCCAGATGCCCAGATCCTTTTCCCGATGGGCCGTGCGATCACCCAGTTCCGCGCAACGGCTTTGGAAAAGGTCCGAGATCGTGATGCAGCCATCCACGCGCACGGGACGCTGACCGGGCGTTGCATTCAACTGCACGCCGTTGATCGTGATCTGAGGGGGCAGGGGGGTGCTGTCCATCTGCGTCACCTCCACGTCTTTTTCCGCTTCCAGCGGCGGTTTTCCCGCGCGCCTTCTTCCTGCACACCCAGATAGAAGTTCTGGATGTCCTCGGATTGCAGCAATGTGTCGGCAGCCCCGTCCATGACGATGCGTCCGACCTCCATCACATAGCCATGATGGGCCAGTTCCAGCGCCGCGTGGGCATTCTGTTCAACCAGCATCATCGTCATGTTCTGTTCGTCATTCAACCGTTTGAGGATGCCGAAGATCTCCTGAACAAGCAGCGGCGACAGACCCAGCGAGGGTTCGTCCAGCAGCATGATCTTTGGACTGGCCATCAGGCCCCGGCCAATCGCCAGCATTTGCTGCTGCCCGCCTGACAGGGTTCCGGCCTCTTGCCCGCGACGTTCCTTCAAAACCGGAAAATAGCTGAACACCATCTCGCGATCCTGTTCGATCTGGGCTTTGTCCTTGGCCGTGTAGGCCCCGAGGCTGAGGTTTTCGTTCACTGTCAGCAAGGGAAACACCTCGCGGCCCTCGGGGACATGAACGATGCCTTGTTGCACAACCTTATGCGGCTCGGACCCCTGAATATCCCGCCCGTCGAAGGTGATCTTGCCTTTTTCGGGGTCCATGACGCCCGAGACGGTTTTCATCAGCGTGGTCTTACCCGCCCCATTGGCCCCAAGGATCGAGACGATCTGACCCGGATGCACATCCAGCGAGACACCGCGAATGGCCATGATCGGGCCATAGAAGCTTTCGATATTGCGGATTTTCAGGATCGGCTCGCTCATGAGGCTTTCCCCAGATAGGCCTCGACCACGGCGGGGTGGGATTGCACCTCGGTAGGTGTTCCAAGGGCCAGTTTGGCCCCGTCTGCCATCGCCAGAACTCGATCAGACACACCCGAGACCAGACCCATGTCATGTTCGACCATAAGCACGGTGATCCCCATCTGCCGCCGGATGTCATCGATCCACCAGCGCATATCGGTGGTTTCCTCGACAGACAGGCCTGAGGCCGGTTCGTCCAGCAGCAACAGCTTTGGATCGGTGGCCAGCGCGCGCGCCACCTCGACCACTTTGCGCACACCGTATGGCAGGCCCGAGATCATCTTGTCGCGATAGGCCTGCAGGTCGAGGAAGTCGATGATCTGTTCGACCTTCTCGCGGTTTTCCAGCTCTTGCTTTCGGGCCGAGGGCAGGAACAGAACCTCGGACAGCAGGTTGGTTTTGCGGTGCCGGTGCCGACCGACCAGCAGGTTTTGCAGCACGGTGGCATGTTCGAACAACTCGATATTCTGAAAGGTCCGGGCCACGCCAAAGGCGGCCACGCCCGAAGGTTTCACCCGCAACAGATCATGCCCGTCAAAGCGGATCGAGCCCGCGACCGGGTCGTAAAAGCGTGAGATCAGATTGAACACGGTGGACTTGCCCGCGCCGTTGGGGCCGACGATGGCAAACACCTCGCCTTCCTCGACCTCAAACGACAGATTGTCGACCGCGGTGACGCCGCCGAATTTCAGGGTGACGTTCTCGAACTCCAGCAGACTCATCTCAGACGCTCCGTCTTGAGATAGGATTTCTGCCGTTTGAACATGTCCTTGCGGTAGAAGGGGAACAGCTCGAACCAGGTGCGGATTTTCAGCCAGCGGCCATACATGCCCAGGGGTTCGAACAGGATGAAGGCGATCAGGATCATGCCGAAAATGCCGAATTCCAGCCCCGGAATAGCGACTGTATTGCCGCCGAAAAGGGCACCAACGTACTCCTTCGAGATTGACAGGAATTGCGGCAGGAAGCCGATCACGATAGCCCCCAGAAATGCGCCGTGGATCGAGCCCAACCCACCAATCACAATCATCATCAGCAACTGGATCGAGATCAGAACTGAAAAAGTTTCATTGTTGAACGCCCCGGAAAACATCCCCATCAGCGCGCCGGCCCAGCCGGTTACGGCACAGGACAACGCGAACGAGATCATCTTGGTTCGGGCAATATCGACCCCCATGGCTTGCGCGGAGACTTCCGAATCCCGCACGGCGATGAAGCTGCGCCCCAAAGGTGCGCGCAGCAGGTTGATATAGCCCAGCGTGACCAGAACAGCGACGCTCAGCACCAGCCAGAAGAATGGGGCGGGGGTGCCCCAGCGATCCACACTCAGGCCAAAGATGTCGACGCCGCCGATGAACTTGCCCGCCACGCCGCCTGTCAGAGGCTCGGCCAAAACGATCACGTCATCCATCAGGATGGACAATGCCATGGTAAAGATCGCCAGATAGATCCCGTGCAGGCGCAGGGCAGGGATGGCGACGGTGACTCCAGCTATTCCGGTCAGTACACCGGCCAGCGGGAAAGCGATCAGAAAGGGCACTCCGGCTTCGATCAGGATCACATTGGCATAACAGCCAAAGGCCAGAAATGCAGCGTGACCAAGGCTGACCTGCCCCGTATGACCGGTCAGAATCATCAGTCCCAGACCGGCGATGGCCCAGATCAGGACATTGGTCAACTCACCCAGATAAAAGTCATCCAGCCACCACGGGGCAGTCGCGACGACGACCAGCAGGAGCAGATACAGAACCCGTTGGTAGCGGTCTTTCCAGGGCCGGATGTCTTGCATGTAGTTGGTTTTGAATACGATGCGCATGGGTCAGACCTTCTTGACCCGAACCTGGCTGAACAGGCCGTTGGGGCGGAAGATCAGCACGGCCAGCAGCAGCGCATAAGGGGCGATCTGGCTGTAGCCTGCGGCAATATAGCGGCTGGCAAACGGCTCGATCACGCCGACGATCAGACCACCTGCCAACGCGCCGGGCAGGCTGCCGAAGCCGCCAATCACGGCGGCAGCAAAAGCCTTGATCCCCAGCAGGCCCGTCGTTGGATCGACCGAGCCCTTCGCGGCGAAGAGAATACCGGCGATCCCGGCCACAACTCCGGCCAGCGCCCAGATGAACCCCTGCACGCGCTTGACCGGAATACCCATGTAATAGGCCGCCAACTGGTTCTGCGAAGCGCCTTGCATCGCCAGCCCCAGCTTGGTTCTGCTGAAGAACACATAAAGACCCCAGGTCAGCAGGATGGTGACGACGATGACAGCAACGTCCTCCATCCCCAGAACAAGCCCGCCAAAGCGGACCTCTTTCCCGGCCAGTGGGTTTTGCAGTGTCTGCGGTTCATGCCCCCAGATCAGCCCGGCGACAAAGCGGATCACAAAACCCAAAGCGATGGTCAGGATGACAACGGCGGTCTGGCTTTGGCCAAACATGCGACGTATGATCAGGCGATCCAGCAGATACCCCAGCGCCCCCATGATCCCCAGAGAAATCGGCAATGCCATCCAGAAAGGCAGGCCCATATATTCGGTGTTTGTCAGGCCGATCGTGACAAAGGCCCCCAGCATCATGAAATCGCCCTGTGCGAAATTCACCGCTTCGGTCGCCTTGTAGATCAGAACAAAACCAAGCGCGATCAGGCCGTACACACACCCGTTCGCCAGCCCGCTGATCAGCAGCTGCGCGTTATCCAAGCTCACCCTCCCCATGCCGGTTATCCGGTTCATGTCCAACCCGCACAGCAAAGGTGCGGCGTTCGTTCTACTATGGCGTGATAATCACCTTCCCGTCACTCTTTTTTAGCGCATCGGCAAGATTTGGGACCAGATTCCTGAGTGTAAGCCGTTCTGACACATCGGTTTTCCATCGCCTATCGGCAAACCGGGCCTGAACTTCGGTCACGACGCGCATCTGGTCTGCGGGCGGCGTGGACATCATCCATTGCGTCAGCCAGAAGCCTTCGATCCGCTTGCCCATAAAGATCAACTGGCCGGTTTGCGTCAGCGTCGGGGCCTCGCTGCCCAGCTTGCCATAGCACACCCACCGCGCCTTGTTTGGCATGGCGCAGAACACCTGTTCCGAGAGTTGATCCATCACCGCATCCAGAAACATGCGCGGCTTTAATGTGCGGCTCAGCTCGGCGAATTTCTGGCCCACATCAGGGTCGGAGGTGACCAACACCTCGGACGCGCCGAGGTCTTTGAGCATATCGACGGTCTCGGCCCGCCGGACCAGAGCGATGGGTTTCAGACCCAGATCGCGCCCCAAGCTGCACATCAGCTTGCCCAGTTGGCTGGTCGCTGCCGAGATGACAAAGGCGTCTCCTGCCTCTTTCGCCATGTCGACCATTGCCATCGCGGTCAGCGGGTTGACGATCTGAGCCGCGCCGTCATCGTCTGAAATATCCGGGCGCAGCGGGATGCACATCTGCATCTGGGTCACCACATACTCGGCCCACGCGCCGGAACCTGCCGCCACAAAGGCCACGCGCTGATCCTGTAACGACTCGGCCCCTTTGCCGGTGGCCACCACATTGCCGCACCCCTCAAAACCCGCCGCAGCCCCCTTGACCCGAGGTTGTCCGTACTCGCCCTTGATGAAATGCAGATCCGATGGATTGACCGAGGCTGTACGCAGCTTGATCAGAACCTGTCCGGGGCCGGGCTGGGGAACGGGCAGTTCCGCTTCGGCCAACCAGTCACCGGCATTCTCGATCACCGGGCCGGTCATGGTGCCGGAATACCCCTCATGCCTGAGGATGGTTGCGAACATGGAAGAGGGGATATCGGTCACGGTTACGTCCTCAAAATTGTCGCCGTTGTATCGCTTGAATCCGAAGGACCCTGCGAAATGGCGATGGTTTGGGTGTAACGTGAGCCAAGCAAATGGGGGCTGCTGCGTCAATCGCGCGGATACCTGACCCAACGGAAGGGACGGTAACGTCCAAAAAAGGGGTCAGCCCTGAAAGCTGACCCCCGTTTTTTTATTGTTGCGTCAACAGATTGCGCAGGTCCTGGATCTTTTGCAAAATCGTCTCGGGCGAGGCTTTGATCTCATCAAAGATCTGGATCGCCTGGGTTTTCAGCTCTTCCGACAGCGCGCTGTCCTGAACCGAGGCAACCATGGCGTCATAGTCGAACTGCTGCGCGGTCAGCATTCCGTCCTGCAGCCACGAGTTGAAGAGTTCCTGACCCTGACCTGCCAGCGCCGCAACCTGATCGCCAGCCTGCTCGGCCGCATCCGCGGCTTGATCCGCGACCGAAGACGCGGCCTCGGCTGCCTGATCCGCAGCAGCATCCAACGCTTCCGAAGCGGTATTCTGCGCGGACTCAACCGCGTCAGTCACAGCCTCTTGCGCGTCGGCCACCGCGTCGCTTGCCGCGTCTTGTGCCTCTGTCGCCGCGTCGTTCACAGCTTCGGCTGCATCTTGTGCGGCGTCCTGCAATTGCTCTGCCGGGGTGGGCTCGGGTTGGTTCAGATAGTAATAGCCGCCAGCGCCGATTGCAGCGATGACAATGGCCAGAATAAGAGTACGCGACATGTGAATCTCCTTTGGAATTTGTGTCGCCGGGATGCGGCAAAACTAACTGTTCTCAAAGGGGAATTCCGCGAGTTTTTCTGCATCTGCGAGATATGCGCCATGCTACGCTGATCCAGCCGGTCCGGCACGGCAATAACACGCCAACCCGCACGATGATCTTAGATTTCTGGCCACACACCACTTGAAAGTTGCGCGCTCTTTGACGTCGGAATTTCTGGCTACTCTGATTGAGTGGCGGAGAGACAGGGATTCGAACCCTGGGTGGGCTTGCACCCACAACGGTTTTCGAGACCGCCCCGTTCGACCACTCCGGCACCTCTCCGCGGGGGTCTGTGAGGGGGGGATTTAGTGAGGAACGGGCAGGGGTGCAAGCAGAAAATTCCTCAAACTCAGAAAGCCGTGATTTTCCATTGCCTGCCGGATCAAAACACCTAGGCTGATGGGTATGACACATCATGCCCAACGCCTTGCTCTTTCGTTTTTGGCCCCGCTTATCGCGCTGTTGCTTTTGCCTTCACTTGTGGCCGCAGCCAATCGTGACCGGATTGAGGCTTTTCTGACCACCACGGGATTTGACGTTGCCCTGGAAAGCATCGCACTTGCGTCCGGGTCGGCACCGCAAATGCTTGGAATAGACCCGGACGGATTCGGCTCGGACTGGACGCGCCTGACGGAAGAGGTGTTCGACACCGAGGGCATGCATGAAACAGCCGTGTCGATCCTTGAGCAGACCCTGAATGACGAGGCTTTGAACCATGCGGTTGACTTTTATGCCTCGGATCTGGGTCAGCGCCTGGTCGTGGCCGAAAATGCCTCGCACCTGAAAGAGGATGAGGACGGCAAGCAACTGGAAGGACAGCAGATCTTTGCCGCGCTGGTCGAGGCGGGGTCGCCACGGGTTGAAAGCTACAAGCGCATGAACGCGGCGATTGACTCGTCGGGGACTGCATTGCGGGCCTTGCAGGAGATTCAGGTGCGGTTTCTGCTGGCGGCAAGCGCTTCGGGCGTTATCGAATTGCAGCTGAGCGCGGATGAGTTGCGGGAAATGCTCAAACACAATGAGGCCGGGATGCGCCAATCGCTGCAATTGTCGGGGCTGGCGGGGGCTGCGTATACCTATCAGAGCTTCTCGGACGCCGAAGTGGATGACTATGTCGAGGCGCTGGAACACCCTCTGATGCAGGAAGTCTACGAATTGCTGAACGCAATCCAATACGAGATCATGGCCATGCGGTTCGAAGTTCTGGCAGCCCGAATGGCTGAATTGCACCCCGCGCAAGACATATGATGCGTCTGCTGGCACTTATTCCCGCGCTGCTTTTTTGGGTTGCGCCCGGCTTTGCCAGTGAAAAGGTCGAACGGCTGGCCCTGGCCATGCATTTAATGCAGGCGATGGACATTATTGTCGACGAAGGCGACACCCAGCGGCAGGAACTGGACAAGACCCTATTGGACAATTCCGGTGGCGAGTTCTTTGAGGCGCAGGTCGAGGACATCTTTGACCCTGTCTGGATGCGCAACCGGATGACCGACGCTTTTGAGGTCGGACTGACCGATGCTCAACTGGATCAGGCAATCGTGTTTTTCGAAAGCGACCTGGGACAGACCATTATCACGCTGGAAAACTCGGCCCGGCGGGCATTTCTGGATGAAACCATCGAGGATATGGCGCGGGAGGCTTATGAAAATGCCTCGAAGGACGACGTGCATTATGAACTGGTGGACGAGTTTATACAGGTAAACGATCTGATTGACCTGAACGTTCAGGGCGCGCTGAGTGCCGATTACAATTTCTTCAAGGGGTTGGAATACGGCCCCAGCTCTGACGATGCCGAGTTGCTGGCGCAGCTTTTGGCCGAACAGGATGCGGTTACCGCAGATACGACCTCATGGGTCTATTCCTTTCTGCTGATGGCCTATGCCCCGCTGGACGAGACGCAGATGCGCGAATACATTGCCTTTTCCCGAACCGAGACGGGCAAGGCCCTGAACGACGCCTTGTTTGACGGGTTCGACCGGATGTTCGATGGAATTTCCTTCCGCTTGGGCGAGGCCGTTGCACAGGTTTTGAACGCCCCGGATCTTTAGGCCCGGTTGGGTGTTGACTTTGCCCCGCAATCTATGGATAAGCGCGCATCCCGGCCGGTTTTCCGCGCCGGGTCTCGTTATTATTTGACCCATCGGGATTGTCCCGGGGTCGTCACACAGCCCGAAAAGGGCGCGCTGTTCGAGGTGGCGAAAGCCGGCAACACCCATACGGGGACCACAGAACGCGGGTATGAAAAGGAAAGACGCATGTTTGCGGTCCTCAAGACTGGCGGCAAGCAGTACAAGGTTCAGGCGGGTGATATCCTCCGCGTTGAAAAACTGGCTGCCGACGCAGGTGAAAAAGTTCAATTCAACGACGTTCTGATGCTGGGCGGTGACGCACCGGTCGTTGGCGCGCCGTTCGTCGAAGGCGCAGGCGTTCAGGCCGAAGTGATCGAACAGGTCAAAGGTGACAAGGTCATCAAGTTCGTCAAACGCCGTCGTAAGCACAGCTCGAAGCGTACCGTTGGCCACCGTCAGAAACTGACTCTGGTCAAAATCACCGACATCCTGTCGTCGGGCGCTGACAAGTCTGGTATCAAAGCTGCAACCGGTTCGGCACCGGCAGGTGAGGCGGCTCCGGCTGCAAAGCCCGCCAAAAAAGCTGCTGCAAAAGCAGAAGCTCCGGCTGCCGCTGCTTCTGACGATCTGACCGCGCTGAACGGTGTCGGCCCTGCCGCTGCCAAAAAGCTGGCCGAAGCCGGTATCGAGAGCTTTGCCGCTCTGGCCGCCTTGTCGGACGAGCAGATTGCTGCTATCGACACCATCAAAGTGAAACCCGAATGGGTTGAGCAAGCCAAAGAGCTGGCTCAGGGCTAAGGAGAGAGAGAATGGCACATAAAAAAGCTGGCGGTTCCTCCCGTAACGGTCGCGACTCAGCGGGTCGTCGCCTTGGCGTGAAACTCTATGGTGGCCAGGCAGCCATCGCAGGCAACATCATCGTACGTCAGCGCGGCACCAAGTTCTGGCCGGGCGAAGGCGTAGGCATGGGCAAAGATCACACCATCTTTGCAACCACCGATGGCGCCGTGAAGTTCCACAAGGGACTGAAAAACCGCACCTTCATTTCGGTCCTGCCAGTGGCGGAGGCCGCAGAGTAAGCCGAAACCCATAAGGTTAATAAAAAATTCATGGGGGACCGGCAGAAAGTGCCGGTCCCTTTTTCGTTTTAACGCAGTCGTGATTGACCACCCGAATGACAGTCGCCACCACTAGTTTCCTGATCTTTGCCGCCAGCCAGGTCGGCACGCCGGGACCAGCCAATATGGTCCTGCTGGGAACAGGTGCGCGCTATGGTTTTCGGGCGGCGTTGCCTTTTGTGGGCGGCGTTATTCTGGGCAAGCAGTTGATCATCTGGCCTGTTGGGTTCGGGCTGATGCAGGTGGCCGATCAGGCGCCGTTGGTGTTTGAGGTGCTGAAATATGCCTCGGCCGCTTATATTATCTGGCTGGCGTGGAAGATTGCCAATCTGCGGCTGTCGCGCGGAAACGCTGACACGCAAGTGCCGGGTTTTCTGGCCGGGCTGATCGTTCACCCACTGAACCCCAAGGCCTGGGCGATGATCATTGCCGGGTTTACGGGCTTTGTGGCCGCGGGCACATCAAGTTTTGAAGCGACGTTAACAATCGCTCTTTGCCTGTTGTTTTGTCAGGTCTTATTGCACCCGGTCTGGACTTTTGCAGGCGATCGGATCGCCCAGACGGTTGAAGGTCGGCCTGCGGAAAAATATCTGATGTGGACGTTAGCCAGTTTAACCGTTGCGTCCGTACTTTTTGTGTTGTTCGGAGGAGGAACGCACTCATGAAACTTGAGACGATAATCAATCAGCCGGTCATCGAAACCGAGCGGTTCGACCTGCGCCCCCTGCGCCGGTCGGATATGGGTCTCATTGAACATTATGCAGGCGATGAGCGCGTGGCGCGGATGACGACGTCGATTCCGCACCCATTGCCACCGGGCTCGATTGAGGCCTTTGTGACCCGTTCGATGGCCGAAGACCGGGACGAAGACGTCTGGGCGATGGACGCCACCAAGGATGGCGGGCCTGAACTGATCGGCCTGATCTCGTTGCAGCGGCTGGATCGCAACCAGTCCGAGGTCGGCTATTGGGTCGCTCCGGTTTACTGGAACACAGGCATCGCGTCCTTGGCGGTCGAGGCTCTGGTTCTGGCGAATCCGCTGGAAAACTCGACCATGTTCGCCAGCGTGTTTCAGGACAACCCGGCCTCGGCCCGGGTGCTGACCCATTGCGGGTTTGAATATCTGGGGGACGCCGAAAGCTATTCGGTGGCGCGCGACGCAAATGTGCCCACCTGGACCTATAGTAAAAAACTCTGACTTGTGGCCGATGGGGCCTTTGCAGTAGGGGACTGACATGAAATTTCTCGATCTTGCAAAGGTCTACATCCGGTCCGGGGCCGGCGGTAGCGGCTGCGTCAGCTTCCGACGCGAAAAATACATCGAATACGGCGGACCCGATGGCGGGGACGGCGGTAAGGGCGGGTCTGTCTGGGCCGAGGTTGTGGATGGGCTGAACACCCTGATCGACTTCCGCTATCAACAGCATTTCTTCGCCAAGAACGGCCAACCCGGTCGCGGTCAGCAACGCACCGGCAAGGATGGTGACGACATTATCCTGCGCGTGCCTATCGGGACCGAGATCCTGGACGAGGATGAAGAGACCGTCATTTGCGACCTGACAGAGGTTGGACAGCGGTTCCTGCTGGCCAAGGGCGGCAATGGCGGGTTCGGCAACCTGCACTTCAAATCGGCCACCAACCAGGCCCCGCGCCGCGCAAATCCGGGGCAGGCGGGGATTGACCGCACCATCTGGCTGCGGCTGAAGCTGATCGCGGATGTGGGTCTGCTTGGCATGCCCAACGCGGGCAAATCGACCTTTCTGGCCGCCACGTCGAATGCCCGGCCCAAGATCGCCGACTATCCGTTTACGACGCTGCATCCCAATCTGGGTGTTGTTGGCGTCGATAACGTCGAATTCGTCGTGGCCGATATCCCCGGCCTGATCGAAGGGGCGCATGAGGGGCGGGGGATCGGCGACCGGTTCCTAGGACATGTGGAACGCTGCGCGGTTCTGCTGCATCTGGTCGATGGCACCTCGGAAACCGTGGTCGAAGATTATCGCACCATCATCACCGAACTCGAAGCCTACGGCGGAGAGCTGGCGGACAAGCCGCGCATCACCGTGCTGAACAAGATCGACGCTTTGGACGAGGAAGAACGCGACCTGATCAAGGCCGAACTTGAAGAGGCAGTTGGTGGCCCCGTCATGACCATGTCAGGTGTTGCTCATCTCGGCGTGACCGAAGTGCTGCGGGCCTTGCGCGCGCAGATCGACGAAAACCGCCTGCGCCAAAAGCCCGCTGAGGAGGCTCAGTCTTGGCAACCCTGACCGCAGCACGCCGCTTGGTGGTCAAGATCGGGTCTGCCTTGCTGGTGGACCGGCACACCGGTTTGCTGCGCTCGGACTGGCTGAAATCACTGGCGCAGGACGTGGCGTGGCTCAAGGGGCAGGGCGCGGATGTCATTCTGGTGTCCTCCGGCTCAATCGCATTGGGTCGCGGCGTTCTGGGATTGCCGATGGCAGACTTGCCACTGGAGAAATCGCAAGCGGCAGCGGCAGTGGGTCAAATCAGGCTGGCGCGCGCCTATGAAGAGGCGCTTGCCCCTCATGACATCACCACGGCTCAGGTGCTGGTTACGCTGGAGGACAGTGAGGATCGGCGGCGCTATCTGAACTCGCGCGCCACGCTTGAGACTTTGTTGGGGCTGGGTGTTGTGCCCATCGTCAATGAAAACGACACCGTCGCCACGGACGAGATTCGCTATGGCGACAATGACCGTCTGGCCGCGCAAATCGCGGTGACGGTCGGGGCCGATCAGCTGATCCTTCTGTCCGACGTCGATGGGTTCTATTCCGGCAATCCGAACGAAGACCCCTCGGCCACCCGCTATGACACCATCGACACCATCACGCCCGAGATTGAGGCGATGGCAGGCGATGCCGGGTCCGGCCTGTCCAAAGGCGGGATGAAGACCAAGTTGCTGGCTGCTAAAATGGCGACTGCGGCGGGCTGTGACATGGCGATAACCGAAGGATCGCCCCTCAACCCATTGCAATCGCTTGAAAATGGCGCGAACCGCACGTGGTTCACGGCGACGTTGGACCCGCATGCAGCCCGCAAGCGCTGGATTTCGGCCATGAAACCGCGCGGCGAAATCAAGGTGGATGCGGGTGCCGCAAAGGCGCTGGCCAATGGCAATAGCCTGCTGCCCGCCGGTATCGTCGAAGTCACCGGCGATTTCGGGCGCGGCGACCCCGTTGCAATCCTCGACCCGCAGGCGCGGCGACTGGCGCAAGGGATCAGCCGCTATACCGCGCAGGAAGCGGACGCGATCAAGGGGCGCAAATCCTCGGAGATTGAGGCGACGCTGGGCTATCCCGGTCGCGCGGCGCTGATCCACAGGGACGATTTGGCGCTGTAACGGCGCAGAAAGGCATATGATATGAAGGACCTCGACAATATCCCCGCCCTGATGGCCGACCTTGGCAAACGCGCCAAAGAGGCTGCGCGCGAACTGGCCTTTGCCAGCGCCGAGCGCAAACATGCGGCCCTGATCGCGGCTGCTGAGGCCGTTTGGGCCAACCGTGCGGAAATCATCGAGGCCAACAAGAAAGATCTGGAGTTTGGTCGTGACAAGGGCCTGAGCCCCGCAATGATGGATCGCCTGATGCTGGACGAATCCCGCATTCAGGGCATGGTTGACGGGCTGCGCACTGTCGCGGACCAGACTGACCCTGTGGGTGAGGTGATCACCGAATGGGACATGCCCTCGGGCCTGAATATCCAGCGGGTCCGCACGCCTTTGGGCGTGATCGGCGTGATTTATGAAAGCCGCCCCAATGTGACAGCGGATGCGGGTGCTTTGTGCCTGAAATCAGGGAATGCGGTGATTCTGCGCGGTGGGTCCGAAAGCTTCCACTCCTCAACCGCCATCCACGCGTGTCTGGTCGAAGGGTTGAAGGCCGCGAACCTGCCCGCAGATGCGATTCAACTGGTTCCGACCCGTGATCGCGCCGCAGTTCAGGAATTGCTGACCATGACCGACTATGTCGATGTCATCGTGCCCCGAGGTGGCAAAGGCCTTGTCGGGCTGGTTCAGCGCGAGGCGCGCGTTCCGGTCTTTGCGCATCTGGAAGGCATCGTGCATATCTACATCGACAAAGCCGCTGACCCGCAAAAGACGCTGGACGTGGTGCTGAACGCAAAAACCCGCCGCACCGGTATCTGCGGCGCGGCTGAGTGTCTTCTGGTCCATCAGGACGTCGTAGACACGTTGGGGCGTGACGTGATCGCGGCGCTGATTGCAGCGGGTGTCGAGGTCCATGCCGAGGGCGCTCTGGCCACAGAAGGGACCGTCGCAGCCACCGCCGATGATTGGGGCAAAGAGTTTCTGGACAGCATCATCGCTGCCAAACCCGTTGCCGATATCGACGCGGCGATTGCGCACATCCAACAGTTCGGCTCGAACCACACCGACTGTATCATGACTGAGGACACTGCTGCCGCAGGGCGCTTCTTCGAACGGCTCGACAGTGCGATTTTGATGCACAACGCCTCAACCCAGTTTGCTGATGGTGGTGAATTTGGGATGGGCGCTGAAATCGGGATTGCCACCGGCAAGATGCATGCGCGCGGACCGGTGGGCGCGGCGCAACTGACCAGTTTTCAGTACCTGGTGCGCGGCAACGGCACCACCCGCGCCTAAAACCGAAGGGCGACGCGGGTTGAGTTGGTTTCTACGCTAACCCGCCGCCCCATCGCGGTCGCCGTCTCCGGCAGAAGGGCAAACTGCACCTGCGCGGGCGTGATCTTTTTGGGAAACCGCCCCGTTGTGACGTTCTTCCAAAGATCAGGGTCGACATTTAACTTGTCCGCCGTCCCGGTCACCTGCCAGCCGGTACCATTGACTAAAATCTCGACCTCGCCACCCAAGGGCATCGCACTTTCGCAACACATCAGCGCCAGAAAGGCCAGCTTGACCTGATTGCGCGGCACCGGCTCGGTCAGGTTCCAGTTCACCCGCACACGTCCGGCGCGTTCGATATCCTTCAGCAATTCAGCGACTTCGGTCTTCCCCAGCGGCTGATCGCTGGCCGACCCGAACGCCACCCGAAAGAACCGGATACGCGCGCCCGCGCTGCCAACACTGCCCGAGATCAACTCCATCTCGGGGCCCTGCACTGCGCCAACCATGTCCAACAGTTCCAATCCGTTGGTGATTGCCCCAATCGGGCTGATCAGATCGTGACAGATCCGCGAGCCGATCAGCTCGGCCAGGTTGACGTCCGTAGCGCCCATGCGTACCTCCTGCTGTATCTGCCACCGGACCGGAGCCCAAATGTCAGACCTCAATGCCATTCTTGCACCGGGCATGTATGTCCGCCACCCGGATTTCCCCGATTGGGGTATCGGACAGGTGCAGTCCAACATCGCAGGCAAGATCACCGTTAACTTTCGCGAGCAGGGCAAAGTGGTAATCGACGGGACACGCATTGCCCTGGTGCCGGTCTTTGATCCGTGAAACTGGTTTAGGAAAGGTTAACGCTGAACACCAGATGTGGCCGTGTTGCCTTTACGTGAAAACCTGCGGTATCAGCCGGGGGCAATTCAAAGGATAGACATGCCGGATACAGGCCCCTCATTTACCATCAAACTCGCCGAAACCGAGGATGACCTGCGCGCCGCGCAACGGCTGCGCTATGATGTGTTCGTGCGCGAACTGGGCGGCGGCGGCGAGATGGTCGATCACAACGCGGGTCTGGAACAGGACAAGTTCGACCCGTATTTCGATCACATGCTGGCCATTGACGACCTGAGTGGCGAAGTTGTGGGCGTTTACAGGCTGTTACCGGGCGAACGTGCTGCGGAAATCGGGCAGTTCTATTCCGAAGACGAGTATGATCTGACCGTCTTAAAGCAAAGCGGACGCAAGCTGTTGGAATTGGGCCGGTCCTGCCTGCATGCAGATTATCGCGGTGGTACTGCGATGTATCACCTGTGGAATGGCTTGGCCGCCTATGTGAACGAACGCGGGATCGAAGTTCTGTTCGGCGTCGCCAGCTTTCACGGCACCGATGTTCAACCCCTCGCGCAATCCCTGTCCATGCTGCACCACAACCATCTGGCCCCCGAGGATCTGCGGGTGCGGGCACAGCCGGACGTGTTTCAATCGATGGATCTGGTCGCGCCCGAAGACCTCGACCGCCGCGCCGCGATGGTGCAGGTGCCCGCGCTGATCAAAGCCTATTTGCGTTTGGGTGGATTTGTGGGCGAGGGGGCGTTTATCGACCATGCGTTCAACACCACGGATGTTTGCCTGATCCTGGATACCGCCCGTATGAACGAGCGGCAAAAACGCATCTATGGTGGGGCATAACCGGCGTGAACGATCCATTGTGGAATAGTGACGAGGCACCTGACCCGATCAATCTGGGTCCGCTGGGCTGGGTTCTTGTCATCTTGCGCGGGGTGCCTCTGGCGCTTTTGGTGTTTGGGGGCCTGATCGTCCTTCTGACCATTCGCCTGTTCGAACTCCCTCTCTTCGGGGTTCGTCGTCCGATTACTCCGTTCATCGCGCAATTTGTGTGCCGCAATGCACTCCGGTTTCTGGGTATCGGTTTTCGAACGTCGGGCGAGTTGATGCAGCAGCGCGGAGCTGTGGTGGCGAACCACACGTCCTGGCTGGACATCTTCGCCCTGAACGCGCGCAAGCGGATTTACTTTGTGTCCAAGGCCGAGGTCGCGAAATGGCCCGGAATCGGCTGGCTGGCCCGTTCGACCGGAACCGTATTTATCGAGCGGAACCCAAAAAAGGCGCGCGAGCAGACCAAAGTGTTCGAGTCTCGCCTGAAGGCCGGACACAAACTGTTGTTCTTCCCCGAAGGGACTTCGACCGATGGATTGCGGGTTTTGCCATTTAAAACAACGCTCTTCGCGGCATTCTTCGCAGATGAACTGCGTGATTTTATGTATGTGCAGCCTGTTTCCGTCGTGTTTCACGCGCCAAAGGAGCAACCGGATCGGTTCTATGGCTGGTGGGGTGATATGGAGTTCGGTCCGCACCTTCTCAAGACACTCGGCGCACTGCGTCAGGGTTCGGTCGAACTGATTTACCACGCGCCCGCCAAGGTCAGCGACTTTGAAAACCGCAAGGCGCTGGCAGCCCATTGCGAAGAGGCCGTGCGGCATGCGCACAGCCTGGCGCGGCTTGAAAAATAAGGGCAAAAGGCCCTTGCACTGCATCAAAACCTGCCGTATACGCGCGCCATTCAAACCCGCAGGCGGGGTTTGGGCTTTTTGAGGGAGACATCCTCATCAAGACCGCCGGTTGGAGCATCCGCTTCTTTCACCCCCGCCCAGGCGTAAACCGGAAAAGGAAAATAGCATGGCTCTTCCCGAGTTCTCCATGCGTCAGCTGCTGGAAGCTGGCGTTCACTTTGGTCACCAGACACAGCGTTGGAACCCCCGCATGGGCCCGTTCATCTATGGTTCGCGCAATGGCATCCACATCATGGACCTGACCCAGACTGTTCCGATGCTGGACCAGGCGCTGCAGGCCGTTCGTGACACCGTTGCAAAAGGTGGCCGCGTTCTGTTCGTTGGTACCAAGCGTCAGGCCGCCGGCCCGATCGCCGAAGCCGCTGAAAAGTCGGCTCAGTACTACATGAACCACCGCTGGCTGGGCGGCACGCTGACCAACTGGAAAACCGTTTCCCAGTCGATCAACCGTCTGAACCAGATCGACGAAGCGATGGAATCAGGCGCCGAAGGCCTGACCAAGAAAGAGCGTCTGGGCATGGAACGTGACCAGGCCAAGCTGCAGGCGTCGCTGGGCGGTATCCGCGAGATGGGCGGCGTTCCTGACCTGCTGTTCGTCATCGACGTCAAAAAAGAAGCACTGGCCATCGCCGAAGCCAACAAGCTGGGTATCCCGGTTGTGGCCGTTGTCGATACCAACTGCTCGCCCGACGGCGTTGACTATATCATCCCCGGCAACGACGACGCAGCGCGCGCCATCGCTCTGTACTGCGATCTGGCAGCCCGTGCCGCGTTGGACGGCATGACCGCTCAGCTGGGTGCCGCAGGCGTTGACCTGGGCGAGTTCGAAGAAGCCCCGGTTGAAGAAGCCGTTGCAGAAGAAGCTGAAGCACCTGCCGAAGCGTAAGCTGCCCGTCACGTAAATGACATATGGGGCAGGGTATGACCTGCCCCAATTCCGTTTGAATTGAGGAGAGCCAAGAGATGGCAATCACAGCAGCAATGGTTAAAGAACTGCGCGACGCAACCGGCGCAGGCATGATGGACGCAAAAAAAGCGCTGACCGAAACCGGCGGCAACATGGACGAAGCCGTTGACTGGCTGCGCACCAAAGGTCTGGCCAAAGCGGCCAAGAAATCGGGCCGTACCGCAGCAGAAGGTCTGGTTGCTGTTCACGTCAACGGTGGCAACGGTGTTGCAGTCGAAGTGAACTCGGAAACCGACTTCGTTGCGAAAAACGCCGAGTTCCAGGAAATGGTTGGCAAGATCGCTTACGCAGCCGAAGGCGTCGACAATGTCGAAGCGCTGCTGGCCGCTGATCTGGGTGGAAAATCCGTTGCCGACACCCTGACCGACAAGATCGCCACCATCGGCGAAAACATGTCGGTACGCCGTATGGCCAAGCTGTCGGGCGACACTGTTGTGTCCTACGTCCACAACGCAGCCACCAACGGCATGGGTAAAATCGGCGTTCTGGTCGCTCTGACCGGTGGCGACGAAGCGATCGGCAAGCAGGTTGCGATGCACATCGCTGCTGTGAACCCGGCAGCTCTGTCCGAGGCCGACATGGACCCGGCAGTTGTCGAGAAAGAAAAGCAGGTTCAGATGGACATCGCCCGCGAATCCGGCAAGCCGGAGCAGGTGATCGAGAAGATGATCGAAGGCCGCATGAAGAAATTCGTCGCGGAATCGACTCTGCTGAACCAGTCGTTCGTTGTGAACCCTGACCTGACCGTTGAAGCAGCGGCCAAAGAAGCGGGCGCAACCATCACCGGCTTCATCCGTCTGGAAGTTGGCGAAGGCATCGTGGTCGAAAAAGAAGACTTCGCAGCCGAAGTCGCCAAGGCGGCCCAAGGCTAAGCGACCATTCAGGGCCTCGTCAGAGGCCCGACACAACAAAAAAAACCGGTTACGCCCAGCGTAACCGGTTTTCTTTTTTTGGCCAACGTCAGGCCGACGCAAACCAAGAGGAAGAAGGATGGAGGGCCCCGCATGATGGGGATGGTCGAGGCCCCCCAAATTTCCGACCTCGTGACGCGGACAAATAGGCGCCTCAGTGTCAGAGTGACCAGAGAGCTCTGAAATTGCAAAGATCTGATCGATGTGTTCCCTGGCTAAAGCCACCACTCACGGAACAATATCAATCTGCAACTTTATCGCGTAAACCGGAAGTCATGATTTCCTTACCTAAGGTAAATTGACGCAGTTTAGCGTCAGAAATCAACAACATCAGGCCTCCATGATGAACATTTGGTTGTGTAGCGAGGCCTTGAGGACCGCTTGCGCCGTGGTTTCAACCGAAAGCGACTCGCGCGCGAGCCTCAGGTGCTTTTCCACGGTGGCCGAGGTCAGCCCCATCAACAGCGCAATGTCCTGAGTCGTCTTGCCATCCCCGACCCATTGCAGCGCCTCGCGCTGTCGTTTGGTCAGCGCCCGGTTCGGGGGATTGTAGGGCAGGGTCAGGATCTTGAGATGCGCCATGTTGTTCATCAACAGGATGTCTTCGCCATGCTCTGCCCAGATCTCGTCAACTTCATCCTGACTTGGCCCACCTTTTGCGGACAGCGAAATCGCACCCTTCGACCGCATCGAAACGGAATTGAAGCTAACCGTGTAGCCCGTCACTACGCCCATCGACTTGTTGAACTCAAAGACCTTGCGTTCCTGCGCCGTCATACGACCGCTGGACATCATGTCCTGGATCATCCGCCAACTGGCAGCGCCTTCGTTGTCCAGCGCCCATTTGAGCATCGGGGCATGGAAGTACAGTCCGCCCTTCAGAAAACCGTCCACGTAGTTGTGGCAGTGATTGGTCAGGATCACGAAATCCTCGGGGTCGCCCAGCGAGGTTTCGGTGCGGAACTGCGTATAGCCATAAATCAGCCGGTCAAAGCCATATTCGGCCATCTGCCGGCAATGCGCGTCCCACAACTCTTCCAGGGTTTTGGCGTAGCTTACGAAATGCAGGTATTCTTTCAGAGTCATCCGGCACCTCTTGACCCCAAATGGGCGGCCAGCGCGTCAAGCGCCAGAACATAGCTCTGCGCCCCGAACCCGCAAATCTGCCCCAGTGCTACCTTTGCGATATAAGACGTATGGCGAAAGGTTTCGCGGGCGTGGATGTTGGACAGATGAACTTCGACCATCGGAAGTTCGACAGAGGCGATCGCATCCATCAGCGCGATAGAGGTATGCGTATACGCACCCGCGTTAAGAACCAGACCGTCCTGCGCGCCCCGCGCCGCATGAATCGCGTCGATCAACGCGCCTTCGTGGTTGGATTGGAAATGCGTGACATTCAGGCCGATGGACGCACCATGTTCGACACACAAATCCTCGACCATCTGCAAGGTGGTGCTGCCGTAAACCTCGGGCTGGCGCGTGCCCAGCAAATTAAGGTTCGGACCATTCAAAACCAGAACGTTATTCATGTCTTTACTATCCCCATTACAGGTTCATAGACATGAATAGGCCAGATTGTCTACCGCGCTGTGTCGCATTGCAGCATAAGCGCCTCGAGCTGTGATCTTGTGCCGCTTGTTCAGCGCGAATTTCAGTCTGAACCGGGCGTGACGACCAGCTTTCCCAGAACCGAACGCCCGGCCAGCAGATCCAGCGCCTGTCCGGCTTTGGCCAGCGGGAATCGATCACTGATGCGCGGTTTGATGTGTCCCGCAGCATAGAGGCCAAACAGCTCGGCAACGTTTTCCGCGTGCCCCTTTGGGTCACGGAATACGGACGCGCCCCAGAATACGCCAACGACCTGACACCCTTTGAGCAAGGGAAGGTTCAGCGGGATGTTCGGGATCCCTGCCGGGAAGCCGACAACCAAAAAGCGCCCGTTCCACGCCATACTGCGCAGGGCGGGCTCGGCAAAGGGTCCTCCGACCGCGTCATAGACGACATCCACACCATTTGACCCGGCCAATGCTTTGATCTGGCCCGAGAAGTCCTTTTGCGCCTGTTTGTCCATGTCTTTCGGGTACACGATGGTTTCATCCGCGCCGACCTGACGACAGAACTCGGCCTTGTCCTGCGAAGACACCGCCGCAATCACCCGCGCGCCCATGGCCTTACCCAACTCAATCGCGGCCGAACCGACGCCTCCGGCCGCGCCCAGAACCAAGAGGGTTTCGCCGGATTGCAGATGCGCGCGGTCTTTCAGGGCGTGGTACGAGGTGCCGTAGGTGAAAATGAAACAGGCGGCGTCCTCATACGGCATCTCGTCCGGGATCTTGATCGCCGTCGCAGCCTTGAGTGTCAGGTGCGTCGCAAATCCGCCGTGACCAGTCAGCGCCAGCACCCGATCACCCGGTTCAAATCCGGTGACGCCTTCACCGATGGCCAGAACCTCTCCGGCAATTTCTCCGCCGGGGGCGAAGGGGCGCGGGGGCTTCATCTGATACAGATCGCGGATGATCAGCGTGTCGGGAAAGTTCACGCCAGCCGCTTTCACTTCGATCAACAGATCGCCTTTGCCGGGGGTTGGATCGGGCAGGGTGGTCAGTTCCAAAGTCTCGGGCCCGCCGGGCGCGACGCTGAGTAATGCTTGCATGTTGACCCTGATGTCTCTGTTATTCTGTCACAGAAAGCTTTGGTGCAGGATCATGTGTTGTCAACGGGCCATCCCCTTGGTTCCCGCAACGGCACCTGCCCACAGATGTAAGTGAGGAGCAGACCATGACCCCCGAGACCCTATTTTCGCTGCAAGGCAAAACCGCGCTGGTGACAGGTGGTGCAACCGGCATCGGGCGCATGGCGGCCGAGGCTTTGGTCCGGGCTGGTGCCCATGTCCTGATTGCCTCGCGCAAAGGCGACGCCTGCGCAGCAGTTGCCGAAGAGCTGAACGCACTGGATGCACCGGGCAGCGCGGTTGGATTTGCCGGGGATCTGGGAAGCCAGGAAGGGATTGATGCACTGGTTGCAGGCATTAATGCGCGCACTGACCGCCTTGATATTCTTATGAATAATTCCGGCGTTAGCTGGGGCGCGCCAATGGGGCAGTTCCCGTATGACGCTTGGGACAAGGTCATGTCCGTCAACGTTGCTGGTATATTTGACCTGACCCAGAAACTGTTGCCCTTGCTGATGAAGTCCGGCACCGCCGAAGATCCTGCGCGGGTCGTCAATGTCGGCTCGGTCATGGGTGAGGTTCCGATGGGCGATGGGGCCTATAGCTATTCGGCGTCTAAAGCTGCGGTGCTGCACCTGACCAAAATCTTGGCGAAAGAGTTGTCGCCTTACCATGTCACCGTGAACGCCCTGGCCCCGGGGCCGTTTGTGTCGCGCATGACAGCTTTTGCCACAGCGGACGAAGATACTCGCGCAAAGGTCGGCAAATCCGTCCCTCTGGGCCGCGTGGGCCGGGACGAGGATATTGCGGGCTGTATGCTGTTTCTGTGCGGACGCGGTGGCAGTTTCGTGACCGGTGCGGTTATCCCAGTATCAGGTGGCATTAACGTTGTGACTGCCGGTAATATCTTTGAAGCTGCGTTCTAAGTGCGAGGGCCAGTTATGAGCACCGAAACCGATCTGGACCTGGATGCTGTCGACGCCTACCTGTCCCAACATCTGGCGGGGTATGAAGGTCCGCTGGACGCCACGAAATTCGCCATCGGCCAGTCGAACCCGACCTTCCGGTTGCGTACCCCAAAACAATCGTACGTTTTGCGCCGCAAGCCCCCGGGTGTGCTGCTGAAATCCGCCCATGCGGTGGATCGAGAGTTCCGGGTGCAACGCGCCCTTGCCGACAGCCGCGTTCCGGTGCCGCGCATGCTGTTACTGTGCGAGGATGATTCGGTGATCGGGTCGGCATTCTACGTAATGGAACATCTGGAAGGCTGGGTCTTTCTTGAGCCGCAGATGGAGGGCGAAAGCAACGATGCCCGCCGCGCGGTCATCGACGAAATGAACCGGGTTCTGGCAGAGTTGCATATGGTGGACATCGACGCCGCTGGTCTGACTGACTACGGCCCGACGGGGAACTATTTCGAACGCCAGATCTCACGCTGGACCAAGCAATACCGCGCATCCGAAACCGCGAACATTGCGGACATGGACAGGTTGATCGGCGCGCTGGAGACGTCGCTTCCGCAGGATGACGGGCAACGGACGCTGGTGCATGGTGATTATCGCATCGACAATCTGATGTTCGCCGCAGACGGCACAAACTGCATCGGTGTTCTGGATTGGGAATTGTCGACCATCGGCCACCCCTATGCAGATCTGGCAGCCGTGATCATGCAGTGGCAAATGCCTCCGGGAAAAGAGGGGCGCGGGCTGGCCGGAATCGACCGGGACGCTCTGGGCCTGCCTAGTGATCGGGCCTTTATCGCACAATATTGCGAACGGCGCGGACTGCCGGGGATCGACAATTTCGGCTTCTATCTGGCCTTCAACTTCTTTCGGATGGCGGGGATTTTGCAGGGCGTCTACAAACGCGCTCTGGATGGCAACGCGTCCGATCCAAAGCGCGCCCAGGCGTTCGGAGCCTATGTTCCCATCTTCGCGCAACACGGGCTGGCCGCGCTGGAACGACGTTAGGTAGGGTCGTCAAGCATCTAATTTTTCAGAGAAAGTTCAAGATCGAGATTGGCAAGGCTGTTCTTGCCAAAAAACATCTCGGACCCAACGAACATACTGGGAACACCAAAGGCGCCCCGCCTGACGATGTCCTTGGTCTGCTCTTTCAGCAATTGCTTGGTCTCGGGCGCGGCGATGGCCTCGCGGATTTTGCGGACGGGCAGTTCGGCCTCGCGCAGGATCTCTGATAGTACATTCAGCTCATCGACCTTTTGACCATGCACCCAAATCGCATCAAATACTGCGTCTATATATTTGTTTTCCCATGGCTTTCCGGATGCAAAATACGCGCCGCGCATGGCGAATTTGGTGTTCACCGGAAAATGCGGGCTCATGTGAAAGCTTACGCCGCGACGGCGGGCAAAGCGATGCAGGTCATGGGTCAGATAGGATGATTTCTGACGGTTCTCTGAAAAAGCCTCGAACGGGCTTTGGTTATGCGTGGATTTGAAGATAACCGGCAACATCACCGGGACCGGCACGACCGTGGCCTTGTGCCCCTTGGCGATTTTCGGCAGCATTTTATACGCGAGAAACGCATTCGGGCTGCAAAAATCGTAAACGAAATCTATGGTTTGCGCCATGTCGGTACTCCAAAAGAAGGTGTCGGCAGATCTTTAGAACAGGCACGCAACGAATCTGCGACGGGGGCAGCCTTTCATAGAAAGTAATCGCTTATGGCCTGCACATTGCAAGGGACAAACTTTGCCGTGCTGGCATAGGGTGAAATCAGGCAGCATTCAGACAGGTTAATCATGACATCCTTCGACCCAAACCGCCTGAACCGCATCCGCACCTGGATGGATCGGTATGTCACGCAGCGAAAATACGCGGGCAGCGCGTTTTTGCTGACACATCAAGGTACCGAGGTGTTCTTTCACGCCTGCGGCCAGCGCAGTGTTGAAAAGGATCTGCCGTTTCAGCGGGACACGCTGACCCGGATTTACTCGATGACCAAACCGATCACGTCGGTCGGGCTGATGATGTTGGCCGAGAAGGGGCTGTTCCACCTGGATGCGCCTCTGTCCGATTTTCTACCGGAATTCAGGGGGATGCAGGCGCTTGTTCCCGGTGCCGAACGGCTGGATCAAACCGAGGATGCGCCGACGCCAACGCTTCATCAGTTGCTGACGCATACAAGCGGGTTCAGCTATCCGTTCAATCCAGGCCTTTTGCCCGAAGCGATGGATGAACAGGATCTGTTATTCAAGCCTAACCAAGGGGTTTTGGCAGATCGTATCCGTGATCTGGCCGCGTTTTCGCTGGCGTTTCAGCCCGGTACGCGGTGGGAATACTCGGTCAGCACGGATGTGTTGGGCCGCGTGATCGAAATCGTGTCCGGCCTGCCGCTGGATCAGTATTTCGCGCAAGAGATATTCGCACCACTTCAGATGACCGAAACCGGCTTTTCGGTGCCTCAAGGGGCAGGGGACCGGTTTGCCTCGCTCTACTCGCCCTTGTCCGGCGATGCCATGGCGCTGAACTCTGCCGAGCGGGGCACGGAAACTCTGCGCCTTGTGGATGAGGCCGGATCATCGCCCTTTGAACGCACGACCACATTTTCCGGCGGTGGCGGGTTGATCGGCACCATCGACGATTATGCGCGGTTTGTCGAAATGCTGCGCAATCGGGGGGCTTTTAACGTTCACCGTCTGCTGGGGCCGAAGACCGTAGACTTCATGCTTTGCAACCACTTACCGGGCGATATTGCCTCGATGGGTCCCAGCAGTTTTGCCGAACAACCGATGGAGGGGATGGGTTTTGGTCTGGGCGGATCGGTCGTCCTGAATCCGGGCAGGGTGCGTGTGCCGGGATCGGTCGGGGATTTCAGCTGGGGCGGCATGGCCTCGACCTATTTCTGGCTCGACCTGCAAAACGATCTTACAGCCGTGTTTTTTACGCAATTGTCGCCATCCAGTTCCTACCCGTCCCGGGCCGAGTTAAAGGCGCTGGTTCTGGCCGCCATGATTGAATGATCCGATACCGGCTGATACCCAAAGCACGATCACTTCCGGAGACAGGACCATGACCGAAGCCGAACGTATTCTTCTTGACCTTCTGGATATTGAACGGCTTGAGGTTGATCTGTTCCGGGGCACCGGGTCTGGCGGCGAAACCCCGACCCGCATCTTTGGCGGGCAGGTGATCGCCCAGGCCCTGGCCGCAGCCTATCGAACGGTTGAGGATCGGCTTTGCCACTCTTTGCACGCCTATTTCATTCGTCCCGGCGATCCGTCGATCCCTGTTATTTATCAAGTGGATAGAGCGCGGGATGGAGGCTCTTTTACAACTCGTCGGGTTGTTGCGGTTCAGCATGGGCGGCAAATTTTGAACATGTCGGCTTCGTTTCATGTTCAGGATGAAGGATGGGAACATCAGCATGCGATGCCCGCTCTGAACGGGCCAGAAACCTATCCGTCCCGTGCCGAGCTTCGGGGCAAATACCTGGACCGCGTTCCCGAGAGGCTTCGCAAGGAACTGATGCGCGAACGTCCTATCGAGGTGCGAGAGGTTGGGCATCTGGACCCGTTCAATCCGGCGGTGGCAGATGACCGCAACCAGATCTGGTTCCGCATGGGGGCCGCCGCAACCGCTGATGCCCGAACACAGCACCTGTTGCTGGCATATGCCTCGGATATGGGTCTGCTGAGTTCGGGAATGCGCCCGCATGGGCTAAGCTGGTTCACCGGACAGGTGAACGGCGCAAGCCTTGATCATACAATGTGGTTTCATGCGCCGGTGCGTTTCGAGAACTGGCATCTTTACGCGATGGATTCACCGTGGTCAGGGCAGGGACGTTCGTTCAATCGCGGCTCGATCTATTCGCAGGACGGAGTTTTGGTTGCGTCGGTCGCGCAGGAAGGTTTGATGCGCAAGCCACAGTCGAGGGTTTAGTTATCTTCCACAAACTGTTGATTTAACTTCCGCATTCCGATCAGCCAACGATCATAGTCGGCGGATTTGAGGCGGATGTAATCCAGAACCTGAGGGTGTGGCAGAACAAGAAACTGTTCGGCGCGAATGGCCTCGACACAGGCGTTTGCGACGTCTTCGGGTTCCAGCATTCCGTCTATGGCGGCGACCGAAGCCTCGTGCCCGCGCGTCATCTCGGACCGCACGGCCTGAGGGCACAGGACCGATACGCCCAGGCCTTTATGGCCATAGGTCAAGGACAACCATTCGGCAAATCCGACGGCTGCGTGTTTCGTGACCCCATACGGCGCTGCGCCCGGTTGGTTCAAAAGTCCGGCTGCTGAGGCCGTGATCAGCACATAGCCTTTGCCACGTTCGATCATGCGCGGCACCAGATGACGCGCCATCCAGACATGAGACATAACGTTGATGGTCCAGATCCTGTTCCAGTCGTCATCCGGAACATCCGGGCCGCCAAGCGTCAGGATGCCAGCATTTGCACAGAACAGATCTATCGGCGCGATCTCGCTTTCAACATGATCGATCAAAGCTTTGATCTGCGCTTCGCTGGACACATCACAGGGATAGGCATGGCCGCCGATACCAGCGGCAACGGCTTGTGCGGCTGCAAGATCAATGTCCGAACACACGACCGTTGCACCGTCCTGCGCAAACCGCTGAGCCAGACCTTTGCCAATGCCGCCAGCGGCGCCGGTTACAACAACTGTTTTTCCATTTAGATCCATGGGGCGTTTCCGATGTGGTTCAGTTATGTGCGCTAAGCGTAAGGTTTTGCAGTGTTTTCAAATCACCTAACTTTACATAATACTGATTATACGATTATCTAAACACTGCTCCCACTGCCGCCAATCGCACGGTTGGCGGCAGATTTGGGATTGGTGCAAGACTTAATAAAACGCCTGCAACCCCGTCTGAGCACGCCCCAGTATCAGCGCATGCACATCATGCGTGCCTTCGTATGTATTCACGGTCTCCAGATTGACCATATGGCGGATCACGTGGAACTCCAGCGAGATGCCGTTGCCGCCGTGCATGTCACGGGCCATGCGTGCAATGTCCAGCGCCTTGCCGCAGTTGTTGCGTTTCACAATCGACACCATCTCGGGCGCGGCCTCGGCCTGGTCCAACAAACGACCGACACGCAAGCTGGCCTGCAGGCCCAAGGCGATCTCGGTCTGCATATCCGCCAGTTTGCGCTGGAACAGTTGGGTCTGTGCAAGCGGCTTGTCGAACTGCTTACGGTCCAGCCCATATTGACGCGCTGCGTGCCAGCAGTGTTCCGCAGCCCCCATGACGCCCCAGCTGATGCCATAGCGGGCGCGGTTCAGACAGCCGAACGGACCTTTCAGGCCCTGAACATGCGGCAATAACGCGCCCTCGCCCACTTCAACGCCGTCCAGAACGATTTCACCGGTGATCGACGCGCGCAGGCTTAGTTTGTTTTGAATCTTCGGCGCGCTCAGGCCTTTCAACCCTTTGTCCAGAACAAACCCGCGAATTTTGCCGTCATGGGCATCGGACTTGGCCCAGACCACGAATACATCCGCAATCGGAGCGTTTGAGATCCACATTTTGCTGCCGGTCAACCGATAACCACCATCGATTTTCTCGGCCCGCGTTTTCATGCCTGCGGGATCCGAGCCTGCGTCCGCTTCGGTCAGGCCAAAACAACCGATCCATTCGCCAAAAGCCAGTTTCGGCAGGTATTTTTGACGCTGTTCTTCGCTGCCGTAGGCATAGATCGGATACATGACCAGCGAGCTTTGCACTGACATCATCGAGCGATAGCCGGAATCCACACGCTCAATCTCGCGCGCGACAAGGCCGTAGGACACGTAGTTGCCGCCCAAACCGCCGTATTCCTCCGGGATCGTGGTGCCCAGCAGGCCCATCTCACCCATCTCACGGAAGATCTCAGGATCGGTTTCTTCGGTCTGGAAAGCGGCAGTCACGCGCGGCAGCAGCTTTTCCTGAGCATAGGCCCGGGCGCTGTCGGTGATCATCCGTTCGTCTTCTTGCAGTTGGTCAGACAGGCGAAACGGGTCTTCCCACGAAAATTTACCCAGATCCGGCGCATCTTTTGCACGCAAGGTCGGTTTCGTTTGAGGCGCGTTCATTGTGCTTCTCCGCTTGATCAGATTTGCTGCACCCTAACGTGGGTCTGCCGCAAAAAACAGCAAGAGTTTGGCACGTGTCCACAAGCAATTGTCATGGGCAGGAAACCGGTGTCCGAGGTCCCTGCCCTTGATGTGTTATCCCAAAGCGTAACCGGCGCCGCGCACAGTGCGCACAGGGTCTTCACCGCCATGTTGGGTCAATGCCTTGCGCAGCCGACCGATATGAACATCGACGGTCCGCGTATCGACATAGATGTCGCGGCCCCAGACCCGATCCAGCAGTTGCTCGCGGCTCCAGACGCGTCCCGGTTTTTCCATGAAGGTACTCAGCAGCCTGAACTCGGTCGGGCCCAGTTTCAGCGGCTTGCTGTCGCGGCTGACCTTATGCGTCTCGGAATCAAGAACAATGTCGTCGAACTCCAACAGGATGCCCACGGTCGCCGGACGCACGCGCCGCAATTGGGTGCGCACGCGGGCCATCAGTTCGACAACCGAATAAGGTTTGACAACATAGTCGTCTGCGCCCGTTTCAAGGCCGCGCACCTTGTCGACCTCTTCCGAGCGCGCCGACAGCATGATGATCGGGATCGAGCGGGTATCAGGCCGGGTTTTCAACCGCCGACAAACCTCGATCCCGCTGAGATTGGGCATCATCCAGTCCAGAACGATGATGTCGGGGCTGTCTTCATCCACCAGAAGCAATGCTTCGTCACCGCTGGCGGCTTTGGAAACCCGAAACCCTTCGGCCTCGAGGTTATATGCCAGCACTTCACGCTGGGCGAGTTCATCCTCGACAACCAGGACAGTTGGCTGATCTGCGGACATCTTCTGCGTCTCCTAGACGGTTTGCGACGTGGTGTCGGCCTTGGGCCGCGCTTCGGCCGGGCGTTCACCCGTGACCAGATAGACCACCTGCTCGGCAATCGAGGTAACGTGATCGCCCATCCGTTCAATATTCTTGGCGATGAAATGCAGGTGCATACAGGCCGAGATGTTGCGCGGGTCCTCGGCCATATAGGTCAGGAACTCGCGGAACAGGCCGTTATACATCTGGTCGACATCTTCATCGCGGTTAATGACGTCGGTCGCCAGTTCGGCATCGCGCTGGATATAGGCGTCCAGGGCGTCGCGCAGCATCCGTTCGACTTCGCGCGCCATGCGGCGCAGGGCGGCGGCACTGCCGTTGACCTCGCCTGCATCGACCAGAACCGTGGTACGCTTGGCGATGTTCTTGGCATAGTCACCGATTCGTTCGAGGTTGCCGGATACTTTCAGCACTGAAAGAACCAGACGCAGGTCGCTGGCTGTCGGCGCGCGCAGCGCGATCAGGCGGGCGGTTTCCTCATCGATCACCTCTTCCAGCGCGTCGATGGCCTTGTCACCCTGCCGCACTTCCTGCGCCAATTCCACGTCGCGGGATTCAAGCGAGCGGGCGGCGCTCATGATGGCGGCTTCGACCAGGCCGCCCATCTTCATGATATGCGCCTGGATGGCCTCAAGGTCACGATCGAAAGCAGATGCAATATGTTGTTCGCTCATATCGGTCATATCTGAATACCTGTGCTCAGCCGATGCGGCCTGTGATGTAGCTTTCCGTGCGCGGATCTACGGGGTTGGTGAAGATCTGACCGGTTTCTCCGAACTCGACCAGATTGCCCAGATGGAAGAACGCGGTTTTCTGGCTGACGCGCGCGGCCTGCTGCATCGAATGGGTGACGATCACCACCGAATACTGCGCGCGCAGTTCGTCGATCAGTTCCTCGACTTGCGCGGTCGCAATGGGGTCCAGCGCCGAGCATGGCTCGTCCATCAACAGAACTTCCGGCTCAGTCGCTACGGCGCGGGCGATGCACAGGCGCTGCTGCTGACCACCCGACAGGCCGGTGCCCGGGGCATCGAGACGGTCTTTGACCTCATCCCAGATCGCACCGCGGCGCAGGGATTTCTCAACGATCTCATCCAGTTCCGCCTTGTTCTTGGCCAAACCGTGGATGCGCGGACCATAGGCTACGTTATCATAGATCGACTTGGGAAACGGGTTCGGTTTCTGGAACACCATGCCGACCTTGGCGCGCAGCTGCACCGGATCGACGCGTTTGTCATAGATGTCTTCGCCATCCAGTTTGAAACTACCCTTAACGCGCGCCACGTCGATTGTGTCGTTCATCCGGTTCAGGCAGCGCAGAAAGGTGGACTTACCGCAGCCCGACGGGCCGATGAACGCGGTGACGGTTTTGTCTTCGATATCGACATTCACATCTTTGATGGCGTGGGTGTCGCCGTAGTAGACTTGGCAGTCCCGGCACTCCAGCTTGATTTCATTGGTGTCCACTTGTCTCTCCACTCGCGACATGTCGTTCATAGTATAGCCCCTTTTTACCAGCGGCGTTCAAAGCGGCGGCGCAGGATGATTGCAATGATGTTCATGGTCAGCAGGAACATCAGCAGAATGATGATCCCGCCCCAGGCCTTTTCGTAGAAACCCACATCGGCGCGGGCGGCCCAGGTGTAGATCTGGGCGGGCATGGCCGAGTTTGCCTCGGTAAACCCGGCAAGGAAGCCGTCGGGGTAGCCACGGGCCACAAAGCCCACCATCCCGATCAGCAGCAGCGGGGCGGTTTCCCCCAAAGCCTGCGCCAAACCGATGATGGTTCCGGTCAGGATGCCGGGTGCAGCCAGCGGCAGAACGTGGTGGAACACCGCCTGCATTTTCGAGGCCCCTACCCCAAGCGCCGCGTCACGGATCGACGGAGGAACCGCCTTCAGCGACGCGCGGGTCGAGATAATGATCGTCGGCAATGTCATCAGCGTCAGCACCAGACCACCGACCAGCGGGGCCGATTGCGGCAGGTGCATGAACTGGATGAACACAGCCAGACCGAGGATACCGAACACAATCGACGGAACAGCGGCGAGGTTCGAGATATTTACCTCGATCAGATCGGTAAACTTGTTCTGCGGCGCGAATTCTTCCAGATAGATCGATGCCGCCACACCAATCGGCAGGGACAGGCCCAGAACGACCAGCATCATGAAGAACGAACCCACGACCGAGGCGCCGATACCAGCACCGCCGGGGTTGTCCACGCCCGAGTCTGCGCCGGTGATGAAGGGCCAGTTGAAGACCTGCTTGATGATCCCGGCCTCTTCCAGCGCATCCACCAGATCCAGGTCGCTTTTCTGAAGGAAGCGGCTGTCCTGAATGCTGTCGCGCGACACTCGGCCCTTGTAGTATCCGTCCACCCGGCTGGACGCTGCCAGATCAAACTCAACCGGTTGGCCCAACTGATCCGGGTTGTCCGCATAGAACGTCCGGATGGTTCCGCCGACTTTACCCAGAAGACGCTCAATCGCGGCCTCGTCGAAATCGACCTCAAGACCGCTTTCATCCAGCTCTTTGTTCAAAGCCGCGATGAACAGGTCAGAATAGGCCTTGGTCTTGAACAAGGTGCTTTCGGCTTCTTCCTGTTCCTGCTCGGTCAGTGTGAATTCCACGCTGACAACGGTCCGGGTAAAGGCCGGGATCCCTTCGGACAGGATCGAGGCGAACAGGACGAGCAGAAAGAACAGGCCGGTGGCAATGGCCACGATCCCATAGGCGCGAAAGCGTTTTTCGGCATTGGCACGTTTGCGGGTATGTGCGTCTGACGCCGTGAGCGACACAGATTTGCGACGCGGCTCAGAGGTTTGCATGCTTGCGTCGGTCATTCGTACTGCTCCCGGTACTTGCGCACGATGTAAAGGGCAAAGACGTTCAGGCCCAGCGTGACAACGAACAGTGTCATGCCAAGCGCAAAGGCAACCAGCGCTTCGGGCGAGGCAAAATCTGCGTCGCCGGTCAGCTGGCTTACGATTTTCGCGGTGACGGTTGTCATCGCCTCAAAAGGGTTCAGGCTAAGCCGCGCTGCGGCCCCTGCCCCCAGAACCACGATCATGGTCTCACCAATGGCGCGCGAGGCTGCCAGCAGGATGGCCCCCACGATCCCCGGCAACGCGGCAGGCAGAACCACCTGACGAATGGTCTCGGACTGCGTGGCACCCAACCCATAGGACCCGTCACGCATCGCTTGCGGCACGGCGTTGATGATGTCGTCGGACAGGGATGAGACAAACGGGATCAGCATGATGCCCATGACCAGACCGGCGGTCATCACAGCCGTACCGGCTTTCATCCAGCCCAAACCTTCATCGCCGAAGACACCCAGCAGCATCGGGCCAACGGTCAGCAGGGCGAACAGGCCGTAGACGATGGTCGGGATACCAGCCAGAACTTCGAGCAGCGGCTTGGCAATCGAACGAACGGCGGGCGAGGCATATTCGCTGAGGTAAATCGCAGCGAACAGGCCAATCGGCACCGCCACCAGCAAGGCAACGACCGAGATATACAGCGTGCCCCACAGCAGCGGCAGGATGCCAAGATCCGACGCGCCACCCCGACCCGAAAAGCTGGGCGCCCAGGTGGTGCCAAAAAAGAAATCAGAGGCGGGGTATAGTCGGAAGAACTCCCACGTGTTGAAGACCAACGACAGAACGATGCCGACGGTTGTCAGGATGGCGATGGACGCGGCGGCCAGTAGCAAAATGCGAACGCCCTGCTCAACCACATTTCGGGCGCGATAGCTGGCATTGGTTTGCACCAGGCTGACGGCTGCGCCTGCCAATGCAACAAGGATCACAGCGATCGTCATCACCAGATAGCCGCTTGCATTCATCACGCGATAGCGCTGCGCGGCTTGAAGAACCGGTTGCGTGATGGTCGATGTCACAACCTGCCCGGCGTCTTTCAAAAGTTGCGTGATGTCGGCGACATCCGCGCTTGGGTTTTGGGCGACGGCCTCATCCAACTGACCCTGAGTGATGGCGGCATCCAGCCCCGACGCGGTACGGCGCACCTCGGCCATGACCAGCCCGCGCGACGAGCCTTCCTGAATGGCCGAATCCGGGATCATCCCCGAGATCTGAGAGTTCACGAATAACGGCTGCGCCAGCAGCCACACGATCAACAACCCAAAGGCAGGTATGACCACCTTCAGCGCGACATTGGCACCGTAAAAGGACGGAAGGGAATGCAGTTCCCGACTGTCGCCCCCGGCGCTTTGCAAGGCGCGAGACCGCCCCAACACATAACCGACTGCCGCAATCGCCAAGACAATCAGAAAAAGCCAAATTATCGGCATAACGCCCCCACAGGTCTTGATCGGGAAGAAAAGAAACATGGGGGCGGCACAGAATGCCGCCCCCCGCAAATCATATCGAAGGGGGCTTAGCTGCCCGAACCCATGGTGACTTCGTTGGCAATCGCTTCCTGAGTTTTGGACAGCTCAGGGTCAGCAACCAGACCGTAGTTGGCCAGCGGGCTCGACGGGCCAGCAATTTCGTCAGCGGTGAAGAACTGAGCGTATTCTTTCAGGCCGGGGATCACGCCGATGTGGGCTTTCTTCACGTAGAAGAACAGCGGGCGCGACACAGGGTATTCACCGGTCGAGATGGTCTCGGTCGACGGTGCGATACCGGACATGGTCGCAACTTTCAGCTTGTCGGTGTTGTTCTCGTAGAACGCCAGACCAAACACGCCGATGCCGTTCGGGTTGGTGTCGATACGGGCCAGAGTTTCGGTGTAGTCACCGTCGATGTCGACCGACTTGCCATCGGTGCGCACGTCCAGACATGCATCTTCGGCGTCATCTTCGCTCATGCCGCCTGCAACCATGGCTTCCATTGCACCGGTTGCTTCACAGCCGATCAGCAGAACTTTTTCTTCGAACACTTCACGGGTGCCGTGCTTGGTGCCGGGGATGAAACCGGCGATTTCGACATCAGGCAAGTCGCCGTTGAACTCGGCCCAGGTGTTGTAGGGGTTGTCGACGATCTCGCCGTCTTTCAGAACCTTCGCGCCCAGGGCATTGAAGATGTCCGCAGGCTCGAATGCGGTGAAGGCAGGGCCAGACTGCTGGCTTGCAAAAACGATGCCGTCATAGCCGATGCGGACTTCCATGATGTCGGTCACGCCATTTTCGGCACAGGCTTTGATTTCTTTTTCGCGGATGGCACGCGATGCGTTTGCAACGTCGATGGTGTTTTCGCCAACGCCCTCACAGAAACGCTTCAGGCCCGCCGAAGAACCGCCCGATTCGACAACAGGTGTCGGGAAATCGGTGTTTTCACCAAACAGTTCAGCAACGATCGAGGCATAAGGCAGAACGGTCGACGAACCGGCAACCTGTACGTTGTCACGAGCTGCAGCAGTGGTTGCCGAGACGGCAGCGATTGCCAGCGCAGATGCCGACAGTTTTACAAAGGACATTTCAGTCTCCCTGAAAAGTAGAACTTGATCACCCCCATGATGATCTTGCGGGCACGTTTAAGTGAGGTGCGTAAGCCTTTTGTGACAGGTACGTAACAGCTTTATGACAGTCGTTATGAAAACTGAGTGACCTGACGCAAAGCTGCCATGCGCCGTTTACATACCGGCGGGTTCAACCACGAACCCAGTCATTACCGTGGTAAAATAACAGTAAAGACCGATCCCTTGCCCAGATCGCTTTCCACGCGTAACCGCCCCCTGTGGCGATTGACGATGTGCTTTACAATCGCCAACCCCAACCCGGTTCCACCCAATTGACGCGAGCGGTGGCTGTCGGCGCGATAGAATCGCTCGGTCAGGCGCGGCAGGTGCACCGCATCGATGCCCGGGCCTTTGTCCACGATCTGCACCCGGACCGCCGGGCCGCGCATGGCTGTGTCACGCTCGGAAGGGACAATGCGCACTTCGACACTGCCGCCGCTGCCGCCATATTTGATGGCGTTTTCGATAAGGTTCGTGAAAACTTGCCGCAACTGGTCGCTGTCACCGATCAATGACACCGGGTCCTGCGGCGCGTTCAAATTCAGGACGACACTGGCATCCTCGGCCAAGGGTTTCAGCGAATTCAGCGTCGATTGCAAAAGCCCCGTCAGTTCCAGCTGTTCTTTGGGGCGCACCCTCTCTTCGCTTTCCACACGATTGAGCGACAGCAGATCGCCGACAAGCCGGTTCATCCGGTTCGCCTCATCCGTCATGATCTGAAGAAACCGATCCCGCGCCGCTGCGTCCTCGCGCGCGGGGCCGCGCAGGGTTTCAATAAAGCCCATCAGCGCGGTCAGGGGCGTGCGCAATTCATGACTGACATTTGCGACGAAGTCACGGCGCATCTGGCTGGCCTGTTCCAGATGGGTAATGTCCTGAAAGATGGCCAGAACCGCCCCGCCCGAGACGGCACCGACACCGTTCATATAGCGGCACTGAACTTCGAACGTGGTGTCCTGCGCGCCGTCATTGGACAGATGCCGGGTTTTGCTGGGCCCTTTGCTGCGCAGGCTCTGCTCCATCGCGTCGATCACCTGCGGTTGGCGCAGGATGGTCGCGAAATGCCGACCTTGCATATTTTGCCCCAGCAGCGTGCGGGCATCGGTATTTGCGGCAATGATGCGCTCGGTCTGATCTACCATCAGCGCGGGCATCGGAATGGCCGACACTATTTCCGTGAGCAGGTCTTCTGACATCGGCTGATTCCGTACTTGTCCCGATCTGTCAGGACACAGGCCTCATGGTTTCGCGAAATTTGCGCATGTTCTGCTGATAGTGCAGCGCGCTGAACGTGATCCGCTGGGCCGAGGCATCATCCAACTGGCGCACAACCTTACCCGGTGATCCCATGACCAGAGAATTGTCCGGGATTTCCTTGTTCTCGGTAATCAGGGCCCCTGCCCCAATCAGGCAATTCTTCCCGATCTTTGCCCCGTTCAGAACAATCGCGCCCATACCGATCAGAGTGTTTTCACCGATGGTGCAGCCATGCAGCATGACCTTGTGACCAATGGTGCAGTTCGCCCCGATGGTCAGCGGATAACCCGCATCGATATGCATGACACAGTTTTCCTGAACATTGCTGCCTGCGCCCACCCGAATCTCTTCATGATCGGCCCGGATCGTGCAGCCGAACCAGACCGAGGCGCCTTCTTCCAGAACGACCTTGCCGATCAGATTGGCATCCGGCGCGACCCAGGTGTCCTCGTGGATCTGAGGGACGTGATCTCCCAATGCGTAAATTGTCATGACAGGGCCTCGAATTCGTTTTGTAATGTGCGGACGTGGTCTTGAAGTTTCGGCTGTTGAATGCGGCGCATCCGTTCGGCACTGACGATGGTTTTCAGCTTTTCCTCGGTCGCGTCCAGATCATCGTTGACCAGAACATAGTCGTAATAACCCCAATGGCTGATCTCATCCCAGCTTTTCAGCATCCGCTTTGCGATCACGTCTTCGCTGTCCTGACCCCGGCCTTCCAGACGGCGGCGCAGTTCGGGGATCGAGGGCGGGAGGATGAAGATCGACAACGCGTGTTTTCCAAGGTCCGAATTACGGATCTGAACTTCACCCTGCCAATCGACATCGAACAGCACGTCCTTGCCTGCATCGATCGACTCGCGCACCGGGCCAGCGGGGGAGCCATAGAAATTACCGAACACATGCGCGTGTTCCAGCATCTGGCCATTGGCGACCTGCTGTTTGAACTCATCCTCGGTCTGGAAGTAATACTCGCGCCCGTGTTCTTCGCCCGGACGCGGGGCGCGGGTTGTGGCCGAGATCGAGAATTCAAGGCCGGTGTCCCAGGCCATTAGCCGGCGGGCCAAAGTGGATTTGCCCGCGCCGGATGGCGAAGACAGGATGATAAGTAGCCCGCGGCGATCTGCCATTTCAGTTCTTCCTATTTTCATTCAACATTCTGCACCTGCTCGCGCATCTGATCGATCACGGCCTTGAGTTCCAGCCCGACCGACGTCAGTTCCGCGCTTTGCGCCTTGGAGCATAGGGTATTGGTCTCGCGATTGAACTCCTGCATCAGGAAATCCAGTTTCCGCCCCACGGCCCCGTCCTGCACAAGCAGATCACGCGCGGCGGCCACATGGGCGGTCAGGCGGTCAATCTCTTCCGTGATGTCGGCCTTCACCGCGATCAGCGCCAGTTCCTGTGCCACCCGATCCGGATCGGCCCCCTGCGCATTGTCCAAGACCCGCGCAAGGTTGTCGCGCAGCGCGTCTGCCATCTTGTCCTTGCGCTGTTCGGCCAGATCGGCAGCCTGCGCGGTCAGGGCTTCAACCTGATCCAGTTGAGCCCGCAGGATCTGGGCCAGCGCCTCCCCCTCGGTCCGGCGCATGTCGATGAAAGCCGCCAACAGGGACGCAAACTCGGATGTCAGATGCGCAACCAGCGGCGCGGGATCATCGGCTTCGGTGCCTGCCTCCATCATCCCCTTCAGGGCCAGCAAGTCGGTTGCCTTGGATGGGGCCAAGGTGATCCCCTTGGCCTCGGCCATCTCCTGCGTTTGCCGCAAAGCGTCCAGCGCCGCAGCCATTGCAGTTGCATTCAGGGCAAGATCAGATTGCGATTCATCACGGCTGAGGCGCATCGACAGGGTCACATTGCCCCGGCTCAGCGATTTGGACAGGGTGGCGCGCAACGCAGCCTCAAGCCCGGTCAGCCAGTCCGGCACGCGGATGCGCATGTCCAGGCCCTTACCATTGACGCTGCGCAGCTCCCAACTCCAGCTATGCGGGCCAAACTCCCCTGTCCCCGAGGCGAACCCGGTCATGGATCTGATCATGACTGCCCTTTCTGTCCCACACGTCTTTTTCTTGTCTGCCGCACCTAATGCCATTGGCCGGTCCAGAGCAAGAGTTTGCTAAACACGCAATTCATCCGCAGAAGTTAACCATTCGTTAAAGAATTCCTCCAAAATTGTATTAACCCGTGTCAATTTGGCCGTAGCACAAGCTGTCGGGCCGCGAATGCCCCCGATGCACTGCATTTTAGGAAAATGGCGATCAATTGACGGTAGGGTGATGGTAATGAAAACCTTTTTCGGGACTGGCTCCGGCTCAGAATTTGGAAAGATCGTCGCAATGGATCGCTTTGACAGTGGACGCTCTCTTTCGCCGATCCGTCAGGCCGAGGCGTATTGGACCGCATTGCTTTCGGAAGACGGTGTGCCCATGCGGTCGCAGATCGACCCGCGCGGATTGGAAAACGTTCTGCAATACACGTTCATTCTGGAACGCATCGCGCCCGGTCTGGCCCGGTTTCGGCTGGCGGGCACGCATCTGAACCAGCTTGCCGGTATGGAAGTGCGCGGCATGCCGTTCACCGCGTTTTTCGAGGCCGATGCCCGGCCCAAGGTCAAAGACACGCTGGAACAGGTGTTTTCGGCCCCCGCAACGGCCGAGATGGGGCTTGTATCAAGCGGAGGGTTCGGTCGCGCGCGTCTGCAGGCCCGTTTGATCCTGTTGCCGTTGAAAAGCGATCTGGGCGATGTCAGCCGGATCATGGGCGTCATGCTTTGCGATGGCACCATCGGCCCTACTCCGCGCCGGTTCACGATCTCGGATCAGCGCATCAAGCCGGTCTCCGAGTTGCAGAGCCCGGCGGCACCTGCGGCCAGAGAAACCGCAGGCTTTGCCGAAGATCAGGCCGGGTTCAAACCGGCGGCAAGTCATTTGCGTCTGGTTGTGTCCCGCGACGATTAACGAAAAACGGCGAGCCTTTGGCCCGCCGTTTCGCATTCATATCTGCCGTGTTCAGCCTGCGGCGCGTTTCGAGCCGTTCCGGCGCAGGTTGGTCAGTTCTTCTGCCACCAGGAAGGCCAGTTCCAGCGACTGCGACGCGTTCAGGCGCGGATCGCAGGCGGTATGGTAGCGATCGGACAGATCCTCTTCCGTCACGGCACGGACGCCGCCGGTGCATTCGGTCACATCCAGACCGGTCATCTCGAAATGCACACCGCCGGGAATGGTGCCCTCGGCCTGATGCACACCGAAGAAGTCGCGCACCTCGCGCAGGACCGAGTCGAACGGACGTGTCTTATAGCCTGTGGCCGACTTGATCGTGTTGCCATGCATCGGGTCGCAGACCCAAGTGACCTTGGCCCCTTCTTCCTTCACGGCCTTGACCAGACGCGGCAGATGCTCGCCTGCCTTACCAGCCCCAAAGCGTGCGATCAGGGTCAGGCGACCCTCTTCGTTTTCGGGGTTCAGCTTGGCCATCAGAACCTTGAGGTCTTCGGCAGTTGTGGTTGGGCCACATTTCAAACCGATCGGGTTCTGAACGCCCCGGCAGAATTCCACATGGGCACCGTCAGGCTGACGGGTGCGGTCGCCGATCCAGATCATGTGACCCGATCCAGCCAGCCAGTTTCCCGACGTGGAATCCAGACGCGTCAGCGCCTCTTCATATTCCAGCAGCAGACCTTCGTGGCTGGTGTAGAATTCAACGGTCGAGAATTCATGCGTGGTATCTGCCGTGATCCCGGCTGCATCCATGAAGTCGATGGTGTCCTGAATGCGGTCGGCAATCTCGGAGTATTTCTGCACGTCCTGCTCATCCGTGAAGCCAAGGGTCCACGAGTGAACGCGGCTCATATCCGCGAAACCGCCTGTCGAGAAGGCGCGCAACAGGTTCAGCGTCGCCGCCGCCTGCGTGTAGGCCTGCAGCATCTTGGCCGGATTCGGAATCCGAGCCTCAGGGGTAAACGCCAGTTCATTGATGATGTCGCCGCGGTAGCTGGGCAGTTCCACGCCATCCACAACCTCGGTCGGTGCGCTGCGCGGTTTGGCAAACTGGCCCGCCATGCGGCCCACCTTGACCACTGGAACCTTGGCACCATAGGTCAGAACCATCGCCATCTGCAGCATCACCTTGAACGTGTCACGGATCGCATCCGCGCTGAATTGTTCAAAGCTTTCAGCACAATCCCCGCCTTGCAGCAGGAAGGCCTCGCCGCGACCGGCGGCACCCAGATGTTGCTTGAGACGCCGCGCTTCTCCCGCAAAGACCAGCGGGGGATACTGCGAAAGCTGAGCCTCGACTTTGGCCAGCGCGGCCGCGTCGGTATAGTCTGGCATCTGAACCCGGGGCTTGTTGCGCCAGTTCGATTTTTGCCATTCGGTCATAGCTTTGATCTCCGCTGAAGTGTTCAGGTCGCTTCTATACAAAATGCATTGCAGAGTGACCATATCCCATTTGCGCCTCTTGACGCCGGAAACAAGCTTTGAGCATGGTGTCTGGCAAATCACACGCGACGTGGGTTCAGCCGTCGTGGATTCGGGGAAACAACAGCCATGCAAGAGCAACGCCAAGTTGTCACAGTGGACGGCGGGTCGGATAAGCCTGTCAATTTCGTATTCATTTTGCTGGACAAGTTCTCGCTTTTGTCGTTCGCGTCTGCGCTGGACAGCCTGCGCATTGCCAACCGAATGGCCGGGCGCGAGATCTATAGCTGGTCGTTGGTCGGCGAAGGCGGCGAACTGGTGTCGTGTTCCGCCGGAACAACATTCAAGCTCGATTCGGACCTTGAAGAGCTACATCGCGACGATTTGATCCTGGTGTGCGGCGGGGTGGACGTTCAAGCTTCGACGACCAAGAAGGTTCTGAACTGGCTGCGGCGCGAGGCGCGCAAGGGTCTGAAGATTGGCGGTCTTTGCACCGCCGCCTATACGCTGGCCAAGGCCGGATTACTGGATGACAAGCGGGCGACGATCCACTGGGAAAACGCCGACAGCTTTTCAGAAGAATTCGACGCGGTCGAATTGACCAAATCCGTGTTCATCGTGGACGGCAACCGCATGACAACGGCGGGCGGTACATCCTCGATCGATCTGATGCTGAAGCTTATTGCGGATGATTACGGCGAGGAACTGGCCAACGCGGTGGCGGACCAGATGATCTATTCCTCGATCCGCACCGATCAGGACACCCAGCGCCTGTCCACCCCGACCCGGATCGGGGTGCGGCACCCAAAGCTGAGCCAGGTCATCCTGATGATGGAGAAAAACACCGAAGAGCCGATTTCGCCCTCGATCCTTGCCAAAGATGTCGGCATGTCGACCCGCCAGCTGGAACGCCTGTTCCGCCGGTATCTGAGCCGGTCTCCCAAGCGGTATTACATGGAGCTGCGCCTTCACAAAGCGCGTAACCTGCTGATGCAGACCGATATGAGTGTTATCAACGTGGCCTTGGCCTGCGGCTTTGCCTCACCCAGTCATTTTTCGAAATGCTACCGCGCGCATTACAACACCACGCCTTATCGCGAACGCGGCTCGCAAAGTGGGCGGCTGTCGATCTGATTAGCCGGGTGTGAGCCTGTAAACAGCGCCCTGCCCGACAGAAATGAACCAGATCGATCCGTCCGGTCCTTGAACAATGTCGCGGACGCGTTCGGTTTCCGGGCCTTTGATCTGTTCAACCTCGCGCAGGGGTGAGCCGGACAGGCGTGCGATGTAGTCGAACTTGAGCGAACCTACGAAAATGTCGCCTTTCCATTGCGGGAACATGTCACCGGAATAAACCAGCAGGCCCGATGGCGCGATTGAGGGGTCCCAAAAGAGCGCCGGTTGCTCCAGACCCGGTTTTGACGTCCCCTCTCCGATTTTCTGACCGGAATAATGGGTGCCGTACGAGATCACGGGCCAGCCATAATTCTTACCCGGTTGAACCAGATTGACCTCATCCCCGCCGCGCGCGCCGTGTTCGGACACCCATAATGTTCCGCGCGCATCCAGACCGGCCCCTTGCGGGTTTCTGTGGCCATAGGACCAGATTTCTGGTCGAACACCGGATTGCCCGACAAACGGATTGTCCGCAGGAACCGAACCATCGCGGTTGATCCGAATGACCGACCCCATATGGGTGCTGGTGTCCTGCGCCGAAGGCCGGTCGCCCCGGTCTCCGATGGTAATGAACAGGGTCCCGTCCTGCGCCTCGACCACGCGCGAGCCGAAATGGCGACCGCCAGAGCCGCCCGGTTCGGCCTCGAACACGACCCTGACATTGGTCAGCTTGTCCCCACGCTCGGAAAGGCGCGCAACGGCCATTGCGGTGCCCGCGCCGCCAGATTGCGGTTTGGAGAAGGTCAGAAAAATCTCGCGGCTGCGGTTAAAGTCACGGGGAATGGTGACATCCAGCAAACCGCCCTGCCCCGAGGCGGCGACTTTTGGCACGCCCGATACATTCCGGGCCGCGCCATCAGACACATGGATCAGCGCGCCATCCCGCTCGGTCACCAGATAGCTGCCGTCGGGCAGAAGACCCAGCGCCCAGGGCGTATCCAGCCCGCCCAGCATCTTTGTGGCCCGAACCGGGCCGTCGGCTGTCTGCAATGTCTGGGCATAAGCCACGCCGCTGGACCAGATCAGAACGAAAAACGCGAAAAGCCGGATCATATGTGACCTCCATCAGTTGGGGTTCAGTCGTCAGGGCAAGCCGATACGTCAAACAGATAGGTGCGCTTTGTCAAAAAGCAGGACCTCTATAAGACTTTTCTTTTCCCGACAGCTTGCCTAGGGTCGTGCCCAGTTAGACTACGACATCAGGGAGTAACCTTATGAAAAAGCTGCTTACAGCAACTGCAGCAACCGCTCTGCTGGCGGGCACCGCCATGGCCGAGGATGTAAAGCTGGGCATTCTGTTCGGTTTCACCGGCCCCATCGAATCTCTGGCACCGGCCATGGGATCGGGCGCGGAAATGGCGATTGCCGAGGTCAGCGAGTCGGGCAAACTGCTGGACGGCAAGACAGTTGTTGGGACCCGCGCCGATACCGGCTGTATCGACAACGGTCTGGCCACCTCGAACGGTGAGCGCATGATCGCGGATGGCGTTGCCGGTATCATCGGCGGTGACTGCTCGGGCGTGACCGGCGCGATCCTGCAGAACGTGGCGATTCCGAACGGCATGGTCATGATCTCGCCTTCGGCCACGTCGCCCGGCCTGTCGACCATGGAAGACAACGGCCTGTTCTTCCGCACCGCACCGTCGGATGCGCGTGAAGGTCAGGTGATGGCGGATATTCTGAATGACCGCGGCATCAGCTCGATCGCGCTGACCTACACCAACAACGACTACGGCAAGGGCCTGGCGGATGCGATCCAGTCCTCGTTCGAGGCGTCGGGGGGTGAAGTGACCATCGTGGCCGCGCATGAAGACGGCAAAGCCGATTATTCGGCCGAAGTGGGCGCACTGGCCTCGGCCGGTGGCGACATTCTGGTTGTTGCGGGCTATCTGGATCAGGGCGGTCTGGGCATCATCCAGTCGGCGCTGGACAGCGGCGCGTTTGACACGTTCGGTCTGCCTGGTGGCATGATCGGTGACTCGCTGCCTGCAAATGTTGGCCCCGACCTGAACGGCTCGTTCGGGCAGATCGCCGGTTCGGGTGGTGAAGGCGCCGAGAAATACTTTGCCATGGCAGAAACTGCGGGCTTTGACGGCTCGTCGCCGTATTCGCCTGAATCCTATGACGCCGCCGCGCTGTTCATGCTGGCGATGCAGGCCGCAGGGTCCACCAACCCGGCGGATTACGGTGCCAAGGTGATGGACGTCGCGAACGCGCCGGGTGAGAAGATCTATCCGGGTGAGCTGGTCAAGGGTCTGGAGCTGATCGCTGCGGGTCAGGACATCGATTATGTCGGCGCTTCGGGTGTTGAACTGATCGGCCCCGGCGAAAGCGCGGGCTCGTATCGTGAGATCGAAGTGACCGACGGCGAGAACAAGACCGTCAACTTCCGTTGATCCTGCGCTAAGCGTCATAAAACAAAGCAGCCCGGGCCTTGTGTCCGGGCTGTTTCAATGAAAAAAGGCCGCACCTCGGGTTCGAGGATGGGATAAGAACGCCGAAAACGGCGGCTAGGGGAAAAGATGATCGTCGTCGAGGACGTGCACAAGCATTTCGGCGGGTTTCACGCGGTGGATGGGGCATCGCTGGAAATCCAGAAGGGTTCGATCACCGGGCTGATCGGCCCGAACGGTGCCGGAAAAACCACGCTGTTTAACGTGATTGCGGGTGTTCTGCCACCGACGTCTGGCCGCGTGTTCATGGATGGCGAGAACATTACCGGCCTGCCCCCGCATGATCTGTTCCACAAGGGTTTGCTGCGCACGTTCCAGATCGCGCATGAGTTTTCCTCGATGACCTGTCGCGAGAATCTGATGATGGTGCCGGGCGCGCAGGCCGGGGAATCGCTGTGGAACACCTGGTTCGGACGCAAGCGGATCGCGGATGAAGAACGCGCGCTGAAGGCCAAGGCGGATGAGGTTTTAGAGTTTCTGACCATCGAACATCTGGCCGACCACAAGGCCGGTCAGGTATCGGGCGGGCAGAAGAAACTGCTGGAGCTTGGACGCACCATGATGGTTGACGCCAAGATCGTGTTTCTGGACGAGGTTGGTGCAGGCGTGAACCGCACCCTGCTGATGACTATCGCCGACACAATTCTACGCCTCAATAAGGAACGCGGCTATACCTTTGTGGTCATCGAGCATGACATGGATTTCATCGGCAAGATTTGTGATCCGGTCATCTGCATGGCCGAAGGCAAGGTTTTGGCCGAGGGGACCTTGGATGAGATCAAGGCCAATGAGCATGTGATCGAGGCCTATCTGGGGACCGGGTTGAAAAACAAAGACAAACTGGAGGCAGGCGCGTGAATGGAGTGATCCAGATGTGCGCCTGCGGCGCGCTTGAATTGTTTGATTGGGGGCTCTGCCCCCATGACCCCCGAGATATTTTTAGCCAGATGAAGAAGGATCCTGTGAATGGCTGAGCCGTTTCTGATCGGGGACACCATGACCGGCGGTTATGGCAAGGGGCCGGATATTCTGCATGACTGCACCATCGCCGTGGACAAGGGCGAGATTGCGGTGATCGTTGGCCCGAACGGGGCCGGTAAATCCACGGCGATGAAGGCCGTGTTTGGGATGCTGGACGTGCGCGCTGGTTCTGTTCGGCTGGACGGAGAAGATATTACGTCATTGTCCCCGCAAGACCGGGTGAACAAGGGGATGGGCTTTGTGCCGCAAACCCAGAATATTTTTACCTCGATGACGGTGGAAGAGAACCTTGAGATGGGGGCTTTCATTCGTCGAGATGACATCAGCCAAACGATGGAGCAGGTCTATGATCTGTTCCCTATTCTGCGCTACAAGCGCAACCAGGCCGCCGGCGAACTGTCCGGCGGTCAACGCCAGCAAGTTGCCGTGGGCCGCGCGCTGATGACGCAACCGAAAGTGCTGATGCTGGATGAACCCACCGCCGGTGTCTCGCCCATCGTGATGGATGAGTTGTTCGACCGGATTATCGAGGTATCGCGCACCGGGTTGCCGATCCTGATGGTCGAGCAGAACGCCCGTCAGGCGCTGGAGATTGCGGACAAGGGATATGTGCTGGTACAGGGCCGCAATGCCTATTCCGGCACCGGAAAGGAACTGCTGGCAGACCCGGAAGTGCGTAAGAGTTTTCTGGGCGGCTGACTCCGGTATCCTTGCGCGCGGAGGATTGAGTGATTCCGCGCCAAAATAAGGCGGTTTTGCGGCGAAGATGCTCGGCGTTAGAGGTCGCCTTTCAAAGATGCATTGTAAGCTTATGTTATTACACATCTAATCAGCATCACGACGGTTCGATGTAGCTGCCATTCAATCCAAAGATTGCCCGCTTAAGGATACATTCCGGTCAGAATATTCTCCTATCGCGTGCGTGCTGATGGTCCAGTTCCATCTGCGCCTGACATCGCGCTGCTCGGATTGGCGTGCGCACAACATCAATGAAGAACGACAGGAAACAACAAAAATGACAAAATGGATGATGGCGACGCTGTTCGCATTGGTGGCGTCGGGTGCCGCAGCAGAGGAGCATGTTTTTTCGTGCGTTTCAAATCTGGACGGAACTGAATTTGTCCTCAACAGCGCGTCGGAAGGCAGCGCGGGCACGATTTCGACCATCGACATCGCTGGCGACACTGTGGCCTTTGACGCCCAGGTGTTGAAAGGTGTTGGCAGTGTTACTTTCCTGTCGATGCAGGAAACGCAGGTTCTGACCTATGTCGTGAACTTTTCCGACATGACCTATGATTTGTCGATCAATGGGGAACACTCGGCAAATGACAAAGGGACGTGCACGGAAGGGCAAGTTTGATCTTGGCACGGTTGAGTAAAATTACCCGTTAAATATCAATGTGATACAATTCTTCATTACACGGAATATTCACCGCGACTCAACTGACGGTGAGAACGGATGTAACACCGTTTCCCGACCGACTTTCTGGCTTAGGTCTATTGATGTGATCCGTGTTTGGATTCGACGCCAAACCTGATCTCATCAGACCTAAGACCAGGCGGTAGGTGGCGTGAATACCAGCGCCCCGTAGACCGCCCAAAAGTTGGAAATGTGACCGATGAAGAAGATGATCGCCTTGACCCTTTCGCTGCTGATCCCCCAGCTGGCCTCGGCCCAGAATGCAGGCCCACTGGACGGCGCGGATTTTGTCGTCAATTGCGTGTCGGACAAAGACGGCAGCTCGGTGACCCTCGCCCGTTCGGGTGGCACCAACAAGGGCTATATCGTGACCGACGCCATCCGGGGCGAAGCGACCATCCTATCGGGCATCGGGTCGTTGACATTTCTACACCTGATGGAGCGGGACGTGATCACCTTTGTGGTTGATTTCGACAACCTGAGCTATGACCTGACAATCAAGGGTCCGCACGCCACCCAGGACCATGGTGCTTGTGATGATCCGATAAGCTGACGGATCGTACAATTTTCTCACTGGAACTGTAATTTACGGCCCAAAAACGGGCGCAAAATATTGTGCCCGGCAGGCAGGGCATGCCATAAGGCTGCACTCGGACAGTGAGAAGAACTGATGGATTTACTGAACGCGCTTGTTGCGCTTGCGAATTTTGTGATCGTTCCTGCGATTGCCTATGGGAGCCAACTTGCGCTGGGGGCGCTGGGCGTCACTCTGATCTACGGCATCCTGCGGTTTTCCAACTTCGCCCATGGCGATACGATGGCCTTTGGCGCGATGATCGCCGTGCTGGTAACCTGGGGCCTGCAGGCTGCCGGTGTCAGCTTTGGGCCGCTGCCGACCGCTCTGCTGGCGCTGCCCTTTGCGATCCTAGGCTGTATTGTTCTGGTTCTGATCACGGATCGGCTGGTCTATCGGTTCTATCGCGAGCAAAAGGCCAAGCCGGTGATCCTTGTCATCGTGTCGATGGGCGTAATGTTCATCATGAACGGGTTGGTTCGCTTTGTTATCGGACCCGACGATCAGAGGTTTTCCGACGGCGCGCGGTTTCTGATTTCCGCGCGGGATTTCAAGTCGATGACCGGGCTGAGTGAGGGTCTGGCGATCCGCACATCCCAAGCGATTACCGTTGTTGTAGCCGTCGTTGCGGTAGCTTTGCTGTTCTGGTTTCTGAACAAGACGCGCACGGGCAAGTCGATGCGGGCCTATTCGGATAACGAAGATCTGGCCCTTCTGTCCGGTATCAACCCCGAGCGCGTTGTGATGATCACCTGGATCATCGTGGCGGCACTGGCGACAACCGCCGGGGTGCTTTACGGGCTGGATAAGAGCTTCAAGCCCTTCGTCTATTTCCAGCTTCTTCTGCCGATCTTTGCCTCGGCCATTGTCGGCGGGCTGGGCAACCCGCTGGGCGCAATTGCCGGTGGCTTCATAATCGCATTTTCCGAGGTGACGATTACTTACGCCTGGAAAAAGGTCCTGACCTATCTCGCGCCAGAGACGCTGGCACCGTCGGGTTTGGTGCAGTTCCTGTCCACCGATTACAAATTTGCCGTCAGCTTTGTGATCCTGCTGATCGTCTTGCTTTTTAAGCCCACGGGCCTGTTCAAAGGGAAAGCGGTATGAGCGAAGCAACCAAAAACACGCTTCTGTTTGCCGTGGTCGGCGGGCTGATCCTGATGACCGGTTTCACGCAAAGCTGGAACGCGGCGATTCTGATCCTGAACATGGGGCTGATCTCGGCCATCATGTCGATTGGGGTGAACTTGCAATGGGGCTTTGCGGGCCTGTTCAACGTTGGCGTCATGGGCTTTGTCGCGCTGGGCGGTCTGGCTGTTGTGCTGGTATCTACGCCGCCGACGCCCGGGGCGTGGTCCTCTGGCGGGTATGGCATTGTGCTTGCTTTGCTGTTGGGTGCGGCGACCGTTGTTGCGGCTGTTATGGCGGCGCAGAAACTGCCCAAGGGCAATGTGCGCAACCTGTCCATCCTCGGTATCCTTGTGGCTGGTTTTTTCATCTATCGCGCGGTGTTTGACCCCAGCGTTGCGGGGGTCGAGGCCATCGATCCTGCGATTGCGGGCAACCTTGGCGGCCTGAACCTGCCGGTTCTTCTGGCCTGGCCTGCGGGCGGGCTGCTGGCGGCGGGCGCGGCCTGGCTGATCGGGAAAACGGCTTTGGGTCTGCGGTCCGACTATCTGGCCATTGCCACGCTTGGTATCGCCGAGATCATCATTGCGGTCCTCAAGAACGAGGATTGGCTGGCCCGCGGCGTCAAGAACGTCTACGGCCTGCCTCGCCCCGCCCCCGTGGTCGGGTATGAGATCGACCTGCAACAGGATCCCGGATTCATCGCGCGTGCGGAATGGCTGGGGCTGGACCCGGTAACTGCCTCGACGTTGTCCGTCAAGCTGGGATACTCGCTGCTGTTCCTGATCGTTCTGCTGGTGCTGCTGTGGATGGCGCAAAAGGCGCTGCACAGCCCCTGGGGTCGCATGATGCGCGCGATCCGCGACAACGAAGTGGCTGCCGAGGCGATGGGCAAGGATGTCACCCGCCGCCATTTGCAGGTGTTTGTTCTGGGCTCGGCCATTTGCGGGATCGCTGGTGCGATGATGACCACGCTGGACGGGCAGTTGACCCCCAGCGCCTACCAGCCGTTGCGCTTTACCTTCCTCGTCTGGGTCATGGTGATCGTAGGCGGCTCGGGCAACAACTTTGGCGCGGTTCTCGGCGCGTTCCTGATCTGGTTCCTGTGGGTTCAGGTCGAGCCGATGGGTCTATGGATCATGAACCTGATCACCTCTGGCCTGCCGGACGGCAGCGCACTGAAAGCGCACCTGATCGAAAGCGCCGCGCATATGCGCCTGTTTACCATGGGGCTGGTGCTTTTGATTGTTCTCAGATTCAGTCCAAGGGGCCTGATCCCCGAGAAATAGGCTGAAATCTTCTCAAATCACAAAGCCGTGTCGGCGAATACCGGCGCGGCTTCTTGATTCTTAAAGATTTTTTGACTAAACCAACCCACCATTCCCGGCATTGGATACGTCTTCATTTCTGTCGACGCTCACTCACACACCCTCTCGCCGGTCTTATGAGGCCAGTTACCCAGTCTAAAGAGTAGATCTTAGAACCATGAAAAAACCACTCAGCAAAGTTGTCATCCTGTTGCCGCTTGTTGCGGCAGTTGCGGCCTGTGTCCCCTCGCCCGAAGATCTGGAAACCACACCGGTCAAGGTCAACACGCCCGAGGGTGTTGTGACGTGTCAGCTCTATCGCCATGACCGCGTGACCTGGGACCGGGCCATTGATTTCCCGGCGACCAAGATGTCGGTGCGTCAGGCTGATGCCTATTGCCGTCAGGAAGGCCAGCGCCGCCTGAAAGGTTGAGCTAGCGGTTTCGGAACAATCCACCCAAGATGCCGCGCACGATGCGGCGACCGGTGGTGCCTTTCAGTTCCTTGATCACGGCCTCGCTCATCGCGGTGGCAAACGTGTCTTTCTTGCGCGTCACGCGCGAGGAAGACCGCCCCACCCGACTGCCCGAATATCTGCGGGCCGAGGCGAATTCGCGCTCCATAGCCGTCTGCATTTCCACAACCTCTTCGGCTTCGGCGGCTTCGGCTTCCTTGGCGGCGGCCTCGGCGCGGGCCTGAAGGATCTCAAAGGCCGATTTTCGATCCACGGGTGTGTCGTATTTTGCAGCCATTGGTGACGCAGTCATAACCTCCTGGCGTTCAGCGTCAGAAATCGGCCCCAACTGGGAAGCCGGCGGGCGGATCAGTGTACGTTCGACAATGCCCGGCACACCCTTCTTTTGCAGCATTGATGTGACGGCTTCACCCACACCGACCTCGCGGATTGCCTCTTCGGTGTCAAAAGCTGGATTCTCGCGATAGGTTTCTGCGGCAAGGCGCAGGTTCTTCCGGTCGCGCGCGGTAAACGCCCGCAAGGCGTGCTGCACGCGATTGCCCAACTGTCCCAGAATATCTTCGGGTATATCGGCCGGATTCTGCGTGATGAAATAGACCCCGACACCCTTGGAGCGGATCAAGCGCGCCACCTGTTCCACCTTGTCGATCAGAACCTTCGGCGCATCCTCGAACAGCAAATGGGCCTCATCGAAGAAGAAGACCAACTTGGGTTTCTCGGGGTCACCAACCTCGGGCAGTTCTTCGAACAACTCGCTCAGCAGCCATAGCAGGAAAGTTGCATAAAGGCGCGGCGATCCCATCAGTTTGTCCGAGGCAAGGATGTTCACAACACCCTGCCCGGCCTCATCCGTGCGCATCAGGTCGGCGAGGTCCAGCGCCGGTTCCCCGAACAGCCGCGTGCCGCCCTGGTTCTCCAACACCAGCAACCGGCGCTGGATCGCACCGATTGAAGAGGTCGAGACATTGCCGTAACGCAATGAAAGCTGCGCCCGGTTCTCACCAATCCAGACCAACAGCGCTTGCAGGTCCTTGAGGTCCAGCAGCGGCATGCCTTCTTCATCGGCCACACGGAAGGCGATGTTCAGTATCCCCTCCTGCGCTTCGCTCAACTCCATCAGGCGGGACAACAGCAATGGCCCCATCTCGGTCACTGTCGTACGAACCGGATGCCCCTGCTCACCAAACAAGTCCCAGAAGGTCACCGGGCAAGCACGGTACGCGAAATCGGTGAATCCGATCCGCGTGGCGCGATCCATGAAAGCCTGATGCAGTTTGTGTGTCTCGGTTCCCGGCAATGCCAGCCCGGACAGGTCACCTTTGACGTCCGACAGGAAAACCGGAACGCCTGCCTTGGAAAACCCTTCGGCCAGAATTTGCAGCGTCACCGTCTTGCCGGTCCCGGTGGCCCCGGCAATCAACCCATGCCGGTTCGCGTATTTCAGCGTCAGCCCCTGCGGCTGGCCATAGTCCTGACCGCCGCCGCCCAGAAAGATATCTTCGCCCATGTTTTCACTGCCTTATGTCTCACCGATCCGGACCCAGCATACAAAGTTAACCTTTGACTGCGATAGTCATTTTGCGCGCTTTGCGGTGCCAGCCGCAAAGGCGCACTTCCTCCCTGTTGACTGGCCGTGCCTTCGGGCACGGCTTTTTTGCCCGTTCACGCGGATTAAACTGAACTGACGAGTATATTAAAAGTTCAGGTTAGCAGTTGACCACCGCGTCCCCCTCTCGTAACGTCTGCCACATAACTAAGTCGGCCAGTCCGACGGGGAGAAACATTTATAGAAGGGAGCTGCTCCACCAGCTCCCTTTTTCTTGTTTTTAAGGGGTGGAAACCCTACCTGAGTGGCAAGAAATTGTTCATTTTCGAACCGACCCATCGCTTAGTGCCTGACACCAGCCGTGAACGGTGCTAGAGGAAGAAAAAAAACTCAATCACCAAATATCGAGGCATTCATGATCAAGTCACTCCTTTCGATCAATACGCTCGCTGCTGTCCTTGTTTGCGGCGCTGTCAGTGCACAGGAAACCTCGGAACCCGAGGCCGATAACGGGCTGGACCTGGGCGAGACCGGTCCGCGTGCGGGCGAACAGTTCGTCAAAGAAACTTCCGGCGACTGGGAGGTGTCCTGCATCAAGGCGCAGGAAGGCGAAGACCCATGCGCCATCGTTCAGGTTCTCAACGGCCAGCAAGGCGATCCGATTGCCGAGGTGTCCATTGGCAAACTGCCCGAAGGTGGGGCCGCCGTGGCCTGGGCGAATGTGATCGTTCCGCTGGAAACCCTGCTGCAGGCGCAACTGGCGCTGTCCATCGATGGCGCGCCGCGCAAGCTGTATAACTATCACCACTGTGTGCCGGTCGGCTGCGTCGCCCAACTGGGTCTGAGCCAGGGTGACATCGATGCCATGAAGGCGGGCAGCAAGGCGACCTTCTCGCTGGTGCCCGCACGCTTCCCGGATCAGGTTCTGACCATGGACATGTCGCTGTCTGGCTTCACCTCGGGGTTTGACAGTCTCAGCGTCAACGTAAACTGAGCGATGCTTTCGTCGCCGCAGTGGAAACGCTGCGGCGACTTTCGGGCTGTCGTCAGACTTTCTTCAAAGCCAGAACAGCATTCAGGCCGCCAAAGGCAAAGGCGTTGCTGAGGGCAACATCCACCTTGGCCTCGCGCGCCTCGTTCGGTACCACATCCAGCGCGCATTCCGGATCGGGTTCCTCGTACCCGATGGTCGGCGCAATAACGCCATCCCGCAGAGCCATGATGCAGGCCAGCAATTCGACAGCACCAGTGCCGCCTATCAGGTGCCCGTGCATGGACTTGGTGGACGAGATCATCAGGTCATCCGCATGCGGCCCGAACACGTCTGCAACTGCGGCGCATTCCGTTTTGTCATTTGCTGCCGTTCCGGTGCCATGCGCGTTGATATAGCTGACATCGCTGGCGTTCAGCTTTGCGTCAGCCAAAGCCCCGGCCATGGCGCGTGATGCGCCCTGCTTGCTGGGCATGACAATATCGGCCGCATCCGAGGACATGGCGAACCCGACGACCTCGGACAGGATTTCTGCACCCCGCGCGCGGGCATGTTCGTATTCCTCGAAGACAAAAATGCCGGCACCTTCGCCCTGAACCATCCCGTTACGGTTGGCGCTGAACGGGCGGCAGGCGTCTTTGGACATGACGCGCAAGCCTTCCCAGGCTTTCACGCCGCCAAAACACAGCATCGATTCCGACCCGCCGGTGACCATCGCAGGCGCAGCACCGCTGCGGACCATCTGGAACGCTTGCGCCATCGCATGGTTCGACGATGCGCAGGCTGTTGAAACGGTAAAGCTGGGTCCTTTGAGGTTATGTTCCATTGACACATGGCTGGCGGCCGCATTGTTCATCAGCTTTGGCACAACAAAGGGGTGCACGCGGTTTTTTCCGTCTTCGTAGACCGACCGGTAATTGTCGTCCCAGGTCGAAACACCGCCGCCTGCCGTGCCCAGCACGACGCCGGACCGGGCCGCCAATTCCCCGTGGAATTCGATCCCCGATTGCTCGATGGCTTCTTTGGCTGCGGTCAGTGTGAACTGCGTGAACCGGTCATACAGAGACATCTGTTGGCGATTAAAGCGCCCTTCGGCCTCGAACCCGCGCACCTGACCGCCGATCTTGATGGCCAGACGATCGACATCGCGAAACTCCAGTTCCGAGATACCGCAGCGCCCTTCTCGCATGGCCTCCAGCGTGTCGGGGACAGAGTGACCCAGCGAGTTGATGGTGCCCGCGCCGGTGATAACAACCCGTTTCATTGTTCCGGGTCAGACCTTTTCCGACACAAGCTGTTCGATGCCCGCAATGATCGCGGCCACGTTCGAGATGTCGAAATCGTTCGATTCAGGTTCGTTGGCGTTGAAGGGAACCGAGATGTCGAACTCTTCCTCGATCGCAAAGATGCTTTCGACCAGACCCAGACTGTCGATGCCCAGATCTTCCAGCGTGCTTTCGGGTGTCACATCCGATGGCTCCAGCACGGCCTGCTCTGCAATGATTGCGATGACGCGGTCGCTGATGCTCATATCGATCCCCTGATTATCAATCTGAGGATGATTTAATCGCTCGGGGGCTGTTTGGAAACAGCCTTTTTAAGTGCCTCAACGTCGCGGGCCAGACGCGGCAACCGGCGTTGCGCTTTGTAGATGTCGGTATGGGTTTCCATCTTGATCCCCGGATAGCCCATGATCACCCGACCGGCGGGCACATTGGACAGGATTTTGGTGCCGCCGCCCGAGATTACGCCGTCGCCGATGAAAATGTTGTCCACCACGCCGGTCTGGCCGCCCAACACCACGTTGTTGCCAATATCGACCGAGCCGGACACGCCGGTCTGTCCGCACAGCAGGCAGTCACGCCCCACACGGGTGTTGTGGCCCACATGCACAAGGTTATCCAGTTTCGACCCATCGCCGATCCGGGTGTTGCGAATTGTGCCATTGTCTACGGTACAGTTCGAGCCGATCTCGACATCGTCACCAATTTCAACCGCGCCCAGAGAATGAATGCGCAGCCAGCTTTGCGCCTTCGCCTCACCCTGATCCCCCATGGTTTTGCGCGCGTTTTCTGCGCCAGATACTTCGGGAGTTACAAAGCTGAAACCGTCTCCACCAATCCGCGCGCCCGGTTGGGCGATAAAGCGATCCCCGATCTGAGCGCGCGCGCCGATGCTGACCATTTCGCGCAGCAGCGCCTGTTCGCCAAGAACAGCGTCGATACCAATCGTGCAATGGGCGCCAATTACCGATCCGGCCCCGATCCGCGCCCTGGCCCCGACAACCGCCAAAGGCCCAATCGACACATCTGCGCCAATCTCTGCCGTCGGATCAATCACGGCCGAGGGGTGAATGCCGGGCTCAACCCCCTGCCCGCGATCCAGCATCGATGTTATGCCTGCCATCGCCATGCGCGGACGTTTCACAAAAATCGCCGCGCGCAGGCCCATGGCCTGCCAATCCGCACCTTCCCACAGAACCGCCGCGCGTGCCTCACCACCTGCCAGAGCCTCGGCATATTTCGGTGACATCGCCATGGCCAGATCGGTGGGTCCGGCGTCACCGGGCTCGGCCGCGCGCACAATCGTCAGGCCGGTGTCGCCCTGGCACTCGGCACCAAGGCTGTCGGCGATTTGCTGAATGGTAAACTGCATGGCGGGCTTTCTTTCGGCAGGATTTGCCCCCGTGCTTACCCCTGAACGTCCGGCAGGGCTACCCCTGCCTTTTGCAGCGCGTCCCAAATCTTGGCGTCGCGGTTGTAGACGTCGCGGCGATACTGCACCTCGCCCTTCGGGCCCATATAGGCGGTGCGATAGATCAGATGCACCGGAACCTTCTGGTCCAGTTTCACTGTGGTTTCCTTGCCGGTATTCAGCACTCGGTGAAAAAACGCTTTTGGGTCTTCCTCTTGCTTGGCCAGCAACGCATAGGCGAATTCGAACGGTTGCGCCAATCGGATACAGCCATGCGAGAAGGCCCGCACCTCGCGCGCGAACAGAGATTTCTGAGGCGTATCATGCAGATATATGTTGTACTTGTTGGGGAACATGAACTTCACCAGCCCCAGTGCATTGCTTTTGCTCGGCGGTTGACGCATCGCAAACGGGAAGTTGCGCGCGGTGAATTGGGTGAAGTCCACGGCCCCGCGGTTGACCTGACGGCCACTGCGATCGGTGATCTGGATATGACCCACGGCATTCGGGTTGGATTGCAGCTTGGGCAGATATTCCTTTGTGATGATCGAGCGTGGCACATACCAGCTGGGGTTGATCACCATATGCTCCATCTCGTCCGAAAACTCGGGGCTGCGGCGGTCATGCACGTTTTTGCCGATTACTGCGCGGGTCTCGAACGTGACCTGCCCGTCATCGACGATCTTGGCAGAGAAATCGGCCTGATTCACCAGAATATGGCGGGTCCCACGTTCACGCGGCAACCAACGCTCGCGTTCCAGCGCCACCAGAACCGACTTCAACCGATCCGATGCCGGGCGGTTCAGTTCCGAAATCGTGCCCTGCCCGGCAACACCGTCCGGCTCCAACCCATGCGCGGTTTGAAAGCTGCGAACAGCCTCAAGCAAAGTGGCATCAAACGAAGGGCTGGCAGTGGGTTTCAGATAGCCCATCGCCACCAAACGGTTGCGCAGCTTGATGACATTTGGCCCTGAATCCCCAAGTTCCAGCTTGGCCACCGGAACACTCGCGCCCCAGCCACCCTGATCGACCAGAGCCTCCAGTGCGAGTTTTTGCTTCATCAGCGCGCGATACTGACGCGTCTGCGGTGCGAGCTGATCCAGATAGGCCGCACCATGCGTGTTCAGTTGCTGCAGATGTTCCTCGGGGCTGCGCCGTTCCACCTTGCGGACCAGTCCGTCGTCAATGCTGGCCGGGCGCAGGGCACCGGAGTACAGATCGTCGGCGTAAGCCAGAAACACCCGCGTCAGTTCAGCCTCGACCGCGCCCAAATCCCGAACAGATCGCGCCTGCCGCATCTGTTCAACCAGCGCGTCTACATCGTAACCTGCTGCGGGCAGACCGTGCATATGGCTGTTGGACAGCGCTTTGATCAACGCGGCGCGCCGTTCGGCATGATCTTGCGAGGCTCCGACCCAGACCGGCGAAAACCCGTTGGTCCGGTAAAACGCCGCAATATCGCTGGATGTCGGAGTGTGCTCGGCCACAGCCATTTGAAACGCGGTGCCCTGAATCGGGTCAGACGTTGTGTTGGCAATGGCTGCTGTGGCCGCAAAACATGCCGCGACAAGGATACTGGTACTGGTCCGCAATACTGAGAACATGGGATGCCCTTGGTTATTCAATAGTTTGCGCTGATGGGGATGCGCCGAACAAATATCATTTTTGCACTCTGCCTTTGTCTATTCACAAATTCCTTACTCAGCCTCTTCTATTTCGGCCTGATGCGCGTTTGCATCGAAGCGGTGCCGAAACGCCTCAATTGCGCAAAAAATGTGCCGGTTGCCCCATCTGCGCAAAAAACTGCCGAAAATTCCCCCTTGAAAAGGTGAGTATCAAACACTTCTTGGCGACCGAATCCGATTGTGCCATAAATTCGCCATCTGGGATGGGAAAATATTAATACAGCGCGCGTAACATCGTGCGCAGGCAGGAACAGTACGGGACGAAACAAAAATGACCAAGAGCAGTACATCGGGCTTGACCCGGCGTGCCCTATTGGGGGCATTCGCAGCCACAGCAGTTGCTGCAGCACCGACTTATTCCAATGCAGCAGGTTTTCTTCGCGGCGGCGGCGACATTCGTCGTATCCGCATGTATTCCGGTCGCACAGGCGAACGGATCGATATGATATATTGGGTTGACGGCAAATACATCAAGGATGCTGTCAAGGAAGTGAACCATTTCATGCGCGACTGGCGGACCGATCAGGTCAAAAGCATGGATTTGCGCACGGTCGACATCATGGCCGCCGCCCACAATCTTCTGGACGTGAACGAGCCTTACATGCTGCTGTCCGGCTATCGTTCGCCGCAGACAAACGCCATGCTGCGTTCCAGATCGCGCCGCGTTGCCCGGAACTCCCTGCACATGCAAGGCCAGGCGGCAGACCTTCGCCTCGGCTCGCGTTCCGTCTCGCAAATGGCCAAAGCGGCGATGTCGTGTCGCGCGGGCGGTGTAGGCCAATACTACCGGTCGAACTTCGTACATATGGATTGCGGCGTGGTCCGCACCTGGCGCGGCTAATCCGCCTCGCCAATACCAATTGTTCCGAACCCCCGCAGATCGTCTGACGGGGGTTTTGTTTTGCGCAATGCGATCCGACCGGAGCGCGGATGCTAAACCTAGTGAAAGATGGCGCACCTGAGAGGATTCGAACCTCTGGCCTCTGCCTTCGGAGGGCAGCGCTCTATCCAGCTGAGCTACAGGTGCCTTGGCCGTTAGCTAACCTTGTTCCGGGTCGGGTGCAACTGGAAATCTGCGCGACCCGGCAAGGTTTCACGCAAACAAATCATGCGCCAGTTCAAGCGCTTCGATCAGCGTGTCGACCTCATCCGTGGTATTATACAGGCCAAAACTCGCCCGGCAGGTCGCAGTGACGCCCAGATGATCCATCAACGGACCCGCGCAGTGATGACCGGCGCGCACGGCGACGCCCTTTTTGTCGAGGATGGTCGAGACGTCATGCGCGTGCCCCGCCCCATCGAGCGTGAAGCTGAAGATCGCGGCCTTGTCCGGGCGGGTGCCCTGGACCTGTAGCCAGTTCAACCCGGTCAGGCGTTGCATCGCATAGTCGCGCAGGCTGGATTCATGGGCGGCGATGTTCTCCATCCCCAGATCCATCATGTAGTCCAGCGCCACGCCCAAACCGATGGTTTGCACGATGCCGGGTGTTCCGGCTTCGAACTTCATCGGCGGGTCGTTATACGTGATCTGGTCCTTGCTGACCTCTTTGATCATGTCACCGCCACCAATGAAGGGGCGCATTTCGGCCATACGCTCGGATTTGATGAAGATCGCGCCGGACCCCGAAGGGCCGTAGAGTTTGTGCCCGGTGATCGCGTAGAAATCGCAGCCGATCTCATCGACGCTGACCGGCATATGAACCGCGCCCTGACTACCGTCCACCAGAACCGGAACACCTTTGGCATGGGCGCCTTCGGTGATGGCTTTGACATCTACAACCGTGCCCAGAACGTTAGAGCACTGCGTCACCGCCACCAGTTTGGTTTTGGGCCCGATCGCATCCAGAACGGCCTGCGGATCAAGGCCGCCATCTGCATCCACATCGACCCATTTCAGAACAACGCCCTGCCGTTCGCGCAGGAAATGCCAGGGCACGATATTGGCGTGATGCTCCATCACGCTCAGCACGATTTCGTCGCCTGCCTCAAGCCGGGGCATGGCCCAGCCGTACGCGACCAGATTGATCCCTTCGGTGGTGCCCGAGTTCAGGACTATCTCGTTCTCATTCGCCACCCCAAGGAACCGCGCAATCGTGCCACGAACGCCTTCGTATTTCTCGGTCGCGAGGTTTGACAGGTAGTGCAAACCGCGATGAACGTTCGAATATTCCTCGGCATAGGCACGGGTCACTGCATCTATCACCGCCTGAGGTTTCTGCGCCGAGGCCCCGTTGTCCAGATAGGTCAGCGGCTTGCCGTTCACCTGCCGCGACAGGATCGGAAAATCAGAGCGGATTTTCTGCACATCATACATAGGGCTGTCTTCCTAGACGGGCGCCACGGGGGCGAGCATAAGGACAAAAGGAACCGCAACCAAAGCGGACAACAAAACCACACCGAACGATTTCCAAAGCGATCCGAACTGATGCGCCTCGTTCAGGAAATGCAACGTGATGTAGAGACTCAGGATCGCGGTGGCCAACAGCAACACCGCCATCAGAAACGGGATCGTCAGGCTCAGGATCAGGACGCCAAGCAATGCCGCGATCTGCAGGTATTGCACCCAGACGATCAGCACCATCATCCCCTCGAACCGCGCCGTTCCGCCCAGAAAACGGCCGACGAACAGGAAGGCAAGGATACTGAACATCATCGTACCTGCCGAGCGAACCAATACAATCGGAACGCTTTCCGTAATCGGGCCAGCATCGCCTTCGACAACCGGAATCGACAGATCAATGCCCAACTGGATTATGCAGTTCAGCACAACGGCAAGGAAAAACGCCAGCCAAAGCACCTCGCGCCCCGGGTTCAGGGCCAAAAGCTGACGCGCCGCCTCGGCGGGTTGTCTTAGCGTCAGAACCGCCAGTTGACCCAGGTTCGGAGTATTCATTCAGCGGACCTTTGTACTTGTCGCAGTCCGGATAACCAGAACCAGACAAAAACGGCAACCCAAATCAAACCCACAAGGGTCAGCGTTGGACCAGAGCCGATGAACCCGGCGACCAGCCCGTTCAGCAAAACCAAGGGGGCGGAAGACAGCAAGGCCCAGAACAACGCCAAACGCGCGCCATAGGGCGTCCCTTTGCCACCCGCCAAACGCGCGGCCCAATGCGAGATCAGCGCCAGACTGTAAAAGAACAACGGCAGGATAAAGACCGAGCCCAGCAAGGCACCGCCCAGCAGCATGTTCAGCTCCACCCCTTCAAGATGCGCACGGCGCGCAAGGCTTGGCATCTGGGCGATGAAGGACACAATGCAGAAGGCCATGACGAAAATCAGCGCCCGGTCTTCGCGCGGCCCCATATCCAGAAGCCGGCGCACGACACGCCCCGGCCCCCGGTATGTGGCAACGATATCTGACGACACAGGCATCAGCTGCGGCGCGCCAACCAACCTTCCAGACGGCTCACGATGGCCTCGGCCAATGCGCCGTCTTCGATCTCGTCGACGGCCTCGGCCAGGAACGCCAGCGTCAGCATGTTGGTCGCGTCCTTGGTCGGAACCCCGCGCGAGCGCAGGTAGAACAGCGCGGTCTCGTCAATCGCGCCCGAGGTCGAGCCGTGCGAGCAGGCCACGTCGTCGGCGTAGATCTCAAGCTCGGGCTTGGCGAGGAACTGGCTGTCATCATCCAGAAGCAGCGACTGGCTGATCTGATAACCGTCGGTTTTCTGAGCACCTTCTTTCACAAGGATCTTGCCCTGAAAAACGCCGGTCGCACCGTTGCGCAGCACTTTCTTGAACACCTGACGGCTTTCGCAATTCACCGCGTCATGGGTGATGAAGACGGTGTCATCGTGATGAAAGTCACCATCGCCGACACAGGCCCCCGCCACATGCGCGACGGCGTCATCGCCGGTCAATTCGACAACCTGTTCATTTCGGGTCAGTACACCATTCACGGTCAGGGTGAAGGACTTGTAGACAGACTCGGTGCCCAGACGGGTGAACATATGGGTCGCGGCCCGACGCTCCCAATCCCTGCCCTGCGCGCGGATGTGATGCAGTGTGCCGTTATCGGCAATGTCGATCTCCATGCACTTGTTGAAGCGCGACGCGGCGGGGCCGGTTTCCAGAATGGTCGCCTCGGCACCGCTTTCAACGCGGATTACGTGGTGCAGGATCGCGTCCGATGTCGAGGACTCGTGCCGGTAGATCAGGTTGATCGGCTTGGACGGCTTACCCGTCACATGAATTGCAACCCCGTCCGACGCAAAGGCGGTGTTCAGCGCGGCCAGTGGGCGCTGCACCGGAACCTGTCCGCGGGCTTCCAGAACGCCATACAGGTCTTTGGCCCAATGGATGTCCTTGCAGCAGATGTCCTCCAGACGATCAATGCTCACGCCTTCCTGCGTCAGATCATCCGATTCCTCGGCGCTGAAAACACCGTCGATAAACACGATCTTGAGGCGGTCGAACTCGTGGAACACCAAGGGTTCATCATCCACGAAGACCGCAGCGGGCATGGCCGCAGGCGCGACCAGAGTGTCGGGCCGTGTGTATTTCCAATATTCGTCGCGACGGTTGGGCAGACCCATCTCAAGCACACGGGCCAGCGCATCTTCGCGCGCGGCGCGGGTGCATCCGGCATCCGGCATGGTCAGCGCTGCCAGCCGCGCCTCGGTTGCGGTTTGTTTGACTTCGGGCAAGGCCATCAGTTCACCTCGGCAAGAATGTCGGCATAACCGTTGTTTTCGACCTCAAGCGCCAGTTCCGGGCCACCGGATTTGACGATGCGACCGTTCGCCATGATGTGCACCACATCGGGTTTGATGTGATCCAGCAGGCGCTGATAGTGGGTGATCACAAGGAACCCGCGCCCTTCGTCGCGCAGCGCGTTCACACCTTCGGCCACCAGCTTCATCGCATCCACATCAAGGCCCGAGTCGGTCTCGTCCATGATGCACATCTTGGGTTCCAGCATGGCCATCTGCAGGATCTCGTTGCGCTTTTTCTCACCGCCCGAGAAACCAACGTTCACAGGACGTTTCAGCATGTCCGCGTCGATCTTCAGGGTCTTGGCCTTGGCGCGCACCTCTTTCAGGAAGTCCGCTGCCGACAGTTCCTCTTCCCCGCGTGCCTTTCGCTGAGCGTTTACAGCCGTACGCAGGAAGGTCATGTTGCCGACGCCCGGAATTTCGACCGGGTACTGGAACGCCAGGAACACACCAGCAGCGGCGCGCTCTTCCGGCTCCATCTCCAGCAGGTCTTCACCGTTCAGAGTGGCTGAACCTTCGGTCACTTCGTATCCATCACGGCCCGACAGCACATAGCTGAGCGTGGACTTGCCCGAGCCATTCGGCCCCATGATCGCGTGTACCTTGCCGGCCTCGACCGTCAGGTCCACACCTTTGAGGATCTGCTTGTCTTCTTCTTCAAGCTGTACGTGCAGGTTCTTGATTTCCAGCATGTTTTGTCCTTTTGCATCTCGCAAGGGGCATCGTCGCCCCGATAAATCCCTATCCCAGTACCTTGCGGATCAGCCGTGCAGCAATCCAACCCAGGATTACCCCACCACCAACCGCCCAGACCGGGTTGATGAAAGCCATGTGATTGATGTTCACGTAAGCTACCCCTAGCAGGCCGCCCAAAACCGGTAGCGCATAGCCCAGCCAGGTCAGCACATCATCCTTCTGGATGCCGTTCCGGGGTGACCGCGTCATCAGCCGACAGAGCCTTCCAGTGAAATCGCCACCAGTTGCTGCGCTTCCATGGCAAATTCCATCGGCAGCGCCTGCAACACGTCCTTACAGAACCCGTTCACGACCAGCGCCACGGCCTCTTCCTCGTCCATACCGCGCTGACGGCAGTAGAACAGTTGATCATCATCCACCTTCGACGTCGTCGCCTCATGCTCGACGCGGGACGAGTTGTTCTTGACCTCGATATACGGAACCGTATGCGCGCCGCATTTGTCGCCGATCAGCAAGCTGTCACATTGCGTGTAGTTCCGGCTGTCCTTGGCTTTAGGATGCATCGAGACAAGACCACGGTATGTGTTCTGCGCCTTGCCCGCACTGATGCCCTTGGACACGATGCGCGACTTGGTGTTCTTGCCTAGATGAACCATCTTGGTGCCGGTATCGGCCTGCTGATAATTGTTCGCAATCGCGATCGAATAGAACTCGCCCTGGCTTTCATTGCCGCGCAGGATGCAGGACGGATATTTCCACGTCACAGCCGAGCCGGTTTCGACCTGAGTCCACATCACCTTGGACCGATCACCCCGACAATCGGCGCGTTTGGTTACGAAGTTATAGATGCCGCCCTTGCCGTTCTCGTCCCCGGGGAACCAGTTCTGAACGGTCGAGTATTTCACCTCGGCGTCTTCTTCGACAATGATTTCCACCACAGCTGCGTGCAACTGGGCCGTATCACGCTGTGGCGCCGTACACCCTTCCAGATAAGACACGTACGAGCCCTTGTCGGCGATGATCAGCGTGCGTTCGAACTGACCGGTATTCTCCGCGTTGATGCGGAAATAGGTGCTCAGCTCCATCGGGCAGCGGACACCCGGCGGGATGTAGACGAACGAGCCATCCGAGAACACGGCCGAGTTCAAAGTGGCATAGAAGTTGTCCGACACTGGGACCACGGTGCCCAGATACTTCTTGACCAGCTCAGGATGTTCTTTGATCGCCTCGGAGATCGAACAGAAGATCACTCCGGCCTTTTTCAATTCGGCCTGGAATGTCGTCCCGACCGAAACCGAGTCGAACACTGCGTCCACAGCGACCTTGCGGCCTTCGGCGGGCGCATCTTCGGCACCTTCGACCCCGGCCAGAATCATCTGTTCTTTCAGCGGGATACCCAGCTTTTCGTAAGTCGCCAACAGCTTGGGATCGACGTCATCCAGCGACTTCGGCTTCTCCTCCATCGATTTCGGACGGGCATAGTAATACTGGTTCTGAAAATCGATCGGCGGGTAGTGCACCATGGCCCATTTCGGCTCGTCCATTTTGGTCCAGCGTTCAAAGGCCGACAGACGCCATTCAGTCATCCATTCGGGCTCTTCGTTCTTTTCCGAAATCAACCGCACGATATCCGGATTCACGCCCTTTGGCGCATACTCCATCTCGATATCGGTGTCCCAGCCGTATTTGTAGGTTCCGACCTCGCGTACCGCGTCCACGGTTTCCTGGTCGACACCTTCTTTCACCTGGGTCTGGTCCAAAGCGGCCATAACTTACCCTCCGTCAGATCACGCGGCGCGCGCGCGATGCTTTTTCTCTTTCTCAAGCCACGTTTCAGCGAAGCGCAGCACATTCTCTTTTGTTGTCAAAGGACCCAGCGAAACGCGGATCGCGCTGGCTGCTGTGACCTCATCAAATCCCATTGCAGTCAACACCGCGCTGGCACGAACCTTGCCGCTGGAGCAGGCAGAGCCCGCGCTGACTGCAAAACCCGACAGGTCCATCTGCATGACCTGCGTCTCGCCCTTCCAGCCGGGGGTCGCGAAACACAGAGTGTTCGGTAGTCGCTTTTGACCTTTCCCGACAAAAATAGGTGATTTAACTCCGGCCTCAAGAGCGTTTTCTAGAATATTTCTAAATTCTTCGACCTGCTCCCAAACACCGTTGACCAAATCCCGCGCGGCTGCTTCAGCTGCGGCCCCGAACCCCGCAATTCCAATCACATTTTCAGTTCCGGACCGACGCCCCATTTCCTGTCCGCCGCCCTTGATCTGAGCCGCCAGATCAGTGCCGCGTTTCATCACAACCGCGCCAACGCCCTTGGGCCCGCCCAGCTTGTGAGCTGAGATCAGCGCCATCTGCACGTCCAGCCAATTGAACGCAACAGGCAATTTGCCAAACGCCTGCGTGGCATCCGTCACGGCCAGACCCGACGGCAAGGACTGCACAATACCGGTTTCGGAATTGGCCAGTTGCAGTGTGGCGCGCGCCGGATCTTCCAAAGAAACCAGTCCCGTTGATAAAACAGGAATATCTTCATCAATCCAGGCTCTTACTGCATCATGTTCAATCGCGGGCCCATGCATATCGCGCCCTGCCAGCGTCAAGGCCGCACCCTCGGTCGAGCCTGAAGTGAACACCACATCCGCTCCATCCGCCCCAAAGGCCGATGCGACCTGCGCCCGCGCGCGTTCGATCAGCGCCTTGGCGGCACGCCCTTCTGCATGGACCGAGGACGGGTTCCCGCAGACCTCCATCGCCGCGATCATCGCGTCCCGCGCTTCGGGTCGCAACGGCGTGGTCGCGTTATGATCCAGATAAACGCGATTCATGGATGCATCTTTTTTCGGTTGCCTGTAACGTGAAACACCATCGCCTTACTCATCCACCACAGCGAACAGGCTGGGAACAGCAGGACAAGGCGCCAGATCGTTCTTGATCACATCCGACAGCCGCGTCTGATGCAGGAATACGTAAACATGCGCGCTCAACCCCTCCCACAGACGATTGGTCAGGGATTGCGCGCGACTGCCCGAGGACGCGCCGGATGCACCTGCCCCTTTGGTCATCGCGTCAACGGTTTCGTCAACGGCTGACAGAACCTCGACCACGCGAATGTCCGAGGCCGGGCGCGCCAGTCGATAGCCGCCACCGGGGCCACGGACCGAAGACACAAGCTCGGCCCGGCGCAGCTTGACGAACAATTGCTCAAGATACGGTAGCGATATGTCCTGACGCTCTGAGATCTCGCCCAGCGTCACAAGCTGATCCGAGGGCTGCAGCGCAATGTCAGCCAGCGCAACCATGGCGTAACGACCTTTCGTCGAAAGCTTCATTGACAATCCCTCATGGCAAGATGCGCGCGAAATCATTGACGCCGCCGCCGCCAGTGCGTATCTCCGACGGACAGCGACGGTACGCGCCGCTACATATTAGAACCGTTCTAAGGTGCCCGACGATTATCGTCAAGTATATCCGGGCTCTCGGAAGAAAAAGACAGGACCAAAGCACACATGCCCGAGGTGATTTTTCCCGGACCCGAAGGCCGCCTGGAAGGCCGTTACCACCCGCAAAAGGAAAAAGACGCACCGATCGCCATCGTGTTGCACCCGCACCCACAGTTTGGCGGGACCATGAACAACAAGGTCGTCTACAACCTGCACTATGCGTTCTACAACATGGGTTTCACCGTGTTGCGCTTTAACTTCCGCGGCGTGGGCCGCAGCCAGGGCGAATATGATCAGGGCGTAGGCGAGTTGAGCGATGCGGCCTCGGCTCTGGACTACCTGCAGTCGATGAACAACAACTCGAAACACTGCTGGGTCGCTGGCTTTTCGTTCGGTGCGTGGATCGGGATGCAATTGCTGATGCGCCGGCCCGAAATCACGGGCTTTATCAGCGTGTCGCCCCCGGCGAACATGTATGACTTTTCGTTCCTGGCGCCCTGCCCGTCTTCCGGTCTGATCATCAACGGATCAGCCGACCGCGTTGCCCCTCCGGCGGACACCACATCGCTGGTGAACAAGCTGCATGAACAGAAAGGCATCACCATCACCCATAACGAGGTCGAAGGTGCAGACCATTTCTTCCAGGACCGTCACATGGATACACTGATCACCGATGTCAGCGACTATGTGAAACGCCGCCTGACCGAGACCACGCGCTAATGTCTGACACCATCACCACCCTCGCCGCCAAACTGGCCGAGGATACGATGAAGGTTATGGACGAAACCGGCGACGACCGGTTCTTTGTCGAGGTGGGTGAGGTTCTGGGCGCGGCGTCGCAATCGCTGGAAGAGGCATTTCTGACCGAAATCCGCGTCCGGATGGCGGAACGCAAGGCGCGCACCTTTGTGATCAAGCGTCTCAGCGACCACCGCTCAAAAGTGAAAGCTATCGAAAAGCAATGAGTGATCGTCTGTCGGCCCAAATCGCCTTTCTGAAACAGGCCGACAGGTTGAAAACAGTGGAACGGGCAAACGTCCTGCTGGACCTGTCCCGCTGTGAAAACTCGGCCGAGCATAGCTGGCATCTGGCCCTTTGGGCTTTGGTCATGGAGCCATTGGCCGGACCCGAGGTTTCGATTGACCGGGTGATCCGCATGTTGCTGTTGCATGATCTGGTTGAGATCATCGTGGGCGACCATCCGATCCATCTGCAGACCGACTGGCAGGCCGTCGCCAAGGCTGAACAAGCCGCGGCCTCGGAACTGTTTGGCCTGCTGCCCGCCGATCAGGCGGCGGAGTTTCAAAGCCTCTGGAAGGAGTTCGAGGCCGATCAATCCGCCGACGCCCGTTTTGCAAAAATTCTGGATCGCTCTCAGCCCCTATTTCAGGTGCTCTGCGCGCAGCATCCTCGGGCCGATCATATTGACGTCGTGCAAGATAATCTGGACGGTGGGCGCGCAGCTTATCTGGCGCAGGATTTCCCTTTGGCCTTTGGTCATGCGCGGGCACTGCTGGACGGCGCGGATACGGACTCCAACGCATTTACAACACGCCTGCCCTTCCTGGCCGAGGCTGATCAGTTGAAAACAGTCCTGCGCGCCTCGCGCCTGATGGCGTCCGACCGGTTTGAGAATTCTGCCGAGCATTCCTGGCACATTATGCTCTATGCTTGGGTCTTGGCGGAATATGCCGAGGACGGAGTGTCCGAGGCCCGCGCCCTGCGCATGCTGTTGCTGCACGATATCGTCGAAATCGACGCCGGAGATCACCCGATCCACGGACAAGTGGATCACGCCGCCCAAACCGCCAAAGAGGAGGCGGCAGCAAAACGTCTGTTCGGCCTGCTTCCCGAACCGCAGCAAACGCAATTCGCGGCTCTGTGGCACGAGTTCGAGGCGGCGGAGACGCCGGATGCGCGGTTTGCCAAGGCCGTTGACCGGTTCCAGACCCCGGTGGCCAATCTGGAAACAGGTGGCGGGTCGTGGGTCGATTACAACGTAACCTATGCTCAGCTGGAAACACGGGTACGACCGGCGGTTGAAGGCGGTGCCCCGCAGCTTTGGCAGTGGCTACAGCCGCAACTGTCCGCCTTTTTTCAATCGCACAGCACAGCGGACGCATAGCCATAAATAGGAAAAGGAGCCCAAAGGCCCCTTTTCCCTCTGCTTCGTTCTGATCGGCGCTTAAATTACGCTACCATCCAACTTTTCAACCATATTGGCTGCATCAGTATCGACGGACCCCCCGCCAGCAAGCCACCCAAGCGCTACGATAACAAACGCAGCAAGAATGACGGTTTTTGCAAATAACGTCATGAAACAATACTCAGTAACAAAAAAACCAATACACGGGGGAACTTTACACAAATTCAACTTTACCCATAGTCAGGTATACCTGACCTTCATGTTGTGGGTCGGCACTGCTTTCCAACTGAATGTGCTTGCCGCAGATTGCAAAGTCGTGGTCAAGCTTGCCTGGGTTTATTGAGACAAAGGTATAAAACATGCCCAAAGCCTACCTGATCCTGCTGCTCGCGGTCTTTGCAGAAACCGTAGGGACAACTGCGTTGCAGGCCAGCCAGCAATTCACGCGGCTTTGGCCGTCGGTTCTGGTCGTTGTCAGCTATGGGTTTGCCTTCTACCTTTTGGGCCTGACCCTGAAATTCATGCCGGTTGGTATCGTCTACGCAATCTGGTCCGGATTGGGGATATTCTTCATCGCAATAATTGGCTTCGTTGTCTTTGGACAAAAACTGGACATCTGGGCCGTTCTGGGGCTGACCCTGATCCTGGCCGGAATTCTGATCATTCACCTGTTTTCGAAGACTGCGGGCCATTGAACGCCTGTTAGGGGTGGTAACTTTGCGCGTGCCGCGTTATGCGCGCGGCAACTTCCCGTTCAAAGGCTGACCTCTCATGGACCTGCGCAACATCGCAATCATCGCTCACGTGGACCACGGCAAGACGACCCTGGTGGATGAGCTGCTCAAACAATCCGGCGCGTTCCGGGAAAACCAGGCCGTGGCGGAACGCGCCATGGATAGCAACGATCTGGAACGCGAGCGTGGCATCACCATTCTGGCCAAAGCCACCTCGGTCGAGTGGAAGGGCACACGCATCAACATCGTTGACACCCCTGGCCACGCCGATTTCGGTGGTGAGGTTGAGCGGATCCTCAGCATGGTGGACGGCGTGGTCCTGCTGGTCGACGCTGCCGAAGGTCCGATGCCGCAGACCAAGTTTGTGACCTCCAAGGCGCTGGCGCTGGGCCTGCGGCCTATCGTTGTCCTGAACAAGGTCGACAAACCGGATGCCGAGCCCGACCGGGCGCTGGACGAGTGCTTTGACCTGTTCGCCAACCTCGGCGCCGATGACGACCAGCTGGATTTCCCGGCCATGTATGCCTCGGGCCGGTCCGGCTGGGCCGATATGGAGCTGGACGGTCCACGCAAGGACCTGACCGCCCTGTTCGACCTGATCGTGGATCACGTCCCCGCGCCCAAGCAGGCCGAAAAGAAAGACGAACCTTTCCGCATGCTGGCCACCACATTGGGCAGCGACCCGTTCATTGGCCGTATCCTGACCGGGCGCGTTGAAAGCGGCACCCTGAAAGCCGGTGACAGCCTCAAGGCGCTCAGCCGCGACGGTACGCTGATTGAAAACTTCCGCGCCTCGAAAATTCTGGCTTTCCGTGGTCTGGCGCAGCAACCCATCGATGTGGCCGAAGCAGGCGACATCGTCACCATCGCCGGGATGAGCAAGGCGACAGTCGCCGACTCGCTGGTCTCGCCGCAAGTAGACGAGGCCCTGCCCGCCCAGCCCATCGATCCGCCCACCATCACCGTAACCTTCGGCATCAACGACTCGCCCCTGGCCGGGCGTGACGGCAAAAAGGTGCAGTCCCGCGTGATCCGTGATCGCCTGATGAAAGAGGCTGAATCCAACGTCGCCATCCGCATCTCTGACACCCCCGGAGGTGAAGCGTTCGAGGTTGCGGGCCGTGGCGAATTGCAGATGGGCGTTCTGATCGAAAACATGCGCCGTGAAGGGTTCGAACTCAGCATCTCACGCCCGCAGGTTCTGTTCCGCGAGGAAAACGGTCAGAGGCTGGAACCGGTCGAAGAAGTTACCATTGACGTGGATGACGAATACTCGGGCGCGGTGATCGAAAAAATCACCGGCGCGCGCAAGGGTGAGCTGGTCGAGATGCGCCCCGCAGGTGCGGGTAAAACCCGCATTATCGCCCATGTCCCCTCGCGCGGCCTGATCGGCTATCACGGCGAATTCCTGACTGACACGCGCGGCACAGGCGTACTGAACCGGGTGTTCCATGACTGGGCTACTCACAAAGGCCAGATCCCCGGTCGTCGTGCTGGTGTTCTCATCTCGATGGAAAAAGGTCAGGCCGTCGCTTACGCGCTGTGGAATCTGGAAGAGCGTGGCCGGATGTTTGTGGGCCCTCAGGCAGAAGTGTATCAAGGCATGGTGATCGGTGAGCATTCACGCGACAACGATCTGGAAGTGAACCCTCTGAAGGGCAAGAAACTGACCAACGTGCGCGCCAGCGGATCTGATGACGCAGTACGCCTGACGCCGCATGTTCAGTTCTCGCTGGAAGAGGCGATTGCCTATATCGACGATGATGAACTGGTCGAGGTAACCCCCAACGCCATTCGTCTGCGCAAGCGCTTTCTGGACCCCCATGAACGCAAGCGCATGGCGAAATCCGCCTAAATTGTGGCAAATGGTCGATTTCGAAATTGGAAACAATGACACGAGTGTGACATTTTTTCATCCATCCCAAAAATGATGAAAATGGGGAGACCTTCCGTAACGGCAGGTCTAACCCCTGTTTTTCATGGTCGTTCAACTTTTAGTAAAGTTAAAATCAAGTGACTCACCCGATCCGGCCCTTGTAAATTCGGCCAGAGAAAGGTGTATTCATGACTAAAGTGTGACGTCGTTCATACAACGCACGGTTTCAATAGTGCATAAGATCGACGCAGTAAGTAATGAGTTTCAAGGAGTAGCGCCATGCGCATCAAGTCTCGTATACTACCCGTTATATTTGCATCAGCTACACTTCCTTTGCTCGCGGCTGGTCCCGCATTGGCTGATGGGAAATGTACAGTTCGGACCGCCAAACAGTCTGTATCGACGGAAACCCTGTGTGCTTGTACCGTCGTTGAATCCCGTATGCTGCGGTATCTGCAGCGCCGTTCGGATTTCGAAGATATTCTGGCCCGGACGCTTCAGACCTGCCCCGCGTTCGCAGCAGTTCTGACCGACTTCCCGACAGCGTCGATCGGCGCGCCGTCACAGCGTTCCGGCGACGGTCCGGCTGACGAAAACGGCGGTGGGTCCAGTTCTGGCGGAGGATCAAGCTCCGGAGGTGGGTCCAGTTCCGGTGGTGGATCAAGCTCTGGCGGCTCAAGCTCCGGCGGCGTGACGCCTACTGGCGGTTCCAGTGGTGGATCAAGCTCGGGCGGATCAAGTTCCGGTGGCTCCAGCTCCGGCGGATCAAGTTCCGGTGGCTCCAGCTCCGGCGGATCAAGCTCAGGTGGCTCCAGCTCCGGCGGATCGAGCTCGGGCGGCTCCAGCTCCGGTGGGTCCGAAGGTGGCTCCAGCTCTGGTGGATCAAGCTCGGGTGGCTCCAGTTCCGGTGGTTCTGAAGGTGGCTCCAGCTCGGGCGGCTCAAGCTCTGGCGGATCAAGCTCCGGTGGTTCTGAGGGTGGCTCCAGCTCTGGTGGTTCCAGTTCGGGCGGCTCCAGCTCTGGTGGGTCCGAAGGTGGCTCCAGTTCTGGTGGGTCCAGCTCCGGTGGTTCCAGCTCCGGCGGTGGATCTGAAGGCGGCGGAACCGAAGGGGGTGACTCGCCCGAAGGTAACGGAACCGAAGGCGGCGGCTCGCCTGAAGCCGGTGATCAGGGCACGAACTAAGCTCGGGTTAGAATGCAAAAAAGCCAGCGGTTGTAACTATCGCCGCTGGCTTTTTGCGATGCGTTCTTGGTCTTACGTTAACTGCTACCGTAGACACCAACCCAACGCCGAGGTTGTTTGGGATCCTGCATGCGAAGGAACAGATACTGGGTCGCGGACCAGGGTTTAATTTGATTGGTCAGATTGTCCAGAACCAAATCCCCCTGCGCCGAACGGTAGACCAATACAGCATGTGCATTGCGGTGTTTGTCGAGCACAGTTGCAATCAGCAGTTTTCTGGGATCGATACCTGCGTTGATCAGATCGCGCTTTTTCAACAAGGCGAAATCCTCGCAATCGCCACCGCGCGAGGTCGGAAGCGCCCAACGTTCGCGGGTTCTGTACTGCGATTGATCGGTCACTTCGCGAATGGTGGCGTTTACGTGGCGATTGATACGCTGAACGATCTGCATCTCTTGCTGGCTGGTCAGCGACCCGGACCGTTTCGTGGTGCAGGCCCAATCATACTGGCGGCACAACTGACGTGCGCCGGTTGGCGGAGGGGACGCGGACACACTGGTGATGAAAGCCCCTTCCGAGGCCTGGGCAACGGTAGCCCCCAGGAACGTGCCAAAAGTAATGGCAACGACACCCAAAAAGCGCTCCGAACCTGCCGCAGCGCGTCCTAAGATGGACGTGAATTTCCCGCCATTCGATTTCATGCCTGTCCCTCGATCCAAGTCTCTCCGAGCGATTGTCGTCAAACCGGACCATATTCCGTTTTCAGAAACTATCCGTAAACGTGGCCGATTATGCAATCTAGGTCGAAACTGAAGGGGAAAAAGGGCGGAAATTCGTCACTTATTTTGACCATTTCGGGCAAGAAATGGGTTCAGATGGCCACAATTGTGACGGGAAACCTGAACGGACACTCGCCCGAGCAGGCTTAAGTGTATGACATTTATGAAGTAAAACTCACGCCTTTCGCGAGCCTGCTGTTGCCACAATCATGCCATCCGCGCCTTGGCTGATTTTCGCTTACATACGGCCCACTTGCACGCGACGCGCCCAAAACGCACCGCGCCTGGTGATTCTCAGTCGGTGATCTCAACCACCACCAACTCACGTTCGCTGGCATCGCGCGCGTGATCCAGCGCCGTTTGGTAGTCATCCGAATTGTAACAGTCCACCGCCGCTTCGACGGACGGGAACCGGGCGACCACATTCCGTGGCCGCTCTTTCCCTTCTAACTGAACGTAACGGGCGGCGCGGGCGATGAACTCACCGCCATGTTTGGCGATCGCGGGTCCGGCCAGCTCGGCGTATTTTCCATATGATTCGGCGTCGGTCACCGTTACGTGCGAAATCCAGAGTGCGGGCATGTTACGCTCCCAATACCTGTTCGGCGGCCTTGATCGCCGCGTCGGCGTTGGAGGCATCCTTGCCCCCGCCCTGCGCCATATCGGGACGGCCTCCGCCGCCTTTCCCGCCCAGTTCCACAACAGCGGCCTTCACCAGATCCACCGCGGAAACCGTGTCGGTCAGGTCCGACGTTACACCAGCCGCAACAGCGGCCTTGCCACCAGCATCCGCGATCAACAATACCGCGCCCGAGCCAAGACGGGCTTTGTGTTCGTCTATCAGCGCAGGCAGGTCCTTGCCCGATACACCGCTCAGCGCCTGGGCCAGGAACTTGATGCCATTGACCTCGCGCGCCTCGGCCCCGTTGCCCTGCCCCGCGCCGCCAGCCATGGCCAGATCCCGGCGCAGCTGAGCGACCTCGTTTTGCAGCGCCTTGCGTTCGTCCAGCAAAGATTTGACGCGGCTGACCACATCATCCGGCTGCGCTTTCAACTCTGTCGCGATCTGGGCCAGACGATGATCCTGCGCCGAAAGATAGCGGAACGCCTCATCCCCGGTCAGCGCTTCGATCCGCCGGACACCGGCGCTGCTGGCGCTGTCGCCCAGAACAACAAAGGTTCCGATGTCGCCGGTTTGGCGCACATGCGTGCCGCCGCACAGTTCAATCGACCAGGTCTCGCCATCCTGTCCCTTACCGGTCGGCGCTTTGCCCATCGACACAACGCGCACTTCGTCGCCGTATTTCTCACCAAACAAGGCCTGCGCACCCAGCCCCCGCGCGTCATCCGGGGTCATGATCCGGGTTTCGACGGTCGAGTTCTGGCGGATGAAATCATTCACCTCGCGTTCAACCTTTTGGATTTCGTCCAGCGTCAACGCTTTCGAGTGGCTGAAATCGAACCGCAGGCGGTCGGATGCATTCAACGACCCCCGCTGCGCCACGTGATCACCCAGTGTTTCGCGCAAGGCCTCGTGCAGCAAATGCGTCGCCGAGTGATTGGCACGGATCGCCGAACGGCGCGCGTGATCAACCTCCAACTCAACCGCGTCGCCCTTGGATAAAGCGCCGTGATCCACGGTTACTTTGTGCGCATAGACCTTTCCGTCTGCGAATTTCTTTGTGTCCTCGACGCGCGAAACATCATCGCGTTCTTCCAGCCGACGGATTTCACCCGTGTCGCCAACCTGACCGCCGGCCTCGCCGTAGAACGGGGTTTGGTTCACCACGACCCAGCCCCTGTTGCCCTGCTCGATCTTGTCGACCAAAGCGCCATCGACGATCAGCGCGGCAACCTGACCTTCGGCTTTCTCGGTATCGTAACCCAGAAAATCCGTGGCCCCCGCGCTGTCCAGCACGTCGAACCAGACGGCCTGATCCGCTGCTTCGCCCGAACCCGCCCACGCGGCACGGGCCTTGGCCTTTTGCTCGGCCATGGCGGCGTCGAACCCATCGGTATCGACGGTTCGGCCTTTTTCGCGCAGCGCATCCTGCGTCAGGTCCAGCGGGAACCCATATGTGTCATACAGCTTGAACGCCGCATCGCCGGGCAAAGCCGCACCTTCGGGCAGGCCTGCAACTTCATCATCCAGCAGTTTCAGGCCGCGATCCAATGTCTGTTTGAAACGGGTTTCCTCAAGCAGCAGAGTCTCTTCGATCAGCGGCTGCGCCTGTCCAAGTTCGGAATATTGCGCGCCCATCAATTGCACCAGAGTCGGAACCAGCCGGTGCATAACCGGATCTTTTGCGCCCAGCAGATGCGCATGGCGCATCGCGCGGCGCATGATCCGGCGCAGCACGTAGCCGCGCCCGTCATTGGATGGCATCACACCATCCGCGATCAGGAACGAGGTCGAGCGCAGGTGATCCGCAATCACCCGGTGGTGCACGTTCTGGTCGCCATAGGGATCAACGCCAGTTGCATCCGCCGACGCCTCGATCAGCGTTTTGAACAGGTCAGTGTCATAGTTGTCATGGCTGCCCTGCAGCAGCGCGCCAATCCGTTCCAGCCCCATACCGGTGTCAATCGACTGCATGTCGAGTTCCACCATCGAGCCGTCCTCGAACTGCTCGTTCTGCATGAAAACGATGTTCCAGATTTCGATGAACCGGTCGCCATCTTCCTCGGCTGATCCCGGTGGCCCGCCCCAGATGTGGTCGCCGTGGTCATAGAAAATCTCGGTGCACGGGCCACAGGGGCCGGTCGGGCCCATTTGCCAGAAATTGTCACTGGTGGCGATGCGGATGATCCGATCCTCAGGCACGCCGACCTTTTTCCAGATCTCGAACGCTTCATCATCGGTGTGATAAACCGTTGTCAACAAACGGTTCTTGTCGATACCGAATTCCTTGGTGATCAGCTCCCACGCGAAAGGAATCGCCTCGGGTTTGAAGTAGTCGCCGAACGAGAAATTCCCTAACATCTCGAAAAACGTATGGTGCCGCGCGGTGTAACCCACATTGTCCAGATCGTTGTGCTTGCCGCCGGCACGCACACACTTCTGCGCCGTGGTGGCGCGCTGGTAGTCGCGGGTTTCAACGCCCGTGAACAGGTTCTTGAACTGCACCATGCCCGAGTTCACGAACATCAGCGTCGGGTCGTTGCGCGGCACCAATGGGCTGGACGCAACCACCTCGTGCCCCTGCTTGGCGAAGTAGTTCAGAAAGGTCGATCGGATATCGTTCAGCGTGGGCATCAGGCTCTCTCAGCGCGAAATCATACTCGTTTGCGCAGGTTTACCGCCGCGTCCGGGGAGTGTCCACAGCATAGCCGTTCCAAACGAAACAAGGCGGCCCCGATGGACCGCCCTGTTCCCAGTATTCTCAGCACCATCGGGGTGCCGGGGGATTTCTGCTGTTCCCGTCAGCGTCCTTTACGCTTCGAGGATGTCGTCATCATCGGCAGCGCCGGGCGGCATGTCGAAATCCAGACCGTGGGCCGCGCGAATCTTATCCTCAATCTCCAGCGCGATGCGGGAATTGTCGCGCAGGTATTGCTTGGCATTCTCGCGCCCCTGCCCGATCCGTTCGTCGCCATAGCTGAACCACGAGCCCGATTTCTCGACCACGCCAGCCTTGACGCCCAGATCCAGCAACTCACCCATCTTGCTGATACCTTCGCCATACATGATGTCGAATTCCACCTGCTTGAACGGCGGTGCCACCTTGTTCTTCACAACCTTCACGCGGGTCTGGTTGCCGACCACCTCGTCGCGGTCCTTGATCGCGCCGATGCGGCGGATGTCCAGACGGACCGAGCTGTAGAACTTCAGCGCATTGCCACCGGTGGTGGTCTCCGGGCTGCCGAACATGACACCGATCTTCATCCGGATCTGGTTGATGAAGATCACCATACAGTTCGAACGACTGATCGAGCCGGTCAGCTTACGCATCGCCTGGCTCATCAGGCGGGCCTGAACGCCCACGTTGCTGTCGCCCATGTCGCCCTCAAGCTCGGATTTCGGCGTCAGCGCCGCCACCGAGTCGACCACGACCATGTTCACAGCCCCCGAACGCACCAGCGTATCGGTAATCTCAAGCGCCTGTTCGCCGGTATCGGGTTGCGAGATCAGCAACTCATCCAGATCGACGCCCAGCTTGCGGGCATATTGCGGGTCCAGCGCATGTTCCGCATCGACAAAGGCGCAGACACCGCCACGTTTCTGCTGTTCGGCAATACAATGCAGCGTCAGGGTCGTTTTACCCGAGCTTTCCGGCCCGTAAATTTCAACAATCCGCCCCATCGGCAGACCGCCGATTCCCAGCGCGATATCCAGACCCAGCGATCCGGTCGAGCTTGCGTCGATATCCTGCTTGGCATCCTCGCCCAGCTTCATGATCGAGCCTTTGCCGAACTGCCGTTCGATCTGGGCCAGCGCACTGTCGAGCGCCTTTTGCTTATCCGCGTTTTTCTTGTCGCTCATCGTCAGAAGATCCGCCATTGTCCTGTCGCCTTCCCTTTTGTCACACCCTTTGCCGGGCGGCAATCGCTGCTTTGTTCGCCTCTTGTTCCTTATGGGACCAAAAAGAGAACATTTCAACTAAAACTTACAGAACTTACTTTTGGGCAATTGTGTTAAAGAGTCGTTTACGACACTCTGCCATCATGGTGAAATACAGTTCGGGGCCGATAAATGCTTGTTTTCTATAAAGAACGCCTTGCGTTTTTATCTGTCCCCAAGACTGGCAGCACGGCTTACCACACCGCGTTGGGTGCGCGGGCCGATCTGGTTGTGACCGGCCCGCCCGAGTTGAAACACGCGCCGGTGCGCCGGTTTGATCGGTTTTTTCAGAACATGTACCGAAAGATGTACGACACCGAGATGGAAATCATGGCCGTCGTGCGCGAACCGATTGACTGGCTGGGCAGTTGGTACCGCTTTCGCAGCCGCGAGGATCGGATCGGCCATCCCCATTCGACCCGCGATCTGAGCTTTGATGAGTATGTTCGCGCCTATATGCAGAACCCGCGCCCCGGGTTTGCGGATGTGGGCAGCCAAAGCCAGTTTTTTCGGACCAGAAACAACGGGGTCGGTGCGACCCATATCTTCAAATACGAACATCAGGACAAGATCCTGAGCTTTTTGCAGGACCGGTTGCAGATGGACATCTCTCTGCCGCGCGAGAATGTATCCCCGCCGGGCGACCTGACCCTGTTAGCCGAGACCGAACGAAAGTTCCGCAGCAAACACGCCGAGGAATTCGCAGCCCATGACGCCGCCCTTTGAAGCAAACCTTAAATCTGAGACGCGAATACCCTTGGGCGCTCGCGGGCCATTCGTGTCGCAGGGTAATTCAGGCTAAAGGTCGCACGCTTTAGGCAAGCTGCTGGTGCACGGCTTCGGTTAGCTGGTTTAGTGAAAACGGCTTGGGCAGGAAGGTCGAGTTGGCGATCTGTGGCCCTGAGTCTCCGAATGCACCTTCGGTGTAGCCCGACACAAAGACCACCCGCGCATCAGGCCGGGATTCTAACGCCTTGCCCACCCAGGTCGGCCCATCCATACCCGGCATGACCACATCGGTGACAAAGACGTCCACGATCAGGTCAGGGTCTTCCAGAAGGCGCAGGGCATCCTCGGCCGATTCCGCCTCGAGCACCGTATAGCCTTTCAGGCGCAAGGCCCGGGTTGCAAAGGCGCGAACCGGCGCTTCGTCTTCCACCAGCAGCACAACCCCTTCGCCCTGACGCGCTGATTGGACGACCGGTGGTGCCTCTTCCACCGCCTCCGGGGCCGAGGCCGAAGTGCAGACCGGCAGAAACACGGTGAAATCGGTTCCCCGCCCCGGCGCGCTGTCGACAAAGATGAAACCGCCGGTCTGCTTGACGATGCCATAGACGGTGGACAGGCCCAGCCCTGTCCCCTCACCCGTTCGTTTGGTCGTATAGAACGGCTCGAACACCTTTTGCAGTTTGTCGGCGGGAATGCCGATGCCGCTGTCGCTGACCTTTACAGTCACGTATTCGCCCGGCGGTACACTCGCACGGTCGCGGCGCAGGGGTTCTGTCAGGGCCAGCACCTCGGTCTCGATCCGAATCTCACCCCCATCCGGCATGGCGTCGCGTGCGTTGACCACAAGGTTCATCAGAACCTGCTCCAATTGGCGTTTATCGGCACGCACGGGTTTCAGCACCGGATCATGGCTGAGGGTCAACTGCACCTTTTCCCCCACAAGCCGGTTCAGCAAATGGATCAGGTCCGAGATCGTGTCGCGCAGGTCCAAAACCTCGGGTCGCAGGGTTTGTTTGCGCGAAAACGCCAGAAGCTGGCTGACCAAGGCTGCGGCGCGGTTGGCGTTCTGGTTGATCTGGACGAGATCGGCATAGTCGGGGTCGTTGTGGTCATGGCGCAGCAACAGCAAATCGCAATGGCCCGAGATGGCGGTCAGCAAATTGTTGAAATCATGCGCGACGCCACCCGCCAACTGCCCGACGGCCTGCATCTTCTGTCCCTGCACGAACTGGGCCTCAAGGGTCTTGAGCTCGGTCGCATCGTTCAGAACGGCAATCAGGCAGACCTGCCCGTCATCGATCACCCGCCTCAGCGTCACCTGCACGAAAATCTCTTTGTCATCGCGGGTAAGGCGCAGGAATTCGGACCGCTGCGTGTCTTCTCCGGCCGCGGTCCTTTCCAACCATTCGAGGATCGGATGGCCCAGCCCCTGCATGATGTGGCTAATGTTGGTGTGGTTCAGATGGCTTCCGCCCAGCAGTTTCAGCGCAAGACGGTTGGCTTCCTGAATCGTTCCGTCCGGCAGCAGGCACATGATCGGAACAGGCAGATCGGCAAAGCATGTTCCGACCCCATGGCTTGGTGTCTCGGCCAAAGGCACCAGCGCCAGATTGCGCCCAATACCCGAGCGCGACAGTTGTGTCACGGCGGCAGGCGTCGTGCCGTTTTGTGTTGTGAGTTGCCGAATTCCACCGTCGGGCCCAAGGCTATCCGGCAGAAACTGGTCCATTCTTTCGGGCCGAAATCCCAAAAGACGTTCGGCGGCGGCGTTAAGGTCCAGCACCACGCCGTTTCGCCCCTCGGTCAAAACAGGCAGGGACAGATCCGTCCACGGACCGCCGTCATTGAGATGAAACCGCCAGCAAAACAGGCCGTTTCCAAGCCCGAAAACAGAAACCGGGATGGTTGCGTCATGGGTGACAATATCCTCATGCGCGCGCCCCTGAGCCTGCGCCTGCGATTGAAGGCGCAGCAGAATCGCGGCGGGATTGGCAAAGACCGATCGCAAACATCTGGCCAGGCCTGCACCCGGATCGGCTTGAAACCTTTTTTGGGCCTGTGCGTTCGCGATAAGGATGTCGCCATGCGCGTTCGCGATCAGGCATGGACACGGGTCTTGCTGCGCAAAGGCGGCCATGACCGACGCCATCTGTTGCGCCGAGCGATTTGCCAGCATCGTCTTTGCGACGACGCCCAGCACGACCAACAGCAAGGACCCACCCGACACCCACAAGCCATACATCCAGTCCGAGGACAAAAAACCGGACATCGGCGCCAAGGTCAGAACAAGCGCCACAACAGCCAAAGAGCCTGCGCGCCACGCGGGCGGTGATTTCTGGTCGGGCGGATCAGAAAAAAACTCGGCAGCGTCGGACATGAACGGTTCGGTCAATTGGGCGTTGGGGTATTTCGACCCCAATTTGGTTAATTCCCGCTTAACGAAAATCGAACAACGGGCTTCTACCCAAGGTTGCTATTCGGTGACGCGCTACCGCGTCAAGTGTGCCGTAAAGAATCCATCCGTGCCGTGTGCCACTCGCCACGATTTGCGCAGATGTTCATGCCATTCCGGGTTTGCATTCAGGAACGCGTCAACAACGTCTGCGTTCTCGCTATCCAACATCGAACAGGTCGCGTAAGCCAGTACGCCACCGTCCCGGACCAAAGGCGCAATCGTGACCAGAATATCCGCCTGAATGATGGTCAGTTCTTGCAATCGCGTTTCGGTGAGCGCCCATTTACCCGCAGGCGCGCGCCGCCATGAGCCACTGCCTGAACACGGCGCGTCGGCCAGAACGATGTCAAACGGCTGGTGTCGGGCCAACTCGTCTGACGTTACCAACGTCACTTTGGCCCCGGCGCGCTCGGCCCGGTTGGGCAGGTCCCGCATCCGCGCGGCATTGACGTCATGCGCAAAGACCTCGACCCCTTGATGCGCGGCCAAGGCCAAAGCCTTCCCACCGCCGCCGGTGCAATAATCCAGAACCCGCTGGCCCGACCGCATGTCCAGCGCCGCGACGACCGCCTGGCTCGCGGCGTCCTGCAGCTCGACCAGACCGTCGAGATAGGCCCGGCTCTGCGCAATCTTGCGCGCGCCTTCGGTTACCTCCAAAGCCGTTGGGCAGATCCCCAGCGGGTGAGCGGTTATGCCGTCGGCCTTCAGGCGTTCCGTGGCAAGGGGCAAGTCGGCCTTCAGAAGGTTTACCCGCAGATGCACCGGAGCCCGGTTTTGCAAAGCCTCAGCCGCCGCTATGGCGTCATCTCCAAGCGAAGCCGAGAACCGAGGCCAGAGCCACTCTGGGATGTCAAAACGTTCCGCATCCGTCGTGACCGCGCGCGCAGTCTCGGAGGATTGAACAGGTGCAGGGGCATGTCGATCGCCAGTGAACAGGGTGTCCACATCGCCATCTTTTGCACGGATTGCCCCGATCATAAGCCCGCGCCCGGTGCATGCGCCGCCAAGCGCGGCAAAGGACCGCTTGCAGCGCAGGGCATCAAATACATGATCCCGAACCGCCGCGCGATCTTTTGACCCGGCAAACCGGCTGCGCCGGGCCCAGCCGGTCAAGGCCTTTTCAACCGGCGCGCCATCCAAAATCTGATCCAGAATTTCAATCGAGGCCTGAATGCGGGCTGCAGGTGTCATTGCCTATTCCGTTTCCTGTTACGCGCGGCGCAAATGCAAAACGGCACCCGCTAAAGGGTGCCGTCTGCATCCAAATACCGGATCACATCACCCTGTAGTTGGGGCTTTCACGCGTGATCTGAACGTCATGCACATGGCTTTCCTTCAAACCGGCCCCGGTGATCTTAACGAAATTGCAGTTCTTGCGCATCTCTTCGACCGTGCCACAGCCGGTATAGCCCATGGCCGCCCGCAGACCACCGACCAATTGGTGAACAACCGCGCTGGCCGAGCCTTTGTAGGGCACCTGCCCCTCGATCCCTTCAGGCACCAGCTTGTCATTGGCGGCGTCCTTCTGGAAATACCGGTCCGCAGACCCACGCGCCATCGCGCCCAGGCTGCCCATGCCACGATAGGATTTGAACGAACGGCCCTGATACAAGATCACCTCGCCCGGGCTTTCGTCTGTCCCTGCGATCATCGAACCAACCATGGCGCAGGACGCACCCGCCGCAATCGCCTTGGCAAAATCGCCCGAGAACTTGATGCCGCCATCGGCAATCACCGGAACGTCCCCGGCGGCAGCCGCACAATCCATGATCGCGGTCAGCTGAGGCACGCCAACACCAGCCACCATCCGGGTGGTACAGATCGATCCCGGCCCAATGCCAACCTTGATCGCATCCGCCCCCGCATCGATCAGCGCCTTGGTCGCATCCGCCGTGGCCACGTTGCCTGCGATGATCTGAACCTCATTCGACAGGGTCTTGGCCCGTTTCACCGCATCCAAAACGCCTTGCGAATGGCCATGGGCGGTGTCGACAACAATGATGTCCACACCCGAATCGACCAGCAACTCGGACCGTTCAAATCCGGCATCGCCAACCGAGGTTGCTGCCGCGACGCGCAGACGTCCAAGGGTGTCTTTACAGGCAGTTGGGTTCAGGACCGCCTGTTCGGTGTCTTTCAGCGTCAACAGTCCGGTCAGCTTGCCTTCACCATCGACAACCAGAAGTTTCTCGATCCGGCGAGCGCGCATCAGGCTTTTGGCCTCTTCCAGATCCGCAGGCTCTTGCAGCATCGCCAGATTGTCCGAGGTCATCATCGCGTGGATCGGCGTGTCGTCCGAGGTCGCAAAGCGCATATCGCGGTTGGTCACGATGCCAACAACACGGCCCTGATCGTCCACCACAGGAAAACCGGTGAAATTATACCGCTGCACCAGCGCCTGCGCGTCAGCCAGCGTCTGATCCGCGCGCAGCGTGACCGGGTTGTAGACGATCCCCGATTCGAACCGCTTGACCCGGCGCACTTCGCGGGCCTGTTCCTCGACCGAGAGGTTCTTGTGGATCACCCCGATGCCACCCGCCTGCGCCATCGCAATCGCCATGCGCGCCTCGGTCACCGTGTCCATGGCCGAGCTGAGCAGCGGGATGTTCATGGTGATCTGCCGCGTCACACGCGTGCTGGTATCCGCCGTTGCAGGCAAGACCGAGGATGCCCCCGGCACCAAGAGAACGTCATCAAAGGTAAGCGCCTCACGAATCTGCATCTGTTCACCCCATGCAAAAGCCCGTTTGGCGGTGACCCTATTGCATGGATCAACCCTAAGGAAAAGCCCCTGACCCCAAGTTGTTGCCAAATGTCGGGGAATGCCGCGCCCAAAACGACGCTGGTTGATCAAAACCTGCCGCTGAATGGCCTTTCCCTTTGCGCATAAACTCATATCTTGCGCCGCATACGCGCGAATACAAAGGCAGGCCATTCATGACCACCGACCCTCTTGTCGTCTTCACCCCATCCGGCAAACGCGGGCACTTTCCCGTCGGCACCCCGATTCTGACCGCAGCGCGCCAGTTGGGCGTCGATCTGGATTCGGTCTGCGGCGGGCGCGGTATCTGTTCGAAATGCCAGATCACGCCAAGCTATGGCGAGTTTCCCAAGCATGGCGTCACCGTATCCGAAGACGCGCTAAGCGAATGGAACGCGGTTGAGCAGCGCTACGACGACAAGCGCGGCTTGAAACCCGGTCGGCGTCTGGGCTGTCAGGCATCTGTTCAGGGCGATGTGGTGATCGACGTCCCGCCCGAAAGCCAGGTACACCGCCAGGTCGTCCGCAAGGCCGCCGCCGCGCGCGCCATCACCATGGACCCGGCGACGCGCCTGTATTTTGTGGTGGTCGAAGAGCCCGACATGCATTCCCCCACCGGCGATCTGGAGCGCTTGGAACGCGCCCTGCGCCAGCAGTGGAACATCGACGCCGTGACCGCCGATCTGTCGCTGATGTCCAAGCTGCAACCGGTTCTACGCAAAGGGAAATGGGAGGTCACGGTCGCCGTCCACAAAGGCCACAAGGACACGGTGGGCCGTATCGTCGAGATCTGGCCCGGCCTGCATGAACACGGCCTCTATGGTCTGGCCATCGACCTCGGCTCGACCACAATCGCCGCGCATCTGACCGATCTGGAAACCGGCGAGGTCAAGGCGTCCTCGGGCCTGATGAACCCGCAAATCCGGTTCGGCGAAGACCTGATGAGCCGTGTGTCCTACGCCATGATGAATCCCGGCGGCGATGCCGAGATGACCAGGGCCGTACGCGAGGCGATCAACGACCTGACCACCTCGATCGCCGAGGAGGCCGGGATTGACGCCGCGCTGATTGTCGAGACGGTGTTTGTCTGCAACCCGGTCATGCACCACCTGCTGCTGGGCCTCGATCCGGTCGAGCTGGGACAGGCCCCCTTTGCGCTGGCGACGTCGGAATCCATGTCCCTGCCCGCGCGAGAGATGGACCTCACCGCGATGAACCCGCGCGCGCAGGTCTACATCCTGCCCTGCATCGCGGGCCATGTGGGCGCGGACTGCGCCGCCGTGGCCCTGTCGGAAGAGCCGGGCAAATCCGAGGATCTGGTGCTGATCGTCGACGTGGGCACCAATGCCGAGATTCTGCTGGGCAACACCAGCCGCGTTTTGGCCTGTTCCTCGCCCACCGGGCCTGCGTTCGAGGGCGCTCAGATCAGTTCCGGCCAGCGCGCCGCACCCGGTGCCATCGAACGGATCGAGATTGATCCTGTCACAAAAGAACCCCGGTTCCGCATCATCGGGTCGGACAAGTGGTCCGACGAGGACGGCTTTGACAAGGACATCGGCACCACCGGCATCACCGGCATCTGCGGGTCCGGCATCATCGAAGCCGTTGCCGAGATGCGTATTGCAGGGCTGCTGGACGAAAGCGGCCTGATCGGGTCGGCCGAGCAGACCGGCACCCCCCGCTGCGTGCCCGAAGGCCGCACCCACGCTTACCTTATCCACGACGCCAGCGCCGAGGGCGGCCCGCGCATCACCGTCACCCAAGGCGACATTCGCGCCATCCAGCTTGCCAAATCCGCGCTCTATGCCGGTGCACGTTTGCTGATGGACGAGATGGAGGTCGACCGCGTGGATCGCGTCGTTCTGGCGGGCGCGTTTGGCGCCCATATCTCGACCAAACACGCAATGGTTCTGGGTATGATCCCGGACGCGCCGCTGGACAAGGTCACAAGCGCGGGCAACGCGGCTGGCACCGGTGCGCGGATTGCGCTCTGCAACATCGGATCGCGCGCCGAGATCGAACGGGTCGTGCGCGAGATCACCAAGATCGAAACCGCCATCGAGCCGAAGTTTCAGGACCATTTCGTCGCCGCCAACGCCATCCCGCACAAAATAGACCCGTTCCCGGAACTCGGTCAGGTCGTCACCCTGCCCGCGCCCAGCTTTAACACGGGCGGCGCAGACGCCGATACAGGCGGTGGCCGCCGTCGCCGACGCCGGGGGTAAACCCAAAAAGACCACGGTCGCGATCTGCTTCGAATTTAAGGTCGCGACTCCGCGCGCAAGTGTACCAGCGAACGGCAGTATTTTGGTCCGATGGGGAAAACTCTGGAGCGGGTAGCGGGAATCGAACCCGCGCGTTCAGCTTGGGAAGCTGACAGGCTACCATTACATCATACCCGCCGCGTGGAAGTGGATAGCACCACCGGGAACCGGGGTTCAAGCGGGATTGTCACCCGGCTCGGCTCAAAACTCACTCGGTCCGCGCGCGCAGGCTTTCGATCAGCGTCTCATCGACATCAAGCGCCTCGCACGCGGCATCCAGTGTTTCGCTGTCCAGATGGCGCGGGTTCAGGTCAACGTCCTTCGAAAATGCATCAACAATAGCCTGCATTGCCTTGATACGCGCATATTTTTTGTTGTTTGCCGGTATCACGTGCCAGGGCGCGTTCTGGGTCGAGGTGCGGGCCAGCATCTCGTCCACGGCCACCTCTGTCTCGGCCCATTTTTCGCGGTTTCGAAAATCTTCGTAGGTCAGTTTCCAACGTTTAAGCGGGTTTGTGAGCCGTTCGGTAAATCGCTCCATCTGCTCATCCTGCGAGATGTGGAAGAACAGCTTGATGATCCGCGTGCCATCGTCAGTCAGCATCCGTTCAAAGGCGTTGATCTCGTCATAAGCCGCGCGCCAGCGATGTTCGGGCGTCAATTTTTCGATCCGTTCGACCAGAACACGCCCGTACCAACTGCGATCAAAGGCCGAGATTGCGCCCGAAGGCGGCAGACGCTCCCAGAATCGCAACAGGTAGTGGCGGTTGAGGTAATAATTCCGCGGCGCGCCGATGGGCCAGACCTTGAAGCTGCGCGGGTCCAGCGCCTGGCTGATCCGTCGGATCGTGCCGCCCTTACCCGCCGCGTCCCAGCCTTCAAAGACGATCACGCCTTTCAGGCCATGGAACAGAAACGCCTGCTGGACGATGGCCAGCTTGGCCTGCAGATCGATCAACTGGTCGAAATAGTCCTTCTTTCCCAACTTACTGGTCAGATCCGCGTCCGAGAGTTTCGGGGGGTGATGTTTGGACATAGTGACCACCTTTTTCGTGCCGACGCCGTCGTCACTGTTCCCGGAACAGGTCCATATTGCAAGGAAATGCGCGGCTGTTAGGTGTGGTGGTCACTCAGAGGGTATTCCCGACTTACCTCTGAAACACGTGCTTATCCGGCTGTGGTCAAATCCTGCGCCAACATCAGGGCATTGTTGTCCGGGTCGTAGAATGTTGCGGTGCTGACCATGCCTTCAATGGTTTCGGTTTCGCCATCGAACCGCACTCCGGCCCCTTCCAGCGCAGTTCGGGCCGCTGCAATGTCGGCCACGCCGAATACCGGAACGGTGTTGCCCGGCGCTGGTTCTGCCTGCTCGCCCAATCCAAGGGTCACGCCTTGGGTCTTGGTTTGCATTTCGCTCCACCCGGCTTCGTCAATGTGGTGGATCAATTCGAAGCCAAGCTTTTCGCCATACCAATCCGCGCTTGCATGACGATCACGAACCGAGATTGCGAGCGTAATCGTGTTGTCCAGAGAAATCAGGGCCATTGCGCTTTCCTTATGTCTGAAATTATATTAACTATACTTTATGGACATTGCGACACTTGTCAAGCTGACCTCTAGGGCGTGGTCGTTGAACATTCTGGCAGCGCTGCATTCTGGGGTTCCGGGCCGTCAGGCCCCGTTGCTTGCCGCGACCAGTGCAAGCCGGACGTCCTTTGCCGCCAGTCTGGATCATCTTTTTCAATTGGGCCTGTTGGAAAGAAACCCGGGTCACGGTCACCCCCTGCGACCCGAGTTCAGATTGACCGCAGAGGGCGTGAAGGCCGCCGAGATCGCAAGCAGAATTGTGGCGACCGTTCCTGATGAGACCGAATTCACCTTGCTGAGGCGCAGTTGGTCAGTTCCGATACTGGCGTTGACGGAAACCCCGCAGCGCTTTTCGACCATGAAAACAACGCTGGCCTCGGTCACCGATCGCGCCCTGTCATCCGCCCTGCACCAATTGGAAGAGCGTGAGTGGATCCAGCGGGATATCGATCTATCCGCTCGGGCACCCTTCCCCACCTATTGCGCAGTGAACACCGGGGGCGAGATCAACCGGGCCATCGGGCTTCGGCATTGACGAAAAAAGGCCGGGCAAATGCCCGGCCTCTGAAATTTGCGATAGCCTTTGGATCAGGCGCGGCGGCGGCGGCCACCACCACGGCGTCCGCGGCCTTCGCCCTCAGCGCCGGGCGCTTCGGGCGCTTTGTTGAACCGGATCCACTCGCCGCCATGCGGGTCATTGTTGGTCAGCAGGTTGGCGGCGCGGATGGCTTCCATTTCCTTACCGGCGCGCGGCAGGGTGGAACCCAGACCGAACATCTGCACGAAGGTCTCATCATCCATGCCTTCGGGCAGGATGATGCCAGCGGCGGCAACGGCCTCTTTCTTCTCGGCGATCTTCTTCTGTGTCACCGGCAGAGCCACCGGGTTCATGATCGCCGAGGTCATGCCAGCACCCATAGCCATCGGCAGGAAGGCGTTGTTGATACCGTGACGGTTCGGCAGACCGAATGAGATGTTGGACGCACCACAGGTGGTGTTCACACCCAGTTCCTCACGCAGACGACGGACCAGAGCGAACACCTGCTGACCGGCTGTTGCCATTGCGCCGATTGGCATGACCAGCGGGTCAACCACGATGTCATGTGCGGGAATGCCGAAATCGGCTGCACGCTCAACGATCTTTTTGGCGACGTCAAAGCGCACATCAGGGTCTTCCGAGATGCCAGTATCGTCGTTCGAGATCGCCACAACCGGCACATTGTACTTTTTGACCAGCGGCAGAACCAGTTCCAGACGTTCTTCTTCGCCGGTGACCGAGTTCAGCAGCGGGCGGCCTTCAGCCGCTTCAAGACCGGCTTCCAAAGCACCCGGAACCGACGAGTCGATGCACAGCGGCACGTCAACCAGCCCCTGCACCAGCTCGACGATCTTGGTCATCAGCGGCGGCTCGGTCTCGTTCGGGTTGGGGTTCGAGTTGTAGACAACGCCCGCGTTGATATCCAACACGGTCGCGCCTGCCGCAACCTGTGCCAGAGCGTCTTTTTCCACGGTCGAAAAGTCGCCCGCTTCCAGTTCGGCCGCCAGTTTCTTGCGGCCTGTGGGGTTGATCCGCTCGCCGATCACGCAGAACGGTTCGTCAAAGCCCAGAACGGCAGTTTTTGTTTTTGATTCTACGACTGTACGGGTCATATCCGTTCCTTAGGAGTTTGCAGGCTTTGCCGAAGCGCCGCCGTTATTGATCGCCCAGTTGGCATTGGTCTTGATGCCGCCCAGCGGGAAGAAGTGGACGTTGGTGATGTTGAAATCCGGGTTGGCCGCTTTGTGGTTGGCCAGTTCGGTGATCACATCGGTCGGCTCATAGGGCAGCAGCAGCTTGGACACGTCCATGGCGCGTTTCTGCAGAACCTTCAGCGAGGGGCCAACACCGCAGGCGATGGCAAACTTGATCAGCGTCTGCAGCTTGGCCGGGCCTGCGATACCGATATGGACCGGGATGTCGATCCCCGCCTCTTTCAGGCTGTCGGCCCATGCGATGATCGGCTTGGCGTCAAACGCAAACTGAGTGGCCAGAGCCATTTCCGCGTCGGTGGTTTCGCTGAACTTCTGTTTCCAGCGCAGCGCATCGTCGACATTCTTGGTCGAGCCGTCCGGGTCGATGTCCTTGTTGCCCTCCGGGTGACCGGCAACATGCAGGCGCTTGAAACCCGCCTTGTCGAACAGACCGGATTCCAGCAACTGCATCGAGCTGTCAAAATCACCATGCGGATTGGCAACGCCACCAGCCAGCAGCAGCGCCTGCTCGACGCCCGCTTCGCCCTGATACATGGAGATCCAGTTCTCCAGCGTCGCCGCGTCCTTGATGATACGCGCCGGGAAATGCGGCATGACCGGGTAGCCTTCAGCGGCGATACGCTTGGCGGTCTTCACCATGTCTTCGATGGGCGTGCCCTCGATATGGGCGATGTAGACGCGCGTGCCTTCGGGCAGCAGCGCGCGGAAATCTTCGACCTTTTCGGCGGTGCGGGGCATCACCTCGATCGAATAGCCCTGCAAGAAGGCTTCGACGGTCGGATTCACCGGCCCGTTTTCGACCGCATCACGTTTCTTGAAGTTCAGCAAAGCCATTGCGGCCTCCCATAGCTGTCTCGGGCTCATGCCCAACCGTCATTGGCGATCAGCGCTTTGATGCGGTCCTGATCGTATTCCGTTTCCAGACGCACGGCCTGCGCCTCGGCAATCTCGGACGGGTCGCCCTCAACCGCGAAAGGCTCGGCCTTGCGCCATTCGGCCAGATAGGCATCACTGTCCTTGGCGTTCACCTTCATGGCAGCCCGGTCGATGGCTTGCTCGAACCGTTCTTCCAACTGCCGCTTGGCCCCACGACGGCCCTTGCCGACGATGACCTGAGCGGGAATGTCGCGCCAGTAAACGATGGTGACGTCAGGCATTGCTGTGATTCCTCCTAACCCGATGGGGCGGTTCTAAACTTCAATCTGGGCTCGGGTCAGTCGATTTTCGACACCCAACGCTTTCCAAACGACGTTTTTGCCCAGGGTGGTGTACCGGGCTTTTACACAGTGCCCCTGCAATTGCGCATATCATAATCCTCAATTCACTATGAAACCGCTTCATAAAACCAAAAAGCCCCGGACGGGAAACCGCGTCCGGGGCATGTTTTTAAGGGTCCAGAGGGGTTAACCCACCAGCCCGCCATCTTCGCGAGTCACCGCGATGATCGCCGAACGCGGCACTGCATCGCCCCCTTCGGGCCAGTGGCTGTTGCCGTCCTCGCCCGGGTGCTGGATGCCCACGAACATGGTGCGGCGATCCGGAGACCAGCTGAGGCCGGTGATTTCGCATTCGTTCGGACCAACCAGGAAGCGGCGGATTTCACCGGTGACCGGGTCACCTGCCAGCATCTGGTTGTTGCCCTGCCCTTCGAAATCGCCTTCGTTGCCATAGTTGCCGTCGGTTTGGATCCACAGCAGGCCGTTGCTGTCGAATTTCAGACCATCGGGCGAGTTAAACATATTGTCGGCGTTGACGTTGTCCGAGCCACCATAGGCATCCTGATGCACATTGGGGTTACCCGCCAGAACATATAGATCCCAAGCAAAGCCCGAGGCAGTGTGATCGCCACCGTCCGGGCGCCACCGCACGATCTGGCCGTAATTGTTGGCCTCGCGCGGGTTGGGACCGTTGACCGAGGTGTCGTCACCCCCGGCATTCGGTTTGACGCCCCGGTTCTTGTTGTTGGTCAGACAGCAATACACCTCGGCCACGTTCGGGTTGGCAGCAACCCATTCCGGGCGGTCCATGGTGGTCGCGCCAACGGCGGAGCCTGCCTGACGGGTGTGGATGCTGATCTCGGCTTGCGAGGCCAGACCCGTTGTCTCGGGCGTCAGATCCAGCCACTCACCGGTGCCGTCGTCATTGAACTTGGCGACCGACAGGGTTCCGTTTTTCAGCAGGGCGTTGGTGTCCACGCCAGCGGCATAGACGCCGTCCGAGACAAAGCGATACAGGAACTCGCCGCGTTCATCATCGCCCATATACACGACAACACGACCATCATTGTTAACGACCGCTTCGGCGTTTTCATGCTTGAATCGGCCCAGGGCGGTCAGTTTGCGCGGGGTCGAGTTGGGATCGGTCGGGTCGATCTCAACCACATAACCGGCGCGGTTCGGCTCGTTTGGGTTTTTCGACACATCAAAACGGTCGTCGATCTTGGCCCAGCCATAGCCCCAGTCGCTGGCCGAGACGCCATAGCGCTTCAACTCAGCGCTGACCTCGTGGTTTTCGTCTTCTGCCGAGAAGTAGCCGTTGAAGTTCTCTTCGCAGGCCAGGTACGTGCCCCACGGGGTCATACCGTTGCCGCAGTTGTTCCAGGTGCCTTTCGACGTGGTCCCGGTCGGATCAGCAGCGGTTTTCATCAAATCATGAGCAGCTGCGGGGCCGGTGATCGTCATATCGGTCTGCGGCGTGATGCGGCGGTTATACGGGCTGTCCTTGACGATGCCCCATGTACCGTCGGTGTTGGCGATCTCAACCACGGTCACGCCGTGGGCCATCATGCCCTTGGCGACGTCGTCGTCCGAGGCTGCTTTGGCATCGGGGTTGTTGCCCCACAGAATGTCGCGGTTGGTGTATTCGTTGTTTACCACCAGCAACACGTGCCCGTCGTGATAGAACACGTCCTGACCATCGGTATTGTCGCCAAAGGCGCGCTCCTGACTGGCAGCCGTCCCACGGGTCGCGTGATCGAATTCGGGCGCATCAGACCACAGCGGGTCGCCCCAACGGACCATGACCTCGGCCTTGTAGCCCGGCGGTACGATCACGTCGTCTGCGGTGGATACAGGGATCGCCTCGAACGAGAACCGGTCCGCCGCTGCGCGCGCGCCAGAAGGAATAAGCGCGCCACCAACGGCGGCGAAGCTGCCCATGGCCAGAACGCCGCCCAGGAATCCGCGACGCGACAAGGCGCGTTCGACCACGCGATCAAATTCACATTCTTCGGGACGTGGGTTTACGACCTCATCGTATTCATCAAAGGACAGGGTGCGTTCGTCTTTCATGGCAATCTCCGTATCTGGCTGAAAGCTGGTAGAGAATCCCGTATCGGGGATCCCGCGCGGGGATCGCATTCCAGTATGAACGCTGTGTGACACCCACGTTAAATTCAAAATTGAAATCACTTGCGCGTCGGCGATCCCCCGCCTAGGGTCAAATTAACTCGAAAATCGGAGGGCGTGACGAATGGCGCCCAAGCGTCCCAAAGGTGCGGGCGCGTTCCCGAAGGCGGTCGAAAGCCCCGCGCCGGCAAGACCCGATCCAGATGCGCTGTATGCCGCGCTGGATCTGGGGACAAATAGCTGCCGCATGTTGATAGCCCAACCCAAGGGTAGCGGGTTCCATGTGGTCGACAGTTTCTCCAAATCCGTGCAGTTGGGCGCGGGTCTGGAACGGACCGGGCGGCTGTCCCGGGCCTCGATGTCGCGCACCGTTCAGGCGCTGCGCATCTGTCAGCAAAAGCTGAAACGCAACAAGGTCAAACGCATGCGTTTGGTCGCCACCGAAGCGTGCCGCCGCGCCAAGAATTCGCGCGATTTCATCCGTCAGGTGAAGCGCGAAACCGGCCTGACGCTTGAGATCATCCAGCCCGAGGAAGAGGCGCGTCTGGCTGTCATTTCCTGCGCGCCGCTGGTTTCGACCAAGACCGAGCAATTACTGGTCGTCGACATAGGCGGAGGCTCGACCGAGTTGGTTTGGATCGACATTTCCTCGGTTCCGCGCCGCGACCGTCCGGCGGCAATCATGCGCCTCCACAATGGGTTCCACACTGCCGACAGCCCGTTTCCCGCCGCCAAGGTGGTGGATTGGATCAGCGTTCCCTTGGGCGTCGCCACGCTGCGCGATCAGTTCAACGATGTCGAGGATGACTCGGCCCGTTTCGCCCTGATGAGTTGGTTTTTCGAAGAAAATCTGGCCGATTTCGCCCCCTACAAGGACGAACAGGCCCGCGCCGGGTTTCAGATCGTCGGCACCAGCGGCACTGTGACCACAGTTGCGGCGTCCCATCTGGGGCTGAAACGTTATGACCGGACCAAGGTGGACGGTCTGCGCATGACCAGCGATCAGATTGACAAAGTCATACGCGGGTATTTAGAACTCGGCCCTCACGGGCGCCGCCGCGACCCCCGGATCGGGGATGACCGGCAGGCCCTGATCATGTCCGGCTCGGCCATTTTGCAGGCGCTGCTTAGATGCTGGCCCACCGACCGCCTTTCCGTGGCGGACCGGGGGCTGCGCGAGGGTCTGCTTTATGCGCAGATGAGTGCGGACGGTGTATTGGAAGACGGACCGTTCTGATGGCGAAGACACCGAGTGGCAAAAACACTTCAGGCCGTGGGCAACGCGACCTGAAGGTCAAGGTGAAGACTGCGCGCGGGCGCAAGCTCAGCTCGACCCGCTGGCTCGAGCGGCAGTTGAATGACCCCTATGTGAAACGCGCGCAGGCCGAGGGCTATCGCGGGCGCGCGGCGTTCAAGATATTGGAACTGGACGAGAAATTCCGCTTCCTGGTACCCGGTGCCCGTGTGGTTGATCTGGGCTGCGCGCCCGGCGGCTGGCTGCAAGTGGCCGTCAAAAGGGTGAACGCGCTGGGCGAGAAAAGTGGCAAGCGGATCGGAACGGTTCTGGGCGTTGACCTGCAAGAGGTTGAACCGGTGGCCGGAGCCACAGCGCATGTGCTGGATTTCATGGAAGATGACGCCGATCAAAAGGTCAAAGACTGGTTGGGCGGCAAGGCCGATGTGGTGATGTCGGACATGGCCGCCGCCTCGTCGGGCCATAAACAGACTGACCATCTGCGGATCATGGCGCTGTGCGAAACGGCGGCTTATTTCGCCTTTGACGTTCTGGAAGAAGGCGGCACGTTTGTTGCCAAGGTTCTGGCCGGAGGGGCCGAGGGCGATTTGCAGAAGCTGTTGAAGCAGAAATTCGACAAGGTTGCCAACGTCAAACCGCCCGCATCGCGTTCAGACAGTTCCGAAAAATTCGTGGTGGCAACCGGGTTTCGCGGCTGAACTTAATCTTCCAGCGAGATCTGGCCGGGCAAACGCTGCTCTCTCAGCGATGCGGTTGCGATGCCTTGCAGCATCAGGCCCTCTCCGTGGTTCAGATCAACCGGCTTTTGCTCGCGCAACTGCGCGATCCGCTGGTCAAGCGAGACCCATTTCCCCCGTGGAATGGGCAGTTTCTTTGAATGCTCTGACATATTGTCACCTTTGACTACGCCTTAGCCCGACACCCTCGATCTAAGGGTTAACGTCAGAATTTGCCTGGAAAATGGCGCGATACGGGCAGGCAGATGCCAATGTTATGGCCCGATTTGTCTGGACAATTCTTGCAGGTTTGGGTCATCCGGTATGCGCCCTAGGCCTTCTTTCACTACCTCACGTGCTGCATCCGCCCCCCGGTTGATCTGCGCCAGTTGCACAAGCATCGGCCAGGCCTCGGCCCGTTGCGGATCAAGCGTGACAACCTCGCGAAACGCCCGTTCGGCGGCAGGTGCATTGCGGAAGGTCAAGGCCATGCCGCCCAGCACCATATGGGTCTCGGGGAAATCCAGACGGTTGGCAATTGCGCCCTGCCATTCGGACATCGCCTGCCCGGCCAGGGCCTGCTGATCCGGTGTCAGGGCTTGGGGCGGAGTGTTCAGAAACTCTTTCGCCGCCGATATACGCACATTGCGCAACGGATCAGATAAAAGCGGCTCAAGCCGCTGCACCTGATCGACGAGGGATGCCTGTCGCTGCAAGGCGACCGCATTGGCCCGTATTAGCGGGTCGGCATCCGCCAGCAGCGCAACTGTCGCCTCTGCCACGTCTGCAGAGCCAAACGGTTGCAAAAGATAAGCTGCCGTGGCCCGGACGATGCCCGGCTGTGCGGGGTCGAGAGCAATGGCCAGCAACCCTTCGGGGCTGTCTGCCTGCCCCGCCATCGCCGGGGCAAAGGCCGACCCGAAATGCGGGCCGCGATGCGATGAATTCGGAAACCATTCTTCAATCCGGGCGATTGCCCATGGCTGATCCCTGTCCACATGGCAATCGGTGCAGGCGTCCTGTCCAAGCCCCAAATCCGGGCGCGGCACGCGGAAACTGTGATCGCGGCGACCATCGACGCCCATATAGACACGTTCGATCATATGACAGGTTTTGCATTGCGCACCCACGCTGTCCTTGGGGTGGTGGTGATGCGCAGGCGTGTCGTATTCCTTGCGAGCCAAAGTCGGAAAATCGGGGTTGCCCGCCGGGGAATGGCATTGCGTGCAAACGCCATTGCCATCGGCCCGCAACTCGGCGCTATGGGGTTCGTGGCAGTTCATACAGCCAACGCCCTGCGCATACATCTTCGATTGCAGGAACGAGCCGTAGACATAAACCTCGTCCAGTATCTGCCCGTCCGGGTGATAGGTTCCGGGCCGCAGCAGGGCCAGATTATAGGCATCGTGATAAGGCGTGCCGGGCAGAGGGTTGCCTTGCTCATGCGCCTCGCGCCGGGAATGGCACCCGGCGCATTGCTGGATTTCCGCCTCGGTCTGGCCCCTGCCCCATGACATCAGAAAGCCAGTGTCGCTTAATCCTTCTGCAACCGACTTCCCGCCAACCCAGTCGATATGCGCCGAGCCCGGACCATGGCAGGCCTCGCACCCCACACCGATTTCGACCTGACGGGACTGATAGGCTCGGCTTTGAACGTCATAGTTCTTTTCGAACCCCGTCGCGTGGCATTCGGCGCAGCGTGCGTTCCAATTCTTGTACGGCCCGGTCCAATGCAGCCCGTCATCCGGCGGCAGGTCCTGATCGGGATAGAGGTGGAACCAACGCTTGTTTTCGGTGTTCCAGACCACATCAAAGCTCTGCAGTCGTCCGGGTTCGGTTTCGAACAGATATTGCTGTAAAGGCTCGACCCCGACGACGGAATGCACGTCATAGCTGTTCGTTACGCCATCTTTTTCGGTCACATCCGCATAAGGCGTCGCACCACGATAGCCAAAACGGACCGACATGCCGTCATGTTCGAACACCGTGTCGTCAAAATCCGCGACCAGCGCCCCGTCTTCAACCCCGGTCCAGGCCAAAGCGTGATGGGATTGGGCCCAGGCGACTGTTTCCTCGGTATGACAATCGGCGCATTGCTCGGATCCGACATATGATGGGGTCTGAGCGTAGGCGATCCCGGGTATCAACACGGAAACCGCAAAGACGAGCCACTTCATGCGCCGTTATCCTCGCTATGCAGATCCATCAACGCGCCGTTATATTCCGCGCCCAGGATCAGGATCGCCGCGCAAAGGTACAGGAAGATCAGCGCGGCCATGGCCCCGGCCAGACCAGCATAGGTTGCGCTGTAGCTGGCGAATTGGGCGATATAGATCGAAAAGGCCCAGCCGCCGCCGCCCAACAGCAGCAGGGTCAGCACCACACCCGGAAGGATCTGCATCACCCGGTGGCGCCGCGTCGGCAGAACAAGATGCGCCAGCAGAATGGTCGCCACGGGCACGGCCACGGTAAAGGTCCAGCGCAGCCGGTCCACCGAAAGCCAGGTCGAGACATCCACATCCGTATGCTCGGACACCAGCGTTGTGTAGACGGGCAGCACGACCTCGACCGCGGCGACGATCAGAATGGCGGCCCCACCCAGAATGACCAGAACGATACACAGCAGCCGCGTCTTCCAGAAGGGCCAGCTGTCATGGTCGTGATAGGCCTGATTCATCGCAGCCCGTACCGCCGCCACCCCGTTCGAGGCAAAATAGACCGCCAGCAAACCGCCGATCGTGATCACGCCCGAGCTTGACCCCTGAAGCACCGCCCGCAATTCGGACACAATCGGGCCAGCCACATCCTGCGGCCAGGCGCCGAAAATCAGGTCGATCAACTCGTCCGTCACATAGCCTTGCGACAACGTCCCTGCCAGCGCCACGGTGAACAGCACAAATGGAAACAGCGCCATCATCATAGACATGGCGACATGGCTGCTCATGACAAAGCCGTTTTTCTCGCTGAACCGCCGAAACGCCAGAAACAGCGCTTTGATCAGACGGCCGGATAGTAGAATCGATGGTTGCGACATTCTGAAACCCTAGCCCGCCCGCAGCCCCGGTAGAACCCGGGAAGTCGTAAATCCCGATATATAAATAACTGACTGCATTGCATAAACTTACCCGGCTGTGCAGGATCAGGACAACCCGACCCGCTTTGCATGCGCCCGCCCTATCATAGTTCAGGTTTGTGAATGACCCTTGATCCAAACAGCCCGAAAGATCGCTATCGCCCCAGCCTGTCCGTGGTACGCGACAGCTGTATCATCGCAGCTCTGGTTGTTTTGGGGCTGTATGCCGGATCCGCTTTTCTGATTCCGTTGACGATGGCCCTGTTGATCAATGTTCTGATCATCGCGCTCAGCGACCGGGTCATTGCGGTGACCCGAGCCCCCGTCTGGCTGGCCAATATTGCCGGAGTAACTGTGGTTTTGGCCGGTTTGTTCATGATCATGTATATTCTGGGCAGTCAGGCGACACAGTTCGCCCGCAGCATCAACACGTATGAGACCCAGTTCGATGATGCGGTGAACCGCGTGGCGGGGCTGGTGGGCAGTGATGTCACGACCTTCATTCGCGACAATCTGGTCAGTATCGACATGTCTTATCTGGCGCGGCTGTTGCTGGGCAGCGCGACCTCGCTGCTGAATCAGTTCTTTCTGATCAGCCTTTATGTCGCGTTCCTGATGGCCGAACGACTGGCCTTTCGCAAGAAAATCCAACTGGCCGCAGGCAACCCCGAAACCGGCAAAGAGTTTTCAGCGATGCTGGATGCAATTTCATTCAGCCTGCAGCGCTATGTCGGGGTTAAAACCCTGATCAGCCTGATCACGGCGGGCATCAGTTACACCGTCTTCCGCATCCTCGGACTGGAGTATGCCGAGACTTGGGCGGTTCTGACCTTTGCGCTGAACTTCATCCCTTCAATAGGGTCGATTATTGCCGTGGTCTTCCCGGCCATGATCGCGCTTGTGCAATTCGAAAGCATCGGCCCGTTTCTGGTGGTGGTTCTGGGCTGCGGCACCATCCAGTTCCTGATCGGCAATTTCGTAGATCCGGCGATGCTGGGCCGGTCGCTGAACATGTCCACGTTTCTGGTCGTTCTGGCCCTGATGTTCTGGACCACCGTCTGGGGCCTTATCGGAGCGTTCCTGAGCGTGCCGTTAACCGTTTGCATCCTGATCGTATTCAGCCACATCCCCGCCTTGCGCCCGGTGGCCATCCTGATGTCGCTGGACGGGCGACTAGGGGATGATCAGCCCTGACCTCAGCTTTGGCAAAGCGCGATCAGAGCCGGGCGGTCCTGTAGCTTGAGGCGCCCATAGCCGCCAGCAATCAGGCCCTGTTTGATCAGCCGTTGCAGCGTCCGGTGCAGCGTCGGCGGGGATACGGCGATCATCGCGGCCAGTTCCTCTTGCGAAACCTGTAGCCAGCCGTCGGCGTCTGCGGCAACCTCCTCCAGATGCAGCAACCGCAGGATCAGACGCTTTTCCGTACCCGTTACGCCAAGGTTGGCAATGATCCGCAGGGCTTTTTGCATGTTTTCATGTGACAACACATAGAAATCGCGCAGGTATTCCGGGTTTTGCTGCACCATCCTGTCCAGCATGGCCGACGGAAAAAACAAGGCCTCGGTGTGCTTTGTCGCGACCACCCCAACCAGCCGGTGCGCGTTGGCAAACAGCGCCAGATCACCGACCCAGAACCCACGCCCTTCCTGATGCAGAACGTACTCCTGCCCGTCATCCGCAGGGGTGGTCAGCCTGACACCACCATCCAGCACGCCATGAATGCCGTCTGCCGGATCACCGTGGTTATACAGCGCTTCTCCGGCCTCATACCTGCGGTGTACGGCGCAGGCCATCAACGCCGTTCGGAACCCGGCAGACCGGGTTTGCAGCCAATTTGAATCTTGCAACGGCTTGAGATCAGGTTTGTTTTTTAACATCGGTATATTTGAAAATCATCATGTGATAAGTTTTGGCCCATGCTGTTGGCCTAATTTGGTGCCAAGCGATTCCTGCGCAAGCTGGGCTTGAACAGGACGTTTACAGCTATCCGCAGAGTAGTCGATCCGGCTCTCGACGTTAAAGCACAAAAAATTCTCTCGGGCGGTTCTGCCCGCAAATTCAGGAGCAAGACATGCGACCTTCTATTCAATTGGTGGAACACTGGCGTACTGGGATACGCCGCGCAGCCGTCGGTGCGCTTTCGGTGCTTTTGGCCCTGCCCGCCTGGGCGCAGGATCAAAAGCCAAACATTCTGGTCATCTGGGGTGACGATATCGGTCAATCCAATATCTCGGCCTATACGATGGGCCTGATGGGGTATCGCACACCCAATATCGACCGTGTCGCCAAGGAAGGGATGATCTTTACGGATTACTATGGCGAGCAGTCCTGCACCGCCGGGCGGTCGTCATACATCATGGGGCAATCGGTTTTCCGCACCGGCCTGTCCAAGGTTGGTCTGCCCGGCGCGAAAGAAGGCATGCAGGTCGAAGATCCTACCATTGCCGGCCTTTTGAAAGACCATGGCTATGTCACCGGTCAGTTCGGCAAGAACCATCTGGGTGACCGGGATGAACATCTGCCCACAAACCACGGATTTGATGAGTTTTTCGGCAATCTCTACCACCTGAACGCCGAAGAAGAACCCGAACACGAAGACTATCCCGGTGACGCGATCCTGCCTGACGGACGCACCTTCCGCGAAGCCTATGGTCCGCGCGGCGTAATCCGCTCCTCCGCCGGGGGCGAGATTCAGGACACAGGTCCCCTGACCCGCAAACGGATGGAGACGGTGGACGAGGAAACGCTGGAAGCCGCTGTTGAGTTCATTCGCGAAGCCAACGCCAACGGGACGCCGTTCTATGTCTGGTGGAACGGGACGCGGATGCACTTCCGCACCCATGTGAAAGACGAGATGCGGCAGCAGGCCAATGAGATCTTTGGCGGTCCGGCGGACGAATACACCGCTGGCATGATCGAACATGACATGCATGTTGGCCAGTTGCTTGACCTGTTGGACGAACTGGGCATCGCCGACAACACCATCGTGCATTACTCGACCGACAACGGACCCCACTACAATACCTGGCCCGACGCCGCCTCGACCCCGTTCTGGGGCGAGAAGAACACCAACTGGGAAGGCGGCTGGCGCGTGCCTTCGATGGTGCGCTGGCCCGGACAGATTGAGGCTGGTTCGGTCAACAACGAAATCGTGCATCACATGGACTGGCTGCCGACCTATCTGGCCGTTGCCGGTGACCCCGAGATCAAGGACAAGCTGAAAGCAGGTTATTCCTCGCCCGCGATGGGTCGCGACTACAAAGTGCATCTGGATGGCTACAACATCCTGCCCCTGCTGACTGGTGAGACCACAGAAAGCCCCCGTCGCGAGATATTCTATTTCACCGACGATGGCGATCTGTCGGCGTTGCGCTTTGACGACTGGAAACTGATCTTCCTTGAGCAGAAAGCATGGGCAACCTTCCGTGCGTGGATGGAGCCGTTCACCGAACTGCGCGTGCCGATCATTGTCAACCTGCGCCGCGACCCGTACGAGCGTGGCTATCGCACGTCGAACACCTATTACGACTGGATCCTCGACCGGGCGTATTTCCTGGTGCCGGCGCAGCAATATGTGGGCAACTTCCTGAGCACCTTCCAGGAATTCCCGCCACGCCAGAAAGCCGCCAGCTTCAGCCTGGATCAGGTGATGGAAAAGCTCAGCACACCGACAGGCAACTAAGCTCGCCTGCCACTCAGGGGGCCGCCGATGATGGCGGCCCTTCCTTTATTGACCGGAGTAATTCTCATGCTGCGATTAACCGCTGTTGTGTCCGCACTTGTCCTGCCCCTGATGGCACAGGCTGACCCGCTGCCAAGCTGGCAGGATACCGATGCCCGCACCCGGATTATCGACTTTGTCCAGGGCGTGACCGATCCGGATGGCCCCGACTATGTTACCCCATCCGACCGAATTGCCGTGTTCGACAATGACGGCACCCTTTGGGCCGAACAGCCCGTCTATTTTCAGTTCATTTTTGCCATGGATCGCCTTGCGGACATGGCCGAACAGGATCCGTCGATCCTGACAACGCCCGCCCTGAAAGCCGCAGCCGAAGGCGATCTGGCCACGATCCTGCAAGGCGGGCATGACGCGCTGATCGAGGTCGTCAATGCCTCGCATTCCGGCACCAGCGTTGCCGAGTTTCAGACCGCTGTGGCCCAATGGCTGGAAACGGCGCGCCACCCGGATACTGACTTGCCTTACGATCAGATGACCTATCAGCCGATGGTCGAGCTGCTGCGCTATCTGCGTGACGAAGGGTTCACCACCTATATCGTCTCGGGCGGCGGCATCCATTTCATGCGGGTCTTTGCCGAGGATGCCTATGGCATTCCCCCTCATCAGGTGCTGGGCACCTATGGCAACACCAGTTTCGACCATGTCGATGGGGTGCCAACCGTGATCAAGACGCCGGGCATCGCATTCATTGATGACAAGGAAGGAAAGCCGATCAATATCGAACGCACCATCGGCAAGCGACCGATCCTTGCGGGTGGAAACTCGGACGGGGATTTCGCGATGATGGAGTGGGTTACCGCAGGCGAAGGGCCCAGATTGGGTGTCCTGATTCATCACACGGATGCAGACCGCGAATGGGCTTATGACCGCGAAAGCCCAATTGGCAAGCTGGTCGATGGGTTGGACAAAGGCCCAGATATGGGATGGGTGATCGTGGATATGGCGCAGGACTGGTCTCGCGTCTACACTGGGGCGAACTAAAAACCACCCGGATCCTGGAACCTTATGTGGACATTGCTTGTTTCGACCGCCGTTTTTGCCCTGTACGTAACGGCGGTCGTGTTTTCCGTTCGCGCCGCGCAGACCGCCCGAACCCCGCAAGGTGCGGTGGGTTGGGTGGTCTTTCTGGTCTCGGCCCCGTTCTTTGCCGTGCCCATGTACCTGTTTCTGGGCCACCACCGGTTTCGCGGCTATCGCATCGCACGACAGGAAAGCGAGCGTGTGGTCGAAGGCATCAAAAGCTTTGCGGATTATTCCAAGCCCGACCCGTCCACAATGTCGATCAACCCCCGCCCCTTCGAGTTTCTGGCCCACCTCCCGGTGTCGCGCGGCAACGGGGCCGAGTTGCTGATCGACGGGGAAGCCACGTTTGATGCGATCTTTGACGCCATCGATGCGGCCAAAAACTACATCCTAATCCAGTTCTATATTGTACGCGCCGATGATCTGGGTCTGAAACTGCAGCAAAAGCTGATCGCTGCCGCGAAACGCGGCGTGCATGTCCGGTTCATGACCGATGCTGTGGGCAGTTACGGGCTGCCGACCGAGTATCTTGAGACCATGCAGACTGCCGGGATCGACGTAGCCAATCCCAAGGATCAGCGCGGGCCGAATTTCCGGTTCCAACTCAACTACCGCAATCACCGCAAAACCGTAGTGATCGACGGCGAGATCGGCTTTATCGGCGGGCATAATGTCGGGGTCGAGTATCTTGGCCAAAGCAAGCATTTTGGCCATTGGCGCGATACGCATATCAAGATGACCGGGCACATCGTCCGCCAGCTGCAACTGATCTTTACCGAGGATTGGCACTGGGCCCGCGACGAAGACCTGATCGACGAAGTGGATTGGGCCGGAACCGAGTCCGAGCAGGATATGAACGCCCTGCTGGTCGCAACCGGGCCCGGCGACGATACCGAAACCGGGGCGATGCTGTTCTTTTCCGCCATCGCCGAGGCGAAGGAACGGCTGTGGATCGCCTCGCCTTATTTCGTGCCCGATATCGACATCATGACCGCCCTGCAACACGCGGCCATGCGCGGCGTCGATGTGCGAATCCTCGTGCCAGACATGATCGATCACCGCCTGCCCTGGCTCGCTGCCTTTGCCTATTTCGATGAGGTTCGCGACTGCGGCGCGCGGGTGTTTCGTTATACCGATGGGTTCATGCACCAGAAGGTGTTTGTCGTTGATGACACGCTGGCCGCGGTTGGAACAACAAATCTGGACAACCGTTCCTTCCGCCTGAATTTTGAGGCGATGGCCCTGTTCTTCGACCAAAGGGCAACGCAAGCCATTGAACGGATGCTGCTGGCGGATTTCGAGAACTGCTATGAACTCACCCGGTCTTTGCAACAACAACCGGCCCATATCCGGTTCGGCGCGCCGCTGGCCAGGCTGTTTGCGCCCATCCTTTAGGAAAAGAACCGTTCCTGAAACACGCGGGTCATCAGGGCCACCATATAGGCGGTGGACAGGCCAAAGGCCAAAAGCCCCGCGACTGACGCGAACGAGCCGAAAATTCGCAACGCCTCGCCCAAAACGATGTCGCCATAGCCCAGCGTGGTGAATGTGACCAACGAGAAATAAAGGGCCGTGTTCCAGTCGGGCAGCACCTCAAGCAGGACCCAAACAACCGCCCAGATCCAGACCTGAATGGTGTGTGTCAGAACAATGAACACCAAAGCCACTGCAATCGGTGCAGCAGTCGCCAGAAAAAGCCCGCTTTTGGACCATTTCGGCTCCATCCTCATGATGACGATAGTGCACCAGGTCAGCAAAAAGATCTCGACCACAAAGCAGAGCCCCAGAAAGGCACTGCCCCATACAATCTGGTGCAGCAAGCTCATGTTTTTTCACCCTGAATTGCAGTAATGACTCTGTCAGCCAGAATGGCCCGTGCCGCGCCTTGGCACAAGCCCGGTTGGCGGATTTTGCCCCTGCGGCGAAACGCACCGGGGGTCGGTCTGCACTGGACATAGGTCAAAACTGTTGCACATCCTGCTGGGAAAAGTGGGTCGGTCGATGCTGTTGACAATAGACAAGGTGCAGAAATCCTATCCCGGCGGGCGGCCGGTGCTGCGCGACGTGTCGCTGGAACTGGATCAGGGGCAGACTCTGGCGCTGACCGGAGAAAGCGGCAGCGGCAAATCCACGCTGCTGAACCTCGCAGCCGCTTTGGATCGGTTCGACGGAGGCGAGATCACGCTGAACGGAGCGCGCCTGTCCTCGCTGGATGATGCTGGACGGGCCGACCTGCGCCGCCGGCATGTTTCGTTGGTGTTTCAGCAGTTTAACCTGATCCCGTCGCTGACGGTTGCGCAGAACCTCTCGTTCCACGCCCGACTGGCCGGGTGCTATGATCCCAACTGGAGCGCCCATCTGGCGGACAGGTTGGGATTGTCCGATCTTCTGGATCGCTTCCCCGAGAACCTGTCCGGCGGGCAACAACAACGGGTCGCCATCGGCCGCGCCATGGGCGCGCGCCCGAAACTGTTGCTGGCAGATGAACCCACGGGCAATCTGGATGAAACCGCCAGCGCCACTGTGTTGGACCTGATGCTGTCGCTTGTCGCGGATACAGGCGCGGCGCTGCTGCTGGTCACCCATTCCGCCGAAATTGCTGCGCGGCTAGAACGGCGCGTGCATCTGGCCGGTGGCCGGATCCAATGACGCGACCGGTCATACAAGCGTTGCTGTCCCATTGGCGCGCGCACTGGCTGCAACTTGCGACATTGCTGATCGGGATCGCCTTGGCCACCGGTCTGTGGTCTGCGGTGCAGGCGATCAATGCCGAAGCGCGCGCCAGCTATGCCCGCGCAAACGCACAACTGGCACTTGGTCAGTTCGATGAACTGCGCGATCCCACAGGTCCCATCCCCGTTGCGCGTTATGCCCAACTGCGTCAGGCCGGTTGGCAGGTTGCAGCTGTGCTCGAGGGTACTTTCCGTGTCGGGGGGCGGACAATACGCCTGATGGGCGTGGATATGGTGGCCTACCCGGCCCTGCCCGCCGTGACCGAGACCGAACAGGGCGCCGACCCACCCAACCCAGCGGATATATTGACCGCTCCTGGGCGTCTCATAGTGCATCCCGATCTTGCACCTGTTCTGGAACCGGTGAGCGATCTGCCGCCCATTCTGCTGTCCCGGTCCCTGCCCCCGGATGTCATTCTGACCGACATTGGCGTGGCCGAGACTCTGCTGGGTCAACCCGGTACGATCTCGCGCCTTGTCGTTCTGCCAAACCAGCCGCGCGGGCGGTTGCCACTGTCGGATGTCGCACCGGAACTGCAACAGATCAGCCCGGATTCGCAGGTCGATACCGCGCAACTGACCGACAGCTTCCACCTGAACCTGACAGCCTTTGGACTGCTGTCCTTCGCCGTTGGCCTCTTCATCGTCAATGGCACGGTCGGGCTGGCTTTTGCCCAACGGCGCGGGATGATCCGAACGTTGCGCGCCCTGGGTGTTTCGATGCGGCGGCTGGTCTGGCTGATCCTGGCCGAGTTGACCCTGCTGGCCTGTATCGGCGGCGCACTGGGACTGATCCTGGGTTTCTTTCTGGCGGGCGCACTGCTGCCCGACGTGGCCGCAACATTGCGCGGGCTATACGGCGCACCTGTGACGGGACAGTTGACCCTGCAACCCGAATGGGCGCTTGCGGGACTGGCCATGGCGCTGCTGGGCACCTTGGGGGCCAGCGGTCATGCGTTGTGGCGCTTGGCCCGGATGCCACTGCTTGAAGGGCCCGGCGTGCAGGCCTGGAGCGGCTCGGGGCAGACACACCGATTGCCTGGGATCATCGGTGTGTGTCTGATTGTCGGCGGTACTCTTTTCTATACCAGCCTCGGTGGCCTGCTTGCCGGGTTTGTCTTGCTCGCCGGATTGTTGACCGGGGCCGCCCTGTTGCTGCCACTGCTTCTGTCCTTCGCCCTATCGGTAGGTGCTAAACAAGCGCGCGGCCCTGTATCGCAATGGATCTGGGCCGATATGCGGGCGCAATTGCCGGGGCTTTCTCTGGCACTGATGGCCCTGCTGCTGGCGCTGGCTGCAAATATCGGCGTTGGCACCATGGTCTCCAGCTTCCGGCTAACCTTCATCGGATGGCTCGATCAACGCCTGACCGCCGAAATTTATGTAACCGCCAAGGACGACCAGCAAGCCAGCGAGATGGCCGAATGGCTGGCCCCTCAGGTCAATGCGATCCTGCCGATCCGCAGTGTCGAACTGCCTCACACCACCGGGCCTTTGTTCTTGTATGGGGTCGTAGACGATCCGGTCTACCGGAATAGCTGGCCATTGATTGCCCGATCCGATGGCGATTGGAACAGGGTGATGGCGGGTGAGGCCATTTTGATCAACGAGCAACTGGCCCGCCGCGCGCAGTTGTGGCCGGGGGATGTTTTGACGATCGCGCCGGACCATCAATTGCCGATCGCGGGCGTCTATTCCGACTATGGCAACCCCACCGGTCAGGCGATTGTGTCCATGACCAAACTGGATCAGATCGCGCCGGGGACAGAGGCAAGGCGCTTTGGGATACGTATGGATGCGGGCGCGGCGACCGAGATGGCGCAATCGCTACGCGCGCGTTTCGATCTGCCGCCCCGAAACGTGGTGCAGCAGGCCGCGATGAAGGCGCAGTCGCGGGCGATTTTTGAGAAGACCTTTGTCGTGACCTCCGCACTCAACATCCTTACACTTGGGGTCGCCGGGTTCGCCATTTTGACCAGCCTTCTGACCTTGTGGACCCAGCGCCTGCCTCAGATCGCGCCGGTTTGGGCCTTGGGTCTGAACCGCACACAATTGGCGAAATTCGAGCTGTTGCGCAGTGTTCTTCTGGCGGCGTTGACGGCCTGTCTTGCGCTGCCGCTGGGGCTGGTTCTGGCCTGGGTCCTGCTTGCTGTCATTAATGTCCAGGCCTTTGGATGGCGCCTGCCGATGTACCTGTTCCCATGGGATTGGCTGTATTTATTCGCGCTGACGCTGCTGGCCGCCTTGATCGCGGCCGCCCTGCCCGCACTGCGACTGTTACGCCTGCCACCGGCAAGCTTACTGAGGGTTTTTGCAAATGAACGTTAGAGACTTAATCCTGGCCCTCCTCTTCTGCCTGCCGGTTTCCGCGTTGGCGCAGGGCTATGCGGGTCTGGGTGGCTCGGCAGACGGGTTCGACGTGCCACAGCCAGACGTTCAGTTCGTCTTTCCCAAAGATCACGGCGCGCATCCCAGCTATCGCATCGAATGGTGGTACCTGACGGCCAACCTGAAAGGGAAAGACGGGCGCGACTATGGCATCCAGTGGACACTGTTCCGATCCGCCCTGAAACCCTTTGACACCGACGGCTGGCAAAGCCCGCAGATCTGGATGGGTCACGCAGCCGTCACCACGCCCGAACGCCATTACTTCGCGGAACGCCTGTCGCGCGGCGGCATCGGTCAGGCCGGAGTAACCGCCCAACCCTTTGCCGCATGGATCGACGAATGGCGCATGAGCGGGCCGGATTTCGACTCACTGTCGCTGACCGCGAATGGAGCGGATTTCGGCTATACCCTGTCCCTGAACGCCCAAGGTCCGTTGGTCTTTCACGGAGACGGCGGATATTCCGTGAAATCCGCAGACGGTCAGGCGAGCTATTACTACTCCCAACCGTTCTACGCCGTCGAAGGCACCCTGCATCTGCCGGACCGGGACATTGCCGTCGCCGGTCAGGCCTGGCTGGATCGCGAGTGGTCGTCGCAGCCCTTGGCCGAGGATCAAAGCGGGTGGGACTGGTTCTCGCTCAGCTTCGATGATGGTGACAAGCTGATGGCGTTTCGCCTGCGCGGAGCACGGGGTGATTTCACGGCGGCCACGTGGATCAATGCGGATGGCAGCAGCCAGACACTGCCTGATGGATCGGCCCAGTTCACACCACTTGAAACCGCACGCGTTGCGGGTCGGGATGTGCCAATTCGATGGAACGTCACCCTGCCTGACCGCGACATAAACGTCGAGGTTTCGGCCCTGATCCCTGACGCCTGGATGACGACGCGATTTGAATATTGGGAAGGCCCTGTCACGGTCTCAGGCAGCCACGCAGGGCGCGGCTACCTTGAGATGACCGGGTATTAAAGCGTGCGACCTTAATTCTGAGACAGGAATACCCTGCCACGCCTACGGCGCTCTCGGGCTATTCCTGTCGCATGATACTTCAGCTCAAAGGTCGCACACTCTGGATCAGCGGACGACGTAGACCGAAACCGCCGCGTGCCGCACTACGCGCGCAGCGTTGGGGCCCAGCAGGTAATCCTTGAAATCCGGCTTGTGCGCCCCTATCACGATCAGGTCCGACCCGGCGCTGTCGGCGGTTTTCAGGATTTCCTGATAGGCCGTACCAGTTGCAACCACATGACGGATCGAGGCATTGCGGTCCGAGCCCAACGCCGAGACACACAGCGCGGTCAGTTTGTTATGGGCCTCTTCCAATGCCTTGTCGTGGAAGTCGGGCTCGAAAAAGCCCGACACCCAGCTTTCCCCGAAATCGGGCAGAACTGTCACCACATCCAACTGGGCCCCATCCAAATCCGCCAACGCTGCGGCCTGTTTCAGGACCGGGCTGTCCAGATCTCCGTTACTGATATCGACGGCGCAAAGAACTGACTTTGTCATGCGGGCACCTCTTCTTGTCTGGCGGCACGGCCACGTTGCAGGAAGGCGATCAGACCCAGCAAGAGCATCGCCGGAAGGTAGATCAATTGCTTGGGCGGTTGGCTGGACGGCAGGCTGACCGAGGTCAAGCGCACGGCCTCATCCCCGTAATAGTCGAAGATGCCAAGCTCATCCGCGACCGGCGCGCCAAACAGCGGCTCTTCCAGTTTGATCAGCCCGTCTTCGGGGATCAGCAGCAGACCCATCGCCTCGACCCGGGCCGCTCCGCCCTCTTCTTCACCCACAGTGACGACGACCGTCGTGTCGACCATCTCCAACGTGTCGAAATCGGGGCCGGACACGACCAGGCGCACCTCGGACCCTGGTGGCGTCTGCCCGATCGTTTCTTCAAACGCGGCAGGTTCCACCGACTGGAAAGGAGGTGAGATCCGGTCCATGAAGAAATCCGGTCGGAACAGCGCAAAGGCGACAAAGATCAGCGCAACGCTTTCGTAAATCCGGCTGTGAGTCAGAAAATAGCCCATGGTTCCGGCGGTGAAGACCAGAATGGCGATGGTCGCGAAGATGGCGACGATTATGCCTTCGACCCATGTCACATCGATCAGCAGCAAGTCGGTGTTGAAGATGAACACAAACGGCAGCGCCACGGTGCGCAAGCTGTAGAAGAACGCGGTAAACCCGGTCTTGATCGCATCGCCACCCGATACGGCGGCCGCAGCAAAGCTTGCCAACCCGACCGGAGGCGTCACATCCGCCATGATCCCAAAGTAGAACACGAACAGGTGCACCGCGATCAGCGGCACGATCAGCCCGCTTTGCGCGCCCAGTTCCACAACCACACCGGCCATTAGCGAACTGACAACGATATAGTTCGCCGTGGTCGGCAGGCCCATGCCCAGGATCAGGCTGAGGATACCGACCATGATCAGCATCAGGATCAGGTTGCCGCCCGACAGGAACTCGACCAGATCGGCCATCACCTGCCCGACACCGGTCAGCGTTACGGTCCCCACGATCACACCCGCCGTGGCCGTGGCCAAGGCGATCCCGATCATGTTGCGCGCACCATCGATCAGGCCCTGCCACAGATCGGCAACACCATCGATAAAGCGATTGTAGACATCGCTTTCACCGCGGAAGATCGCCTTGAGCGGCTTCTGCGTCAGCAGGATCACAAACAGCAAAGCAGTCGCCCAGAAGGCTGACAGGCCCGGCGATTTCTGCTCGATCATCAGGAAGTAGACCAGCACGATGATCGGCAGCAGGTAGTGCAGACCGGCCTTGTAGATGTCCGCGATGACGGGCAGCGTCACCTCTTTGGCGTTGGGATCATCCGGTTCCAGATCGGGCACCTGAGCGGCCAGATACAGCAGCGCAACATAGACCGCAAAGACAATCAGGCTCAGCACCAGACCAGCCGCCGACGGAACCCATGCGGTCACCGCATCGACCGGGAATTGCGAGCCATAGCAGAGCCCGGCAAAGACGATGAAGAAAGACAACATCCCCACAACGGTCCGCGCCAGATGCACGTCACGGTCGCCCAGCGTGGGCATGTTCCGCTTCACCGCCTCCAGATGCACGATATAGACCAGCGCGATGTAGGAAATCGCCGCAGGCAGGAAGGCGTGGGTGATCACCTCGACATATGAGATGCCCACATATTCAACCATCAGGAAGGCCGCAGCGCCCATCACGGGCGGCATGATCTGGCCATTCACGGATGAAGCAACCTCGACCGAGCCCGCCTGTTCGCTGGAAAAACCCACGCGTTTCATCAGCGGGATGGTGAAGGTGCCGGTGGTCACAACATTGGCGATGGACGAGCCCGAGATCAGGCCGGTCGCCGCCGAACCAACAACCGCCGCTTTGGCCGGACCACCGCGCAGGTGGCCAAGCGCGCCAAAGGCCATTTTGATAAAGTAGTTCCCAGCCCCTGCCTTATCCAACAACGCGCCGAACAGCACGAACAGGAACACGAATTTGGTCGAAACCCCAAGCGCGATGCCAAACACGCCCTCGGACGTGATCCACATATGGCTCATGGCCTTTTTCAAGCTGGCACCCTTCCAGCGGATCACCTCGGGCACCCATTCGGAAGAGCCGAAGAACACATAGGCCAGAAAGATCGTCGCGATAATCGCCATTGCGGGGCCAAGCGCGCGGCGCGCCGCCTCAAACAGCAACAGCAGACCGCCCAGAGCGACCCATTTGTCCGTGTCATCGGCCAAACCGCCCGCATCGACGATCTTTTGATAGAAGAAATAGCCGTACAGCGCGACAAACGCGCCCAGCAGGCCCATGATCCAGTCCTGAACCGGAATATAGTTCCGAGGGCTTGACTTCAGCGCCGGATAGGCCGCAAAGGCCAGAAACATGGCAAAGGCCAGATGGAACTGCCGCGAATTGTTCACGATACTGCCGGGCAATATGTAATTCGCCAGCGGCGAGGCCAGAACCACCTGAAAGATCGACCAGATCGCTGCCACAATGGCCAGGAATATCCCGACATTACCGACCGGGTTGCGCCCACCCGCATCGGAGGAAGCAACTAATTCCTGTAGCTCTTCTTCGGATAGCGGACGATTGGATTGTGTGTCGGAACTCATGCAAATGTCTCCCCGTCGCGGCCTTTTGCGGCCTTCTGAATCACCCGTTTACTACGGGTTTGCGACAGGGCGCCCGGACAGGCGCCCTGCTTTCAGGTCCGGATTACTGGATCCAGCCTTTTTCTTTGTAGTACTTCTCGGCACCCGGATGCAGCGGGGCCGACAGGCCGTCCGCGATCATCTCTTCGGGCTTGAGGTTGGCAAATGCCGGGTGCAGCTTTTTGAAGTCATCGAAGTTCTCGAAGACCGAGCTGACAACCGCATAAACCGCGTCTTCCGACACATCCGCCGAGGTCACGAAGGTTGCGCCAACACCAAAGGTCGCGGTGTCACCGTCCGATCCGCGATACATGCCGCCCGGGATGGTCGCGGTCCGGTAAAACGAGTTGTCGTCGACCAGCTTGCTGACCGCGTCACCGCTGACATTCACCAGAACGGAATCGCAGGCTGTGGTTGCTTCCTGAATCGAACCCGAGGGGTGGCCGACTGTATAGACCATCGCATCGATCTGGTTGTCGCAAAGGGCCGCCGACTGTTCAGCCGCCTTCAGTTCGGTCGCCAGTTCGAAATCATCGGTGGTCCAGCCCATTTCGCCCAACAGGACTTCCATGGTGCCGCGCTGACCGGAACCGGGGTTGCCGATATTGACGCGCTTGCCTTTCAGGTCCTCGAAGTTGGTGATGCCGGCATCGGCACGGGCCACAACGGTGAACGGCTCGGGGTGAACCGAGAAGACCGCGCGCAGGTTTTCGAACGGACCAGCCTCTTCGAATTTCGAAGAGCCATTATACGCATGGTACTGCCAGTCGGACTGCGCCACACCGAACTCCAACTCGCCCTCGCGGATGGTGTTGATGTTGTAGACCGATCCGCCGGTCGATTCTACCGAGCAGCGCACGCCATGTTCCTTGCGGCCCTTGTTCACCAGACGGCAGATCGCGCCACCGGTCGGATAGTAAACTCCGGTCACGCCGCCGGTACCGATTGTGATGAACTCTTCGGCATAGGCTGCCGGTGCCATCATCGCCGCGGTGACAAATGCGCCGAGGCTAAGCTTGCTGCTGTTTTTCATGTAAGAACTCCCATTTTTTATTGTGTGAGCGGGAAAGAACAAAAGCCCCGCGAATGCGAGGGACGCGCCGATACGTCAGATCAGTTCGTCATGCAACCCGTGCAACTTTTGAATTTTTCCAATGTCTCCCAACAATTTCGAGGTTTCATTCCGAGACGCAAGTTGTCAAGTGCGCCTTGTCGATACTTCGCCCATTCGCTCAGATGTGACGCGTCTTTTGTAACTTTCCCCGTGGGAAACGAACCGGCCTTTAGGTGGCGGGACCATGACTTGACAGCCTGGAACGTTGATCTAACGTGATCAAAAGTTTGTGATTACTATTTTACCGAGCATCTGAAACATGCCGATCACCACCTATGAACTCTACCTGAGTACCGATCTGGTGTTTTCCGGCAATACGGTCTCGTTGGTTGGGGGCTATGATGGCAGCAACGATGTCATTCTGGTCGTTGACGATGACGATGACGTGCTGGATGGGGACCTGTTTCGCAACGAAGACGGCAACGACACCAACCAGTTCGGAACCGCCACTTTTGCGGACGGCACGGTTTTGGGTGGTCCGACAACTACGGTATATTCAGAACAGCAATATACCCTGACGGCACCCGATGGCAGCACCATCACGCTGTATCAGATCGAAGTTGACTCGAACCCGAACTCTACCGCTGGCGCTGGGATACTTGCCGGGTATCTGCCGTCCGAACCTCTTGCCCCGGGCGTTGTTTATACAATCACCGTGTCGAACACGATCCCCGGCAACTCGCCTCAATATGACGACATTGAAGGGGCTGTTTGCCTGACGCGGGGCGCGGGGATTGCCACGCCGGGTGGGCTGATTCCGGTGGAAATGCTCAAAGAAGGTGATCTGGTCGAAACCCGAAACGGTGCCAAGCCCATCCGTTGGATTGGGTCTTGCAAGCTGGATGCAAGCGCCTTGTCCCGAAACCCGAAGCTCCGGCCGGTTCGCATCACTCAGGGCGCGTTAGGCAATGGTTTACCAAACCGGGACCTGCTGGTTTCACGCCAGCACAGAATGCTCATCTCCTCGCAAATCGCCAAACGGATGTTCGGGCAAACCGAGGCGCTGGTTGCCGCCGTCAAGATGACCGAATGGCCGGGCATCTACGTGGACAACAGCGTTGACAACGTTGAGTATTTCCACATCTTGCTTGACTCTCACGAGGTGATCTTTGCCGACGGCGCACCAACCGAAAGCCTGTTCACAGGCCCTGAAGCCCTAAGAATGTTCCCCGCCGCCCTGCGCGAAGAAATTCTGACATTGTTTCCAGAGCTGGCACATTCAACAGCACAGATCGAACCCGCCTGCATTGTTCCAAACGGCAAACAGCAAAAAACACTGATCAGCCGCCACATGAAGAACAACAAACCGTTTCTCAGCATGTATCAGGGATAAAAATGTGGTGCCCAAGGAGAGACTCGAACTCTCACGCCCGTGAAGGCGGGGGATTTTGAATCCCCTGCGTCTACCATTCCGCCACTTGGGCCACGGACACTGGATTAGCGCCCAGAGCGGGGAAGGTCCAGAGGCAAAAATCAACCTTCGTAGCGATTGTTTGCACCCCAGCGGTTGACGGGTCCACGGGTGCGTGATTTGGCTGGCACGGTCAAAGACCGGAATCTGAGTAAACCATGTTACGATCGCTTTACGACTGGACCATTCGACTGGCCGAGCATCCTCGGGCGATTTGGGCGCTGGCGATTGTCGCCTTTGTCGAAAGCTCATTTTTTCCGATCCCGCCTGATGTGCTTATGATCCCGATGATTCTGGCCCGCCCCTCACGTGCTTGGCTGATTGCCGGCGTTGCTCTGGTGGCCTCGGTTTTGGGCGGTCTGCTGGGCTATGCGATCGGAGCCTTTGCCTATGAAAGCATCGGTCAACCCATTCTGGAGGCGATGGGCAAAGCCCACGCAATGGAAGAGTTCAACACCCGCTTCAACGATTTCGGCTTCTGGGCTGTGCTGGCGGCGGGGGTGACGCCCTTCCCTTACAAGGTCATCACCATTATGTCGGGCTGGACGGGCATGCCGCTTGGAACCTTCGTCGCGACCTCGATTCTGGCGCGCGCGTTGCGGTTCTTTCTGGTGGCAGGCCTTCTTTGGAAATTTGGCGAGCCGATCCGGGACTTCATTGAAAAGCGTCTGGGCCTGATGTTCACGCTGTTCATCATCCTGCTGTTCGGCGGCTTTCTTGCGGTGCGATACCTATGACGAAACGCGCAACCTATGTGGTGCTGGCGGCTGGCGGATCAGCCGCCCTGTTGCTGGGGGCCTGGGCCTTTCAGTATGTGGGTGGGTTGGCACCGTGCAAAATGTGCATCTGGCAGCGCTACCCCCACGGCCTGGCCATTGTGATCGGCGCATTGGCGTTGGCCCTGCCAACTGTTCGCTTGCTGCCCCTGGCCGGTGCTCTGGCCGCATTGACAACCGCCGCCATCGGTCTTTTTCATGCGGGCGTCGAGCAAGGCTGGTGGGAAGGCCCGACCAGCTGCACCTCGGGCGATATTGGGGGGCTATCGGCGCAAGAGCTGATGGATCAGATCATGTCCGCCCCGCTGGTGCGCTGTGATGAGATCCCATGGCAGATGCTGGGCCTGTCCATGGCCGGTTGGAACGCGGTAATCTCGGCGGTGCTGGTTCTGTTCTGGCTCGCCGCCTGGCGCGCGAAGGCTTAGATCTCGTCCAGTTCGGCATCCCAGTACAGGAAATCGATCCAGCTTTCGTGCAGGTGGTTCGGCGGAAACTTTCGCCCAATATTGCGCAGCGCCTCGGCATCGGGCTGACGCGGCGGTTTGCGCAGGGTCATGCCTGCCTGGCGCAGAGATTTGGACCCTTTGCGCAGGTTGCACGGACTGCACGCCGCAACCACATTCTGCCAGCTTGTCACCCCACCCGCAGCGCGCGGCACCACATGGTCAAAGGTCAGGTTGTCGCGACTGCCGCAATACTGACAGCGGAACTCATCCCTCAAAAATAAATTAAAGCGCGTGAAGGCCACGCGCTTTCTGGGTTTTACATAATCTTTCAAAACAACGACCGAGGGTATTCGGATCTCGGTGCTCGGGCTTCGGACGACTTCGTCGTATTCGGCCACGATGTCCACCCTGTCCAGCCAGGCAGCCTTGACCGCCTCTTGCCAGGGCCACAGCGACAGCGGGTAATAGGACAAGGGGCGGTAATCGGCATTCAAAACCAGCGCCGGGTGATGCTTGAGCGTCCCCGGCTCTCTTACAAACTCGGTCCTGAAGTCTCCGTCCATAACAGAATCGCTCCTCGCTCTCAGCTGCCCGTTTGTGACACCAGAGCGGGGAGCACCCGCCCCGGCCTTAAGATAACTATATATCGTGGTAAATCTCTGACAAGCCCTGAGTTTCCACAATATCTCGAAGACTGGGTAAGCCTGTTCCGTAACAGGCACATGACAGTTATCCACAGGTTGCACACAGCATGTTTTGCAGGCTATGGCGGAGGCATGTCGTGGTTCATTCGATTCAACAAACCTTTTGACGTGCTGCCGCAGTTCACCGATCGCGGCAGCGCCGAGTCGCCACGTCGAACACTGTCCGATTTCATCGATCTGCCGGGGGTCTACCCGGCAGGGCGGCTGGATCGGGACAGCGAGGGGTTGATGCTGTTGACCGATCATGGGCGGCTTCAGGCGCAGATCTCGGACCCCAAGCACAAGATGGCCAAGACCTATTGGGTTCAGGTCGAAGGCGAGCCCGATGCAGCCGCACTGAAGGCGCTGCGCGATGGGGTCGAATTGAAAGACGGCCTGACCCGCCCTGCCAAAGCGCGTGAGATGGACGAGCCGGATGGCCTTTGGCCCCGCACGCCACCGATCCGCGAACGCAAGTCCGTGCCGGACAGTTGGATCGAACTGACGATCCGCGAAGGCAAGAACCGGCAGGTGCGCCGGATGACGGCGGCGGTTGGGCTGCCGACCTTGCGCCTGATACGCTATCGCATCGGCGACTGGACGCTGGATGATCTGGAGCCCGGCCAATGGGACAGCCTGCCCCTGCCCGACCTCAACACAGCCCCGCAGCGCAAACGCGACCGCCGCACGCGGCGGTGACACGGGCGGCTCATCTCTGCTAAAATGCGGGTATGAAACTCACGCCGGACATACCTGCCCCATCGGCCATTCTGGAGGCCGCGCTTTACGTCGACGATCTGGACGCGGCAGAACAGTTTTATGGTGAGGTTCTGGGGCTGGAGCGCATTCAGCGGATCAGCGACCGGCATGTGTTCTACCGCGTCGGCGGGTCCGTCCTGTTGCTGTTCAACCCGGATCAGACCGAGCAACCGCCCCTGAACCCGGACCTCCCCGTTCCGCCGCATGGCGCGCGGGGTCCGGGGCATGTCTGCCTTGTGCTGACCCGCGATGAAATCTCCGCCATGCGCAAGCACCTGTTGGACTGGAACGTCCCCATCGACGCCGAGTTCGATTGGCCCAGCGGTGCGCGATCCCTCTATATCCGCGACCCGGCGGGCAATTCGGTGGAGTTTGCCGAAGGTCACTTGTGGGGTTGAACCCAATTAACCAAGCGGCTGCTTCTGCCCACCTGTAATCGTGTAGAGTTCGCGAGAGGTCAGGCCAACCTCACCCAAGGCCGCGCGGAACACGGCCATATGCGGTGTCGCAAAATGTGCCTCTAACGCGGCCTGATCCTGCCATTCCTCGTAGACGCGGAAGCGGTTGGGGTGTCCCAGCACCTGACTGAATTCATAGACCAAACAGCCGGGCTCTTTCACGGTTTCTGCAACCATCGCCTGAGCGGCCTCGCGGGCCTGTTCAACCCCGGCCTCGTTCACTTCGACAATTCCTGTGACAACCAGCATTACGCTCCCTTCCTCAGATCATAACGTTTCGAGATTCGATTGACCGGGGTACCGTCGCGCAGCGGTACGCCGTACGCGACCGAGTAGTCCCGGAAACCCATTTTTTCGTAATACCTTAGGCCAAGAAGGTTATCCGCCCGGATCGTGGCATTGATCGCAGAAAACCCCAGCGCGCGGGCCGTCTTCTCCGTCTCGTCAAACAAGGTCCGGCCCGCGCCGCGCAGCACCGGGTTGCGGCGGGTGAAGGTTGCGATATCGGCGCATTCATCGGGCAACGCGTCATAGGTGCCCAACCACTGAAACCCGGCAACCCCGCCTTGGTCGTCCAAGGCAACATGGCAACAGATCTTATCAGCGCCATTCAGATAGCTTTGCGCGAACAATGCCTCTGAAAACGGGATTTCAAATGCGGTCGTACCACCCGCCGCGATGATGTGGTTGAGGATGCGGCAGGCCTCGGCCACATCCTCGGGCATCATCGGGCGGATGGCGATCATCGCTACAGGCTCAGCTTGTCGCGCATGAAGGCCAAGGCGACACTCAGACCGTCGGGTGCGATGCCATGGCCCGTGCCCTTCATCACATGAGCATAGATTTCTTTGAAATCAGCAGCTTGCAGCGCTTCCGCGGCCTGGGGCAGTGATTGCGGTGGGACCACATCGTCGGCATCGCCATGGACCAGCAGGATGGGCATTCGGCTAACGGTTTCGTCGGCCAGCAGTTCAGGCTCCAGCAACCGGCCCGAAAACGCCACGATCCCGGCAACCGGGTCTTCGCGGCGGGGGGCCACATGCAGGCTCATCATCGTGCCCTGGCTGAAGCCGAACAGAACGACCTGCTCGGGCAGCACGTCCTCATCTACCATCAGCGCGTCGAGGAAAGCGTTGAAATCCTCGACCGCCATTTCCATCCCACGACGCGCCTCTTCTTCGGACGAGCCATCGATCCACGGGATCGGAAACCATTGAAAGCCGTTCGGCATTCCCGGGATCTGCTCGGGCGCGTCGGGGGCCACGAACAGCGTATCCGGCAGGTGTTCACCCAGCGGGTCGGCAAGGCCCAGCAAATCGGCCCCGTTGGCCCCATAGCCGTGCACGAACACCACGACCGAGCGTGTATCGCCCGAAACCGGCTCTTTCCTGAGCGCGTTCAAAACCCGAGTCATCTGATCCCTTCTCTTTTCTTGGCCACCCGGTAATAGGCCCACAAAACCCGGGCCGCAACCGAGCGCCAGGGCGACCACGCCTCGGCCATCTGGCGAAGCTCCTTGTCGGTCGGGCGCTTGGGCAGATCGTAGAGAACGCGCGCGGCTTCCTGCAGGGCCAGATCGCCCGGCGCGATGACGTCCGCGCGCCCCAGTGAAAACATGGCGTATATCTCGGCGGTCCAGACGCCGATGCCCGGAACCTGCGTCAGCGTGGCAATGACATCTGCATCAGGGACGTCTCGTAACGCTTTGTAATCAATACGCGCCTCAGCCAGAGCACGGGCGTATCGGATCTTCTGACGGCTCAATCCAACAGCCCGCAAATCATCATCCGTAGCCCACATGATCTTGCGCGGCCCGGTCAGTTTTGCGTCCTGCATCCGCTTCCAGATCGCGTTGGCCGAGGCCACGCTGACCTGCTGACTGACAATCGCGCTGAGCAGTTGGGCAAAGCCGTCGGGCTTACGCCGCAGGGGCAAAGGACCGGTCTGCTCCATCGCATAAGCCATGCGCGGGCACGCATTGGCCAGCCACTCGGCCCCTTCCGTCACGCAGTCGGGGGTTTCAATGATGCGCCCTACGGCCATGGGATCTCTGCTTTGTGACACGCTTCGCACGTTAGGGGCCACAGCCGCATATGCAAGCCGCTTGTGCGTCAGCGTTTTCACCGATACGCATTGGCGCATGACGATGACTACAGCCACCCCGGACGACTCGCAAGCCAAACGCAATGTTGCTGTTCTGGTCGCCGCGCAATCGATTCTAGGTGCGCAGATGCCGATGATTTTCATCGTTGGTGGCTTGGCCGGGCAATCGCTGGCCAGCAACCCCTGCCTTGCGACACTGCCGATTTCGCTGATTGTTCTGGGTTCAATGCTGGCCGCTACGCCGATCTCGGCTATCATGCAGCGTTGGGGCCGTCGTGCGGGCTTTCTGGTCGGCGCAACAGCCGGAGCGTTGGGCGGTCTGGTCGGGGCATATGGGCTCTATCTCGGCTCGTTCCCGATCTTTCTGCTGGGAAGCCTGCTGACGGGCATCTACATGAGCGCGCACGGGTTTTACCGTTTTGCCGCAGCCGATACCGCCTCGGACGCGTTCCGGCCCAAGGCGATTTCCTATGTCATGGCGGGCGGTCTGGCCGCCGCGATCATCGGCCCGCAAATCGTCAAACTGACATCGCAGGCCTATGTCATTCCGTTTCTGGGCACATATATCGCGGTGATTGCCGTCAACGTCATTGGCTCGGCCCTGTTCTTCTTTCTGGACATCCCGACGCCGCCAAAACCCAACGCAGACGCACCTAAAGGCCGGTCGCGGCTAGAGTTGCTGAAAACCCCGCGCATCGCCGTTGCGATCATCTGCGCCATGGTGTCTTACGCGCTGATGAACCTTGTGATGACCTCGACCCCTCTGGCGGTTGTCGGCTGCGGGTTCTCGGCCAATGACGCGGCGGATGTGGTCACCAGCCACGTGCTGGCCATGTATGTCCCCAGCTTCTTCACCGGCCACCTGATCGCACGTTTCGGCGTCGAAAAGATCGTGGCCCTTGGTCTTGCCATCCTTGCAGGCGCCGGAGTCGTCGCCCTGCAAGGGGTCGAACTGGGCAATTTCTTCATCGCCTTGATCCTGTTGGGCATCGGCTGGAATTTTGGTTTTATCGGCGCAACCAGTATGCTCGCCGCCTCGCACGAAGTGCACGAACGAGGCCGGATGCAGGGCCTCAACGACCTGCTGGTGTTCGGAGGCGTGACGATTGCCTCGCTGGCCTCGGGCGGGTTGATGAACTGTTCCGGTGGCTCGCCGGTCGAAGGCTGGACGGCCGTGAACCTCGCCATGATCCCGTTTCTGACCCTGGCAGGCGGAGCGCTGCTGTGGCTGGTCCTCAGACCGGCCGATCCGAAAACAGCCTGATCACCACCGACCCGTCGCAGCGGTCCACATCAGAGACAGCCGCCGCCGCGCCTCACCTTGCGCCAAAGCACCCGCCGCGACACGATCCGGGCGTGCGATCACCCGTTTCAAAGTCCATTCGGCCTGCCATCCGACATAAAGCGCCGGACGGGCGTCTGCCGATACCGCATCGCGGTTAGATCGGGCCCGCGTTAGACGCACCAAAGCTGCCTCTGCCAGCGTTTTCACCCCATCGGGCGTGCCATCCAGTAAAGGAATGCGCCCGCGCGCCTCAAGCTCGGGGATCGCGCGGAACCAGTTCGCAACGCCTACGCCATAGCCGAAATCGCGCAGCACACCCTCATCCGCAGCCCCAAGGGCCTGTGCCGCGGCCACCAGCAGCGAACCGGAACTGTGATTGATATAGGCGTCAAAGTGGTCCTGATCCTCGAACGGGTCGCGATAGATATCCCACCGCCGCACCGCCACATATTCGTCCAGCATCCCGGCCAGATGGGGCGACAGGACACGGGACAATGGCGTCACAACTTCGTGCCGCCGCACAGTCGGACCCTGCGCAATCTCCTGCAAGGCATCGCGCCACCATTGCAAGCGCATCTCGGCAATCATCGGCTCTTGCGTGACCCAGGGAGCGCGCGCGACCTCGACATTCAGCGCGTAGATCGGAAACAGAACCGCCCGCGCCGGGACGGGGGCAGCCATTGTCGCCAGAAACCGATCGGGATCGGCTTTGTGCACCAAAGCGGCACAGGCTTTGACATCCTCGTCAAACGTCGCCGTCACTCTGCCGCCGCCTGCTGAGGGTCACAGTCCCGCACCAGCTTCCACTGGATCGCGTCCAACAGCGCCTCGAAGGACGCGTCGACTATGTTCGCGCTGACCCCAACGGTAGACCACCGCCGGCCGCGCCCGTCTTCGCTGTCGATGATGACGCGCGTAACGGCCTCGGTCCCGCCTTGGGTGATCCGCACTTTGAAGTCGACCAGCCGCATATCCGCCAATACCTGCGAATATTGCCCCAGATCCTTGGCCAGCGCCTTGGCCAGCGCGTTCACCGGCCCCCGGTCACTGCCTTGCTCGTCCAGAGACTCGCTGACCGACAGTTTCTTTTCGCCATCTACTTTCACCACAACCACGGCCTCGGACAGGCTGACCATGTTGTTGTACTTGTTCTTGCGCCGCTCGACGGTGACCTTGTAGCGCTTTACCTCGAAGAACTCGCGCAACTGCCCCAGTTCATCCCGAGCCAGCAGTTCGAAACTGGCCTGCGCGGTGTCATAGGAATAACCCTCGGCCTCGCGCTGTTTGATCCGCTCAAGAATGCGCCCCAAAGCCGGGTCGCCCTTTTCAACGGTCAGACCAGCCTCGGTCAGGCGCTTGCGCAGGTTCGACTGCCCGGCCTGGTTCGACATCGGGATGATCCGCGCATTGCCAACCGTTGCCGGGTCGACATGTTCATAAGTCGAGGGATCCTTGAGAATCGCGCTGGCATGCAACCCGGCCTTATGCGCAAAGGCAGACGCGCCCACATAGGCCGACTGCTTGCTGGGCACCCGGTTCAGGATGTCGTCCAGCATCCGGCTGATCCGCGTCAGACCGGCCAGAGCGTCAAGGCTGACGCCGACCTCGAATTGCGAGGCGTAAGGCTCTTTCAGCAACAAGGTCGGGATCAGTGCCGTCAGGTTCGCATTGCCACAACGCTCTCCAAGCCCGTTTAGCGTGCCCTGAATCTGGCGCGCCCCCGCATCGACCGCGGCCAGAGAACAGGCCACCGCATTCTCGGTATCGTTATGGGTGTGAATGCCCAACCGATCCCCCGGTAGCCCCGCAGCAATCAGGTCGGACACAATGCGCCCAACTTCGGCAGGCAAAGCGCCGCCATTGGTGTCACACAGCACAACCCAGCGCGCGCCAGCCTCCAGCGCGGCACGGCACACCTCGGTCGCATAGCCGGGGTTGTCCTTGTAGCCGTCAAAGAAATGCTCGGCATCGAACAGCGCCTCGCGCCCCTGAGCGACCAGATGCGCGACCGAGGCGCGGACGTTCTCGACATTCTCCTCCAGCGAAATCCCAAGCGCGTGGGTCACGTGGTAATCATGCGACTTGCCGACCAGACAAACCGCCTGCGTGCCCGCATTCATCACCGCCGCCAGCACGTCGTCGTTCTCGGTCGATCGACCCGAGCGCTTGGTCATCCCAAATGCGGTCAAACGGGCCGAGGTCTTTGGTGCGACCTCAAAAAACGCGCTGTCGGTCGGGTTCGCGCCGGGCCAGCCGCCTTCGATATAATCGACCCCCAACTCATCCAGCGCCTGCGCGATCTGCACCTTCTCAGCGGTCGAGAACTGCACCCCCTGCGTCTGCTGCCCGTCGCGCAGGGTCGTGTCGTAGAGGTAGAGGCGTTCCTTGGTCATTATTCTGGCTCTTTGGCTTGTTCGGGCTGTGCCCGACCGAGGGTGGATGCGAAGCGCCCGCCCGTGGGGGCGGTCGGGCGGTACGCTTTGTTAGATGCTCTCCAGTTTCGATGGATCAAATTCCGAACCGGGAACCAACTCAACGGCTTCTTTGCTCATGCGCACCTCAAGACCAGCGGCGATGAATAGGGATTTCAACCGGTCAACCTCGGCAAAATCCTTGCTGGCCATGGCCGCCGCGCGCGCCGAGGCGAGCAGTTCTTCATAGGCGGAAAAGTCCATCGCCTCCGAAGTTGCCCACGCGCCCAGATCATCCGTCAACAGACCAAGCAACTGCGCACTCGCCAGCAAGGCCGGCGCGTCGCCTTCCGATGCCAGACGATGCAACTCGGTGATGGCACCCGCTGTATTCAGATCATCCGCAAGTGCTGCGACCACCGAGGGTGCCGCGCTGGCGGCGGGCTCGATGCCCGCTGTCAGCGCCCGCCACTTGCGCAGCGTTGCTTCGGCCTCACGCGCTTTCTTCTCGGTCCAGTCCATCGGCTTGCGATAATGGGTCTGCAGGAACACAAAGCGGATCACCTCACCCGGCACGCCCTGTTCCAACAGGTCATGCACGGTGAAGAAATTGCCCAGCGACTTGGACATTTTCTTACCTTCGACCTGCAGCATCTCATTGTGCATCCAGACCCGAGCGAACTCACCCTCGGGGTGCGCGCAGCAGCTTTGCGCGATCTCGTTTTCATGGTGCGGGAACATCAGATCGTTGCCGCCACCATGGATGTCAAAACTGTCGCCCAGCAACTCATAGCTCATGGCCGAGCATTCTATATGCCAGCCCGGACGACCCCTGCCCCAGGGCGACTCCCACCCCGGCAGCTCATCGGTCGAGGGCTTCCACAGCACGAAATCCATCGGATTTTTCTTGTAAGGCGCAACCTCGACCCGTGCGCCCGCGATCATGTCATCGACCGACCGGCCCGACAGCTTGCCATAGTTGTCCTTCCACGAGTCCACCGCGAACAGCACATGACCTTCGGCCGCATAGGCGTGGCCTTTGGCGATCAGGTCTTCGATCATCTCGATCATCTGAGGGATAAACTCAGTTGCGCGTGGCATCTGGTTCGGTTCCAGCGTCCCAAGCGCGCCCATATCGTGCAGATACCACCGGATGGTCTCATCCGAGCGTTCGTGGACCAACTGCTCCAGAGACCCTTCGGCCCCGGCCTGTTTGCGCTTCAGCGCGGTCACGTTGATCTTATCGTCTACGTCGGTGAAATTGCGCACGTAAGTCACATGATCCGAGCCATAGACATGACGCAACACCCGATACAGCGTGTCGAACACCACCACCGGCCGCGCGTTGCCCAGATGGGCCCGGTCATAGACGGTGGGTCCACAGACATACATCCGCACGTTTTCGGCATCGATCGGAACGAAATCTTCCTTCGTCCGCGTCCGTGTGTTGTGCAGCTTGATTGTCGTCATCACTCGGGCTCCTAAAGCTTGCGCGTTGGCGCGGGCTTAGCAACTTGTCTCAGAGATGAAAACGAAAGAAACCGGCCCGCTTGATAAATCAGCAGGTAATGCAGCAGATAATGATGCAGTTCATCCGGTTCATGGCGCTTGGCATAACACGCGTCACGCGCCAAGCCAAGGCTTGAGTTTGCGGACCTTCCCCTGCACTCTGCGACCATGAGCCGGGATTTCGTCAACTCCGTATGCCGCGACCTGCCGGGGGCCGAATGGTCGGACCCCTGGGGCGGCGGCCATGACGCCTGGAAGGTGGGCGGCAAGATGTTTGCCTGCATCGGCACCGCAAATGACGGTGTCTCGGTCAAGACACCGGACATCGAAACGGCGCAGATGCTGATCGATGCGGGTGTCGGGGTAAAGGCTCCGTATTTTCACCGCAGTTGGGTGCGCCTGCCCTTTGATGCGGATAAGGAAGAGATGCGGCATCGGTTGGCCGCTTCGTACGATCTGGTGCGCGCATCGCTCACCAAGAAACTTCAGGCCACCCTGCCCGCGCGAAGCTGATTGACTTTCGCTGACGGCTCTGCCCCATTCAGCGTCAAGACAAACAGGGGCATTGCATGAAACTGTCAAATCGCATCACGCATCTTACCGGCGGCGGCAGCGACGGGTGGGACGTGTTCTACCGCGCGCGTCGCATGATCAGCGAGGGTCACGCTGTAACCGAACTGACGATTGGCGAGCATGACATCCGCACCGATGCCTCGATCCTGCAAGCCATGGATCTTTCGGCGCGGTCCGGCCATACCGGCTATGCCATGGTGCCTGGCACCGATCTTTTGCGCGACACGGTGGCAGCACGGGTTCAGATGCGGACCGGCGTGCCCACGTCCCGCAACAACGTGCTGATCACCCCCGGCGGACAAGCCGCCCTGTTCGCGGCGCATACCGCAGTCTGTGATCCGGGGGATTTGGGTCTTTACCTTGATCCCTACTACGCGACCTACCCCGGCACGATCCGCGGTGCCGGAGCCATTGCGCGCGCCGTTCAAACGTCGGCCGACAATGCCTTTCAGCCCCGCGCTGAAGATATTGATGCGGTCGCAGATGGGGCCGTGTCCTTGCTGATCAACTCACCCAACAATCCCACTGGCGTTGTCTATTCCCGCGAAACGATTGAAAACATTTCCGAATTATGCACCCGCCGCGACCTGTGGCTGATCTCGGACGAGGTCTATGATACGCAGATTTGGGAAGGTGAGCACATTTCGCCCCGCGCCCTGCCCGGCATGGTCGAGCGGACGCTGGTCGTTGGCTCGATGTCGAAATCTCATGCCATGACCGGCTCGCGCTGTGGCTGGATCGTGGGCCCGGAACAGGTGATTTCACATCTGATCAATCTGGCAACACATACCACTTACGGGGTGCCCGGTTTCGTTCAGGACGCCGCCAGTTTTGCCCTGAATGCGGGAACCGAGTTAGAGGCCGAAATCGCCGCCCCTTTCCGCCGTCGCCGAGCGCTCGCCAAAGAGATTTTGGCGCGGCAGCAAACAGTGGGCCTCGTCCCTGCACAAGGCGCGATGTACCTGATGCTGGACGTGCGCGCGACCGGGCTGAGCGGCGAAGAGTTTGCGAATGCCCTGCTGGATCAACACGCGATTGCCGTGATGCCGGGTGAAAGCTTTGGACGCGCTGCTGCTGGTCACATTCGTGTTGCCATGACGGTGGATGATGATCGGTTTGCTTCGGCCTTGCAGATCCTATGTGAGTGTGCGGCCAACCTGGCGGATCAACGGGCGGCAGAGTAACCGGCCTAGAACCGGAAAGTTGTGCGCAGATTGAAAACGTTCGACCCAAGACCCCCTTCGGACCGGGTCACATCGTCAAAGTTCTGGCGCAATGCCTCACCGCTGATGATAAAATTCTCGCCAATCGGATAGGCTACGCCAATCCCATAGACAGCTGCCGTATCGCTGTCGGCTGAGGTCTCTGCGCGGGCGGCGCCGACAACAACATATCCCAACGCACCACCAAAATCGTATCCACCGCGCAGCTTGACGCTGGTCATGCTGTCCAGACTGCCCTGATCCTGACTCAGGTTCAGTGACAAACGGTTATATTCCAGTTCGCCGCCCAATACGAAATTGCCAAAATCCTGATCGTACCCGATATGCGCCCCAAAGACGGTGTTGTCGCCGCTGGACCCAGCCGGGCCATCCGCCTCGGCGTATCCGAAACTGAAACCGGCATAGGCCCCTGTCCAGTCCTGCGCAAAGGCGGGACCGACGCTGGCGATTGTCATCCAGACAATCAGGGCCGAAAGCGATTTCATCTCCGTCATCAGGACACGCTCAATCCAAAATAAGCGGCAACAGGCTTAACATAACAGGTGGTCTACAGGGACCAGAATTCAATTCACTTCACGAGTTATTCAGCAATAAGTTAATAAACTATAACAGATTTCTTCCCTAACGGGAGAAAATCTGACTCTGACACCTATCTCGCGAGGCCCGCTTCGAAACCTGCCGGTTTTTTACCACCGCGTCGCAAACGGGACAGATCGCGTCGCCCTTCGCTGCAACTATTGCGATCACGAATAGCGGGGTTCCATGCCGAACGAAATTTGGAAAATACGTCTGATCAGCCGCACCATCGGTGCGGATCGCGGGCGTGCGGCGCGCGGGCGTCCGCAGCTGTCTTGATCCTTCACACTCAAGACTGATTCCAAAGACCGGACCCCTGACATGAATGACCAACCCCGTAACACCTCTCGCAGCGGTGGGCGCTCTGCGCGCCGAGCTGCCCGTGCCTCGGCTCTGCCCGAGCATCTGCGCCCGATCCGCCCTGGCATGGAGGGTGGAACCTACAAGCCCCTGACCCAGGCGCAGATCGAGAAAATTCACAACGCTGCGCTGCAAGCCCTTGAAACCATTGGCCTTGCCGACGCCCCGCAAAGCGGGATCGACTATCTGGTTGGTGCAGGATGTACGCTGGGCGATGATGGGCGCATCCGTTTTCCCCGCGCGTTGGTCGAGGATACGATCGCCAAGGCAAACCGTTCGATCACCCTATATAGCCGCGACGGGCAGCACGATCTGGATCTGACCGGGACCAAGGTCCACTATGGCACCGCCGGGGCCGCTGTCAGCATGGTTGACGTCCATGGCCGCGAATACCGCGATTCAACCGTGCAGGATCTGCATGACGCGGCGCGGATTTGCCAGCAGCTCGACAACATCCACTTTGTCCAGCGTCCGATGGTGTGTCGCGACATTCTCGACAACATGGAAATGGACTACAACACGGTTTATGCTGCCTGTTCAGGGACTTACAAGCATATCGGCACCTCGTTTACCGAGCCGTCGCACGTGGCCCCGGCCATGGAGATGCTGCACATGATTGCAGGTGGTGAGGACAAGTGGCGCGAGCGGCCTTTTGTTTCCAATTCAAACTGCTTTGTCGTTCCTCCAATGAAATTCGCCACCGAAAGCTGCGAAGTGATGGAGGAATGCATCAAGGCCGGAATGCCGGTTTTGTTGCTGTCCGCAGGCATGGCCGGGGCCACCGCGCCTTCGACCATCGCTGGCGCCATCACTCAGGCAACGGCAGAATGTCTTGCTGGTTTGGTTTATGTAAATGCCGTAAAGCCAAGCGCACCCGCGATTTTTGGCACCTGGCCTTTCGGTCTGGACCTGCGGACCGGTGCCATGTCCATCGGGTCCGGAGAGCAGGCATTGCTAAGCGCAGGCTGCGCCCAGATGCATCAGTTCTACGACCTGCCGGGCGGCGCTGCTGCGGGTGCCTCGGATTCGAAAATGCCCGACATGCAGGCCGGGTGGGAGCAGATGTGCTCGAACGTCATGGCCGGATTGTCCGGGCTAAACATGGTGTATGAATCCGCCGGTATGCACGCCTCGCTGCTGGGGTTCTGTTTCGAAAGCCTTATCCTCAGCGACGATCTGATCGGACAGGCGCAGCGCTGTGTTCGCGGGATCGAAGTCAATGACGAAACGCTCGCTCTGGACCAGATTGCTCAGGTCTGCATGGGCGGCCCCGGGCATTATCTTGGAACCGACGCCACGCTTAGCCGGATGCAGGTCGATTACGTCTACCCCACCTTCGGGGATCGGACGTCGCCAAAAGAATGGGCTGAACTGGGCAAGCCGGATTTGCTGGACAAGGCCACTGCGCGGAAGGAAGAAATCCTCGGGATGCCTTCGCCTGCCCGCTTTGATCCGCTTCTGGATGCGGAACTGCGCAACAAGTTCAACATTCACTTGCCCGCGTAACATATTGAAAACAGGCGGCCCGATGGGGATCGGACCGCCTTTTATCATACCGGATTACCCGTTGTTGGGCAGCAGTCCGGCCTCTTGTGCGATTGCGACTTCGTCCTGATCCAACGCGCCGTCGCCGTTGGCATCCATAGCCGAGAAGGTATCGGCGTCCACCTCGGGCACGACGGCCTGCACTTCGTCGATGGTCAGCACGCCATCCCCGTTCGTGTCCGCCGCCGATTGCGCCAATGCCAGCGCGGGCAGCCCGAGTGCGATTGCCGAAATAACGGCCAGATTTTGCGGTTTCATGTTAGTGCCTCCTGAGTGAGTTTTTCGTGTTTGCGTCCGGACAGGTTTTACAAACACCTTCAACCCGGTTCTGGTCACCCCATTGACCTGAACTGCGGGATTTCGCGCCATTCTTTGCGACTTTCCCCGAGTCGGGTCCGCAATCCCTTGCTGGACGAAACGCGCAACCCGCCCGTCGGCGATTCTTGCCCGACAAAATGCAGCCGATCCGGCAAGGGCTTGCTGATAAGAGGCGACTCGGCGCAGCAAAAAAGAAAGGGGGCCGAAGCCCCCTGTCAGTTTCGCCTTCCAGGCTCATTTCGTTGACCGCCCGGTATTTTTTGCCTGCGGCCTGGACTGCGCATGGGGCGAGCGCACCCGCCCCGTGAAAGAGTGGGAGGGAGCAAATATTCCGCCCCACCCTGTTTGCGGCCAACACGGGCATGTCGGCCAAGTGGAGAAAGGTCTTTGGTAAGTCTTGCGACCATTCTCCGTATTCGTCGGGGTCGGTACCTGTGGCAGCTATCCGACCCCTGCGCCCCGGGGTGCCGGGGCGCTGAACTCAGCTACACCCGCTTGTCGCGCCGCAGGTGTTGCACTTCATGCAGGTACCGTTGCGCACCAGCGTGTAGTTTCCGCATTCGCCGCACGGGTCGCCCTCGTAACCTTGCATCTTGGCTTTGGTGCGGGCGTCCATGCCGGTTGCCACGGCTGTTTCCGCCACCGGGGTATCGAAGGCCGCTGCAGTTTCCGCCATGCCGTTCAGTTCGGCCTGACCCGCGTTGAACACCGCCAGATCCTGCGGCAAACGCTTGCGCAGATACCCGGTCGAGCTGATTTGTTTCAGCACTTCCAAGGACTTGGACGCAGCACTGTCGCTGATTTCCGAGACGTTCGAGACGCCTTCTTCCTCGCCGCGACCCAGATCGTCAAAGCTGGCGCCTTCGGGTTTCACATGGGCCAGATCGGTGCGGTCCAGATAGGACACGGCCAGTTCGCGGAAGATGTAATCCAGGATCGACGTCGCATTCTTGATCGAGTCGTTGCCCTGCACCATCCCCGCCGGTTCGAACTTGGTGAAGGTGAAGGCGTCGACAAATTCCTCCAGCGGCACGCCGTATTGCAGGCCAACCGAGACCGCGATGGCAAAGTTGTTCATCATCGCCCGGAAGCCAGCGCCTTCCTTGTGCATATCGATGAAAATCTCGCCCAGCTTGCCGTCTTCGAACTCGCCGGTACGCAGATAGACCTTGTGGCCACCCACGATCGCCTTCTGGGTATAACCCTTGCGGCGATGCGGCAGTTTCTCGCGATGGCTGCGGATCATTTCCTTGACCACAACCTTCTCGATCACCTTCTCGGCCAGAACGACGGCTTTTTCCTGCGTCGATCCGCTTTCCAGCACTTCCGCCGCCTCATCGTCATCTTCGACCAGCGCCGCAGCCAGCGGTTGCGACAGTTTCGAGCCGTCACGATAGAGCGCGTTGGCCTTCACACCCAGCGACCACGACAGCTCGTAAGCCTTCTGGCAATCCTCGATGGTCGCGTCATTCGGCATGTTGATCGTTTTGCTGATCGCGCCCGAGATAAAGCTCTGCGCCGCCGCCATCATGGTGATGTGGCTGTCAACCCCAAGGAAACGCCTGCCTTTCTTGCCGCATGGGTTGGCGCAGTCGAAGATCGAATAGTGTTCCTCTTTCAGGTGCGGCGCGCCTTCCAGCGTCATGGTTCCGCAGACGTGATCGTTCGCCGCGTCGATATCCGCGCGGGTGAAACCCAGATGGCGCAGCAGGTCGAAGGTCGGGTCGTTCAGCTTGGTCGCCGGGATGCCCAGAACGCCGGTGCAGAAATCCTCACCCAGTGTCCACTGGTTGAAGACAAACCGGATATCAAAGGCGCTTTCCAGCGCGGCATCCACCTTGGCCAGTTCATTGGGGCCAAAGCCGTGACCGGTCAGCGAGGTGTGGTTGATCCCCGGCGCGTTGCCGATGGTGCCGTGACCAACCGCGTAGCCCACGATCTCTTCGATCTGAGACGAGGAATAGCCCAGCTTCTCCAGCGCCGAGGGCACCGAGCGGTTGATGATCTTGAAGTAACCGCCGCCCGCAAGCTTCTTGAACTTGACCAGCGCAAAGTCCGGCTCGATCCCCGTGGTGTCGCAATCCATCACCAGACCGATGGTGCCGGTGGGCGCGATCACGGTAGCCTGTGCGTTGCGATAGCCGTTCTGCTCACCAAGGCTCAGCGCCTCATCCCAGGCGGACATGGCCAGATCGACCAGACGTTTATCGGGACAGTTGCCGTGGTCCAGAGGCACCGGCTTGACCGCCAGCTTCTCATAGCCATCCGTCACACCTTGCGCCGCGCGGCGGTGGTTGCGGATGACGCGCAGCATGTGATCTGCGTTGCGTTCGTACCCTTTGAACGGACCCAGCTCTCCGGCGATCTCGGCCGAGGTCGCGTAGGCCACACCGGTCATGATCGCGGTCAGCGCACCACAGATCGCCCGGCCCTCGTCCGAGTCGTAGCTGTAGCCCATGTTCATCAGCAGGCCGCCGATATTGGCATAGCCCAGACCCAAGGTACGGAAGTCATACGACAGTTGCGCGATTTCCTTCGACGGGAACTGCGCCATGGTTACCGAGATTTCCAGCGTCAGGGTCCACAGACGCGAGGCGTGCATATAATCCTCCGCCTGGAACTCACCGTCTTTCAGGAAGGTCAGCAGGTTCATCGAGGCCAGGTTACAAGCCGTGTCATCCAGGAACATATATTCCGAACACGGGTTCGAGCCGCGAATCTCACCATCTTCGGGGCAAGTGTGCCACTCGTTAACGGTGTCGTGGAACTGGATGCCCGGATCAGCACAGGCCCATGCGGCATGGCCGACCTTTTCCCACAGATCACGCGCTTTCACGGTTCGGGCGACCTTGCCGTCGGTGCGGTTGATCAACTCCCAATCGGCGTCTTTTTCAACGGCGGTCAGGAACGCGTTGGTCACGCGGATCGAGTTGTTCGAGTTCTGGCCCGAGACCGAGCTATAGGCTTCGGAATCCCAGTCGGTGTCGTAGGTCGGGAACTCGATACTGTCGTGGCCCTGCTTGGCGTAATCCAGCACGCGCTTGATATAAGTCTCGGGGATCGCGACCTTTTTAGCCTCACGCACCGCCTTTTTCAGGGCGTCGTTTGCGTTCGGATCATAGGCGTCATCGGCAGCCCCGTCCCAGGACCGGATGGCCTCGAAAATGCCGTTCAGCATCTTCTCGTGCATCTTCGATCCGGCAACGATCGAGGCCACTTTCTGCTCTTCGATCACCTTCCATTCGATAAACTGCTCGATATCCGGGTGATCCGCATCGACGATCACCATCTTCGCTGCCCGACGGGTTGTCCCGCCTGATTTGATCGCACCCGCAGCGCGGTCGCCGATCTTGAGGAAGCCCATCAAGCCCGAGGATTTGCCGCCACCCGACAGCGCCTCGCCTTCGGCCCGCAGATGGCTGAAGTTGGTGCCGGTGCCCGAGCCGTATTTAAACAAGCGCGCTTCACGCACCCACAGATCCATGATGCCGCCTTCGTTCACCAGATCATCATCGACGGACTGGATGAAGCAGGCATGCGGCTGCGGGTGTTCATAAGCGGATTTCGATTTGGTCAGCTTGCCGGTTTTGTAATCGACATAATGGTGCCCCTGCGCCGGGCCATCGATGCCATAGGCCCAGTGCAGACCGGTGTTGAACCACTGCGGCGAGTTCGGCGCGGCACGCTGGGTCGCCAGCATATAGCGCATCTCGTCGAAATACGCGCGCGCATCCTCTTCATCCGAGAAATAGCCGCCCTTCCAGCCCCAATAGGCCCACGCGCCTGCCAGACGGTCGAACACTTGCTTCGAGGACGTCTCACCATCAAATTCAGCGCCATCGGCAGGAACCGAGCGCCACAGGAATTCGGGGACGTCTTTCTCTTTTACTTTCTTCAACTTGGACGGAACACCGGCCTTGCGGAAGTATTTCTGCGCAATGACGTCGCTGGCCACCTGGCTCCAGCTTGACGGAACTTCGATGTTGTCCAACCGAAAAACGATGGTTCCGTCGGGGTTCCGGATCTCTGATGTTGCAGACACGAAATCAAGATCTGCGTATGCGTCCTGCCCCGGTTTGGTGAATTTTCTTTCAATTTTCATGTCCGCTGCCTTCGAATTAATGACCGTCTACCCAGCGTCAGACCCATGAAATACCGGGCCCACCACCATGCCGAACCTGACAGACGCAGAAGATCAGGCGTTGCCCGTGGCAACACATAACCGTCTTAGCGGTTGCACATTTCTTTGGTGTGCGTTCCGTCCCTCGCCCGCGCCGTCCCCGGATTTCATACCAGATGTAGTGGCGTCTTGTTCGGCTCATACAATCTGACGTATCTCACCATAGATCGTCAACGGCATTTTTGGGTCATTTTTGAAATCTTTTGTGTTGACCCGATCCCCGACAAAGGCCTCGGGACCCGGTGCTGCGATTCCTCCACAGAATGATCCACGGCGAAATTCCGCCGAACCCAAATCTCTCAAAATGGAATTGTTGTTTTTACCAGCACAGTTATCAGCGTTTGATCAACCAACGCCCGACTGGCTAGGTTGAAACAGAATCATCCCGCGCCTTTGCAATCCGGCAAATCCGGCGCGTGACAAAAACGCAAATGATTGAGGGCTTACAAGAAGATGCAGCCGTTTCGCTTTCTCCCGGCACTGGCCCTGATCGTGGCCTGCACACAACAAGATGTGCCCGATGCGTCACGCAGCGCGCAGTTCGAAACCTACCCCACGCGCCTGTTCGAAACCTTCGAAGCCAGCTGTTCCGGCCCCGGCGAAACCTTTCAAAAACTCGGGGATCGCGGTTTTGCGTGCAGCGAGTTTTTGCCGCCCGAAGCGACCGCGTTCCTGATTCTGAACTACGACGGGGATCCTCAGGACCTGCCCAAAAGCATCATGCGGCTGATCCCGACCAAAACCTCGGGCGGCTACAGGGTCGATGCGTCCTTGGTATTTGAAGTGCCGCAGAAAAACGGATCAAAAGTTGAGGTTCCGGTGGAAAGCGAAGAATTGGACAAGACGATGAGCACGCTTTACCGCGCGTTGGGTGGCTCGCCGACCTGAACGGAAGAAAGTGGTCGGGGCGGCAGGATTCGAACCTACGACCCCCTGTACCCAAAACAGGTGCGCTACCAGACTGCGCCACGCCCCGGACCGTGCGCCTTCCTAACGATGCCGATCTGATTTGAAAAGCCCTAACAGGGCCAAATTGCGGGGCCCTGCGAAAAAATTTCGTGCCGCATCTGGGTTCCCGCCTCGATCCCGTATCGTGCGGACAAACCGGCGTTGATTTCCAACACCGCAAACACGGCATCGCCCCCTTCAATCGGGGTCAAATCGCCCGGAATGGCCCCTTGATGCACGCGCGTCACGGCTCCGGTCTTGTCCAGAAAGATGATGTCGAGCGGTATCAGAGTATTCTTCATCCAGAACACAACCGGCTGCGGCGGATCGAACACGAACAACATGCCCGACCGGTTCGCAAGGTGTTCGCGGAACATAAGGCCGCGGGATCGTTCTTGCGGGGTAACGGCAAGCTCGACGTCGAACCGAATCTGCGCCTGATCGTTTTTCAATTCGACTCGGTCAGGCCGGCATTCGGCAAACACGTTTCCGGCCCACATCGTAAGGATCACGGCAGGAACGGTAAGGCAGCGCATCATGAAAGGGTCAGTCGTCCAGCGCGGCTTCCCAGGCAAGGACCTGTGCCGCCATGCGCCCGCGCTTGCCATCGATCACCCGCATGGCCAGCGCCTCGCCCGGCTGCAGATCCGCAAGGCCCGAGCGGCGCAGAACCTCGATATGCAGGAACACATCTTCGCCGCGACCAAAGACATTGGCAAAACCAAAGCCCTTGCCCTTGTCGAACCATTTGACCCGCGCCGCCACCAGCGGGGCGTCAGAGATCACGTCAGGATCAAGTTCGGCAAAATCAGCCAGCAGCATCGAGTCCGTGCGTGCAGGCGGATCAACACTGATCACCTCGACCGCCTGAACGCCGCGATCGGTGCGATGGGTCATGATCTCGATCCCTGCCCCGTCCGCGACCGAGCTTTGACCGAAATTGCGCAACACGTTCACGTGCAACAGAATATCCGGACCGCCTTCGTCAGACACAACAAATCCGTATCCCTTTGCGGGATCGAACCATTTTACGTGTCCCCGGACGCGATACATGTTGTTCAGATCTTCTGGCACTGTTTTCCCATCGCGAATTTTAGCAGTTCGTTAAGGGTTTGTTGTTTATGGGAATGACCCACAATTTCAAGCTGAAAAAGTCGTTTATTTTCTGACTGTTGCATTTCGCGACACGTGAACGTCATGGATTCAACCTTTCCACATGCCACGCCGAATCCGGCTTTTCCCGTTGCCACCTGAATCTGTCGTGCAGACGAAACGCCCCGTCAGCCCAGAATTCGATTTCGGTTGGCGCTAATCTGTACCCTCCCCAAAACGGTGGCCTTGCTGGATTAGGACCGTGCTTTGCCGTCACCTTGGCGACCTCGGCCATCAGCGCGGCCCGACTGCTGAGCGGTTGTGATTGCCGCGATGCCCAAGCCCCCAACCGGCTTTTCAGTGACCTGGATGCATAATATTCATCCGCTTTCGGCCCATCTTCGCGGGTGATTGTACCACGAACTCGGATCTGACGCCGCAATGATTTCCAGTGCATGACAAAAGCGGCCTTCCCTGCACCGTCCAACTCGGACGCCTTTTTGCTTTCATAGTTTGTGTAGAAAACAAAACCGTTCGGTTCAATATCTTTCAACAGAACCATGCGCGAGTTGGGCATGCCATCCGCATCGACAGTTGCCAGGGCAATTGCATTGGGGTCGTTTGATTCAGTCTTTTCAGCCTCGCCTAACCACCGAGCCGCTATTTCAAACGGATCGGAGCCAGCAAAGATGCCATCACGCTCGGTCATTTCCATCCCCTGGAAAGTATTGTCCCCGAACCTAAGGCGAGAACCTGCTGCGGGCAAGGGTGCACGGCCTTGATGCAGCGCACCCAATGGCATAAACCAACGCAACACATCGCGAAGACAGGCGGAGAACCAAACATGTCAAATCAGTTGATGGCCGGAAAACGCGGCCTCATCATGGGACTGGCCAATGACAAATCAATCGCATGGGGAATCGCCCGCGCCTTGTCCGACGCCGGGGCCGAGCTGGCCTTTTCCTATCAGGGCGATGCTCTGAAAAAGCGCGTCGATCCATTGGCGGCTCAGTTGGGAAGCGAGGTTGTCCTGCCCTGCGACGTAAGTGACGAAGCATCGATCGATGCGCTGTTCACCGCGCTGGAAGAAAAATGGGGCAAGCTGGATTTCGTCGTTCATGCCATCGGATTTTCCGACAAGAACGAATTGCGCGGTCGCTATGTCGACACCAGCCGGGCGAATTTCAAACTGACCATGGATGTGTCGGTTTATTCCTTTACCGCTGTGATGCAACGGGCCGAAAAGATGATGTCCGAAGGCGGCAGCGCGATCACGCTGACCTATTACGGCGCAGAACAGGTGATGCCACACTATAACGTGATGGGCGTAGCCAAAGCGGCGCTTGAGGCATCGGTCAAATACCTGGCCGAAGATCTGGGCAAGGACGGCATCCGCGTGAACTCGATCTCGGCCGGTCCGATCAAGACGCTGGCCGCCAGCGGCATCGGCGACTTCCGCTATATCATGAAGTGGAACGAGTATAACTCGCCCCTGCGCCGCAACGTGACCATCGACGATGTGGGCAATTCGGCGCTGTATCTGCTGTCGAACCTGTCCGGCGGTGTGACCGGGGAAAACCTGCACGTGGATTCGGGTTATCACATTGTCGGCATGAAGGCCGTCGATGCCCCGGACGTCGAGAAAGGCTAAAGACATGAGCGCCAAGGACCGCCTGCCCCACGAAAAGGGATTTCACATCAGCTGGGATCAGATCCACCGCGATTCGCGCGCTTTGGCGTGGCGGCTGGACGGGCAAGGCCCCGATGACGGCGCATGGCGCGCGGTTGTTGCGATCACCCGTGGCGGCATGGCCCCGGCAATGATCGTCAGCCGCGAGCTTGATATTCGCACCGTCGATACAATCAGCGTCCGCTCGTACCACCATCAGGAACAGGGCGAGGCCGAAGTTCTGAAAGCCCCAGATGCGGCGCTTATGGGAGATGGCGAAGGTGTTCTGATCATCGACGATCTGGTCGACAGCGGCAAAACCTTGGAACTGGTACGCGCCATGTATCCCAAGGCGCATTTCGCCACCGTTTACGCCAAGCCCAAAGGCCGCCCAATGGTGGACACGTTCATCACCGAGGTCAGCCAGGACACCTGGATTTTCTTCCCGTGGGATATGGCCCTGCAATATGTCGAGCCCTATCGCGGCACCGACTGATCCCTTCTTCTGTTTAAAAATACCTCGGAGCGCGAGGCAGAGCCTCGCAAAAGATCGGCACGCCATGACCCAGACCCGCACCAGCGCCACCTTCCCACCCCCGGTGATGGAGGCGCGGCGTTGGCTGGACGGCGTCACATTTCCCGATGATCACCCTCTGATCAATGTCAGCCAGGCCGCGCCGGTGGATCCTCCGCCGCTGGCCCTGCGGCAGGCCATGGCCGACTTCACGGTGCAGCAGGACAGCGCGCATCTCTACGGACCCGTTTTGGGCAATGACGATCTGCGCACCGAACTGGCCAACCAGATCGGAGATCATTACGACGCCACTGTGATGCCGGAACAGGTTGCGATCACCTCGGGCTGCAATCAGGCCTTCTCAGCCGTCATCTCGGCCATCACCGATCAGGGGGATGAGGTGATCCTGCCAACCCCCTGGTATTTCAACCACAAAATGTGGCTGGACATGGCAGGCGTGCAAGCTATCGATCTGCCCACCGGTGAGGATCTGCTGCCCGACCCGGATCAGGCGCGCGCTCTGATCACCGACAAGACGCGCGCGATTTCCCTGGTCACGCCCAACAATCCCGGCGGGGTCGAGTACCCGGCTGATCTGGTCCGCGCCTTCTATGATCTGGCGCGCGAGGCTGGCATCTACCTTCTGGTCGACGAAACCTATCGCGATTTCGACAGCCGCAATGGCCCGCCGCATGAGTTGTTCCAACAGACCGGCTGGGACGAGACGCTGGTGCATCTCTATTCCTTCTCGAAAGCCTACCGCCTGACCGGGCACAGAGTTGGCGCCATTGCGACCAGCGCGGCCTTGCTGGCCGAGATCGAGAAATTTCTGGACACCGTTGCGATTTGCCCCGGCCAGATCGGCCAGTTTGCGGCCCTATGGGGGATGCAGAACCTGAACCAGTGGCTGGCAGGTGAGCGCGACGAAATCCTCGACCGCCGCGCTGCCATCGCTGAGGGGATGCAGGCACTGACGGCAAAAGGCTGGCGGCTTTTGGGGCTGGGCGCTTATTTCGCCTATCTCGAACATCCGTTCGACATGCCCTCGGATGAATTGGCCCGTCGTCTGGTCCCCGAAGCAGGTATTCTGCTGTTGCCGGGCACCATGTTCATGCCCGCAGGCGACCCTGCCGGGGAACGGCAGGTCCGTGTGGCTTTTGCCAATCTGGACCGGGCCGGAATCGGCCGGTTGTTCGATCGTTTGCAGGCGCTTTCCTTCTAAGCTTGCCCCCCGGCGGCACGCGTCGTATTCAGGGCCCCGACCAACAGGGCAGAGACCTGCCAAAAACACCAAGAGGGCATTATGGCTGCAGGCAAGAACAGTTTTTCAAAAACCTTTGTCTGGATACTGATGGGCCTTCTGTTCGTAGGTCTCGCAGGCTTTGGCGCAACCAATCTCAGCGGTACGGTGCGGACCGTGGCGCAAGTGGGCGACGAAAGCGTCTCGGTCGAGGCTTATGTGCGCGAGCTTCAGCGCGAAATCCGCGCCGTCGAGGCGCAGACCGGTCAGCCGCTGCAAATGTCTCAGGCCCGTGAATTTGGGCTGGACCAACTGGCCCTGTCGCGCCTGACTGCGCTGGCCGCTTTGGACAACGAGGTCGCTCAGCTTGGCATCTCGATCGGGGATGAAAACCTGCAGGAAGAGATCGTGTCGATCCCGGCCTTTCAGGGCGTGAACGGCACGTTTGACCGCGAAGCCTATCGGTTCCAGCTGGAACAGATCGGCATGACCGATACCGAGTTCGAAGACGATCTGCGCAAGGAGTCCTCGCGCACGATCATTCAAGCCGCTGTGACTGGTGGCGTGAAGATGCCCGCAACCCTGACCGAAACCATGGTCGACTATATCGGCGCGCGCCGCAGCTTTACCGTGGCCACGCTTGGCGTTGACACGCTGACCACGCCGGTCGCCGAGCCGAGCGAAGATCAGGTTCAGTCTTACTACGATGAGAACACGGATCAGTTCACCCTGCCTCGTACCAAAAGCCTGACCTATGCCATCCTGTCGCCCGAGATGCTGGTGGACACGGTCGAGGTTGACGAGGACACGCTGCGCCGCCTCTACGATCAGCGCGCGGACGAGTTCCAGCAACCCGAACGCCGTCTGGTCGAGCGTCTGAACTTCCCCAGCGAAGAAGCCGCAAATGATGCCAAGGCGCAGCTTGAAGTCGGCGGTACGACTTTCGAACAACTGGTTCGCGACCGCGAGTTGGAGCTGAGCGATATTGATCTGGGCGACGTCACACGCGATGATCTGGGCGAAGCCGCCGATGCGGTGTTTGCCGCCGAACTGGACGCGGTTGTCGGCCCGTTGCCGTCGGTCTTCGGCCCTGCCCTGTTCCGCATCAACGGATCACTGGCCGCAAACAACACTCCGTTTGAAGACGCCGAACCGGCCCTGCGCGAAGAAATCGCCTCGGACCGCGCCCGCCGTCTGATCGAGGCGCAGTCGGAAGACATCAACGACATGCTGGCCGGTGGTGCGACACTAGAAGAACTGGTTGCCGAGACCGAGATGGAATTGGGCCAGATCAACTGGACCGGCGACAGCGACGAAAGCGTTGCCGCCTATGACGGGTTCCGCACCGCCGCCGAAGCCGTGCGCGAAGGCGACTTCCCCGAGATCGGCTTTCTTGAGGACGGCTCGATCTTTGCCCTGCGATTGGATGAAGAACTGCCGCCGCGCCCTGAACCGCTGGACAGCGCGCGTGATCGCGTCGCCGCTGCTTGGACTGCTGCAGAAACCAACAAGGCACTGCTGGATCAGGCGGCCTCGGTCCTGGTGGAATTGGCTACCGACGGCGATTTCACTGCAACCGGCTTGCCGTTCCGCGTCGAAAACGCCCTGACCCGCACCGCGTTTCTGGACGATGTGCCGCCCAGCTTCATGGCCGAAGTGTTCGAAATGGAACCAGGTGAGCTGCGCGTGATCAGCGGCAACGAAGCGGCCATGATCGTGCGTCTGGATGAGATTCTGCCCCCGGCCGAGACCGACGAACTGCGTCAGGTGCAGGAAGCACTGACCGCTCAACTGGATCAGGCACTGGCCCAGAATATCTTTGACGCCTATGTGCGCGATGCGCAAACACGGGCCCGCCCTGTGGTCGATCAGCAAGCCCTGAACGCCGTGCAGGCAAGCTATTAAACGAGACCAAGATGGCATTGACCCCCGATTTCGATAGTTTCGCCCGCGCCTATGAAGCGGGCGAAAACCAGGTCGTCTACACTCGGCTCGCCGCTGATCTGGATACGCCGGTCTCGCTGATGCTGAAACTGACCGGCGCGCAGAAAGACGCGTTCATGCTGGAATCCGTCACTGGCGGAGAGGTGCGCGGGCGCTATTCGATCATCGGGATGAAGCCGGATCTGATCTGGCGCTGCCAGGGTGAAGTGTCTGAACTGAACCGCTCGGCGCGATTCGATGCCGAGTCGTTTACGCCTCAGGACGGCAACCCGATGGACAACCTGCGCGCGTTGCTAGCGGAAAGCCGTATCGCCCTGCCCGACGATCTGCCGCAGGCCGCCGCCGGGCTGTTCGGCTATCTGGGTTACGACATGGTGCGTCTGGTCGAATATCTGCCGGACGTGAACCCCGACCCGCTGGGTCTGCCGGACGCCATCATGCTGCGCCCGTCGGTCATCGCGGTGCTGGACGGTGTGAAGGGCGAGGTCACCGTTGTCTCGCCCGCCTGGGTCAGTGAGGGGCAATCCGCCAAGGCCGCCTATGCCCAAGCGGCTGAGCGTGTGATGGACGCGGTCCGCGATCTGGAACGCGCCATGCCTGCCGAGACCCGCGATCTGGGGGACGCGTCCGAGGTTGCGCCGCCCGTGTCGAACTTCACCAAATCCGGCTATATGGAAGCCGTTGAAAAGGCCAAGGAATACATTCGCGCGGGCGACATTTTTCAGGTCGTCCCGGCGCAGCGCTGGACGCAGGATTTTCCCCAGCCGCCCTTTGCGCTTTATCGCTCGCTGCGCCGCACCAACCCCTCGCCCTTCATGTTTTACTTCAACTTCGGCGGCTTTCAGGTTGTGGGCGCAAGCCCGGAGATTCTGGTGCGCGTCTTCGGCGACGAAGTCACCATTCGCCCCATCGCAGGCACCCGCCCACGCGGCGCGACGCCCGAAGAAGACAAGGCAAACGAGGTCGATCTGCTGGCTGACAAGAAAGAACTGGCAGAGCATCTGATGCTGCTGGATCTGGGCCGCAACGATACAGGCCGCGTTGCCAAGATCGGCACCGTACGTCCAACCGAAGAGTTCATCATCGAACGCTACAGCCACGTGATGCACATCGTCTCGAACGTGGTTGGCGAACTGGCCGAGGACAAAGACGCGCTGGATGCCTTCTTTGCCGGGATGCCTGCGGGGACCGTCTCGGGCGCGCCCAAGGTCCGCGCGATGGAGATCATCGACGAGCTGGAGCCGGAAAAGCGCGGCGTCTATGGCGGCGGTGTCGGCTATTTCAGCGCGGGCGGCGATATGGATATGTGCATCGCCCTGCGCACAGCGATCGTGAAGGATCAGAAGCTTTATATTCAGGCCGGTGGCGGCGTTGTTTACGACAGCGACCCAGAGGCTGAGTATATGGAGACAGTCCACAAATCCAATGCGATCCGACGGGCTGCGGCAGATTCTGCCCGGTTCACCGGCAGCGGCAACTAATAAGAAAAGGCGGCGATCCCGGATCAGCCGCCTTTCTTTATCTTACTGCACTTCGCGCATCATGACGGCCGAGATCGGGGCCATCGCAACCCGATTGCCGCGATCTTCCAATCCCCAAAGCAACAGGGCCGAGATCGTCTCGGGCCGCACGCGACCCAGCATCACAACCGTGCCTTCCTGTCCGGCGCGGAACACGGCCTGGTCCAGGAACCGACGCATGATCTTGGGGTCCTGACGCGCCCCGTCGATATCGCGGAACACCACGCCCGACGGCACACCGTTGCGGGCCGCGATCTTCTGGACCGTGTTCAACCCGTTATCCTGCGTGATCAGCCCCCGGCCCGTCACACCCGCAATCTCGGCCACCTGATCGGCCAGTTTGCGATTGCCCTGAATGCCGGTATCGACCCCTTCCAGAATACCCACGGTTTCCGGCAGCGCTTCAAGCCACACGGCCATCGAAACCTCGGCATCCTGTGCGCTGGCCGCCTCATGCAGATCAACCAAGGCCATCACCTCGAACCCGGCGGCTCGGTGGCGGGCCATCTTCTCGGCTGCATTCGGGTCGGACGGGCTGACGGCGAAGCTGATCGGATAGGGAAAATCCTGCAGCGCCTCGGCTCCAAATGCGTCCTCGTCATCGATCAGAATGATCGACATCAGCGGTTTGGCCTCGGGGTTATCGAACGACGCGGCGTACGCCTCGATGGGCTTTCCGACCGCGATGGCAATCGATCCATCCGTACCTGCCGCGTCCGTGCTTGGTGTATCCGTCGCTGGCGGATCGTCCCGTTCAGTCAGGGGAACAACGCGTTTACCAATGATTGAGCTGGTGCTGGTCTCACCCTCCCCCCCGATCTGAGGCAGCGCTGCAAGACGCGGCAAGGTCCGGGGCAAAACATCCTCATCGCCTTCAACGGCAATCGGGCTGTTTTCAAACGGGTTCTCTTCGGTGTCCTCGTTGGACGTGCCCGGCAATTGCGCCGGTTCTGGCTGGGGTTCCAGTCCAGCCACATCTTCGTTTGCAGGCGGCGCGGGTGTCTCATCGATCACCAGCGGTTGGCTATCGTCCTGAGGGGCCTGCGGCGCTGCCCCCGGCAGTTGTGGCGCGGCGGGCGGATCCGTCAGCACCGCGACGTCCTCGGACACCGCAGGATCAGGCTGTTCGGCCTGTTGCGCCGGATCCGTGATCACAGGTTGGGCATCTGCCTCGGCCTCAAGACCTGACAGATCGGCTGCGTCCTCTTCTTGGTACTCGGCAACATTTGGCGCAGCGGGGGGCACTTCGACCAGATCCGCATCCGATCCGGTCTCGGCCACACCTTCCGGGGCCTCGGATGTCGCCACGTCTTCGGGTTGCGGCGCTTCGGTCGTGACCGCGGTTCGCTGAGCCAACGGCGCCTGCAACGACAGTACCGTGCCCAGAATCAAAACAACGACCGCGCCCGCGACCATTCCCCCGATAAATCCGCCCATGACCAGTGCCTTTCGCCTGTTTACTGCTTTGCCCATCCCGACGCCGTCTGCTGCGACGCTTGGCCTGATGACGCGCCGGGAACGGGATGTCCTCTTGACGCTGCCGCACAAGCCTGAGCATGTATGTCCCGACATTATACCGTGGCCGGGGGCTGCATCGCCAGCCTGAAATGCCCAAGCGAAGATAAGTGCCCAAATGCTGCTGCTGATCGACAACTACGACTCGTTTACCTACAACCTGGTGCATTATCTGGGCGAACTTGGGGCCGAAATGGTCATTCGCCGCAACGATGCGCTGGATGTGCAGGAAGCCATGGCGATGAACCCCGCCGGCATCCTGCTCAGCCCCGGCCCCTGCGACCCGGATCAGGCCGGGATTTGCCTGGCCCTGACCGAAGCCGCTGCCGAGACAAAGACACCCCTTATGGGTGTGTGTCTGGGCCATCAGACTATCGGACAGGTCTTTGGCGGTAGGGTCGTGCGCTGCCATGAGATCGTGCACGGCAAGATGGGCACGATGAAACATACCGGCAAAGGCGTCTTTGCCGGACTGCCCTCACCCTTTGAAGCGACCCGCTACCATTCCCTGATCGTCGAGCGTGAGACGCTGCCGGACTGCCTTGAGATCACGGCGGAACTGGAAGACGGCACCATCATGGGGCTGCAACACAAGGAACTGCCCATTCACGGCGTCCAGTTCCACCCGGAATCCATCGCATCCGAGCATGGCCACGCCCTGCTCAAGAACTTCCTGCAAGAACTGAAAGTCCCCGCATGAGCGACGCATTGAAACCGCTGATCGGCGCGTCGGCTGATCGGCCTTTGACCCGTGCCGAGGCGGAACAAGCCTTTGGCATTCTGTTCGACGGCGAAGCCACCCCCAGCCAGATCGGCGGGCTGCTGATGGCGATGCGCACGCGGGGCGAAACCGTGGACGAATACGCCGCCGCCGCCGCTGTGATGCGCGCCAAGTGCAACGCCGTATCCGCACCTGCGGGTGCAATGGATATTGTAGGCACGGGTGGTGATGGTAAGGGAACCCTGAACATCTCGACCGCGACGGCCTTTGTCGTGGCGGGGGCCGGTGTCACCGTGGCCAAGCACGGCAACCGGAACCTCAGTTCCAAATCCGGCGCGGCGGACGCATTGGGGCAGATGGGAATCAACGTGATGGTCGGCCCGCAAGTGGTTGAAAAGGCGCTGAATGAGGCCGGTATCTGCTTCATGATGGCTCCGATGCACCACCCGGCGATTGCCCATGTCATGCCCTCGCGACAGGAACTTGGGACGCGCACGATCTTCAACATTCTTGGCCCGCTGACCAACCCGGCGGGCGTCAAGCGCCAGTTGACCGGCGCGTTCTCGCGCGAGTTGATCCGACCGATGGCGGAAACGCTGGGTCTGTTGGGCTCCGACCGTGCATGGCTGGTCCATGGCTCGGACGGCACGGATGAATTGACCATCACCGGCGTCAGCTGGGTTGCCGCGTTGGAAGACGATACCGTCAAAGAGGTCGAACTGCACCCCGAAGACGCGGGCCTGCCTGTGCACCCGTTCGAGGACATCATCGGCGGCACCCCCGAAGAAAACGCCACAGCCTTCCGCGCCTTGCTGGATGGCGCGCCGTCGGCCTATCGCGACGCCGTTCTGCTGAATTCGGCGGCTGCTCTGGTCGTGGCCGAGGCGGCCTCGGACCTGCGCGAAGGCGTTGAAAAGGCTGCCGAAAGCATCGACAGTGGCAAAGCAAAAGAGAAAATAACCGCCCTGGCGCGGATCACACAGGAAGCCGCATGACCGAGACTGTTCTGGACAAAATCAAAGCCTACAAGCTGGAAGAGATCGCAGCGGACAAGGCGCAAAACTCGCTGGACGAGTTGGAAAGCGAGGCGCGCGAAGCGCCCGAGGTTCGCGGCTTTGCTGCAGCGCTGCACGATGCGTCCCGCACCGGGTATGGACTGATTGCCGAGGTCAAGAAAGCCAGCCCCTCCAAAGGCTTGATCCGTCCGGATTTTGATCCACCGGTTCTGGCGAAAGCCTATGAAGATGGTGGCGCGGCCTGTTTGTCGGTGCTGACGGACACACCAAGCTTTCAGGGCGCCAAAGACTATCTGACCGCAGCCCGTGCCGCCACCAACCTGCCCGCCCTGCGCAAGGATTTCATGTATGACCCCTATCAGGTCGTCGAAGCGCGCGCATTGGGGGCAGATTGTATCCTGATCATCATGGCCTCGGTCGAGGATGCTCAGGCCGCTGAACTGGAACAAACCGCTTTTGACTGGGGCATGGACGTTCTGATCGAGGTTCATGACGCGGCCGAGTTGGAGCGTGCGACGCGGCTGAAAAGCCCCCTGATCGGAATAAACAACCGTAATCTCAAGACGTTCGAGACCACTCTTGATACGACCCGGCGTTTGTCGAAGCTGGTTCCAGGAGACCGGACGATCGTCTGCGAAAGCGGTCTGGGCGCGCCCGAGGATTTGGCCGATATCGCCCGTTACGGCGCGCGGTGTTTCCTGATCGGCGAAAGCCTGATGCGTCAGGACGACGTGACCGCCGCGACCCGGCACATCCTGTCAAACCCGTTGATCCCCGGAGTGATGTGATGCCGCTCACCCATTTCGATGCGCAAGGTCAGGCCCATATGGTTGATGTCTCGGATAAAGAGGTGACCGACCGCGTGGCTGTCGCATCCGGGTACATCAAGATGGCACCGGAAACCTTTGATTTGATTTCAGAAGGTCGCGCCAAGAAGGGCGATGTTCTGGGCGTTGCGCGACTGGCCGGGATCATGGGGGCCAAGAAAACGCCTGACCTGATCCCCCTTTGCCACCCTTTGCCGGTGACCAAGGTTGCCGTGGAGCTGACGCTGGACCCTGATCTGCCGGGTGTTCAGATCGAAGCCACCGTAAAGACCTCGGGCCAGACCGGGGTTGAGATGGAGGCGCTGACGGCCGTCTCGACCGCCGCGCTGACGGTCTATGACATGACCAAAGCCGTGGACAAGGCGATGGAAATCGGCGGTATTCGGGTCCTTCTGAAAGATGGCGGAAAATCAGGGCGTTACGAAGCGCAATGATCACGGTTGAAGACGCCCGCGCCCTGCTGTTCGATCTGGTTGCTCCGCTGCCGGTCGAGCATGTGCCACTGGCCCAATCCGCAGGCCGGGTCCTGGCCGAAGACGTCGCAGCGACGCGCGATCAGCCGCCCTTTGCGGCCTCTTCCATGGATGGATACGCGGTCAAAGCGGCTGAGGTTGAACTGCATTCAATGTTCAAGGTCGCAGGGGAATCCGCTGCGGGCAGTCGCTTCGACGGACGTGTCGGACCGGGTCAGGCTGTGCGCATTTTCACCGGCGCGCCGGTGCCGGACGGTGCTGATTTCATCGTTATTCAGGAAGATGTGGATCGCCGGGGCGACCTGATTACCATCACCGACGCCCCCGGCCCCAAAACCAACATCCGGCCCGCCGGGGTGGATTTTGCCAAGGGTACCAAAATCACGGCCCCGCGTCTGATCCGTCCCGAAGATGCCGCCCTGATGGCAGCCATGAATATCGCAAAGGTGCCGGTCACGCGGAAACCTCAGATCGCGCTGATTTCGACCGGGGATGAGTTGGTTATGCCCGGCGAAACGCCCGGCCCTGACCAGATCATCGCCTCGAATACGTTCGGACTGAAAGCCTTGCTGGAAGGGCTTGGCGCGCATGTCCGCGTCCTGCCCATCGCGCAGGACACGGTATCGTCGCTTGAAACCGCCTTTGGTCTGGCCGAGGGCGCTGATCTGGTGGTGACAATCGGCGGCGCGTCGGTCGGCGACTATGATCTGGTGTCTGACGTGTCCCAGGCGCTGGGGATGGAACGGTCGTTCTACAAGATCAGAATGCGGCCCGGAAAACCCCTGATGGCCGGACGGATGGGCGATACGGCCATGGTCGGTCTGCCCGGAAATCCCGTCAGCGCAATGGTTTGCGGCTATTTGTTCCTGGCTCCGATGGTGCGGCGCATGTTGGGTCTGGATTCGGTTGTGACACCGTTCAGGACCGCCACCCTGGTCGAGCCGCTGTCGCCGAACGGCCCGCGCGAGCACTATATGCGCGCAATCCTCGACGAGAACGGCATCCGCGCCTGTGCCGATCAGGACAGTTCTCTGCTAAGCGTTCTGGCACAGGCCAACGCCTTGTTGGTGCGCCCGCCCGACGATCCCGCGCTGCCTGCGGGGGCAAAGGTGCGCTACCTGCCGATATAGAACATCGTCAAATTCGTTGACACAAAACGTGAACATGCGTAGAACAAAAGAAAACGCATGAGCGACGAGGTGTGAGCGATGCTGACCAAGAAGCAATTGGATTTGCTGGAATTCATCCACAAACGCGTGCAGGCGGACGGTGTTCCGCCCAGCTTTGACGAAATGAAGGCCGCGCTGGACCTGCGTTCGAAATCCGGCATTCATCGGTTGATCACGGCATTGGAAGAGCGTGGATTTATCCGCCGTCTGGCCCACCGTGCCCGCGCGATCGAGATTGTGAAATTGCCCGAAAGCCTTGGCGGACAACCCACGGCGGGGTTCAGCCCGCGCGTGATCGATGGTGACAAGCCTGAAGGCCAACGCCCGGCAAACTTTGAACCTGTTGCGGTGGACGCTATGGAACTGCCCGTTATGGGCCGGATCGCCGCTGGTGTGCCGATTGAGGCGATCAGCCACGTCTCGCATCGTGTGGCGGTACCCGGCCCCATGGTCTCGGGTCAGGGTTCGCATTACGCGCTTGAGGTAAAGGGCGACTCGATGATCGATGCCGGGATCAATGATGGCGACGTCGTCGTGATCCGCGAGACATCGACCGCTGACAACGGCGACATCGTTGTTGCACTGGTCGAGGATCAGGAGGCCACCTTGAAGCGTTTCTTCCGCCGTGGTCAGGCCATCGCGCTTGAGGCCGCGAACCCGGCTTATGAAACGCGGGTGCTGCCCGAAGACAAAATCAAGGTTCAGGGTCGTCTGGTCGGGTTGATCCGCACCTACTGATCCCACCTTTAACGCCTGTCCCCGGAGGGTTTCGGGGACCACAGGCGATGCCCGGTCAGATCCGCGCTGGTGACCAGCTTTCCATCAGTGATGGAGAGGCTTCCGGTCTCATACAGCCGCTCGGGGTCAAAAACGCTGCAATCTCCGTCCATGTCCAGATTTATTGCTGAAACAACGATCTGATTCTCATGGCACTCCGTGAATTCCTGCGCGGCCCTTTTGCCGGTGACATGGATGACCTCTTTGTCCTGCAAGGCAATCCGCTGGATAAGGCCGGACTGCCCCGGCCAACGACCGGCAGCGTGCCCCTGATCCTGCCCGTCCCCGTCATTCTCTAACCAAACAGTCGCAACAAAACCGCTGCCTTTTTCTTTGCTCAGCGCCCTGCCCTGTTCAGTGATGACGCCCACCAACCCTCCGGACTCGGCGATCAGCACCTCGGGGCGATGGCCAGACGTCCAGAACAGAAAGGCAAGGGCGACGGGGGCAAGGCCGATCCACCGCGCCCGGCCCTGCCACAGGGCAATCCAAAGCGCGCCCAGGGCCATCACCGGCAGCACGAACCAGGGCGGGCTGACAACGTAACCTTGCGCGCCCTCAAGGCCCGAGACCCAGTCCGCGATCATCAAGATCCATCGCAGGCCAATGCCCATGATCTGAATGGCAATCGCCTCCAACCCAAACGGGGCCAACAAGGCCGCAACCACGGCAAAGGGCACCACAACCGACCCCATCACCGGAACCGACAGAAGGTTCGCCAGCAGGCCATAATGCGACATGGTGTTGAAATGTGCCGCGCCGATTGGCGCAGTGGCAAGACCGGCGATTGCAGATGACATGAGAACGCCGGCTATCGGCTGCACCCATTTGGGGCCGGGCATCGGGCCGAAGTCGCGCAATGCGCCAAAGACGGCCACAAGGGCCGTGGTTGCCGCAAATGACATCTGAAAACCGGGGCTCAGCAGGGTTTCGGGGCGCAAGGCCAGCACGATCAACGCCGCCACGGCCACCGCCCGCAACGAGATGGCACGGCGGTCGATCAGAACCGCCCCCAACATGACGGTGACCATGACAAAGGCACGTTCGGTCGCCACGTTACCGCCCGAGAGCATCAGGTAGATCACCGCAGCGACCAGCGCACATCCCGCAGCCAGTTTGCGAACCGGAACGCGCAGGGCCAAGGCCGGGATCGCGGACAGCCCGATCCGGCAGGCCACAAAGACAAACCCGGTCAACAGCCCCATATGCAAGCCCGAGATCGCAAGTAGATGCGCGAGATTCGAGGCCCGTAACGCCCCAAGCGCCGCTTGCCCCATACCGCTGCGGTCTCCGGTGGTGACGGCGGCGGCAAAGCCGCCAACCTCACCCGGCAAGATCTCACGCACCCGCTCGGAAATCTTCATGCGGATCGCGGTAATCCGAACCCCGTCCATCGCGTCCTGCGGCGGGGCAATGGTCATGACCGGAACGCGGGTGTATCCAACCGCGCCAAGGCGTTGAAACCAGGCGTGGCGGCGGAAATCGAAACCGCCGGGCTCGACCGGGCCTTGCGGCGGCGACAAATGGGCGGTGGTCATGATCCGCTGCCCCGGCGCAATGGGATCGATCTGAGAATGTACGGAAAGACGGATGCGCTGCGGTCGCCGATCATGCGGCACGTCCCCTACCCGCACCTGATCCAGCGTCAGTCGCAGCGCATCCGAGGCAGACCGGTCCATGGCGACGACCCTCCCCTCGATGGGGCCGTAATACCGCCATGACAAAACCGGTTCCGCCACCATATGGGCGCGGGCACCTGCCAGCAGAAAGCCGACAGCAACCAGCGCCCCCCCGATTGCCAACGATCCCCATCCGGCCGGTAAAAAGCGGCACAGGCCGATCAGCACCAAACCGGTGGTCGCAAAGCCCAGATAGATCGGCCAGCCCGGTTCGAACCGCAATCCGAAATAGAGGCCAATCCCAAGCGCCAGACATACCGGAGACCATGGAAACAGGAACCCCGTCTGGTTCAGCAGCGCCGCCTGGGCCCGTGCAAGAACACGCATGGTTGCCCCCGTCCTTCGGGCTCGTTAGACAAGCGCCACACTATGCCCGTCGCGGTTACCAAAAGGTTAATCAAAATAATGTCCGATCAGGTCGTCACCCGTTTTGCACCCTCACCCACCGGTTTTCTGCACATCGGCGGTGCACGCACAGCGCTGTTCAACTGGCTTTATGCGCGCGGGCGCGGCGGCAAGTTCCTGCTGCGAATCGAAGACACGGACCGCGAGCGGTCGACCCCCGAGGCCACCGCGGCGATTCTACAAGGCATGGAGTGGCTTGGGCTGGATCACGACGGCGACGTGATTTCTCAGTTCGAAGGGGCCGCACGACACGCCGAGGTTGCGCATCAGCTATTGGCTGAGGGCAAGGCTTATAAGTGTTTCTCGTCTCAGGATGAAATCGCCGCATTCCGCGAACAGGCACGGGCCGAGGGGAAATCGACCCTGTTCCGCAGCCCCTGGCGCGATGCGCCCCCTGAAACCCACCCCGATGCGCCTTTTGTGATCCGCATCAAGGCGCCGCAGGACGGCGCGACCGTGATCCGGGATCAGGTTCAGGGCGATGTGACCATCCGCAACGATCAGCTAGACGATATGATCCTTCTGCGCTCGGACGGGACACCGGTTTATATGCTGGCGGTTGTGGTTGATGACCACGATATGGGCGTCACCCATGTGATCCGCGGCGACGATCACCTGAACAACGCCGCCCGCCAGATGATGATCTACGAGGCGATGGGCTGGGACGTTCCAGTCTGGGCGCACATTCCGCTGATTCACGGGCCTGACGGCAAGAAACTGTCCAAACGCCACGGCGCTTTGGGCGCGCAGGAATATCAGGCGATGGGCTATCCCGCCGCCGGTATGCGCAACTATCTGGCACGTCTGGGTTGGAGCCACGGTGACGATGAATTCTTCACCGACGCACAGGCGAAAGAGTGGTTCGATCTGGATGGAATCGGCAAAAGCCCGGCGCGTTTCGACTTGAAAAAGCTGGAAAACCTGTGCGGTCAGCACATCGCAATCTCGGATGATGCTGCGCTGCGGCAAGAAATTGAAGATTACCTCGCGGCAGCAGAGCTGCCCGCTCTCACACAGACACAATCGGGTGATCTGGAACGTGCGATGTATTGCCTCAAGGATCGCGCGCGCACTTTCCCGGAACTGCTTGAAAAAGCGCATTTTGTACTGACCGAGCGCCCGATTGCCCCGGATGAGAAAGCCGCAAAAGCGTTGGCATCAGTATCCGATGGTATACTGAATGAATTGACGCCGCAGTTGCAAAATGCTAGCTGGTCCCGGAACGAGCTGGAAGAGACGTTGAATTCCTTTGCCGAAGCAAGGGAGGTCAAGTTCGGCAAGCTGGCAGGCCCGCTTAGGGCTGTATTGGCTGGTCGGGCCGTCACACCTTCGGTTTTTGACATGATGCTTGTGCTGGGACGCGATGAAACCCTGGCGCGGCTTTCTGAGGCAGCGAAATAAACCCAAGCTTCATAAACGGGTAACGCTGCTCCGCTAACACCCGGACTGCGCGCTTGCGCGCGGTCATTGCCCGCAGGTTTCGGCAACGATCTGGCCTGCGCACGAATGAAGAAGGGACAACCATGACTGATAGCAACAAAACAGCCACTCTGACCGTGCATGGAAAAGAGTATGAGTTGCCGGTTCACTCGCCGACCGCTGGGCCTGACGTTGTCGATATCCGCAAACTGTACGGTCAGGCGGGTGTGTTCACCTATGACCCCGGCTTTACCTCGACCGCAAGCTGCGACAGCACCATCACCTATATCGATGGCGAAAAGGGCGAGCTGCTGCACCGGGGCTATCCGATCGATCAACTGGCCGAGAAATCCCACTTCCTGGAAGTGTGCTATCTGCTGCTGTACGGAGAGTTGCCGAGCGCCAAGGATCTTGAAACCTTCGAGACCACGATCACCCGTCACACCATGCTGCACGAGCAGATGCAGTATTTCTATCGCGGCTTCCGCCGGGATGCGCACCCGATGGCGATCATGGTGGGCGTGGTTGGCGCAATGTCTGCCTTCTACCACGATTCGACCGACATCTCGGACCCGCATCAGCGCGAGGTCGCCTCGCACCGTCTGATCGCCAAGATGCCGACCATCGCGGCCTGGGCTTTCAAATACCACACCGGTCAGCCTTTCGTGTATCCGCGCAATGATCTGGACTATGCGTCGAACTTCCTGCGCATGTGCTTCAGCGTTCCCGCCGAAGAGTATGAGGTGAACCCGATCCTCAGCCGTGCAATGGACCGCATCTTTACCCTGCACGCGGATCACGAACAGAACGCCTCGACATCGACCGTGCGTCTGGCGTCGTCGTCCGGTGCAAACCCGTTTGCCTGTATCGCCGCCGGCATCGCCTGCCTGTGGGGTCCGGCCCATGGCGGTGCGAACCAGGCCTGTTTGGAGATGCTTGAAGAGATCGGCACCGTTGACCGTATCCCTGAATACATCGCCCGCGCCAAGGACAAGAACGACCCGTTCCGCCTGATGGGCTTTGGCCACCGCGTCTACAAGAACTTCGACCCGCGCGCCAAGGTGATGAAGCAGTCGGCTGACGAAGTGCTGGATCTGCTGGGCATCGAAGACAATCCGAAGCTGCAGGTCGCCAAGGAACTTGAGCGTGAGGCGCTGGAAGATCCGTATTTCGCCGAGAAGAAACTGTTCCCGAATGTGGACTTCTATTCGGGCATCATTCTCGAGGCGATGGGCTTCCCCACCTCGATGTTCACCCCGATCTTTGCCTTGTCACGCACCGTTGGCTGGGTCAGCCAGTGGAAAGAGATGATTGCCGATCCACAGAACAAGATCGGCCGTCCGCGTCAGTTGTATCTGGGCGAGACCAATCGCGACTACGTGGATATCGAAAACCGCTAAGGCGGCATGACACGAGAAAAACCCCGCGATTTGCGGGGTTTTTTTTGAGCAGTCAAATGTGGATCCGGCCGACAACGGTAAACCTCGTCGTGCCGCCGCTTCGAATTCTTCTGGCGCCGCCAATGCTCTTTTTCTTGACCAATGCCTCTGTTTGCGGGTTTCGGTCAGGGCTTTGGTCCTTGCTGTAAGTGAACCAGCGGCCCAGCCAATTGGTCCACAAGAGGCCAGAGAAGAAGGCGGTAGCAGCCTTTTGGCCCAGAAATGACTATGCCCGGTCCATCTCAAAACAGGCTCAGTTGGTCCCCAGACTGCGGCGGGGTCGAGAACAGATCGCAGCGCAGAGCGTCGGATTTGATTGCCAACCCAAGGCGCTTGCAGGCTTTCGAAAAACGCTGCGCAATGACCTGCGCATACTCCCCCTCGCCCCGCATTCTGTGACCCCAACGAGGATCGTAATCCCGACCTCCGTGCATGTCGCGCAGGCGGGACATCACCTTACCTGCACGCGCGGGTTCATGCTGGGCCAGCCATTCTTGCCATAGTCCCGAGACCTCTCTGGGTAGGCGCAGCATGATCCAACTTGCAGTGTCTGCACCGGCGTCCCGGCCTGCCTCCAGCAACTGTTCCAATTCGTGATCGGTCAGCCCCGGAACCAGCGGAGATGTCATCACGCGCACCGGCACCCCGGCTTGCGTCAATCTGCGGATCATCTGCAACCGTCGGTTTGGTGACGGGGCCCGAGGTTCCATCCGACGCGACAAATCCGCATCCAGCGTGGTCAGCGATATGCCGACCCGCGCCAGTCCCAACTCGGCCATTGGGGCCAGAATATCCAGATCCCGCTCGATCAGCGCGCCTTTGGTGACAATGGCAACCGGGTGGTTGAAATCCTGCAAAACCTGCAAGCATTCCCTTGTTATCAAACGGGTTTTCTCTATGGGCTGGTAGGGGTCTGTGTTGGTCCCCAAAGCGATAGTCGCCACGCGGTAGGACCGCGACGACAGTTCTTTGCGCAGAACATCCGCCGCGTTCGGACGGGCAACCAAACGCGTTTCAAAGTCCAGCCCTGCGGACAGACCCAAATAAGCGTGGCTGGGTCTGGCAAAACAGTACACGCAACCATGTTCGCACCCGCGATATGGGTTAATCGATCGATCAAAGGGCAAATCCGGAGAGCGGTTATAGGTGATCACACTCCGCGCGACCTCATCCCGAACCTCGGTACGCAGGGGTGGCAGGTCTTCGTCCGCCGACCAGCCATCATCGGTTGCGACAGTGGCATAGCGTTCAAACCGACCAGCGTCGTTTGATGCGGTTCCCCGCCCCCGGATTGTGAAATGATCGGCCACTTGTTCGCTCTTTGTTCCTATTGGCAAAGTAACCAAAGACCGCCGCTACGGCAAGTGCCACGCGGCTTTCCGGCCAAAAAACAGAATCCAAGGGATTTCGCCTAACGACCTGAACCATATGCAGAATGATCTTGCGAAGAATTCAGTCGCAGATTGCGAATTTCTATCCTATAGGTCGGTCCCGAAACCACTGAGGTCGTAATCGTCACAGTCAAACTGCGACGTTTTAGCCAAAACGGAACAAATGCCACCATGGACCTGTGGTCCAAACAGCTCAGGGAATCGCCCCATGTCTGATGAAGAAGACATCATCCTGTCCGAACTGAACGACGACGAACTTGTCGAACAGATGTTCGACGACCTTTACGATGGCCTGAAGGAAGAAATCGAAGAAGGTGTGAACATCCTGCTGGAACGCGGATGGATGCCTTATGACGTTCTGACCAAAGCGCTGGTCGGTGGCATGACCATCGTCGGCCATGACTTCCGCGACGGTATCCTGTTCGTGCCCGAGGTTCTGCTGGCCGCCAACGCCATGAAAGGCGGCATGGCTATCCTCAAGCCTCTGCTGGCGCAAACCGGTGCCCCGCGCGTAGGCAAGATGGTGATCGGAACCGTGAAGGGCGACATCCACGACATCGGCAAGAACCTTGTCTCGATGATGATGGAAGGCGCGGGTTTCGAGGTTGTCGATCTGGGCATCAACAACCCGGTCGAAAACTACCTGGAAGCGCTGGAAAACGAACAGCCCGACATTCTGGGCATGTCCGCCCTGCTTACCACCACCATGCCTTACATGAAGGTGGTGATTGACACGATGGTCGAGCAAGGCGTGCGCGACGACTACATCGTTCTGGTCGGCGGCGCACCTTTGAACGAGGAATTCGGCAAGGCCATCGGTGCCGACGCCTATTGCCGGGACGCCGCCGTTGCGGTGGAGACAGCGAAAGAATTCGTATCGCGCAAGCACAACCAACTGGCAGGCTGACCCGTCAGACATATCTGATTGAAAGGCCGCCCTCACCGGGGGCGGCTTTTTTGTTGGATTGTCACAAGTGAAGCGGTCAGGAACCAAGGCGTCGGCGACCTGACACAGGATGTCGGTGCAAGGCTTGCCCAAAACCGTCATTCGTCCTTTTCTGAACACAGCGCAGCAGAAAGCACAGCCATGCCGAACGACACCCTGCCCGACGATACAAGCCTGACCAATCAGGGATACTCCACCGATGCGTCCGGAAGCATCCTGTTGATCGCCTGCGGAGCCTTGGCGCGCGAGATCCTGGATCTGAAAAAACGCAATGGCTGGTATCACATGGCGCTCACCTGTCTTCCGGCAATTCTGCACATTCATCCGGAACGGATCACGCAGGCGGTCGAGGACGCCGTGGCCAAACACCGCGATCATTACGACCAGATCTTTGTGGTCTACGCCGATTGCGGCACCGGTGGACTGCTGCAACAAGCCTGCGAGCGTCTGGGGGTTGAGATGGTCAAAGGCCCCCATTGCTACTCGTTTTTCGAAGGCAATCAAACCTTCGCCGACCACGGCGATGATGAAACGACGGCTTTCTATCTGACGGATTTTCTGGCCCGGCAGTTCGATGCCTTTGTATGGAAACCGCTAGGGTTGGACCGTCACCCGGAACTGCGGGACATGTATTTCGGCAATTACACAAAGCTCGTATATCAGGCCCAGACCGATGACCCTGCCCTGACCGAACGCGCCCGCGCCTGTGCCGACAAGATGGGTCTGGAATTTGAACGCCGCCTCACCGGATACGGCGATCTTGAGGTCACCCTGAAAAACTGGGCCAAGCGACCGGGTTAGAGTCAGGCGTTCTCTTGCGCGACGTCGCGGATACGTTCGATCATGGCACGCAAGCCGTTTGAACGCTGCGCTGACAGGTGGTCGTTCAGCCCAAGCCGCGCCAGTTCACCGCCTGCGTCCACCTTGGGAACCTCGGCCACGGGCAAACCGTTATACAGCGACCGAAGAACCGCAATCAGCCCGCGCACGATCAACGCGTCGCTATCGCCGTCAAACCGGAACACGCCGTTTTCGATCATCGGGTGCAGCCACACCTGACTGGCGCAACCGTCCACCTTGGTCGCCGGAACCTTAAGCGCATCGTCAAGCGGGTCCATCGCCTTGCCCTGCTCGATCACATGGCGGTACCGGTCTTCCCAGTCCTCCAGAAACTCAAAATCCTCGACGATGTCTTCAAAGGCGGGCGTTGCCATTGTGCGGCGGTCCTTCCGTTGCATTCACAATTGTGACCTAAGGCGGCGATGCACGGCTGTCCAGCCCCTGCCGTGGCTTTTCAAGGGGCGGAAATTGCGCTAACCCATTGACTGAAATACAGCCAAAGAACCGTGGGTCCATGCAAAAATCATTGTCCATCCTTGTCGTCGTCGCACTGACCCTGACCGCCTGTAACAGTTGGCGCGAGTCGCGCGTGAACCCGTCGAACTGGTTTGGCTCCAGCACCCCGGCCCCGGTCGAGACAGCTCCGGCAAATGACGCCGATGCGTTGATTCCCGAACAACGCGGCGGTCGCGGTCTGTTTGCGCGCCCTGAAGAGGTCGATACCAGCGTTCCTATCGCCAAGATCGATGAATTGCGGATCGATGCCATACCGTCAGGCGCAATCGTATACGCCTCGGGTACTGCAATCCGTCAGGGCGCATATGAGGCGCGGCTTGTACCTGTGGAATCAGAAGAAAACCGGAAGAACGGCGTTTTGGAATTTGTGTTTCGCGTGAACTACCCGACCTATCAGACCGCTCAAGGGTCTGAGAGGACGCGCATGGTGTCCGACGCGATCAATGTCACCAAGCAAGACCTAGAGGGCATCCGCGTGGTCCGGGTGGTCGGACAGCAAAACGCTCTGGAATCGCGGCGGCGTTAAGGGCGTTTACAGTGAAACGACCTTGACGGCCTGACCTTTGGCGGCCAGTGCAATCTTGCCCTCGCACAGCTTCAAAGCATCCTCGCCGAACACTTCGAACCGCCAGCCTGACATGGCAGGCAATTCGCGCTCGCCCGCTGCGATCTGATCCAGTTCGGAACTGGTCGCGATCAGCTTGGCGGCCACGCCCGAACTTTCGGTTTTCGATTTCAGCAGCACGCGCAGCAAATCCGCCAGCGCCGGGTTGACCTTCAGCTTGTCGCGCGAGGTATCGACCTTGGGCATCTGTTCCGGCGGGCAGTTCACGCCACGCTTCACGGCAGTCAGAATACCATCGGCAATCGCACCCTTACGCGCCTCGCGCAGCAACAGGCGCGATCCGCCCAGTTCCGACGGGTTTTTGGGTTTGGTCGAGGCAAGCTCGATCAGCGCATCATCCTTGAAAACACGGTTGCGTGGCACGTTGTTTTCCTGCGCATACGATTCACGGAATTGTGCCAGTTCCCGCACCACGGCGAGGAACTTGGCCGAGTTTGTGCGGGTTTTCACCCGTTTCCACGCATCCTCGGGTCGGATGTCATAGGTTCCCGGCTGCGTCAGCGTGCGCAATTCCTCGGATACCCAATGGCTGCGCTTGGTCTTTTGAAGCTCGGCCGCAAGATGTTCGTAAATCCTGCGCAGATGGGTTACGTCGGCCAGGGCGTAGGTCTTTTGCGCATCCGTCAACGGGCGCTTGGACCAGTCGGTGAATCGGGATGTCTTGTCCACGCCCTGCTTGCAAATCTTGCGCACCAGTGTCTCATAGCCGACCTGCTCACCAAAACCGCAGACCATCGCGGCGACCTGGGTGTCGAACAGAGGGGTCGGGAATACATTGGCCTCGACCCAGAAGATCTCAAGATCCTGCCGGGCCGCGTGGAACACCTTGACCACATCTTCGTTTTTGAACAACTCGAACAGAGGCTCCAGCGACAGGCCATCCGCCAGCGGGTCGACCAGAACGGCGCTGTCCTCATCCTCGGACGGGACAGCCAGCTGCACCAGGCACAGTTTGGAATAATAGGTCCGCTCGCGCAGAAACTCGGTGTCTACTGTGACATAGGGGTATCCGGCAGCAGCCGAGCAGAATTCAGCCAGCTCTTGCGTCGTCGTCAGGGTTTTCATGCGCCGTACTATTCTTGCTCTTGTTCTTTGTGTGACTGCCCGTTTTTCCGCGTCCCGAGCGATACAGGCGACCATAAGACGATTTTTACGCGCGTGTAAATCACCCAAGGGCGATCAGGGCAGCATAAGAACAGACCTGTTGCCTTCTGCGTAACGGCGCAGCACCGCTGGGTAGAGTTGATGCTCCCACACCAGAACCTTTGCGGCCAGATCCTCGGGCGTATCCTCGGGCGAAATGGGGACCCGCGCCTGACCCAAAATCGGACCATCATCCAGCGCCGCCGTCACCTCGTGCACGGTGCAGCCATGTTCCGAGTCACCCGCCTCAATGGCCCGTGCATAGGTGTTCAGGCCCTTGTATTTCGGCAGCAGAGACGGGTGGATGTTCAGCATCCGGCCCTGAAAGCGCGAGACGAAATCGCCGGTCAGAACCCGCATGAACCCGGCCAGGCAGACGATATCCGGCTGTGCCTCTTCCAGCGGTTTCAGCAGTTCGGCCTCGAACGCGGCGCGGTCGCCTTTGTACGGGCGGTGATCGACGACTGCGGTCGCGATCCCGCGATCCCGGGCCTTGACCAGACCGCCTGCCTGCGCGTCGTTGGACAGAACCAGACAGGGCCGTGCCGGATGATCGCCGGTCATGCTGTCGACCAGCGACACCATGTTCGACCCGCCCCCGGAAATCAGGATGGCGACGCGCTTGTGGCTCACAGCAGCTTGCCTGAATAGGCCACACCCGCAGTGTCTGTGACCGTGCCGATGCGCGAGACAGTCTCGCCTGCGTCGCTCAACAACGCCGACAGCGCATCTGCCTGATCTGCAGCGCAGACAACGATCATGCCGATACCGCAGTTGAAGGTTTTCAGCATCTCGGCCTCGGCAATCCCGCCGGCTTCAGCCATCCAGCCAAAGACCGGCGGCAACTCCCACGCATCCAAATCGATCTGCGCACCCAGTCCTTCGGGCAGAACACGCGGCAGGTTCTCGGTCAGGCCACCACCGGTGATATGCGCCAGCGCATGCACGCCCCCTGCCCGGATCGCCGCCAGCGCGGGCTTTACATACAGCCGCGTCGGCGTCAGCAGCGCCTCACCCAACGAGCCGCCGCCAAAGGGCGAGTCAGCGTCCCAGCCCAACCCCGAAATCTCAACCAGCTTGCGCACCAGAGAATAACCGTTGGAATGCACCCCGTTCGAGGCCAGCCCCAGCAGCACATCGCCCGCCTGCACCCCATCCGGCAGGTCCGCCCCGCGCTCCATCGCGCCGACCGAGAAGCCGGCCAGATCAAAATCGCCATCGGGGTACATACCCGGCATCTCCGCCGTCTCACCACCGATCAGGGCACAGCCCGATTGGGCGCATCCTTCGGCAATGCCCTCGATGATCCGCGCAGCGGTATCGGTGTCCAGCTTGCCGGTGGCGAAATAATCGAGGAAGAACAAGGGCTCAGCGCCCTGACAGATCAGATCGTTGACACACATGGCCACCAGATCAATGCCCACGCCATCCACGACGCCGGTATCGATCGCGATCCGCAGCTTGGTGCCGACACCATCGGTCGCCCCGACCAGTATGGGGTCTTCATACCCGGCCGCCTTGAGGTCAAACAGGGCTCCGAACCCGCCCAGCCCGCTCATCACGCCGGGGCGGTTGGTCCGCTTGGCGGCGGGCTTGATCCGGTCGACCAGAGCGTTGCCTGCATCAATGTCAACGCCTGCATCGGCATAGGTGATTCCGTTCTTGCCCGCTGTCATGGTAGGTCCCTTACGAATGCTTTGCGGGCGGGTTAGTCGATTGTGCGCATCTATGCAACGGTCAGGCTTGACGCGGGCGTTCACCGTGGTACTCAAAGCCTCAGGCGGGCCTGTAGCTCAATTGGTTAGAGCAGAGCGCTCATAACGCTTTGGTTGCGGGTTCAAGTCCTGCCGGGCCTACCAGAAAACCGGGTTTTCTTACTGAATCAGGTCTTAGATTCCTCGTTCCGCATTCGAATTGATCCGACACGGCGTTGCCCAAATGTCTGCCGCATCTACCGCCCAATGATAATATCGGCGCACAATCCGCCCAGTCGCTCGCTTTTGCCCAACCTTAGCACTCCGCCATGCGCGCGGGCGACGTCGGCGACGATGGCAAGGCCAAGGCCGACGCCGCTGCCTTGGTTCTGGTTGCGCGCAGGATCAAGGCGGGTGAAAGGCTTGACCGCTTCGGTCCGCATCTCCGAAGGGATGCCCGGGCCGTCATCTTCGACCCGGATGCGCAGGGTTTTTGGCGTGACCGACAGGCTTATGTCAGCGCGATTGCCATAGCGGACGGCGTTCCCGATCAGGTTTTCGACCGCGCGTCGAATGGCCATGGGGCGCAGCATGACGGTGCCCTGCCCGTCAACGTCAACCAGTTCAGCCTGATAACCGGCCCGTTTGGCATCCTCGACGATCTGGCGCACAAGCGCCTTGGGCTCGACCTCTTCCGGAGAACCTTCGGCAGCGCCGCGGGAAAAATCCAGAAAAGCATCCAGCAAAGACTGCATCTCGGTGACGTCTTGCTGCAGCGGCGCGGCCTCATCCTCGGGCAGCATCGACAAGCCAAGCTTCAGGCGGGTCAAGGGGGTCCGCAGGTCGTGGCTGACGCCGGACAGCATAAGCGTCCGCTGCTCCATCTGGCGTTCAATGCGGGCGCGCATGTCCAGAAAAGCGTTTCCGGCTGCACGTACTTCAATCGCCCCGCCCGGGTTGTAAGGTACAACGCGCCCGCGTCCGAACGCCTGTGCTGCATCAGCCAGCCGCGTAATCGGCCGCAACTGGTTGCGCATGTAAAGAAATGAGATCGACGTCATGACAATCGCAAAGAACAGCATGGTCACGATCAACTGGTGCGGTGCCGTCGGGGCCAGCCGCCTGCGGTCGAACACAAGTTCGAGCGTCCCCAGATGCGTATCCAGATATAGCCGGGCGTCCGGGCCGTTGGGCAGCGCCACGGCATCCAGATCCGGCAAAAGGGCGTGCAGATTGGCCTCGACCTGCGGCGCAATGAAATCATACCAACGCCGCGTTCCGATATTCGGCTCTTCATTGATGCCAAGGAATCGCGCGCTGATTTCAAGCGCAACCAGATCTGGACGCACGGCAGCGATGGCCTGTTGCTGTGTCTCGACATCACTCATCGCGCTTGTGATCAGATCAACTTCGCGCGCGGCGGCACGGACCATTTGCGCGGTCACGTCCTCAAGATGCCGTTGCAGGAACGCATTCCCGACCACCAGCAACAGGACGATCACCGGCACAACCAGAATCAACGCCGCCCGGGCGTAAAGACTGTGTGGCAGATAGGGTTTGAGCCATTGCGAAGACATGCGCTAAACCTAGCGGGCTGCCCGGGTAAGAGGAAGAGGACAGAATGCAGGCCCCAGACGATTTCAACCCGCCCGCCGGGATTGCCACGCAGTTGCAACCGGGGGTGCGGCGCATTCTGGCCCCCAACCCTTCGCCCATGACCTATCGGGGCACCAATACCTATCTGCTGGGGCAGCGGGATATCGCAATCATTGATCCCGGCCCTTTGTCGCACGCGCATCTAAATGCGATTCTGGAGGCTTTGGAACCGGGCCAGAAGATCAGTCATATCTTTGTGACGCACAGCCATCTGGATCACTCACCGCTGGCGGCACCACTGGCTGCACGCACCGGAGCGCAGATCTACGCCTTTGGGGGGCCCGAGGCCGGGCGCAGCGCGGTCATGTCCCAACTGGCCCAAAACGGTCTGGCCGGAGGCGGTGAAGGCATCGATACGCAGTTTCGCCCGGACATCGAAGTCGCCGATGGAGAGGTGATTGAGGGAGAGGATTGGCAGCTTGAGGTGATCCACACGCCGGGACATCTGGGCAACCACATCGCATTGGCCTGGGGCCAGACCTGTTTCACCGCAGATCACGTGATGGGCTGGGCCAGTTCGCTGGTGTCACCACCTGACGGAGACCTGACCGATTTCATGACCGCCTGTTACCGGCTTCAGGAACGCGAATGGGCGGTCTTCCACGCCGGGCACGGAGCGCCCATCACCGACCCGTCCGGGCGGTTGGAGTGGCTGATTCAGCACCGCCTTGGACGCGAGGCGCAAATCCTGTCGGCGCTGGAAGACCGCCCCGGCACGGCCCGAGACTTGGCCGAGCGTATTTACACAGAAACTCCCAAATCCCTTCTGCCCGCAGCGGAACGCAATGTGTTTGCCCATCTGGTTGATCTGGTTGGAAAATCCAAGGCAACCCATAGCGGCGCCTTGTCCGCAGACGCCGTTTTTGCCCGGCAGGATTGAGCCCGAAAAAATTTTACGAAACGCACGCTTCCCCACTGGACGAGGAAAATCCGGGTTGTTATACGCGCCCTCAGTTCCGGCGTAGCTCAGCGGTAGAGCAGTTGACTGTTAATCAATTGGTCGTAGGTTCGATCCCTACCGCCGGAGCCAAAATCTTCCCCCTCAAAATCATGATTCTATTGGGCGCAATCACCAATGAATTGCGGCCAGAGTTGCCCTGTCAAAAAAACTTGCCTGTACCCTCTGGACGACGCGAAATCTGGTTGTTATACGGCGCGGACCGTTCCGGCGTAGCTCAGCGGTAGAGCAGTTGACTGTTAATCAATTGGTCGTAGGTTCGATCCCTACCGCCGGAGCCATTCACCCTCACACGCGCAAGATCATCCCGCCAGGGCGTCCTTGTAATCCGCGCGCAGGTTGCGTTTCAGCACTTTGCCGGTTGCGTTCAGTGGCAAAGCATCAACGAAAACAACCTTGTCCGGGATTTGCCATTTGGCGATTTTTCCATCGAAGAAGGCCAGCAGTTCCTGTTCGCTTGGGTCCTGCCCTTCGGCTTTCACAGCCACCAACAAGGGGCGTTCGTCCCATTTCGGATGCGGTACACCTACAACGGCAGCGGTGGCGAGCTTTGGATGGGCAACGGCGATGTTTTCCAGTTCCACCGAACTGATCCATTCGCCACCGGATTTGATGATGTCCTTGGACCGGTCCCGAATCGTCATGTAGCCGTCCGGGTCCAGGGTCGCCACATCGCCGGTGGCGAACCAGCCATCCTGCAACAACTCCTGATCCTGCATCTGGAAATAGCTGTCCAGAACCCAGTGGCCGCGCACCATCAGATCGCCTTGGGTTTCGCCGTCATGGGGCAGATCATTGCCATCGTCATCAACGATTTTCAGTTCCACCCCGAACGGCGGACGGCCCTGATTCTCGCGTATTTTGCGCTGTTCTTCGATGGGCAGGTCCAGATGCTTGGCAAGCGGCGTATTGGTTGTGCCCAGCGGGCTCATCTCGCTCATCCCCCAGGCGTGAATCGTGTCAACGCCATAGGTGTCGCGGAACGTGTCGATCATCGATGGCGGGCACGCCGCGCCGCCAATCACGGTGCGTTGCAGACTGGTCAGCTGGCTGCCCGATTGCGCCGCATGGGCCAGCAATCCCTGCCAGATCGTGGGAACGCCCATAGCCAGCGTCACGCCGTAGGTGTCGATGAGGTTAACCAGCGCCTCGCCATGCAAATCCGGGCCGGGCAACGCCATTCTGGACCCCGACATCGCACAGGCATAGGGCGAGCCCCAGGCATTCACATGGAACATCGGCACAACCGGCATCACCACATCGCGGGCCGAAAACCCGATGCAATCGCGGGTGTTTGACCCAAAACTGTGCAGCAAAGTCGAACGATGGGAATACAAGACACCCTTGGGGTTCCCCGTCGTGCCCGAGGTGTAACACAGGCTCGACGCCATGTTTTCATCGAAACTGGGCCAGACAAAATCCGCATCGCCGGTCTCGATCAGTTCATCATAGAACTCCACCCCATCGATCTGGGACAGCGCCTCGTCATTACGTGGTCCCATCAGGACAAAGTGCCGGACCTCGGTCAGCGCGGATTTCAGAGCCGCGACCAGAGGGATAAAGGTGGCATCAAAAAACAGAACCCGGTCCTGCGCGTGGTTTATGATATAGGACAGTTGCTCGGGGAACAGACGCGGATTGACCGTGTGGCACACATATCCCGCGCCCGAAGTGCCATAGTAGATCTCAAGATGTCGCCGGTTGTTCCAGGCCAACGTGCCGATCCTGTCCTGAGGCTCTAATCCCAGCTTGGTCAGCGCGGATGCCAGTTTGCGCGCATTGCCGGCGACCTCGGCCCAGTTCGTGTGCGTCACGGTGCCATCGGTTTCGACCGAGTAGATTTCGGTCTGCCCGTGATAACGTTCGGCGTGATCAATCAGCGACGAGATCAGCAAAGGCTGCGTCATCATCTGTCCCAGCATGGACATCCTCCCCATTCTCGGCGCGACCATGTGCGGCCATCGCCTTGTCCTCGACACCTGGGGGTGTGGCCCCGCGCGTCAATTCAGACTTATCCTCAGGGGGAACCCTGCCAAGCATTTAATTGTCTGACAATTAAAAAATGCAACCCGCCCGCAGGGCAAGCTGCGTTAAATGGCGTTAATCGCGGTGCCGTAGAGCATATACAACCAATGCCGCGGTCGATCCATCCTTACCCGCCGCGCTTTCATCGCCGTCCACAATCGGCCCCAGCGAGGTGGCGAGTTCCTTGCCCAGTTCCACGCCCCACTGATCGAACGAATTGATGCCCAGCAGCACGCCTTCGACAAACACGCGATGTTCATAAAGGGCAATGATCTGGCCCAGCACAAACGGAGTCAGCTTGGGATAGATCAGCGTGGTCGAGGGGCGGTTTCCGGGGAACACGCGGTGGCGGGCCTGGCGGTCCTGTTCGGCCCCTTCAAAGCCTTTTTCTGCCATCCGGGCGCGGGCCTCGTCCAGTGACCGGCCACGCATCAGCGCCTCGGACTGGGCCAGACAATTGGCCAGCAACAGGCGGTGATGATGGGCCAGTTCCGGCTCGTGCCCTTCGGCGGCAACCATGAACTCGCAGGGGATGACGTCGTTGCCTTGATGGATCAGCTGGTAAAACGCGTGCTGGCCGTTTGTGCCGGGTTCGCCCCAGACAACCGGGCCAGAGGGAACGGTCAGGTCCGATCCATCCATCGCTACCGATTTGCCATTCGATTCCATCTCAAGCTGTTGGAAATAGGCGGGAAGGCGCAGCAAACGCTGGTCATAGGGCAGAACCGCGCGGCTGGCATAGCCCAACACCTGACGGTGCCAGATGCCGACAAGTGCCAGCAGAACCGGCATATTCTCACCCCATTCGGCCGAGCGGAAATGCAGGTCCATCGCCTGCCCGCCCCGCAGAAACGCATCAAACGCGTTCGACCCCACGGCGATCATCACCGGCAGACCTACCGGTCCCCAGACCGAGTAGCGCCCACCGACCCAATCGGCAAAGCCAAAGACTCGTTCTGCCGGGATGCCAAATTCCTGTGTCTTGTCCAACGCGCTGGAGACCGCTGCGAATTGCTTGGTCGGGTCACCGCCGCCGTCGCTCATCCACGCCCGTGCGGTGCGGGCGTTGGTCATGGTCTCGATCGTCGTGAAGGTCTTTGAGGCGACGATGATCAGCGTTCGCATCGGGTCCAGCTGTCGCAGCGTATCCGCAATATGCGCCCCGTCTACGTTCGAGACATAGTGAACGCGCGGGCCGTCGTGATACGGCGACAGCGCATGGGTCGCCATCACCGGGCCAAGGTCCGAGCCGCCGATGCCGATATTCACCACATCCGTAAAACTGCCCCCCACGCCCGAGATCGCACCACCGCGCACCTCTTCGGCAAAGACCCGCATCCGGTGCAGAGTATCCAGCACGTCAGGCATGACGTCCTGCCCATCGACCTGCACCGCCCCCCCATCCAGATTGCGCAGCGCCGTATGCAGCACCGCGCGCCCTTCGGTTTCATTGATCTTTTGACCCGAGAACATCGCCTCGCGCCGCGCGGCCAGGTCGGCTTCGTCACACAGGCGGATCAGCCCTGCGCGCACCTCCGCGTCGATCAGGGTTTTTGAATAGTCAAACACCATGTCACCGGTTGAGGCGGAAAAGCCCTGCGCCCGGTTCGGGTCAGCGTCGAACAAATCCAGAATACGCCCAGCCTTGCCTGCCAGCGATTTCAGGTGATCCAGTTTCATAACAGTCACTCCGCCCAATGTACGGTCATGCCACTCAGAACAGCGGCGATCGGCGCATCCTCGGGGGGCAAAGACATGGCGCGTTCCAGCGCATCGCGTTTGGCCGCGCCAAAGATAATTAGGTGTTTGGACAGTGCCCCGTCCAGAACCGGCGCGGTTAGCGTGATGCGCGGTTCCGGCTGAACCTCGGTCCGGGCCACGGCAAGCGTTGGCGCGTGGCTGTCCAGCGCAGCGGCCAGCCCCTCCATTCCCGGAAACAGCGAGGCCGTGTGCATGTCTTCGCCCATACCCAGAACCAAAACCGAAAGCGGCAGAACCGGCGCGATCAGGGACTCGATTTCCGGCAGAGCAGCCTCTGGCTCGGCCCCCGGAACATAAAGCGGGATGTACTGCGCGACCGAGGCGCGGTTGGTCAGCAGCCGCTCGCGGATCAGACGCTCGTTCGAACGGTCGCTATCAGCGGGCACGCAACGCTCATCGGTGGCCATGACGCGCACGCGATCCCATGCCAGATCGGCGGCACAAAGCACGTCGAACACCGGACCCGGCGTGGTGCCACCGGGCACTGCCAGAGCAACCGTTTCATTGTGCAGCAGCGCCGCCTCAAGCTCTCCGGCCAAGGCGTTCGCGACGTCTATAGCCAGCATATCGCGGTCGGCATAGTCCTGAATTTTCATGGCTTTATTCCTTGCCAGAGGCGACCGTCTCGTTTCATCAGCAGCTCGGCGTCGCCGGGGCCTGTGCTGCCGCTGTCATAAGGTTTGGGCACATCGCCGCGCGCCTGCCAACCGGCGATGATCGGGTCGGTCCAGGCCCATGCGGCCTCGACCTCGTCGCCGCGCATGAACAGGGTCTGATTGCCCCGGATCACGTCCATCACCAATCGCTCGTATGCATCGGGCGGATCCTGATTTTCGGGCCCCAGCGCTTCGGCGAAACTCATGTCCAAGGGCACGTCGATCAGACGCATTCCACCCGGTCCCGGTTCCTTGATCGTCACCTTCAGCGTGATGCCTTCGTTCGGCTGCAGCCGGATGGACAGCGCATTCGCGTGCCGCCCCGCAGCCTCACCAAAGATCGAATGCGGCGCGTCCTTGAACTGCACATTGATGACCGAGGACCGCGCGACCAGCCGCTTGCCGGTACGCAGATAAAACGGCGTTCCCGCCCACCGCCAGTTGCTGACATGAGCTTTCAGGGCCACATAGCTTTCAGTGGTCGAGCGTGGGTGGCCCACGACCTCACGATAGCCCGGCCCGTCCGGACCGGCCGCGAACTGACCCCGGACGATGTGATGCGGTTCGACCGGATCAAGCGCGCGGATCACTTTCAGCTTTTCATCCCGCACGGCGTCGGGATCAAACTTGGCTGGCGGCTCCATCGCGATCAGGCAGAGCAGCTGCATCAGGTGGTTCTGCACCATATCCCGCATGGCACCGGCGCGCTCATAATACTCCTCGCGCCCATCCACGCCGACAGTTTCCGCGACGGTGATCTGGATGTGATCGACATACTGGCTGTTCCACAACGGCTCGAACAGCATGTTGCCAAAGCGCACGGCCATCAGGTTCTGGACCGTCTCTTTACCCAGATAGTGATCGATCCGGTAAATCTGCCCCTCGTCAAAATGCGCCGCCAACGTGGCGTTGAGCGTTCGCGCGCTTTCCAGATCATGACCAAAGGGTTTTTCGACCACAATCCGGGTCTGCGCCGTGACCAAGCCATGCGATCTGATCTGTTCCGCTAACGGACCAAACAGGCGCGGCCCGACCGAGAAATAAAAGGCCCGAACACGATCATCCGTCAGTCTGGTCGACAGATCGCCCCACCCGTCCGCCGACATCGCATCCAGCGCAACATAATCGACGCGCTGCAAAAATCCGCGCAATGCATCCGAATCTGCCGCCCGTCTGGGCGCGTTCAGCCTTAGCGAACCGGCCACCATTTCGCGAAACCCATCCGGGGTCAGGTCGCTGCGGGCTGCGCCGATGATTCTGGCATCACCGGGCCATTGCCCGGCGCAAAACCTGCGAAACAAAGCAGGCAGAATCTTGCGCTGCGCCAGATCGCCGGTGCCGCCGAAAATGACCAGATCAAATGGGTCAACAGGTATGACGCGAGAAACCATGGCCCGTCCTTACCCTGCCCCTGTCGGCATGTCCAATGTTAGCGCAATCACATCGAGGTTTTTTTAAGATTTCTTCTCATTCATCAAAACTCTGTCAGAACAGCCCCAAGCCCTTACCAACAGGACAATAAACAGCTAAGTCAGTCAAACCACTTCAAAGAACCGGATGCGGGAATGAAAGACAATGCCCCCCAGCTTGCCAATATCGGCAAGTTTCAAGACAGATTGGTGACGGCAGACGGGCAGACCCGCGCCTCGGTTGCGCTGACAAATCCGCAAACCTTGTGGTTCAATACCGGCACCTTGTGCAATATCGAATGTGTAAACTGCTACATCGAAAGCAGCCCCACAAATGATGCGCTGGTCTATATCGCTGCGGCTGAAGTGACCGACTATCTGGACCAGATCGAACAGCGCAACTGGCCCATCCGCGAAATCGGCTTCACGGGCGGCGAGCCGTTCATGAACCCCGAGATGATCGAGATGACTCGCGCCGCACTGGAACGCGGGTACGAGGTTTTGATCCTGACCAACGCCATGCTGCCGATGATGCGCCGCAAAATGCGCGAAGGGTTGCTGAACTTGCAGCGCGATTACAACGACAAGCTGACCCTGCGCATCTCCGTCGATCACTACCGCCCCGAACTGCATGATGAGGAACGCGGCAAGGGAAGTTTCGCCAAGACCGTGACGGGGATGGAGTGGCTACGCGACAACGGCTTCAACATGGCTGTTGCTGGGCGCACCGTCTGGGGCGACAGCGACGCGGATAGCCGCGCCGGATACGCTGCGTTTTTCGAAAAACACGGCTTTGACATCGACGCCACGAACCCCGGCCAGACCGTGCTGTTCCCGGAAATGGACGAAACCGTCGAAGTCCCAGAAATCACGACCGCCTGCTGGGGTATCCTGAACAAATCCCCCGACGCCGTGATGTGCGCCAGCGCGCGCATGGTCGTCAAACGCAAAGGCGCCGAACGCCCTGCTGTGCTGGCCTGCACCCTTCTGCCTTACGCCCCCGAGTTCGAAATGGGCACAACCCTGGCCGAGGCTGAGGCGGATGTGTATCTGAACCACCCCCATTGCGCCAAATTCTGCGTTCTGGGCGGGGCCAGTTGCTCGGGCTGATCCGACAAAAACAAAAAGTAATGTAAGTCACTGAGCCTTTGCGCCCTTTTTCTGTATAGAAGGAAAAGGGTCATTTGCTGTTGGGCTGTTGTGATGTTCAGATTTCTTGTTTTTGCTTTTGCACTTTGCGCCGCGCCGCTTTGCGCGCAAGAAAGGTTGGCCTTGGTTATCGGCAATGACCAATACCAATCTGTCACCGACCTTCAGAAAGCTGTGGCCGATGCCCGCGCTGTCTCGGACAAGTTGCAGGGTGCAGGTTTTGAGACCATCGAGGGGCTGAACCTCGACCGGCGCGGCATGAACCAGAGGATCTCCGAATTCACCTCTCGCTTGGATCCGGGCGATACGGCGTTTGTGTTCTTTGCCGGGCATGGGGTGGAAATTGACGGCGAAAACTACCTGCTGCCCACAGATATCGTCGCGCCCCTGTCGGGTGAGACCGATTTCGTGAAATCCGAATCCATCGCCCTTTCGGATCTGCTGGACCGCGTACGCTCAACCGGTGCGCGCACCTCGATCGCCATCATCGACGCCTGCCGCGACAACCCGTTTGAAACCGTCGCCGGGCGCAGTGTCGGACGGACGCGTGGGCTGGGCCGCATCAACGCACCCGAAGGCATGTTCGTGATCTTTTCAGCCGGGGCCGGACAGATGGCGCTGGACCGGCTGAGCGATAATGAACCAGCCGAGAATTCAGTCTTCACCCGTGCCTTGTTGCCACGCCTATCGCAGCCGGGTCTGGAATTGCGCAGCATGGTGGCCGACCTGCGGCGCGAAGTGCGGGACTTGTCCAGCAGCGTTCAGCACACCCAAATTCCGGCCTATTACGATGAATTGCTTGGGGAATTCTATTTCACCCCCGCCGTAAGCACCGCACAGCCACAAAGCCCATCGGCGCGCCCAAGCGACGACATGCGCGCCGATCTTGAGCTTGCGCGCTCGCTTGGAACGGTGACTGCGCTGGACAGTTTCCTTGAGAAATATGCTGATCAGTCCGAGACTTATGCCTACGAGGTCGCCCTGCAACTGCGCGACGGGTTGGTCTCGGCCGATACATCAGCGGATGTTGAGCGCACCTCTGCCCCGCCCGCGCCTACGGTTTCAGACTCGCAAGAGGTCATGCGCGCAACACAGGCCGCATTGAATGCGCTGGGATGCAGTGCTGGTGGCGCGGATGGAGTTGCAGGCCCTCGGACCCGTCAGGCCTTTGCCCGGTATCGGTCGGCCAGTGGCTCAAATCTGGGTGCTGATGATCTGGGAACCAGCCATGCGTTGGAAGAGTTGCAAGGCAAATCCGGCACCATCTGCAAAGCCACGGCACCCGCCCCAAAACCTGCCGATACCGGCTTGTCCATGGCCGGGACGTGGCAATTCAAGGCAACCTGCGCTTTGGTTGTCAAAGTGACAGGCACGACGCGCTACACACATGCGGGCGGCAATAAATATACCGGGCGCCTGACCGACTCACTGGGTCAAACCGCCAATACGGTGATATTCGTGAACGAGGGTCAGATCAGCGGGACGGACTATTTCCCCGGTATCACCGTCAAATGGCGCGGGCGTCTGGCCGAAGATGGCAACAGCTTTACCGCCTCAGGCTCGACCGGCTGTTCCGTATACGCCTGGCGTGCGGGATAAGCCGTTAATTCACGCGAAACTCACCCACCATGTTGCGCCATTCGCCAGGCGCGATCATCTTGCGATGGGTGAACTTGACCGAGTGCAGCGGACCTTCGATCTCACGCTGCCAAAAATCGATGAATTCAAACAGTTTCGGGTGATCCGGGGCCAGATCGTATTCCTGCCAGATAAACGTGTTCAGGACGTGGATATAGTCGGGCATGTGATAGAAAAACTCTGCCGTCGTCAGCCCGTATCCCTTTAGCATCAATTCCGTTTCGCTCTGCTCCATTCAGACCTCCAATTCCGTGCAAGGTCTCTTCAAAGTAACACCGAAACTGCCTAATACTTGGATAACAAGATGTTACTTGAGTGTTACTTCGGAATTTCCGGGCAAGATTCGTTGCTTGCTTGCACCTTATGTGCCGGGTCTGATAGGATGTAACCACAAAATATAGAGTCTGCACTAAGGACGAGCAGTTTACGTGAGCGATACGCCAGAAATCCCTGAAAACATGGACGAAACCCCGCCCGAGCGCCCAGTGTATGACGGCCCGACGGTCTCTATCGAATCCGAGATGCGCACGTCCTACTTGGACTATGCCATGTCGGTCATCGTTTCCCGCGCGATCCCCGATCTGCGCGACGGGCTGAAACCGGTGCATCGGCGGATTTTGTACGCCATGCACGAAACCGGGAACACCCATGACAAGGCGTATCGCAAATCGGCCCGTCCGGTTGGCGACGTGATGGGTAAATACCACCCGCACGGGGACTCAGCTATCTATGACGCGCTGGTGCGGATGGCGCAGGATTTCTCGATGTCTTTGCCGCTGCTGGATGGTCAGGGCAACTTTGGCTCGATGGACGGCGATAACCCGGCGGCGATGCGTTATACCGAAGTTCGGATGGACAAGCCCGCCGCCTCGCTGCTGGCCGATATCGAAAAAGACACGGTCGATTTTCAGGACAACTATGACGGCAAGGACCGCGAACCAACCGTCCTGCCCGCCCGTTTCCCCAACATGCTGGTCAATGGTGCCGGTGGTATCGCCGTGGGTATGGCAACCAACATCCCGCCGCATAACCTGGGCGAGGTGGTCGATGCCACGCTGGCGCTGATCGACGATCCGGACCTGACATCCGAGCAACTGATCGAATACGTCCCCGGCCCCGATTTTCCGACTGGCGGCGTGATGCTGGGCCGGTCCGGTGCCCGCAAGGCATATCTTGAGGGGCGCGGCAGCGTCATCATCCGCGCCAAGACCCGCACCGAGGAAATCCGCAAGGATCGCTATGCCATCATCGTGGACGAAATCCCCTATCAGGTGAACAAGGCCGCGATGATCGAAAAGATCGCCGAGGCCGTGCGCGAGAAGCGGATCGAAGGCGTGGCCCACGTTCAGGACGAATCCGACCGCAACGGCGTGCGCGTCGTGGTCGAGCTGAAGCGCGATGCAACACCAGAGGTGGTGCTGAACCAGCTTTACCGCTTTTCACCAATGCAGACCTCGTTCGGCTGCAACATGCTGGCCCTGAACGGTGGCCGCCCCGAGCAACTGACCCTGCGCCGGTTCCTGACCTCGTTCATCGACTTCCGCGAGGATGTTGTCGCCCGCCGCACCGCCTACGACCTGCGCAAGGCGCGGGAACGCAGCCATATCCTGTGTGGTCTGGCTGTGGCTGTGTCAAACGTGGATGAAGTGGTCGCCACCATCCGCTCGTCGGCTGATGCCGCCGAGGCGCGCGAAAAACTGATGACCCGCCGTTGGCCAGCCTCCGAGATCGAAGGCTATCTGCGCCTGATCGACGATCCTCTGTCCAAGATGAACGACGACGGCACCTATAACCTGACCGAAGTTCAGGCCCGCGCCATCCTCGACCTGCGCCTGCAGCGCCTGACCCAACTGGGCGTCAAAGAGGTCACGGACGAGCTGGAAGAACTGGCCGCCAAGATCAAGGAATACCTGGATATTCTGTCCTCGCGCGAGCGCATTATGTCGATCATCGGTGATGAGCTGCGCAGTGTGCGTGAGCAATTCGCCGTACCCCGCCGCACCGAGATTGTCGACTGGTCCGGCGATATGGAAGATGAGGACCTGATCGAGCGTGAGGATATGGTCGTCACCGTCACCTCGGGCGGTTACATCAAGCGCACGCCGCTGGCCGATTTCCGCGCGCAAAAGCGTGGCGGCAAGGGCCTGTCGGGGATGCAGACCAAGGAAGAGGATGTGGTCACCAACCTCTTCGTGGCGAACACCCATACGCAGCTGCTGTTCTTCACCACCGAAGGCATGGTCTACAAGCTCAAGACCTGGCGTCTGCCGCAGTCCAGCCGGACAGGTAAGGGCAAGGCGATCGTCAACATCCTGCCGATCCCGACCGGGGTTTCCATCGCGGCGATCATGCCGGTGGATGTGCCGGATGAGGAATGGGAAAACCTGCAAATCGTCTTTGCCACCAGCGCCGGAGACGTACGCCGCAACCGTCTGTCGGACTTCACCAATGTCCGCCGCAACGGCAAGATCGCGATGAAACTGCCAGAGGATGTGGAACTGGTAAACGCGCGCATCTGTTCGGAAGATGAAGACGTGATGCTGGTCACCAATTCGGGCCGCGCGATCCGCTTCCGCACCACCGATGTGCGGGTCTTCAACTCGCGCGAATCTACCGGTGTGCGTGGTATCAAGCTGACCAATGGTGACCGCGTGGTCTCGATGTCCGTAATCCGCCATTTCGAGGCTGACCCGGATGAACGCGCCGCTTACCTCAAGATGCGCCGCGCCGTGGCGGGTATCGCGGACGATGGCGAGACCGATGAGGACGAAGCAGCCCCCGGCGTGATCACGCAGGAACGCTATGCCGAGATGTCGGCGGCCGAGAACCTGATCCTGACCATCACCACCGGCGGCGCAGGCAAGCTGAGCTCCAGCCACGACTACCCGGTGCGTGGACGTGGCGGCATGGGCGTGGCGGCGATGGACAAGGCTATGCGCGGCGGCGAACTGGTGGCGTCCTTCCCGGTCGAAATCGACGATCAGATCATGCTGGCGACCTCCAAGGGCCAATCGATCCGGGTTCCGGTCGATGGCATTTCCTTCCGCTCGCGCAGCGCGGGTGGCGTGCGGGTATTCAACACCGGCAAGGGGGAAGAGGTTGTCTCGGTCGCCTGGATTGCAGACCAAGGGGATGAGGAAACCGAGGAGTAACCCTCACATTTTCCAACACTTATGAAACAAAGCGCCCGTTCTTGCGGGCGTTTTGCCGTTCTGGATCACGTTATCGGCAAGCGCCCGTTTGGCGCGCTTGCCCGAGGCCAATCCGAGGCCTAGCTTTCTTAACATGTGGTCCTTTGCCCATATCCGCCCCGCCTACAGCCGCGCCGAGCGCATAAGCGATGGTGTGATCCATGTGCTTGGCGTGTCGTCCGCCCTAATCGCCGTGCCGATGCTGATCATCCTGACGATCTACTACCGATCGGACCCAGTGGCCGTTCTGGGCGCGTCGATCTATGGCGTGACGCTGGTTTTGATGCTGACCTTCTCAGCGCTTTACAACATGATCGAACACGACGATTGGAGCGCGTTCCTGCGCCGCCTCGACCATTCGGGTATTTACGTCAAAATCGCTGGCACCTACACGCCGTTCCTGCTGTTGTCGGGTACGCAACCAACGGGGCTGCTGATCGGGCTTTGGTTTTCGGCAACCCTGGGATCGGCGCTGAAGATGTTCGACCCGAACCGATTCCGCTGGTTCGGATTGGCGCTTTATTTGCTCATGGGCTGGGCCGCCGTCTGGGCCGGTCAATCGATGCTGGCCGAACTATCGCCCACAGTCATCACCCTGATGATCGCCGGAGGGCTGGTCTACACCGCGGGCGTCGCATTCTACCTGCTGGATTGGTTGCCGTTCCACAACACGATCTGGCATGTGTTTGTTCTGGTCGGCAGCGTCCTGTTCTTTGCCGCCGTTGCCGCGCGGATCGAATTGGTTCAGGTGGTTTAGCTTCCACCCGTGCCCGACCGTTGAGCCCTCAGCAAATCCTCGACAGCCCATAACCGATCCTGCCCCCAAATCGCCTGACCGGCTACGTAGAAACTGGGAACGCCCCACAGACCAATCTCTTGCAGTCTGCTTTGGTTTTTCTCAACCCGGTCGCGCCATGTTTGAGTGGCCAGAGCCTGACGCGCGGCCCCCCAATCAAGACCACTGGCGCCCGCAATTCGCGCCATACCCTTGTCGGAGGCTGCGTCCACTCCCTCGGACCAGACCAGACGCATGAAGGTCGAGCAGTAGGTCGCCAACCGATCATGATCCTCGGCGTAGTCAAACAAGGCGTACCCGTGTTCGACGCCAGACCCCAAAGGATCACAAATTCGACCAAACGGAATCTTCATTCTGCGCGCTTCCCGCGCACAATCGCCAAGGATGTAGCCGGACTTGAGCTTGGGTACCGGCAGCCCCCGCATCAGCATCGGCAGAACGGGGCGCAGGATCAGGCGAGCGTTATAGCGGTTGGCAAGATCAACAACGCGGTCAAAAGCCAGATAGGAATATGGGCTGCGGAATGAGAAAAAGAACTCCAGCTCCATACTGCCCTGAACGTTCGGCGGCTGCGCATTTTCTTTCAAGGGCTCTACCGAAGCATCTCCCTGACGTAGCTTTAGCTGCGCAAGCCGGTCCTCCAGATAGTGCAGCCGATCAACGCCCCAATACCATTCGCCGCCATAGTAAAACGTTCCACCCAAGTAATGTCCCATCGCGGCGAGTTTTTGGTCGCCGACCTCCATCGCCTGCCCGGGATCCACGCCACCGTCGTCGGGCATAGTCTCCCTGCCCCAAACGCCTGCGGTGATAGCACGCAGGCGTTCTGCGGCGTCAGGTTTTCCTAAAGCATCTGCAAGAAGCCGCTTTGCGGTTTCCACCTTCTTTGCCGCCGGTTCCTGCGGCGCATCCAGCCCGATCCGGCGGGCCAGACGCCCTGCATCCATCAGGGCGTTTTGCCTATGTTCCATGGGCGCGGGGATCGCATCCGAATGTGGGCCAGAGATCAAATGAATGCACAGTTTAACGCGATAGCGCTCCTGAAATTCGGGCAGGATCTGCGCGGTCAGATAGCAATAGGGATCGGCGACATCATGAAAATAATGCGCCTCATGATCTGCACCACGCAGCTTGCGCCGAAGCTCTGCCATGCCTCTGCGTGCCGATTGCAGATTGCCGCTGGTTATGGCGGCAGCCAAGTGGGATTTAATCTGTGTTTTCATGCAGAACCGGCGATCAAAGTGGCTTGGACATGTCCAGTTTACGCACCACAGCGCCAAACGCCACGCTGTCACACAACAACGTGACGGCAGATCGTCAAAGCCCGTACAGCGCCACGAATTTCTGTTCCAGATAAGCCAACAAGGGCTCCGGCCCCGGTTCGACCCCACTGGCGCGCTGTATGATCTCGCGCGGGGCGAAAAGCCCCCCGAATTGTTGTACGTTTTCGCGCAGCCAAGTGGTCGCGCCCGAGGTGTCCCCTTCGGCCAGTTGACCATCCAGCCCCGGCACCGCGTTGCGCAGGGCCTGATACAGGCACCCGGCATAAACGTTGCCCAGCGAGTAGGTCGGGAAATAACCGAACAGGCCAACCGACCAATGGACGTCCTGCAGGCAGCCGTTCGAAGGTTTGTCGACGGCATAACCGAAATCGGCCTTGAAGCGGTCATTCCAGGCAGATTCCAGATCGTTGACCTGAAGGTCTCCGGCCATCAGCGCGCGCTCCAGGTCGAAGCGCAGCATGATGTGCAGGTTGTACTGCACCTCATCCGCTTCGGTGCGGATATAGCCGTTATGGACGCGGTTCACCGTGGCGTAGAAGGTATCGGCATCCGCAATCCCGAAATCCCCGAACGCATCGCGCATTTGGGTGTAGAGCCATCCGGTAAACGCACGCGACCGGCCAAGCTGGTTTTCATAGATCCGGCTTTGGCTTTCATGCACGCCCATCGACACGCCGCTTCCCAATGGGGTCAGCGCATAGGCCGGGTCGATCCCTTGCTCGTAGGCGGCGTGGCCGACCTCATGAATGGTCGAGTAGAAGCAGTTGAACGGGTCCGTTTTGCTGGTGCGTGTGGTGATCCGCACATCCGATCCGCTGCCCGAGCTGAACGGGTGTACGGCCTTGTCCACCCTGCCCCGGTTCAGGTCGTATCCAAACGCCAGCGCAAGGGTCTGCGATAGGCGCATCTGGGCCGCCTCGTCAAACGTACCGGCCAGCGCCTGCGGCGCGGGCTTGTCCAGAACTGCCGCGCGCAGCGCCACCAGACGCGGGCGCATCTGATCGAAAATCGCCGCGATCTGCGCGCCGGTTGTGTAAGGCTCGTAATCCTCGACCATCGCGTCGTAGATGTCGCCGCCCTGCGCGAGCGCCGCACCTTCTTCGCGTTTCAGGGCCACGACCTCTTCCAGAACCGGAAGGAAGGCCGACACGTCCTCATCCGCGCGCGCCTGTGCCCATTTTCCCTGCGCTGCCGAAGTGACGCGGGCGATGGCTTTCGCCAGATCGGCGGGCACTTTGACGTTACGCTCATAAGACCGGCGGATTTCGCGCAGTTGTGCCTGACCTGCCGTGTCCAAAGCTTCGGCTTGCTCCAGCCATTCGGCCACACGCGGGTCGGACCGTCGGGCATGCAGAACCGCCTCGATTGCGGCCATTTCCTCGGCTCGTTGGGGCGCGGCCCCGCGCGGCATCACCGTTTCCTGATCCCAGCCCAGGCGGCCAGCGATCTGTCCAAGGGCCGAGGTTTCGCGTTGAAAGGCCATCAGGTCGTCAAAGGCAGTCATCGGGCTCAGGCTCCACGAATTGAGGTTGCAATGGGATAGCCGCTCAGGAAGCGGGCGCGCAGGATCAGGGTCCAGACCACGACGGCCATGAACTGGTGGAAGATCGCGATCTGCCATGGCGCGGCATACAGCACGGTGATGACACCGACCACGACCTGTAGCGACAGCGCCGCAAAGGCCGCGTTGAAGGCAAAGCGGGTCTGTGGATGGGCACTGGTCTGGCCGCGCCGCCAGACGATGATCGCGAAGATGAACAGCAGATACCCGGCGCAGCGATGGATGAACTGCACCAATCCGGGGCTTTCAAAGAAATTGCGCCACAGGGGGTCTATTGCCGTTGCATCCGGTGGCAGAAGCTGCCCGCCGATCAGCGGCCAATCGGTGAAAGACCGCCCGGCATCGATCCCGGCGACCAGCGCGCCAATGAGTATTTGCAAAAAGGTGAAATGCAGTAGGCCGGTCGACAGCGAGAACAGTTTCACCTCTTTCGCGCGGCGGGCCTGCATCAGATCGCGTTCCTCGCGCCCGAGCTCAAAGATGTACCAGGCCAGGAAACCCAGGATCACAAAGGCCAGTCCCAGATGCACCGCGAGGCGATAGCTGGCGACGGCGGTCATCCCCTCGCCCTGCGTGACTCCCGAGGCGACCATCCACCAGCCCACCGCGCCCTGAACACCACCCAAAGCGCCGGGGATCAGCAACTTGCCGGTCCAGCCGGTCGGGATTTTGCGGGCGACAAGGAAGCCGAAGAAGCCAAGCGCCCAGACCAGACCAATCAGGCGACCCAACTGTCGATGGCCCCACTCCCACCAATAGATGAACTGAAAATCGCTCAGTTGCATCCACTGGTTCTGGATGCGCCACTGGTCGATCTGCTTGTATTTGTCGAATTCCGCCTGCCAGTCGGCCTCGGTCATCGGCGGGATCGCCCCGGTGATCGGACGCCACTCGGTGATCGACAAGCCGCTGTCGGTCAAACGGGTCAACCCGCCCACGGCGATCATTACAACGACCAAGGCGAACAGGATCATCAGCCAGGCGCGGATCGCCTTGCGCGCGCCACCGCGTCCCTTGTCGATCATACCCGGCTGCACGGCTTGTTGTTTTTCGCTGTCTGAGACGTCTTCGAAGATGCTGCGCTTGGCGCTCATGCTGTCCTCATGTGTCCTGGATTTCGTCGCAAGCTAGGGCCACTGACGGGCGAGGTCCAGCCTCAGCCCTTATCTTTCCAACGGACCATCTGCCGCATGATCCCGTGCAACATCTGCACATCGGCCCGCGTCATGCGCATCCGCGACCAAAGGTTGCGCAGGTTGGTCTTCATGCCGTCGGCCTTTTCGGGCGGATAGAAGAACCCGGCCTCTTCCAGCCGATCTTCGTAATGCTCGACCAGTTTCTCGACCTCGATGCCGGTGGCCCAGTCGCCCTTGCCCAAATCGGTGGCTTCATGCACCACATCGCCGGTCTGGCGCATCCACTCATAAGCGGTCAGCAAGACACATTGCCCAAGGTTCAGCGAGGCATATTCCGGGTTCACCGGCACCGAGATGATGGCGTTTGCCTTGGCGATATCTTCATTCTCAAGCCCTGCCCGTTCGGGGCCGAACAAAACGGTGACCTTTTCACCCGCCGCCACCTTCTGGGCCGCGACCTGCATGGCGCGTTCCGGGCTGTAGACCGGTTTGGTCAACCCGCGCTGCCGCGCCGTGGTGGCGAATACGAATGTACTGTCGGCCAGCGCGCCTGCCAGATCATCGAACAGCTGCGCCTCGTCCAGCAGCCGCCCCGCCCCGCTGGACATCGCCACCGCCTTGGGGTTCGGCCACCCGTCGCGCGGGGCCACGATCCGCATCCGGTCCAGCCCGAAATTCCACATCGCCCGCGCGGCGGCGCCGATGTTTTCACCCATCTGCGGGCGCACAAGCACGAAGGAAGGCTGGGATGTATCGCTGGGCATGGCTGTCTCCGAAAAACTCCGCCCGCTCTAATCCGCCAGCTTTGACAGAGCAACCCGATCCTCTTCTTCTGTTCCCAAATACCCGCTCGGCAGGCTTAAAAGTTTGCTTCCCCGCCGCAATCCGCTAAACCGCGCCAAAGACTGAAAGCGAAGGACGCGCCAATGGACACCCCCGAGCAGCCGCAGATTTATCTGATCACACCGCCGACCATCACGCTCAGCACCTATCCGGACCAGTTGGCGCGGGTGCTGGACGGGGCCGAGATCGCGTGCATTCGTCTGGCGCTGGCCGGCAATGACGAGGACACCATCGCCCGCGCTGCCGATGCCTGCCGCGAGGTGGCCCATGCGCGCGACGTGGCCATCGTAATCTCGAACCACGTGCTGCTGGCGCAACGGCTGGGGCTGGACGGGGTACATCTGGATGATGCCGCCCGGTCCGTGCGTGCGGCCCGCAAGGAACTGGGCGCGGACGCGATTGTCGGCAGTTTCTGCGGGGCGTCCAGCCATGACGGAATGACCGCTGGCGAGGCTGGCGTCGATTACGTCGCCTTTGGCCCTGTCGGCACGTCGTCGTTGGGCGATGGTACGCTGGCTGAAAGGGACCTGTTCCAGTGGTGGTCCGAGATGATCGAAGTTCCCGTTGTGGCCGAGGGCGGCCTGACCCCCGACCTGATCCGCGACCTGTCGCCCTGCACCGATTTCTTCGGCATCGGCGATGAAATCTGGTCAGCCGAGGATCCGTTGGCCGCGCTGAACGCGCTATTGGCCCACATGCCTAGCTAAGCATCCACGGCGCGACCATCCAATAGACCCCGACACCCGCAATCAGGATCGAGGCCAGAACCGATACCCGGCCTCGCATCCGATGCGACCCGCCAGAGATCAGGGCAGCACCGGCATAGCCTGCCGCCGCAACCGCGCTGAGTGCAGCCACCGCACCCCCGGCAAATCCCAGGATGGCGGGTGGCAGGTGATCGGGCGGCACGCCAATCGCGATCACGGAGGCGCTGAGCACGTTGCCCAGAAGCAAACCGGCAGCAAAAACCGCCAGTAATCGAAAGACGTGAAGACGCCTCAGGATCAGGTTCCAGAGCCCCAGAATGACGATGGCGGATGTGAGGGCGATAGAGGCTACAAATGGTGACAGCCCCAACGCTCCGTAAACCGAAAGCGCCAGTCCGAAGACCAATCCGATCGACAGGAACACCATCTGGGCGATTACTGCGCGCAGTGTCAGGGACAGAAAAACCAAGGCCAGAACCAGCGCGATCTCTTGCAAACCGTTGGGCACGATACGCGAAAACCCTTTGGGGAAGAACACCTGCACCGCCTGTTCAGGGCTGAGGGCCGCGCCGCCTTGCAATGGGATCGAAGGACTGGATTCTCCGGCCATGAGATAACCGGTGTAAGGGGCGGCCACCTGTTGCTGTTTCAAAACAACCGGCCCATGACCCGCAGGCCATATCAGGCGCAGATTGGACGCCCCATTCGGCAAGGGCGCTGTCAGCAACAGCCTTGAAACCCGGGGGTTGGCGGTATCGCCGACAACGGGAATGCGCACCCCTTCATAGGCCAGAACGACCGGGCCACCGGCCTCAACCTGCAAGCGCGCCTTCCAGTCGGTGACAAACGCGCGGACCTCGGGCTCCAACTCGGACGAGACCCTTTGGCGTAGCGCCCGGTAGCCAGCATTGTCGGTCAGGTCAGGATGGGTTTCAGGATCAATCCCCGCCAGAAACATCTCGGCGTTCAGGGTGATTTCAAGAAACAGGCTGTCTGCCTTGGTCCAGAACTCGACAATCGTCGGCGGCGGGGTCTGGGCTTGGACGGGCATCGCCAACAGCATCAGACCCATCATCAGGCGGAAAAAGCCGCTCATGCGCAACGCTCTGCAATAGAAATCAAATCACAAATCATACCGGGCCGAGTTTCCCGCCGAACGCATCAGATCGCAAGCCTGAACGCACAGCACAGGCGGTTTATCTGTGTTGGCGTTAACGTTCGGACTTGCAAGGCCCCCGGTGCTGCGGCATGACAGCGGCATGACTCAGAACAGCGACATCCTGTGTATCGGTTCGGTCCTGTGGGACGTGATCGGGCGGTCGGCCAGCGCCATGCGGCAGGGATCGGACGTGCCGGGCCGGATCACCCGCCTGCCCGGTGGCGTTGCCATGAACATCGCCATGACGCTGGTGCGCTTTGGCATGACCCCGACCCTGCTGACCGCCATTGGCCGCGACCCCGAGGGGGACGAGTTGGTCAATTCCTGCGCACGGCTGGGAATGGTGACTGAACATATCTATCGCTCGCAGGACCTGCCCACCGACCGCTATATGGCCGTCGAAGGGGCCAACGGGTTGATCGCCGCCATTGCCGATGCACACTCGCTTGAGGCTGCAGGGGCCAAGATCCTGCGCCCCCTGATGCATGGTCCGCTGGGATACGAAAACACCCCCTTCGAAGGCCCGATTGCGCTGGACGGCAACCTGACGCTGAACCTGCTGGAAGAGATCGCGCAAAGCCCGGCCTTTGGCAAAGCCGACCTGAGGGTCGCCCCCGCCTCGCCCGGCAAGGCCGAGCGCCTGCTGCCCTTCCTGAAACACGCCCGCGCGACGCTGTATGTCAATCTGGAAGAGGCCGGTCTGCTCTGCCAGCGCGAGTTTGCCGATTCCGAATCCGCCGCCAAGGGCCTTCTGGACCGGGGCGCGCTGCGCGTGCTGGTGACAGACGGGGGCAACTCGGCCACCGTCGGCTCAGCCTCGGGTGTTCTGACCCAAACCCCGCCCTCGGTTCTGGTAACCCGCGTCACCGGCGCGGGTGACACCTTTATGGCCGCCCATATCGCCTCAGAAGCGGGCGGTGCCGACGAACAGACGGCCCTGACCCGCGCGCTGAACGCTGCCGCAACTTACGTTTCCGGAGAAACTCCCCTGTGATCAACATCCACTACTCAGCCGAGGTCCGCGCCGCCAAAGACGCAGGCCAGCCCATCGTGGCGCTGGAAAGCACCATCATCACCCATGGCATGCCCTACCCGCAGAATGTCGAGGTCGCAGCCCAGGTGGAAAAGGACATCCGCGACGCCGGGGCCGTTCCGGCCACCATGGCGGTGATCGAAGGCGTGCTGCATGTCGGACTGGAACCCGATCAGTTGCAATCTTTGGGTCAGGCGCAGGGCGTCGCCAAACTCTCACGCGCGGATATGGCCGCCTGTATCGCAACCGGGGGCACCGGGGCCACCACAGTCGCCGCCACCATGATCGCCGCACAATATGCGGGGATCGAGGTGTTTGCCACCGGTGGCATTGGCGGCGTGCATCAGGGTGCCGAAACCTCGTTCGACATTTCCGCCGATTTGCACGAGCTTGGCCAAACGCCGGTTACAGTGGTGGCTGCAGGGGCCAAGGCCATTCTGGATCTGGCCAAAACGCTGGAAGTTCTGGAAACTCTGGGCGTCCCGGTGATCGCCTACGGGCAGGACGAATTCCCCGCCTTCTGGTCTGCGAAATCCCCCTACGCTGCGCCCCTGCGGATGGACAGCGCCGAAGCCATCGCCAAAGCCCACGCCACCCGCCGTGCGCTGGGTTTGCCCGGTGGCCAACTGGTCGCCAACCCGATCCCCGCAGCCGACCAGATCCCGGCTGACGAGCTGGCCCCGATCATCTCCGCCGCGCAGGCCGATGCCGAAACCCACCGGATCACCGGCAAGGCCGTGACGCCCTATCTGCTGCAACGGATCTTTGAAAAGACCAAGGGCCGCTCGCTGACCGCCAATATCGCATTGGTCCGCAACAACGCCCGGTTGGCGGCGAACATCGCTAAAGCGCTGGCAAACGGTGTGTAATTCCGCCCTATTGCACGGGCGCGTTGGACTGCTTAACTAAATCCGCAAATCACCCGGACCTGTAATGAATACACCGTTTGACGAAGAACCCCACCGCCGCCCCGGCCTGTTTTCGCGCCTGCGCGCGTCGTTCCTGACGGGGATCGTCGTCATTGCTCCGGTCTGGTTGACCGTCTGGCTGATCTGGTCCGTTGTCGGCTGGATCGACAGCGCCGTTCTGCCGCTGGTGCCACAGCAATTCCGGCCCGAACAATATGTGGGCATCAACCTGCGCGGCGTCGGCGTTATCATCTTCCTGGTGTTCACCGTACTGGTAGGCTGGGTGGCCAAGGGTATTCTGGGCCGGTCCTTCATCTCGTTCACCGAAAGTCTGGTGAACCGGATGCCCATCGTGCGGTCGATCTATTCCGGCATCAAACAGATCTCGGAAACGGTCTTTGCTCAGACCGAGCGGTCTTTCGAAAAAGCCTGCCTGGTGCAATACCCGCGCCGTGGCATCTGGGCCATCGGCTTCGTGTCGACGACCGCGAAGGGAGAAGTCAGCACCCGCGCGGAAACGGGTGGCGATCTGCTGAGCGTGTTTATCCCGACCACACCCAACCCGACCTCGGGCTTTTTGCTGTTCTTTCCAGCCGAAGACGTCATCCTGCTGGACATGAGCATCGAAGACGCCGCGAAACTGGTGATCTCGGCCGGTCTGGTCTATCCCAACGAAAAAGACCCGACCCAGCCGCCCGAGTGATCAGCCGAACATCGCGGGCAGATCAACCGTACTGTTCTGGCCCAAGTCCGATTTGTGGCGCTTTAAGAACCCGTCGGCAGCGTCACGACCCGCTTGTTTCAGCTTATGCAGGATCACTGGGTTGGGCACCGTCTTGGTGGCCACCGACAGGCTGTTCATCAGCTCGTTATCCGCAATCATATGCACCAGAACGCGGCTCATCTCTCCGGCCTTCAGCTTGCCCTCTTCCAACAATCGCTGAACGAAATTGATCGCCCGCAACTCGCGGAACAGGGATGAGTTAAAGCTGATCTCATTAATCCGGTTCTGAATCTGCTGCGGCGTCACCGGCAATTCATCCCGCTCCAGCGGGTTGATATTCACGATCACCACATCATCCGGCAAATCATCGCCAAACAACGGGTACAAGGCCGGGTTGCCGGTATAGCCCCCATCCCAATAGGCTTCGGTCCGCTCCGTCTCGGGGTCGTAAATCTCAACCGCCTTGAACAGCGTCGGCAAACAGGCCGAGGCGAGGATCGCATCGGTCGAAATCTCCTCCCCGGTGAACACCCGGATCTTGCCGCTGCGCACGCAGGTTGCGCAGACAAACAGGCGCGGCCCCTGATCGGCGCAGATTTCCTTGAAATTGAACCGGTCCACAACGGGTTCCAGCGGGTTCGTATAGAACGGCCCGTAGGCATAGGGCGACACCATCCGCGACCACGCATCGCCAATGGAATACGGCAGCGAGTACTCCATGGCCTGCGCAATGCTTGCAGGCTCCAATCCGCGAAACCAGTTGGCCAGCCGCATGTCGCCCACGGCCCCCATTCGTTTCCACAGCTCATCCAATCGCGCACGCGCGCCATCTCGGCCCGAATGCACCATGCCGGATTTGAACGCCGCCCCGTTCAGCGCCCCGGCCGAGGTTCCCGTGATCGCCGCAACCTCAATATCTTCCTCATCCAGAAACCGGTCGAGCACCCCCCAGGTAAACGCCCCATGCGCCCCACCGCCCTGCAATGCCAGGTTGATCTGTTTCAAGACCCCGCCCCTTCTTCTGTTCAAAAATACCTCGGGGGTATGGGGGCAGAGCCCCCATGAAAACTCACAAAGCCGTCCAGCCCCCATCGACTGAAATCGTCGTGCCGGTGATCTGCGCCGCCGCGTCCGAGCACAGGAACTGCACGGTTCCGCCCAATTGCTCAACCGTGGCGAACTCTTTCGACGGTTGCCGCTCCAGCAGAATGTTCTTCACCACATCCTCGCGGCTCATGTTGTATTCCTTCATCGTGTCCGGAATCTGCGCCTCGACCAGCGGCGTCAGCACATAACCGGGGCAGATTGCATTGCAGGTGATCGGCTCTTGCGCGGTTTCCAGCGCTACGGTTTTGGTCATCCCGACAACCCCATGCTTGGCCGCAACATAAGCCGCCTTGAAGGGCGACGCCGTCAGCCCGTGCGCCGAGGCGATATTGACGATCCGCCCCCAGCCCGCTGCGCGCATCATTGGCAAGGCCGCCGCTGTGGTGTGAAAGGCCGAGTTCATGTTGATCGCAATAATCGCATCCCATTTCTCGACCGGAAACTGATCGATTGGCGACACATGCTGAATACCCGCGTTGTTCACCAGAATATCGCAGGTCCCGGCCTGTTCGATCAGCGCCCGGCATTCATCACCCTTCGACATGTCCGCCTTGATGTAGCGCGCATTGGTGCCGGTCTGCTTGGCGATCTCGGCGGCCAAGGCGTGATCTTCATCCCGGTCGGTGAACGAGTTCAGAACCACATCCGCCCCGGCCTTGGCCAGTTCGCGCGCGACGCCCAGCCCGATCCCCGAGTTTGATCCTGTAATGATTGCTGTTTTGCCCGACAGGCTCATGACCGTTCTCCCTTAGCATCAGATTGGGCACAGCATGCCATGCTGCACCTGCAAAGAAAACGGGGAAAGACGCCGCTAACGCACCGCGGCAAGACCGCGCGAACCGACCAAAAAAAACGCCCGCACGAAGCGGGCGTTAAGTTATTGAGGCAGGTTTCATACAGGCAAGAAACCTATCGAGCAGTGAGACCTTTATAAGCAATTCTGTGCCTTCATCCAAGCTAAAAGTTTGAAAATAAGAAAAATCATCGGTACGGTGATCCCCAACAAAATAAGGCCAGAGCAGGATTGTTTCCAAAATGCGCCAGGATTTCCTAAGCCCTCTTCGTCCATTCGCAGCGGGAATCGCCTGCATTTTGGCGACCTCTTTCGCCCACGCAGATTCGGCCCATGGCATAGCTATGTATGGCGACCCGGCCCTACCACCGGATTTTGTGTCGCTGCCCTACGCCAATCCGGACGCGCCGAAAGGTGGCAGGGTCGTTTTTGGGAACACGGGCGGCTTTAACAGCTTGAACCCGTTTGTGCAAAAAGGCACCTCACCCTGGCAGCTTAGATTTTGGACGCATGAGAGCCTGATGGGCCGGTCCTGGGACGAACCTTTCACTCTTTACGGGCTGTTAGCCGAATCAGTTGAGACTGCACCAGACCGGTCCTGGGTCGAATTTACACTGCGGGAAGAGGCTGAATTTTCAGACGGAAGCCCGGTAACTGTCGAAGATGTGATCTGGTCCTACCAGACCCTCGGGACCGAGGGGCATCTGCGTTATCGCGGTCTGTGGGGAAAAATCGACAGCATCGAACAGACCGGCCCGCGTTCTGTCCGGATCACCTTTAACGAACCGAATCGGGAACTTGCGCTGATCGCCGGTCTGCGTCCGATCCTGCAAAAGGCGCAGTGGGAAGGTCGCAGCTTTGCCGACGCCCAACTGCATGATGTGCCAATCGGCAGCGGCCCCTATGTGATCGACGACTATGAGGCCGGGCGATACGTCAACCTGAAGCGGAACCCCGATTACTGGGGCAACGACGTCCCGTTCCGCCGGGGCACGATGAACCTGGATGACATGCGGATCGAATTCTATGGCGACGCAACCGTGCTGTTCGAAGCGTTCAAAGCCGGGGAACTATCCGCCGTCCGCGAGTTCAATGCCGACAAATGGGCCACCCAGTACAACTTCCCCGCCATCCAGCGCGGCGATGTGATCAAGACCGAGATCCCGCACGGCAAGCCCTCGGGCATGACCGGGTTTGTCATGAACACCCGCAAAGCGCCCTTTGATGACTGGCGCGTGCGCGAGGCGCTGACGCTGGCATTCAACTTCGAATTCATCAACGACACAATCACCGGTGGCGCTCAGCCCCGGATCACCTCGTATTTCTCGGGCTCGGATCTGGCGATGCAGCCCGGCCCGGCAACCGGCAAGGTCAAAGAACTGCTGGAGCCTTTTGCCTCGGACCTGACCCCCGGCACCCTGGAAGGTTATGCGCTGCCCCAAGGGGATGGCTCAGCCCGCAACCGCGCGAATATCCGCAAAGCGACAAAGCTGCTGGCCGAGGCGGGATGGACCATTCAGGGCGGAGTGTTGCAAAACCAGAACGGCGAGGCATTCCGCATGACCGTTTTGCTGCAACAGGGCGACGCCGAGATGGAAACCGCCGTCGAAATCTATGCCCGCGCGTTGGAACGTTTGGGCATTCAGGTCATGACAGAACAGGTCGACAGCGCACAGTACACCGGTCGCACGTCCGAGTTGGATTTCGACGTGACCCCGTTCCGCCGCGCCTTGTCCCTGTCACCGGGGAACGAGCAGCGCCTGTATTGGGGCAGCGAAAACGCCGATACGCCGGGCACGCGCAACCTGATGGGCGTCGCCTCACCCGCCGTGGACGGGATGATCGACGCGATGCTGGCCTCGGAATCGCGGGAAGATTTCGTCGCCGCCACCCGTGCGCTGGATCGAGTTCTGACCGCCGGCCGCTATGTTATCCCGATCTGGAGCTTTGATGTCGGCCGCATCGCGCATGTAAATGCGCTGAAGTTCCCCGAGACGCTTCCGATCTATGGCGACGGCCCTCAGTACATGCCCGAAGTCTGGTGGTACGAAGAGTAACGGTCCGGCAAGATCCTTTTGCTGACAGCTAACTGACCCAAGGACGTCGGGTGCAGATCAATCCCCGGCTGTTCAATCCGGCGATCAATCGACCGGGTTCGGCAAAAATTGGCACATGCGGGACCAACCCCCAAATCTGGTATGTTGCGCGAAGCCCTCGGCTATATTCCGCGCAGCCAACAAATCTTAGCGAAAGATCAATTTGACGCCTCAAAACGCTTTACTATGCGCAATTTACCGATATACCTTGTAGTTAGTCAGATCAGATCAACACTGCGATTTAATTGTTATTTTACGGACACCTATCGCGTGTCGCTCATGTCCTGACACAGAACAAACGGACCAGCCGCCACTCACACTGAACTGCAGGTCCGATCGCCCGTTGCGGGATGTCCGCAGCGGGCATTTTCGTTCGGCACCACCCCAAAACAGACTGCGACATTTTGTCATGTCCGAGGTCACGCCAACACATACGTACGCTGTCTGTGGGGGAGAGCAGTCCTAAGCAAACCAAGGGAAGCTCGCACATGTTGAACTGGACAGATCTGACGCAGGACCTGGGCGCGACCTATGCCCGTGCCAAACGACGATTTCCAAACCTGAGGGATCAGGACATGGATCGCGTGTGGAACAACCGTGAACAGTTCGAGGCCTACCTGGCCGAGCGTCATCATCTGACCGTGAACGAAGCCCGGGAAGAGGTTGAGGATTTTCTGTTCACGGAACGCCTGAACCACGAACTGTCCCACGCTCATCTAGTTAAGTGACGTCACCCACAGGATCGTTGCGTCTTCGTCGCTGACAGACACCACGTTATGCCCCATACTGCCATCGTAATAAGCGCTGTCGCCGCGACGCATTTCGACGGGTTCGTAGAACTCGGTATACAGGCGAACAACGCCGGTCAGCACGTATAGAAACTCTTCCCCGTCATGGCGCACCCAGCCGTCGAACTCATCCATTGACCGCGCCCGCACGCGCGCGCGGTAGGGCAACATCTGCTTCTTGGTCAACGTCTCGGCCAGCAATTCGTGCTCGTATGTCACCGTGGCATGCGCGGTTCCGTCGCCCATACGCGTGACGGCCATCCGCCCGATCACCTGATCCCGCTGCGGCGGGGTGAACAGCTGCGGCACCGAAATTTCCAACCCGGTGGCCAGTTTCTTCAACGCGTCATAGGTGGGCGACATCTGCCCGTTTTCAATTTTGCTAAGCGTTGAACGCGCCAGACCCGCCTGTGTTGCCGCCTGTTCCAGCGTCCAGTTGCGCGCCTTGCGCAGCTCGCGCACCCGCGCGCCAAGATCCAGCGGCTCGAGTTCAGTCTCGACGCCAGACTCGCGGGCGATGCGGATTAGGGATTTGGGATCTTGGTCGCTCATGGCCTTTCTATAGAACCAGCCAGCCGTGCTTGCAACGCGACAAGCGCCGCGCTAGCCAGACAGCATGTTGTCGATCTTTGATCAGGGGCCGCCCGCCCCCTGCCCTGAACCGTTCAATCTGGCCGCACATGTTTTGCGTAAGGCGGATCAGTTGCCTGACAAAACCGCCCTGTCCGTCCTCGGCCAGAATGGAACGGATGACTGGAGCTACAGCCGACTGAAACGCGCCATTCTGGGCACGGGCACCGGGTTGTTGCAGGCCGGGTTGAAACCCGGTGACATTGCACTGATGCGCTTGGGAAACACGGTGGATTTCCCCATCGCCTATCTTGGGGCGATTGCCGTTGGGATCGTACCGGTCCCAACATCGTCGCAACTGACCGAACCGGAAACGGCCCGCATGATCGCCGATCTGGACCCCGCCGTCATCCTGCGAGACCCGTCCGTGGCCTGCGCCCCGCATCCGCATCAGATCGACCTGCCTGCGCTGACCGCCATGCGCGACCTGCCCCCTGCTGCGTTTGATCTGGGCGATCCCCAGCGACTGGCCTATGTGGTTTATACCTCGGGCACCTCGGGCAAGCCGCGCGCTGTGGCCCATGCGCATCGGGCGATCTGGGCGCGGCAGATGATGGTGGACGGCTGGTACGGGCTGACGCAGGACGACCGCCTGTGCCATGCCGGGGCGTTCAACTGGACCTATACGCTGGGCACCGGCCTGATGGACCCGTGGACAATTGGCGCGACCGCCCTGATCCCCGAGCCGGGCACCGACATCTCAGCACTGCCCCAGCTTCTGCGCCACAGCCGCGCGACGATTTTTGCGGCCGCTCCGGGCGTGGTTCGCAAGATGCTGCAAGCAGCCGACAAGATCGATCTGCCCGAGTTGCGACACGGCCTGTGTGCAGGCGAAAAGCTGTCGCGGTCCTTGCACGCGCAGTGGCAAACGACCACCGGGACCGAGCTGTATGAAGCCTATGGCATGTCCGAATGCTCGACCTTCATCTCATCCAGCCCTAATCATCCGGCGCGCGGTGAGGCGCTGGGGCAGCCGCAGCCGGGTCGCCGCGTGGCGATCCTTGGACCGGACGGGCCAGTCCCTCAGGGACAGGACGGCACTATCGCCATCCATCGCTCGGACCCCGGCCTGATGCTGACCTATTTGAACGCCCCGGACGAAGTCGCGGACCGGATGCAGGGTGAGTGGTTCCTGACCGGCGATCAGGGCGCCATGGCCGTGGATGGGCAGATCACCTATCTGGGCCGCGACGACGACATGATGAACGCAGGCGGCTATCGCGTCTCGCCGGTCGAGGTTGAATCGGCGCTGTCTCACTATCCCGGTATCACCCAGGTCGGCGCGGCTGCGGTTGAGGTCAAACCAGACACATTTGTGATCGCCGCGTTCTACACAGGCCCCCAAAGACTGGACGACGCGGCCCTGCACGCCTATGTCCAAGCCAATCTGGCGCGCTACAAACAACCGCGCGCCTTTGTTCACCTTCCCGAGTTGCCGACCGGCGGCAACGGCAAACTCCTGCGCCGCGCATTGCCGGCCTATTTCAAGGCGACAACCGAATGACCCAGACCGTCAAGCTTGATATCCTGTCCGACCCGATCTGCCCCTGGTGCTATATCGGCAAGACCCATCTGGACAAGGCGCTGGCCAAGGTCCCGGATCATCCCTTTGTCATCGAATGGCATCCGTTCCAACTGAACCCCGAGATGCCGGATGAAGGCATGGATCGGCGCGAATACCTTGAGCGTAAGTTCGGCAGCAAAGAAGGCGCGGTGCGCGCCTATGCGCCTGTGGTCGAACATGCCGAAAACGCCGGTCTGACGATTGATTTCGAAGGGATGAAGCGCACCCCCAACACGCTGGACGCCCACCGCCTGATCCACTGGGCCGGGATCGAGGGCAAACAGAACGCCGTCGTCGATGCGTTGTTCGACGCCTATTTCGTTCAGGCGCGCGACATTGGCGACCCCGAGGTTCTTTCGGACATCGCCGACAGCGCGGGTATGGACGCCGCCGTGGTCATGAAACTTCTCAAATCAGACGCCGACCGCGAGGATATCCGCAAACGCGACACCCATTCGCGCGAAATGGGTGTGAATTCGGTGCCCACCTATATCGTTGCCAATCAACACGCCGTTCCGGGCGCGCAACCCCTTGAAATGTGGGAAAAAGTGATTGCCGAGATCATGTCTCAACTTGAGGCTTCCTCTGCAGAATAGCACATAGGTCTGTGCAAATTTCCGGTCTGGCGCAACCTGATCTGCCGTGATAGCGCGAACAGGTAAGGAGTGCCCATGGCCAATCGCATGTCCCGGGGGGAGTTCATTGCGCTGATTGCAATGATGTTCTCGACCATCGCCTTTTCAATCGACTCGATGCTGCCCGCCCTGCCCGAGATCGGCGCGCAGCTCAGCCCCGATGACGTCAACCGCGCGCAGCTGATCCTGACATCCTTTGTGCTGGGCATGGGGATTGGGACGTTCTTCACCGGCCCTTTGTCGGATGCCTTTGGGCGTAAGCCGGTCATCTACGGCGGCGTTGTGCTGTATATCGTGGCTTCGGTCGTGGCCTGGGCCAGTTCCTCGCTGGAACTGGTTCTGGCGGCCCGCGTGGTTCAGGGCCTTGGCGCGGCGGGTCCGCGTGTTGTGGCGATGGCGATTATCCGAGATCTATATTCGGGGCGCATCATGGCGCGGATCATCTCGATTGCGATGATGATCTTTACGCTGGTGCCCGCAGCCGCGCCAATGATGGGCGCAGGCGTGATCGCCCTGTTCGGATGGCGCGGCATCTTTGTCTCGTTCATCCTGTTTGCCCTGATTACAGTCACATGGATGGGCACCCGCCTGCCCGAGTCTCTGCCAGTGGAAAACCGCCGCCCCTTCCGGCTGCCACTGATGGTTGCCGCCACGAAAGAGATGTTTGCCCATCCCACGGTGCGCCTGTCGATCATGGTTCAGACCTTATGCATGGGTATCCTGTTCACCATGCTGACCATGGTGCAGCCCGTCTATGACGTGGTGCATGACCGGGCGGACAGCTTTCCGTTCTGGTTTGGGTTTGTGGCCCTGATCTCGGGCTCGGCCAGTCTGCTGAACGCGGCCCTCGTAGTGCGGGTTGGGATGCGCCGCATGGTCACATGGGCGCTGGGGGGCCAGATTCTGATCACCGCCGTGGTGATTACGCTGAACGCTCTGCCAATGTCGCCCAACGCCTCATTCGCGCTGTTTGTGGTGTGGCAAACCACGATTTTCTTCATGGCGGGCGTCACGCTGGGCAACCTGAACGCCATCGCGATGGAGCCGATGGGACATATTGCAGGCATGGCCGCATCAGTCATCGGATCGGTTGCCACGGTGCTGGCCGCTGGCATCGCAGCGCCTGTGGGGCTGCTGTTCGATGGCTCGATCACGCCTTTGTCAACGGGCATCCTGACCATGTGCATCGTCGCCTTTGGTCTGATGGTTCACATGGGCCGGATCGAAAACCGCCTGCCCGCCTGACCCTGTGCAGATCCCGTGAAACGCGCTAACCTGCCTTGAACATTCCGGGGGAGGTTATTTGATGAGCTATGATTACGATTTGGGCACCTATTCCTGCCCCGTCACCACATCATCGGCCGAGGCCCAGCTTTGGTTCGACCGGGGTCTGGCTTGGACCTATGGCTATAACCACGGTGAGGCTGTGGTCTGTTTCCAGAAAGCGGTTGAGCATGACCCGGCCTGCGCCATGGCCCATTGGGGCGTCGCTTATGCCGCCGGTCCGAACTACAACCTGCCATGGGAATTGCAGGATGACCGGGGGCGGCAAAAGGCCCTTGGCATAGCCTATGACGCCGCGCAGAAGGCGCTGGCGCTGACGGACACATGTACCGATGTCGAAAAGGCGCTGATCAACGCCCTGCCTGCGCGTTACCCGCAACGGGATCCGGTCGAGGATATGCATCGATGGGATTTCGACTTTGCCGACGCCATGCGCGCAGCCTTCGCTGCCCAGCCCGGACATCTGGACCTGCGCACCATCTATGTCGAATCCCTGCTGAACCTGACCCCTTGGAAAATGTGGGACCTGAGCACCGGCAAACCCGCCGAAGGGGCCGCCACACTTGAAGCGCAAGAGGCACTGGAATGGGCGATGGACAATGACCCCGCCGCCATGTCTCATCCCGGCCTGCTGCATCTGTATGTTCATCTGATGGAAATGTCGCCGACCCCGGAAAAAGCGCTGAAAGCAGGCGACGTGCTGCGTACTTTGGTCCCCGATGCCGGGCATCTTGTGCATATGCCGACCCATATCGATGTGCTTTGCGGGCACTATCAGAATGTGGTGCACTGGAACGAAAAGGCCTCGGTCGCCGATCTGAAGTATTACGAACGTGAAGGCGCGTTCAACATCTATACCGGCTATCGCCAGCACAACTATCACTTCACCATCTATGGCGCGCTGTTTCTGGGCCAGATGGAGCCCGCACTGCGCGCCAATCAGGGGCTTTGGGACACCACGCCCGAAGCAATGCTGCGCGTTGAAAGCCCGCCCATGGCGGATTTCTTCGAAAGCTATATGTCGATGGGCCCTCATATCCTGATCCGCTTTGGCCGCTGGGAAGAGGCCAAGGCACTGGAGTTGCCCGAAGACCCCGACCTGTTCCGCACGCTGACGGCAACCACCCATTACGCCCGCGCCATCGCCCATGCCGCAACCGGCGATGTGGCGCAGGCCGAAGCCGAGGAACAGCTGTTCCTCAGCGCCAAAGCCTGCGTGCCCGAGGCGCGGCGGCTGCACAACAACCGCGTTATCGATCTGCTGGAGGTCGCAACCGAGATGCTGCGTGGCGAGATTGAATACCGCAAAGGCAATTTCGAGATCGCCTTTGCGCACCTGCGCCGCTCGGTCGAGTTGGACGACACCTTGCCCTATGATGAGCCGTGGGGCTGGATGCAACCCACGCGCCACGCACTTGGGGCCCTGCTGTTCGAACAAGGCCATGTGGCCGAGGCCGAAGCGGTCTATCGCAAGGATCTGGGATTGGGCGGAAACCTCAGCCGCGCCTCGATCCATCCGGACAATGTCTGGAGCCTGAAGGGCCTTCATGATTGCCTGAAAGCGCGCAGCGAGACGGTTGAAATCAAACAGATCAAACAACGGCTTGACCTTGCGCTGGCACGAGCCGACGGTGCAGTCGGCGCATCCTGTTTCTGCGCCCAAGCCGCGATGAGAGCTGCCGAATGAAATCACTGAAACTTGCGCTGGCCGCGCTGATCTGTGGGCCGGTCTGGGCGGATCGCCAAAGTTTCACCCCCGTGGATCAGGCGGGCAGTGACCCGTCTCTGGTGGCGTTTCGCGACAACCTGCTGGCCAAAGTCGCCGCTCGCGATACCGAGGCCGTGATCGCCGCCGCCTGCCCCGATATCTATATCAGTCACGGCACCGAAAGCGGCCCCGAAGCGTTTCGGCAAAGCCTGACCGTACCGCCCGAAACGCTGGCCGAGGATACACGCCACCAGGCCGACGCGCTGCGCGAAGCCTATTGGACTGCGTTGGAAGACACTTTGTCCCAGCCCGGCTATTTCGATGATCAGGGCGAATTCTGGATGCCGCATCAATGGCAGATCTCTCTGCCCGCCGCGCTGGATCCGTTTCTGGCCTATTTCGTGACCGGAGACCGGGTCACCCTGCGCCGGTCCGCAGCGCGCAGTGGCGGTATTTTGGACTTCATCAGCCACGAGGTCGTTCTGGTGCCCGAATATCAGGACGGCGCCGAATACCAACTGGTCCGCCTGACTGATGGCACACTCGGCTATATGCACAGCGATTTCCTGTGGTCCATGGTGGGCTACCGCGCCGCACTGGTGAAATCCGACGCGGGCGACTGGCAGCTTTGTACCTTTGTGACCGGGGATTAGGCTTTCGCCTTTTTCTTCTCGGCCACAACCTTTTCCGCCAGATCGCGGGCAATGGCAAAAGCACCCTTGATCTTGTCGCTGTCCTTCTTCCAGTCGCGGCGCACGACGATCTTGTTGTCCTTGACCTTGGCAAGGCCGCGCTGGTTCTGGATGAACTCCACCAGCCCCTGAGGCGAGGCAAACTTGTCATTGTGGAACTGGATCGTAGCACCCTTCGGCCCGCCATCCAGCTTGGCAATCCCCGCCCGTTTGCACATCGCCTTGATGCGCACCACCAGCATCAGGGTGTTCACCTCTTTCGGCAAAGCACCGAAGCGGTCGATCAGTTCCGCGGCAAAGCCTTCCAACTCGACCTTGGTCGAGAGCGACGACAGACGTCGATAGAGGCCAAGACGCACGTCCAGATCGGGCACGTACTCCTCGGGGATCAGAACCGGGACGCCCAGATTGATCTGCGGGGCCCACTGGTCGTCGGCATCCGACAGCCCCTCCATCTCACCGGCCTTGATCTTGGCAATCGCCTCTTCCAACATCGATTGGTAGAGTTCATAGCCCACGTCGCGCATCTGACCGGATTGTTCCTCGCCCAGCAGGTTGCCCGCGCCGCGAATGTCGAGGTCTTGGCTGGCCAGCGTGAACCCTGCCCCCAGCGTGTCCAGCGAGCCCAAAACCCGCAGCCGTTTTTCGGCCGTCGCGGTCAGTTTCTGGCGCGGCTTGGTGGTCAGGTAAGCATAGGCGCGGGTTTTTGAGCGCCCGACCCGCCCCCGGATCTGATAGAGCTGCGCCAGACCGAACATATCCGCCCGGTGCACAACCATTGTGTTCGCAGTCGGAATATCCAACCCGCTTTCGACAATCGTCGTCGCCAGCAGCACGTCGTATTTGCCGTCATAAAACGCGTTCATCCGGTCGTCGAGCTCACCCGCCGCCATCTGGCCATGCGCGACGACATAAGACAGTTCGGGCAGCTGGTCTTTGAGGAATTCTTCGATCTCGGGCAGATCCGAGATGCGGGGAACGACGTAAAAGCTCTGCCCGCCGCGATAGTGTTCGCGCAGCAGCGCCTCGCGAATGGTGACTGCGTCGAATTCGCTGACATAGGTGCGGATGGCCAGACGGTCGATGGGCGGAGTGCCGATGATCGACAGATCGCGCACGCCGGTCAGGCTCAATTGCAATGTCCGGGGGATCGGAGTGGCGGTCAGCGTCAACACGTGAATGTCCGAGCGCAGTTGCTTCAGGCGTTCCTTGTGGCCGACACCGAAATGCTGTTCTTCGTCGATGATCAGCAGGCCGAGATTCTGGAACCGCACCCCTTTGGCCAGCAAGGCATGGGTGCCGATCACGATATCCACCGTGCCGCGCGCCAACCCGTCGCGGGTCTGTTGCGCCTCTTTGGCCGAGACAAAGCGCGACAATTGCCGCACTTCCAGCGGGAAGCCCCGGAACCGCTCCTTGAACGACGCCGCGTGCTGACGGGCCAGCAAGGTGGTCGGCGCAACCACCGCCACCTGCACGCCCGACATGGCGGCGACAAATGCCGCGCGCATGGCGACCTCGGTCTTGCCGAAACCCACATCGCCACAGATCAGGCGATCCATCGGCGCGCCGGAATGCATGTCCTCCATCACCTCGGAAATCGCGCGCAGCTGGTCGTCGGTTTCCTGATAGGGGAATCGCGCGCTGAACTCCTCCCACGCGTGAGGGGGCGGGTCCATGACCGGAGCCTTGCGCAAGGCGCGTTCAGCCGCGATGCGGATCAGCTTGTCCGCCATCTCGCGGATGCGCTCTTTCAGCTTGGCCTTCTTGGCCTGCCAAGCGCCGCCGCCCAGACGGTCCAGCAGCCCTTCATCGTGGCCGTATTTTGACAGAAGTTCGATGTTTTCGACCGGCAGGTACAGCTTGGACTGTTCAGCATATTCCAGCAGCAGGCATTCATGGGCGGCCCCTGCGGCGGTGACCACCTCCATGCCCATGTAACGGCCAATGCCGTGATCGACATGAACCACCAGATCACCGGGGGACAGCGATTGGGTCTCGGTCAGGAAATTCTCGGCCTTGCGACGTTTCTTGGGCTGGCGGATCAGGCGGTCGCCCAGCACGTCCTGCTCGGCGATCACCGTCAGATCGGGGGTTTCGAACCCGTGTTCCAACGCCCAGATCGCCAGATGTAACCCCCGTTTTCCGACACGGGTGCCGTCGGTGACGGGGATGGCTTCGGCCAGCCCCTCATCCTCGATCAACCCGGTCAGACGTTCGCGCGCGCCCTCGGAATACGAGGCGATCAGGACCGGACGTTTGGACAGCTTGTCGGTGATGTGACCCGCCAGCGCGCCAAACAGGCTGATGCTTTCCTGCTGCCGTTCGGGCGCAAAGTTGCGCCCGATCCGCCCGCCTGCATCGATCACGCCGGGACCGCTGGCCTGCGGCAGCGGGCTGAACTGCATCACCCGCCGGTCGCCCACGGCCTGTTCCCAAGCCGCGTCATCCATATACAGCAATCCGGGCGGCGTCGGCTTGTAGACGGTATCCATGCGCGAGCGGTTTTCCAGCGCCAGACGACGGGTTTCGTACTGATCGGCAATCGTATCCCAACGTGCCAGCCGTGCCGGTGTCACCTGATCATCAACGGTGATTGTCGCATCCGGCAGATAATCGAACAGCGTTTCAAGCTTTTCGTGGAAGAACGGTATCCAGTGTTCCACACCTTGGTGTTTTCGGCCTGCGCTGACTGCCTCATACAGCGGATCATCAGTTCCGGCAGCGCCGAATTCGATGCGATAGTTCTGGCGGAACCTCGTGATCGCAGCCTCGTCCAGAATGACCTCGGAAACCGGAGCGAGTTCAACCACCTCCAGCTTCTCGGTCGTGCGTTGGGACACTGGATCAAACCGACGCGCGCCGTCCAGCACATCACCGAACAGGTCCAGCCGGACAGGCCCGGATTCACCCGGCGGGAAAATGTCGATGATGCCACCCCGGATTGCGTAGTCGCCCGGCTCCATCACCGTGGGGCTTTGGGTGAACCCCATGCGCACCAGAAACTTGCGCAGCGCGTCCTCATCCACGCGATGGTTCACACGGGCGGTGAATGCAGCTTCGCGCAGCACATCGCGCGCCGGCACCCGCTGGGTCGCGGCGTTTAGCGTGGTCAGCAGCACGAACCGCTCGGGCATCTGGTGCACCAAAGCCGCCAATGTCGCCACTCGCGCCGCGGCGATATCGGCATTGGGCGACACCCGGTCGTAAGGAAGGCAATCCCAGCCGGGAAACACAAAGACCGGCATGTCCGGGGCAAAGAAGGCCAATGCGGCGCGCATCGCCTCCATCCGCTTATCATCCCGCGCGACGTGGCAGACCGGCCCACCCGAACGCGCGATCTCGTTCAGGACAAGCTGCGCGTCAAACCCTTCCGGGGCGCCGCCGACTGTCACGTGGTTCGGAGCCTTCATCGCCTTGCCTTTCAGATTTCGCTATCCCAGAACGCCAATCGAGAGGTTCTGATACATGCCCCAGAGGGAAGTGACCAGTATCGAGATCATGCCGATGATTTGGGTATAAAGCCGACACCGAGACAAGGCTTTTGCCACCCTTTCCAGCGTCAGTTCATGTTGCCGCAAGCGACGGGCGTAGACGACATTCAGAACCGTGACGATGGTCATCGGGAACATCAGCAAAAACAGGGCCTGCGCAAACTCGACCCCGTAATAAAACCCAAGCGTTGCCAATCCGGTGAATACAAAACAGGCCAGTGCCAGAAGGACTGCGCCCGATACTTCCACCAGATACAGCAAACGGTTGGAATTGATCCGCACTATGTCCAGCAGATCAAGCTCGACCTGTCCGCCGATCCGTCGCGCCCGCACGACCAGATCGTAAGGCACACCCATCACCCAATGGCTGGCCGAGGACCACATCACCGCCAGAACGATCCAGAACCACAGATTCGAAAAGCTGCGCATGTCGATGAGTTCGAAGATCGAGGTGTACCAGTCCAAACCCAGCCCTTTATTCAAAATCCTCAGGGGGTTCTATCGCAGCGGCGCGTCCATTGGTACCCTTGAGCCCTAGGCGAATTCATGCCACCCAATGCGGCAATGTTCAAGGAGCACGCGCCATGAAACCGACCATCGCCCCCTACCCCATGACCCGCTTTCGCCGGGCCCGGCAGTCCGAGGCCATCCGGGGGCTGGTGCGTGAGAATACGCTGACCACGGATGATCTGATCTGGCCGGTTTTCGTGCGCGACGGCGAAGGTGTGGAAGAACCGGTGCCTTCGATGCCCGGCGTCATGCGCCGCTCGGTCGATCTGATTGCCAAGGCAGCGGTTGAGGCTCAGGCCCTTGGAATCCCGGCGATTTGCATCTTTCCTTACACCGATCCGGCACTGAAAACGGAAGACTGCGCCGAAGCCTGGAACCCCGATAACCTGTCGAACCGCGCAATCCGCGCGATCAAGGCGGCTGCGCCAGAGATCGCGATCATGACCGACGTGGCGCTGGACCCTTACAATATCAACGGCCATGACGGCTATGTGGTCGATGGCGAGATCGTGAATGACCGGACCGTTGAAGCCTTGGTCAAGATGACCCTTGCTCAGGCCGAGGCCGGCGCGGACATCATTGGCCCGTCGGACATGATGGATGGCCGCATCGGGGCGATGCGTTCGGCGCTGGAAGGCGCAGGGCACTATAACGTGATGATCCTCAGCTACGCCGCCAAATACGCCAGCGCCTTTTATGGTCCGTTCCGCGATGCGGTTGGAGCCTCGGGCGCGCTGACTGGTGACAAGAAAACCTATCAGATGGACCCCGCGAACTCGAACGAAGCCCTGCGCCTGATAGAACGCGACCTGACCGAGGGCGCGGACATGGTGATGATCAAACCCGGCATGCCCTACCTGGACATCTGCCGCCGGGTGAAAGACACGTTTGGCGCGCCGACCTATGCCTATCAGGTGTCGGGCGAATACGCGATGGTTCAGGCGGCGGCGCAGACCGGCTGGATCGATGGCGACAAGGTCATGCTGGAAAGCTTGCTGGCCTTCAAACGCGCCGGGTGCGACGGTATCCTGACCTATTTCGCCCCCAAGGTTGCAGAGATGCTGCAGGGCTAAAACCCCGGATTGTCGCGATATTTCGCCTATTGATACGCAGGCGCGCAAAGCTTTCCCGTGACATACACGGGCAATCGGCGTATTCTTGCACATAAGATCGGGATCACCCGACATATCAGGCACATTTACAAGAGACAGGACATATGAGCAGTTCCCAATCCCCCCGACTGAGCCGTCGTGGCTTTGCTTTTGGCATGGCTGGGCTGACCTTGACCGCCGCATGCGGCAACGGCGTTGGCAATTCGAACGCAGCCACGATTGATGCGCGCGTCGCCGCAACGCTGACGGAGATGTACAGCCGCTATCCAAACACGGTTGAAATTGCTAACAAGGCCAATGGCTTGCTGGTCATGCCCCTGATCACCGAAGCCGGGTTTGTCTTTGGTGGCGGCTACGGGCGCGGCGCGTTGCAGATCAACGGTGCAACGGTCGATTATTACTCGGCCGTCAAAGGCAGCGCGGGCCTTCAGATCGGCGCACAGCAATACGCACACGTCTTGTTCTTCATGACCGAGGACGCACTGAACGATTTCCGCCGCTCCAGCGGTTGGACCGCCGGGGCTGACATCGGCTACGTGGTCAGCGATCAGGGCGATTCATTGTCGACTGACACAACCACACTGCGCACACCGGTTCTGGCCGCTGTCTTCGGACAAGCGGGCCTGCAGATCGGTGCCACGGTCGAAGGCACCAAATACACCCGGATCATTCCGTAAGTTTCGAACACCACACCCCTCTGGCAAGCCCCGTCGCATTCCGGTGCGGCGGGGCATTTATTTTCGGTACGTCAGGGCAGGTTCCTGCCGCGTTCCTCTTTCGGTTGCTGGCCCCATCCATTAGTCTTTGCGCAAACGATAATCGAACGGGATTGAGGGGCATTTATGGGTCTTGTTTTTCGCTGGCTGGTGCGTATCGCCTCGGGTCTGATCCTGTTGGTGCTTGCCGCGATCGGGCTGGTCTATTTTCTGGCCAGCCAGTCCCTGCCCGAATACGATCAAACCCTTGAGGTTCAAGGGTTAACCGCCCCGGTTGAAATCATTCGCGACACTGCAAACGTCCCGCATATCATTGGCGAAACCGACCCGGATGTGTTCTACGGTCTGGGCTATGCCCATGCACAGGATCGCCTGTGGCAGATGACCGTCATGCGCCGCACTGCGCAGGGTCGTCTGTCCGAGGTTTTTGGCGCTCGGACGGTGCCCATCGATAAGCTGTTGCGCCGGCTCGACCTCTATGGTCTGGCCCATCGGTCGGTTGACGCGCAGGACGATTACACAAAAGCCGCGCTGCGGGCTTATGCCGCTGGCGTCAACGCCCGCCTGACACAGATCAACGAAGAGGCTTTGGGCCGTGGCGCGCCCGAAATGTTTCTGTTCAACGCCCCCGTGTCGCCCTGGCAACCGGGGGACAGCCTTGCGGTGATCAAGCTGATGGGGCTGCAATTGTCGGGCCATTTGCAGGATGAGGTTCTGCGCGCGCGCACGTCCCTGATGCTGAACGACCCTGCGCGCCTTTCGGACATTCTGCCAGACGTCCCCGGCCCCGGCATCGCCGCCCTGCCGGAATATGCCGCGCTGTTCCCCGGCCTGCCCCGCTATGCAGCCGGAACAGACATGCCGGACACGCCCCTGTCGCCGTTCCCCAAACGCGGGCTTGCGGGCGCGTCGAACGCGTGGGCCGCAGCACCCACCCGATCTGCCAGTGGTGGAACGCTATTGGCCAATGACCCGCATCTGGGCTTCACTGCGCCCGGTGTGTGGTATCTGGCGCATCTCGGGCTGGCCAATGGCGGCGTGATCGGCGCGACAATACCCGGCATTCCTGCCGTCATGAGCGGACGCAGCGACCGGTTGGGCTGGGGCCTGACATCCTCGTATCTGGACGACCAGGACCTGCATATCGAGCAGTTGAACCCCGACAATCCCGAAGAATACCTGACCCCAGACGGCTACAAGGAATTCCGCACCCGCCCCTCGATCATCGAGATCAAGGATGAAGCCCCCATTACCCTGACCCTGCGCTGGACCGAGAATGGTCCGGTTCTGCCCGGCAGCCATTACGATCTGGAAACGATCACGCCACCCGGTCATGTGGTTTCCCTGTCCTGGACCGCGCTCAGCCCGAACGACACGTCGATGAGCGCGTCGATGGGTTTGATGAACGTGAACACCGTGCGGGAAGCTCTTGAGGTTGGAGAGAAATTTATCGCTCCGTCGCAAAACCTTTCACTGGTCGATGGGGACACGATCGGCATGAAACTGATCGGCGCCATGCCGCAACGCAACCTGCGAAACCAGAGCAAGGGCCGTATCCCGACTCCCGGCTGGATTGACGCCAACCGCTGGCAGGGCCGCCTGCCTTATGCCAACAACCCCGAATTCGTGGCCCCCATAGGCGGCCTGCTAGGCAACACCAACAACAAGATCATCGACCGCCCCTTTCCCAACCATGTCTCGTACGAATGGGGCGACACCCAGCGCGTTCATCGCTGGGAACGCCTGATGCAATCGCGAGAGGTCCACACCCGCGACAGCTTTATCGAGGCGCAGCTTGACACTGTCAGCTTCACCGCCCGGTCGCTGCTGCCGCTGATCGGGGCTGATCTGTGGTTTACCGGCGCGTCAGCCCCCGAAGGCACACCCGAGCGCCAACGCGAGATCGCCTTGTCTCTGCTGGCAGAATGGAACGGCGAGATGAACGAGCATCTGCCCGAACCCCTGATCTACGCCGCCTGGCTGCGCGCGTTGCAGATCCGCCTGATCGCGGATGAACTTGGCCCGCTGGCCAGCGAGTTCAAGCATGTGGAACCCTTGTTCATCGAACGGGTTTATCGCGACATCGATGGTGCCTCGGTCTGGTGCGACGTCCGCCAAAGCGCGCCGGTGGAAACCTGCACCGACATGGCCCGGCTGGCGCTGGATGACGCGCTGATCTGGATCTCCGAGAATTACGGCTCGGCCCTGGAATCGCTGCGTTGGGGCGACGCGCATCAGGCCACGCATGATCATCCGGTTCTGGGACAGGTCCCGGTCCTGCGCTATTTCGTGAACATCCGGCAATCGACCAGCGGCGGTGACAACACGCTGCTGCGCGGGCGCACCTCGGGCGAAGGGCCGGATCCGTTCCAGAATGTCCACGGCGCGGGTTATCGCGGCGTTTATGATTTCGCTGACCCCGACAGCTCGGTCTTTATCACGGCCACCGGTCAGTCAGGGCATTTCCTGTCGCGCTACTATGACGATCAGGCCCAACTGTGGCGGCGCGGAGAATATATCCCCATGTCACTCGACATCGATCTGGCGCGTGCCGCCGCCGTCGGTGTGACCACTCTGATTCCGCGATAATCCGCCCGGTCGGCGAGTCCCCGCCCTATAATGCAAGGCACCGTGGCACCCCTGCCCGGTTTCGCCTACCATCCCCCTACCGACTATGTGGGACCAAGGGGGCGATCATGGCCAGTATTCGGGACGTCCTGAACAATCTTGCGCGCGACTACGCCATTGCCTGGAGTTCCGGTGATGCCGATGCTGTCGCCAGCTATTTTGCGCCGGACTGTCAGATGACCATCAACGGCGGCACGCCGCTGGAAGGCCGCGAGGCAATAGCCGCGATGGCGCGCGATCTGTACGCGGAACTCCCCGATCTGGACCTGCGCTGCGATATGCTGCGATGGGCCGGAACCCACGCCCTGTTCGTCTGGACGCTGGAGGGCAACCACGCGCAAACCGGCAACCCGGTCGTGACCCGCGGGTGGGAGGAATGGGAGTTAGACACCAACCACAAGGTGCGATCCTCATCCTGGTGGTTTGACCTGGCCGAGTATCAAAGGCAGGTCGGTCGCGACTGAGCCTTACAGCCCGGCGAACTGAGCCGCCTGTTTGTCGGTCCAAAGTACGGTGATTGCGAAACCATCCTCGGTCTGTTCTTCGGATCGGACCACATCCTGCCGGAACAGCCAGGCGCGTTTGTTGCCCTCGGAAAACCCAAGGGACAGAGTGACCTGATGGCGGACGCCCTGCAGTTTCGTGGCGATTTCCGCCAGCAGCGGGTCAATCCCATCCCCCGTCACGGCCGAGATCGCAAAGATCGCAGGATCCCGATCCGCGCGGGCCAGTGTCGCCTCGCGTTCATCAAGGTCCAGCAGGTCGGTTTTGTTCCAGACCTCCAACATCGGGCGTTCATCATCGACCCCCAATGAGGTCAGAATGGCCTGCACATCCTCGGCCTGCGCCTGCGATTCCTCATGGCTGATGTCGCGCACATGCACGATCAGATCGGCGCCCAGCACCTCTTCCAGCGTGGCGCGGAAGGCAGCGACCAGTTCGGTGGGCAGGTTCGAGATAAAGCCCACCGTGTCCGACAGGATCACCTCGGGGCCATCAGGCAGAACAACGCGGCGCATGGTTGGGTCCAGCGTGGCAAACAGCATGTCCTTGGCCATGACTTCGGCCCCGGTCAAGCGGTTGAACAGCGTGGATTTGCCTGCGTTGGTGTAACCCACAAGCGCCACAATCGGATACGGCACCTTGGCCCGCGCCGCACGGTGCAGCGTGCGCGTCTTGACCACCTTGTGCAACTGACGCCGCAGACGGACCAGTTGTTCATCAATCGCGCGTCGGTCGGCCTCGATCTGCGTTTCACCCGGACCACCGACAAAGCCCAATCCGCCGCGCTGACGTTCCAGGTGGGTCCAGGCCCGCACCAGCCGCGTCCGCTGATAGCTGAGCGCTGCCATTTCGACCTGCAACACACCTTCTCGGGTGCGAGCACGATCACTGAAAATCTCCAGAATCAATCCGGTCCGGTCGAGGATTTTGACCTTCCACGCCTTTTCCAGGTTGCGCTGCTGGACCGGGGTCACCGGACCGTCGATCAGCACCAGCTCGACCTCGGCGTCATGCAGCCGTTCGGCCAGCTCCTCGATCTTGCCGCTGCCGAACAGCAATCCGGGCTGGGCGCGTTGCAGGCGCACGATCTCGGACCCGACCACATCCAGATCGGGCAATGCGGCAGCCAGTGCCACCGCTTCTTCCAGCGCCGGTTCGGGGACACGGCGCTGTTCATCTGACTTGATTTCAGGATGCAGCACCCAGGCCCGGGTGCGCCTCCGTTCATGTTCCATCAAGAGGCGTCTTCGCCCTCATACAGGCTGATCGGCTGCGATGGCATGATCGTCGAAATCGCGTGTTTGTAGACCAGTTGCGACTGTCCGTCGCGGCGCAGTAGCACGCAGAAATTGTCGAACCAGGTGATCACACCCTGCAATTTTACACCATTGATCAGGAAAATCGTGACCGGGACTTTTGCTTTCCGTACATTGTTCAGGAACGCGTCCTGAAGATTCTGTCTGTCCGAAGCCATATTTTGTTATCTCGCCGTTGTTCTTGCTACGCGCTGCGGACCAACGCGCTCCCTCTGGCAGAGTATGGAGTGCTGCGCCCAGATATTCCAGATGAAAAATAAGGCAGTAATGCCGTAACGGAACTTTGGCCTAATCGCGCCACAGCGACGGGGTGATCAGGGCGATGATTGCCAGCGTTTCAAGACGTCCAATCACCATCGCGGCGCACAGCGTCAGTTTGGCCCCACCCGACAGATCGATCAGCCGGATCGGGACATCCGTGGCCAGTTCGATCAGCGGGCCGGTCGTGCTTAGCGCGGCAACGCTAAGGACCATCGCCTGTTCGAACCCCGACCCCATCATGGCCAGTAGCAGGTTGAACACCGCCAGCGTCAGGGCAAACAGCATCAGAAAGATCCACGCGATGAACGCGCCATCGCTCTGGATGCGCCGATTGCCGCCATCGGCCCCGCTGACCGAGGACGGGTGGATCAGGCGGTCAATCTCGCGCGCGCCGTTCAGGTACAACGCGAAGACCCGCAACAGTTTCACGCCGCCTGCCGTGGTGGCCACGCCACCGCCGACCAGCGCAAGGCCCATCAGAATCAGACCCGGTGTCCCCAGCCCCGAAAGCTGTTGCGCATCGTTCCAGTTGGCGCTTTCAAACCCGGCGGTCGTCAGAAAGGACAAACCGGTGAACAGCATTCCCCAGATGACGTGCAGTGCCTGGACAGGTTGAAGCTGGCCGCCAATCTCATTGACCCCGGCCCAAACGCGAAAAAACAGCAAAGCGGCAACCGCTAGTACGATCAACAGACCGATGCGAAACTCGGGGTCTTTGTCCAGCCGAGAAAACCCGCTTGTTGCCGTATCCGCCGAAAATGTCAGGCGGGACAATGCAAAGAACAGGAACAGAAGCAGAATTGCCTCACCGGTGATCCCGGCCTGTGCCCCCTCAAGCCCGCCGACCGGCGAAATGCCCGAGGTCGCCATGACCGACATCGCGTGACAGATGGCGGTCAGGCCTTGCTCTCCGGCGATCAACAGCAGGATACAGATCACGGCCGTCAAACCGGCATAGACCGGGGTCAGCGTGCGTGTCACCCGGATCAGGCGGCCGCGTGGGTCAACCGTCTCACTTTGTGCCACGCCCGAGACGGGGCGCCCCGGCTGGCCCTTCGCGGTCACTTCGAACCCGCCCAGCGACAGGGGGGCCAGGATCGCCGCCGCTGAAATCCACATCAGCAGACCGCCCATCCAGCCCACCATCGCCCGCCACAAATGCAGCGGCGCGCTCAGTCGATCAGGGTTGGGAAACAGATCCGCACCTGTTGTGGTCAGGGCGCTGACCATGTCGAAATAGGCGTTCAGAAACGTGGTGTTGCCAAGCGCCTCGTGAAACGGGATGGCCAGAAAGAGCGGCAGGACCGTGAAACACCCCAACAGCACCGCCAGCTGTCCCAAAGTGCCCCGCCGCGGCACCCGGTTTGAGGATGCAAGGGAAATGGTCGCCACCAGAAACAGCCCCAAAAGACCCGAATACAGAAAGGCGCGCGAGGTATCGTGGTCATCCAGCACCAGCGCAAAGACCGCCGGCACCCACATCGAGATCGAAACGCATCCCCAGATCAGCAAAAACAGCGGCAACCGCCGCAATAGCCCAACCTGTTGTGGTTTCACGCGTGCCATCAGAAGAAATCGATCGAGACCTGCATCAGCCGCTCAACCTCGGGCACGTCCTTGGCCATGGCAAAGATCGCAACAACGTCCTTTTCGTCGATCCGCAGGCTGCCCGTGGGGCGCAATACATCATCCCCTTTGCGGACGGCCCCCACCAAAACACCTTCGGGAAAGTCGATATCACGCAGTCTTTGACCGGCCATGGGCGAGGTTGACAGAACCTCGGCCTCAATCACCTCGGCCTCGGCATCGCCAATCGAATAGACCTGCCGCACGCGTCCATGGCGGATATGACGCAGGATCGAACTGACCGTCGTGGCGCGCGGGTTGATATAGGCGTCAATGCCCAGCGGGCCCATCAGAGCGACCATGCTGGGGTCGTTGATCAAGGCAATCGCTAACGCGCAGCCTTCGGCCTTGGCCCGCACGGCGGCCAGCATGTTGGTACGATCATCATCCGTAACCGCCAGCATCGCATCGGCGCGGTCAATGCCTGCCTCACTCAGCAACGCGGAATCCAAGCCGTCGCCATGCAATACAATCGTCCGCTCTAGCGCTTCGGCGGCTTTTTCGGCGCATTGGCGATCCCGCTCGATAATCTTCGCCCTGACTCGGCCCTCGCGTTCTTCCAGAGTGCGGGCAACCTCAAGGCCAACATTGCCGCCGCCCACAAGCACCACACGGTCCTGTCGTTTTTGCGACTTGCCGAACACCTCCATCGTGCGGTCGACGTCATTTACGCTTGTGAAGACATAGCATTCGTCGCCCACAAACAGTTGGTCCTCGGATTCAGGAGCAAACAAGGTGCCCTCGCGCCGGACCCCGACAACAATCGAGCTGAGGGTCGAAAACAGGTCGGTCAACTGGCGCAGCGGGGTGTTCACGATGGGGCAATCCTCATCCACCCGAATGCCCAGAAGCTGCGCCTTACCATCCATGAACAATTCGGTGTCAAAGGCGGACGGGGCCGACAATCGGCGCATGGCGGCGGCGGCAACCTCACGTTCAGGGCTGATGACCACGTCAATAGGCAGGTGATCGCGGCGGAACAGGTCGGAATGGATCGCCTGCAAATAGGATTTCGACCGCAAACGCGCGATCTTACGCTGGATCGAGAACACCGAATGCGCCATCTGACAGGTGACCATATTCACCTCGTCCGAGTGGGTCGCGGCGATGATCATATCCGCGTCCCGCGCCCCGGCCCGATCCAGAACATCCGGATAGCTGGCAAAGCCTGCGATGCCCTGCACGTCCAGCGTTTCGGTCGCGCGGCGCACAAGGTCAGGGTTGTTGTCCACCACGGTGACGTCGTTAAGCTCGCCCGAAAGGTGCCGTGCAATCTGCCAACCAACCTGACCCGCACCGCAAATGATGACCTTCATGTTCCTGGCCCTTCTGCCTGAAATCTTTGAATGACAGATGGCCCGATAGGGGTCAATTGAATTGTCTTAACTGTTGGTCTGGGGCAAGATAAGCACATGAAAACACTTGTTGCCCTGCTGGTTCCCCTGATGGCGCTCAGCGCCTGTGGCCCCCTGTCTTTGTATTATCGCGAGGGTGAGAGCGTCTCGCGCATGCAGACGGAAACCACCCAGTGTCAGGTTCAGGCCCTCAAGGATGCGCCGGTTGCCAATCAGATCCGGCAAAGCCCGCCGGTCTATTGGCCCGGTCGGACCTATTGCGACGGGCGCGGCAGGTGCTACCGCTCACCCGGATGGTGGGAGCCGGGAAATGTCTACACGGTGGATGTCAACAAACCCCTACGCAACAAGGTCGAGGCGCAGTGCATGGCGCAAAAGGGCTATCGCCCGGTCAGCCTGCCGCCCTGCAAATCGGGCGTGAAATCCAGCGTGCCACTTGCCCGCACAACCACCCTGCCCCCGCTGACCACGCAATCCTGTTTTGTAAAGTTCGATGACGGATCATTCCAGATCATCTCGCCCGGTCAATCTGGTTGAACCTTGCGCCGCGCGTCGGCGGGACAAGGCCAGATGCGCAAAAATGGCTAATGCGTAGATACCAATCACGGTGATCAGCATTCCGGCCTCATCAACCCGCCACAGAACGGCCAGCAAAACCGGCGTGCCCAGCAGGTTGCCCGCATTCCCCATCTGCGCCATGGCCCCGTAGCTGAGCGCCTGTGTCTCGGCGGTTTGGTTCAGGATCGGCACGGCGGCAAAACTGCCCCCTTGCACAAGGCCCAGAACCGCAAACAGCAGGACGCAGACAATTTCCAGCGGCAGGCCGAGGAAACCGCCAGCAATGGACAGTATACCCAGCCCAAACCCCAGATTAATCACGGCAACACACGGCATCACGTTCAGCAGAAATGGCACGGCCACCCAGCTGAGCACGATCCCCGCCAGCGGCATCAGCCCGGCAATCTGACCGCTTGTCTCTTCGGGCAGACGGCCCGGCAGGATGGCAAGCAAGGACACAAAGGTCAGCGTGTAAAAGAACCACCCAACGGCTGGCGCGGACACGAAAAGCGACCGGTAGGTGCGCAGATGGACATGCAGCACCTCGCTCCACCGCCACGGCACTGTTGGCGCGGCGGGTTGCACGGGCAACCGAGTTATCAGGATCAACGCCGCGACCCCGATCATCAGAAAACCGTGCAGCAGGAAGAACGCAGTCAGCCCAAACCGCTCGATCAAAGGCAGCCCGAGCCACGCATTCAGCGCAAAGGCTACGCCAAAGAAAGTGCTCCACAGCACCATGGCCATGTTCCGCGCCTTGCCGCTGGTGATCTGCGCGATCAGCGTTGGGGCGGCGACGACGATTGCCAGATGCGACAGACCCTCGACAAACCGGCTGGCCAACATGACGTAAAACCCGGGCCATGTTGCCTGAAACACTGAAATCGCACCCCCAAGACACAGGCCGAAAGTCAGCAGCTTCAAAGGCCCCACCCGACCCACGATTGCCCCGGACACGGCCCCCAGCACGGCACCGAGCAGGCTGATGATCGACAGCAGCCATCCCAACGTATCCGCGTGATCGGGATACAGCTGCAAAAGCTGGGGGAAAGGCACCGCGATCTTGGCAAACTGCGTCGCCGCGCCCAGCCCGGCCAGCCAGAGCAGAAGGACCTGAAATGCTTGTCTCATACGCCGCTTCTACAGCGCCCAGTCAGACCACGGAACGCATAAATTATGCGGCCCTAATGTCTGGATCCACTGACAAGGCGCACCGGTGTTCCGTCCGACAGATACAGACGTTCCCAGATGATCTCTCCGGCGCTGATGCGAATGCGGTCATGGACGGCCTCAGACGTCTGAAACGCCTTTGGCGCAGGCGTGTGCATGTCCCACCAGCCGTCGGCGTCCAGTTCGGCCTCGGCCTGCTGAATTTCCTCGGTTGCGAATTGCCAGAGTGATACGCCCAGCAGAGCGTTTTGGCTGGTCTTCCAATCCCGTGCCCGGCTGGCGGAATAGGCAAGGCATTTATGGCTGGCCTCTTCGACCAGATGCAGACAGTCGGACGAGGTCATGACCAGCCGCCGCAAGGCGCTGTCATCCGCACGTGCAGGCCCTAGCGCGGCAAACACAGCCTGCTGAGTGTCCGGCGGCGGGGTTTGCCCGCCCCGCTCCCACCTTGAGACGGTCGCCTGATCCACCTGCAGCAACTCGGCCAGATGAGATTGTTTGTACCCGACCGACCGGCGCAACCGTTTCAGGCGTTTGCCAAAGCCGGGGTACCCGCGTGTTTCAAGCCTGTTCCCTGATGTCAGAACGCTCATGGCCAGCACAGCCTTTCCGGTACATCACTCCGCCGGTTCCGGCTCATCGATTTGCGCCACGCGCGCACCGGATTTGTTCGAGGTCACAACCCCCAGCGATTTCAGCTTGCGGTGCAGCGCGCTGCGCTCCATCCCGACAAAGCTGGCGGTACGGCTGATATTGCCGCCGAAACGGTTGATCTGGGTCAGCAGATATTCACGCTCGAACGCTTCACGCGCTTCACGCAAAGGCAAGGTCGCCAGCGCACCGGACAGGACAACACGGCCCGACTCTTCGGCCTTATCCTCGTCGCTCGGCAATTCACGAGCCTCAATCGGCCCGGTGCCATCGCCCAAAATTAGCACCCGTTCGATCAGGTTCTTCAACTGGCGCACATTGCCCGGCCAAGTCATGGTTTGCAGCAGCGCCACGGCCTCTTCCGACAATTCGCGGATCGGCAGACCTTGGGTTTCGTTGCACATTTCGATGAAGTGCTGGGCCAGGACCGGAATATCCTCGCGCCGGTCTTCCAGCGACGGCACCGCAATCGGCACGACGTTCAGGCGGTGATACAGTTCCTCCCGGAAGCGTTCGGCTGCGATCTCGTCGTCCAGATCCTTGTTCGTCGAGGAGATCACGCGCAAATCGACCCGCACCTTGTCGCTGCCGCCAACCCGCTGGAATTGCTGATCGACCAGCACCCGCAGGATTTTCGACTGCGTGCCCAGCGGCATATCGGCGACCTCATCAAAGTAGATCACACCGCCATGAGCCTCTTCCAGCAAGCCCGATTCCACCCCGCGTTCCGAGGATTCGCGGCCAAACAGAACCTCTTCGACCCGCTCCGGCTCGATCCCGGCGCAGTTGACGGTCACAAACGGGGCGTTGGCGCGGTTCGAATGGGCGTGGATATAGCGCGCGGCGATTTCCTTGCCCGACCCGGCCGGGCCGCTCAGCATCACGCGACCATTCGACTTGGTGACCTTGTCCAATTGGCCCTGCATCGCCCGGAACGAGGCCGACTTGCCGATCATGTCCGAATTGCTGACCTCTTTGCGCTTGAGCGAGGCATTCTCGCGACGCAGGCGCGAGGTTTCCATCGCGCGGCGGATCACCACCATCAACTGGTCAATGTTAAAGGGCTTTTCGATAAAGTCATACGCACCCTGTTTGATCGCGGCGACCGCGATCTCGATATTGCCGTGGCCCGAAATGATCACCACCGGCACATCCGGGTTGTCGCGTTTGACCGCTTTCAGAATATCGATGCCGTCCATCCGACTGTCTTTCAGCCAGATATCCAGGATCAACAGCCCTGGCGGTTCGGCATTGATCGACGACATGCACTCGTCCGAGTTTGCCGCCAGCCGTGTGGAATAGCCTTCGTCCTCCAGAATGTCGGACACCAGCTCGCGAATATCGCGTTCGTCATCTACGATCAGAATGTCGCTCATCTTTGGCCTGCTTTCAGTTTGTTGGTTTTAATCGCCTGCTTCTGTGGCGCTGAATTGGTGGGCAGATTCGCCCCCGGCAAACGGATCACGGCCATCGCGCCAAAATGGTCCTGTCCGTCGAATACGGGCGCGTCTTCAAGCGTCAGCGCTCCGCCATGTTCCTCGATAATTTTCTTGACGATGGGCAGGCCCAGCCCGGTCCCTTCGTCGCGTGTGGTCACATAAGGTTCAAACAACCGCGCCCGGTCTTCGGGCAGACCGATACCGTTGTCCGCAATGGTGATGATCGTACCCGCGTCATCGTCGGAAACGGCCACCTTGATCTGTGGCTTCAGGTTTGCAGGCGCACCTTTTTCCTTCAAGGTATCAATGGCTTCGCCTGCGTTCTTGATCAGGTTTGTGAGCGCCTGATTGAGCATGGTCGCATCCAGATCCGCCGCGATTGGTTGATTAGGCAGATCCGCATCGATCTGCACGTTGGGCTGCCCGGCCTGCTGCAGCAACACAGCCTCGCGCACCAAGGCGACAACGTCTTCCTCACGCCGTTCCGGCTCGGGCATACGTGCGAATTTCGAAAACTCGTCCACAATCCGCCGCAAGTCATTGGTCTGGCGCACAATCACGTCGGTCATCGACTCGAGGCTATCGCAATCCTCTTCGTCCAGCTTGCGCGAGAATTTGCGTTTGATCCGCTCAGCGCTCAGCTGGATCGGGGTCAGCGGGTTCTTGATCTCGTGCGCGATCCGCCGGGCCACGTCGCCCCACGCCGCCATCCGCTGGGCGCTGACCAGATCGGTGACGTCATCAAAGGCCACAACATAGCCTTCAAGCCCGCCATCCTCACCCCGCCGCGTGGCCATCCGGACCAGCAGGTTCTCCAACTGCCCCTTGCGGGTCACCTTGATTTCGCCCTGCACAGCCTCTTGCCCGCTGTCCTTCAAGCTCTCGAACAGAGGCAAAAACTCAGGCACCGCAATACCGATGGCCAGATGCTGTTCGCCACGCGACCAATCCAGCAACCGTTCGGCTGAACGGTTAACGAAGGTCACGCACCCATCAGGGTCCACTCCGACAACGCCCGATGTCACCGAGCTTAGCACCGAGTCGAACAGGCGGCGGCGGCTTTCGATCTGACGTGTGTTCTCCAGCAACGTGTCGCGCTGGCCCTTCAACTGTCGGGTCATCTGGTTGAAATACCGCCCCAGCATGGCGATTTCGTCGTCGCTGGCCTCTTCGATCACCTGAACGCTCAGGTCGCCCGCGCCGACGCGCTGCGCGGCGGTTGTCAGGCGTCCCACGGGGCGCGAGAGACGCTCGGCAAACCACATGCCCAGGGACATGGCTGCAAGGATCAGGATCAGCGCAAAGCCCAGATACAAAAGGCCAAATTCGAACAGCACCCGTCCCCGTTCGCTTTCGAGCTGTTGGTAGAACTGCGCCGTTTCCTTGGTGTCGTCCAGCAGGGTCAGCAACTGGCCGTCCACTTCGCGACTGACATAGAGATACCGGTCCAGATAGGCCTGCAAGGGCACCAGCGCGCGGAATTCGTTGTTTTCCCAATCGGCGATGATCAAAAGGCCATTATCCGTTGCCTCGATCATCTGCTCGGGCGTCGGGGCTTCGTAGTTGAACAGGTAAGACCGATCCCCGCGCGAGCGGATCTCACCACTGCCATCGATCACATAGGCCTCGCGCAGGCCGCGCTGGATCTGAGATTGCCCTTGCGCCAGAACCTCGCGCAGTTCAGCGTCCGAGATGTAGAAATCGCGTGATCGGGCATTGTCGAGATACAGCGCCAGAACAGCCGCGTCCTGTGTCAGCCCTTGGCGGTGTTCAAGCTCATACGCTTCGGCTGCGGTCAGGGATGAGCCGACAACCTGCCGCACACGGTCCGAGAACCAGCCCTCAAGGCCGATATTCACCGTCAGCCCGGCAAAGATCGCAACTGTCACCGTGGGCACCAGCGCCAATAGCGTAAACGCCCCGATCAGACGCAAATGCAGGCGAGAGCCTGCCGATTTCGCCCGTCGCGCCGCGATCAGGCTGCCCAACTGGCTCAGCACAAGGGCCGCGACAACCAGCACGTAAACCAGATCTGCAAGAAGAATCAGACGCAATGTCGGGGCGGTCGCCCCCAGATCAAACGGACCAATGACAAGATAGGTTGCAAGCGCCAAGGCAGGTCCTAGAAGAACCAGCCCCAAGGTGCCGAAATTGCGCAGTTTTCGGGATTTTCGCCATCGACTAATCGATGGGATCATCCCGCTCTGTGCTCGGGTTGCCACCGTCTGCCCTCATTCTGATGTGTCGCTTGCGCGACGAACCGCCATATGTCGTGGTCGTTGCCCAGGCGATACCCGGATGCCACGCTTTGTGTGGCGATATTACATCAGTTTGCGACGGCGTGTCACCTGAATATCGAGGTCTGTAATCTTTTTCCGCAGCGTATTGCGGTTGATTCCCAGCAAATCCGCGCATTTCGCCTGATTTCCACCGGTCGCTTCCAGCGCGATTTCGATCAGCGGTGCCTCAACTTCGCGCAGGATACGCTGGTACAGGCCCGGAGGCGGTAGCATGTTGCCGTGCAGGTCGAAATACCGCCGCAGATGCCGTTCAACGGACGTGGACAGCTTCTCGCGCTCGCCCCCGCCCAGAACCGGTTCAGCCTCGGGCTGGCTGCCCAGTACCATTTCGACCTCAGCCTTTGAAATCTCATCCGCGCGGCTGGTCAGGCTCAGGCGTCGTATCGCGTTTTCCAACTGCCGCACGTTGCCGGGCCAGGAATAACGCCGGACCAGCTCGACCGCATCAGCGCTGAGCCAGCGCTTGGTGCCGCTGTCACGTTCTTCGCGGGCCAGAAAGTGCTCGGCCAGCAGGGTGATGTCATCGACCCGCTCGCGCAGGGCTGGCACATGGATCGTTGCGCCGCACAGGCGATAATACAGGTCCTGCCGAATGCGACCGCTTTCCATTCCGTCCGTCAGGTCCGACTGGCTGGTGGCCATAAAGCGCGGCACGTGATCGCCCGGCGTGTCCATCATCCGAACGATCCGGGCCTGAATCTCGTCATCGATATCGGCAATCTCATCGATCAGCAGCGTGCCGCCGCGCACGCGGGCCATGACGCGCGCGGGGCCTTCAAGGTCACGCAGGTCGGCCGCCGTTGCGGTCACAAAGGGCAAGGTACGCCGGTCCGAGAAATCGTGAATAGCGCGCGCAATCAGGGACTTACCGGTTCCACTTTCACCAGAAATCATCACCGAAAGATCGGTATTCATCACCCGCGCGACCAAACGATAAAGCGACTGCATGACCGGGGTGCGCCCGACCAGAGGCAACTCATCCGGGCGGTCGCTTTGTTCGGTTTCAGGCTCGGTATGCAGGCGCTGTTTCTGCTCTAACGCGCGCGCGGTGCGCTTCATCAGATCGGGCAGATCGAACGGCTTGGGCAGGTAATCATAGGCATCCGCCTCGGCCGCCTGAATCGCCGTCATGATGGTGTTCTGGGCCGAGATCACGATGACCGGCAATCCGGGCCGGTCCTGAGCAATTTTCGGCAACATTTCCAGACCGTTCCCGTCCGGCATGACCACGTCCGAGATCACAACATCCCCCTTGCCCTCGCCCACCCAGCGCATCAGCGTGGTCAGCGAGGATGTGGCGTGCACCTTGCATCCGGCCCGCGTCAGGGCCTGGGTCAGAACGGTGCGGATCGTGCGGTCGTCATCTGCGACCAGAACGGTGCCATCCATCAGGTGCTCTCCTTCGATATGCTCTCTGCCGGTGCGCGGCGCAGCGACAGTTTAAAGACGGTGCGTCCCGGAACGGATTCGGCTGAAATCCAGCCGTCATGGTCCGAGATGATCTTGCTGACCAATGCCAACCCCAGTCCGGTTCCGTTTTCCTTGCCGGACACGAACGGGTCGAAGATATCGCTGCGGATTTTCTCTGGCAGGCCCGGCCCGTCATCGATGATTTCGATCTGCAGGGGCAGCGAATGGCCCGAACCATCACTGCGGCGCAGCCGGAACGAATGTTCGAAATAGGTGCGCAGGCGAATTGTGCCGCCGTCCGGCCCTGCGGCCTCGGAGGCGTTCTTCAGCAGGTTCAGAACCACTTGCAGGATCTGGTCGGGATCCCCAAAGGCCAGCGGCAGGGACGGATCGTAATCCTCGATTATGGTCATGTCCGCACCGAACCCCAGCAAGGCCGAGCGGCGGGCGCGGTCCAGAACATCGTGAATATTGACCGGTTTGAAGTCAGGTTGCTGCAGGTTTCCAAACTGCTCAACCTGTTCCAGCAACTTCACGATCCGGCGGCTTTCTGCGACGATAAGATCTGTAAGTTCAAGATCTTGCGGCGGGATATTCATGCTGAGAAGTTGTGCCGCCCCGGTGATACCGGCCAGAGGGTTCTTGATCTCGTGCGCCAGCATCTCGGCCATGCCAATCGCTGATTGGGCGGCGGATTTGACGGTATTGCCACGGGTCATGCGCCCGGCCAGTTCGCGCGGGGAAATGATCATGATCATCGATCCCGGATGCCCGACCAAGGGCGCGATTTGCAGCGCGCATTGCAACGGCGCGCGGTTGCCCGAGCCTGCATCCACATCATTGACGAACAAGGGCGTGCCGTGCTGGCGGGCGCGCAGGAACGCCACTTCCAGCGGGGCATCCACGGCGATCTGATCCCAGACCGGCTCACCAATCACCGCTTTGCGCGAGGCATTCAGAAACCCCTCGCCCGAGGAATTCACGTCGGCAATCCGATCCTCGGCATCAATGATAAAGGCCGGAACCGGCAGCGAGTTCCAGATGCTTTGATCCGAGGTCATGCCGCCACCTCTGCCGTGCCGTTCAAGGCATCGCTTAGCAGGCGCAGGACCTCGTCTGAATCGCGTGAGGTCAGAACCGCCCGGCGCAACGGTGCGGGTGTTCCGGCCTCATCCATGTACCAGCCAAGATGTTTGCGCGCGACGCGCAGGCCCAGATCGGCGCCATAGAAACCCAGCATCGCCTGATAATGCGCGCGAACCATGTCGACCAGATCAGTGCCGTCCGGGATTACAGGGGCATCGGTGCCGTAAACCTCATGGCAGATCTGCGCCAGCAGCCAGGGTTTTCCCTGCGCCCCGCGCCCGACCATGACACCGTCAGCACCGGAATGGTTCAGCGCCGCGTGCGCCGCTTTGGTATCGACAATGTCGCCATTTGCGATGACGGGGATCGAGACCGCCTCTTTCACCGCGCGGATCGCCCGCCAATCGGCCCGACCCTTATAGAACTGACAGCGCGTGCGACCGTGGATCGTAACCATCTGAATGCCAGCCCCTTCGGCCCGGCGCGCCACATCCGGCGCGTTCAGCAGCGCATCATCCCAGCCCAACCGTGTTTTCAGGGTGACGGGCACGTCCACGGCCTCGACCACCGCCTCGATCAGCGTCAGCGCGTGATCGGGCGTTTTCAGCAGGGCCGAGCCGGAATAGCCGTTTGTAACCTTCTTGGCCGGGCAGCCCATGTTGATGTCGATCACCCGCGCGCCGCGGTCCGCGACCTGACGGGCGGCCTCGGCCATCCAATGCGCCTCGCGCCCGGCAAGCTGGACGGCGGTGTTTTCCACATCCGCAGACAATTCGGCCCGTTCGCGCACGCCCGGTTTGGCCTGCACCATCTCCTGACTGGCGACCATTTCGCTGACGACCATTCCGGCCCCAAAGCGCATCACCAGATCGCGAAAGGGCCGGTCCGTGATTCCGGCCATTGGGGCCAGTAACACCGGCGGGTTCAGGGTTTTGTCAGCAAGATGCAGGGTCAACGTGCCTAATCCTTGAGCATTTGGGGTTTTGATATCGAATTCCGCGCATATGAACAACAAAACGGCGGGTCACAAGCCTGCAAAATCATCACTTGCCTATTTTTTAATCACGTTAACGCGGGTGATTGCCTCTGCATTCACCGCCCCCTAAACAATGGCGAGAACCACGGAAGGCCGAGCCCCAAATGACAACCGCCGCCATCATCGTCGCCGCCGGACGCGGAACCCGCGCCGGAGGGGGTGCGCCGAAGCAATGGCGCACGCTGGGCGATCGCACAGTGGCAGACTGGACCATCGCCAGGTTTCGCGGTCAGGTCGATCAGATCGTTCTGGTGCTTTCGCCCGACGACGACGCGGCGTGGGCGGCATATCGAACCAGTGGCCTGACCCTGACCGCAGGCGGCAATGACCGGTCCGAATCCGTGCGCAACGGGTTGGCGGCGTTGGCGGACCAAGGCGTCACCCGCGTTCTGATCCACGATGTCGCCCGCCCCTGCGTGGCGGAAAACACTATTCGAAACGTGTTGGAGGCTCTGACCTCGGCCAAGGCCGCTGCACCGGGTCTGGCGGTCACGGACGCGCTTTGGACCGGGGCGGATGGTTCGGTTACTGGCACGCAGGACCGCACGGGCCTGTTTGCGGCGCAAACCCCGCAGGGGTTTGATTACGAGGCGATCACCGAAGCACATGCCGCCCATCCCGGCGGCGCAGCGGATGATGTCGAGGTCGCGCGCGCCGCAGGGCTGGACGTGACCATCGTGCCGGGCGACCCGGATAATATCAAAATCACACGACCCGAGGATTTTGCCCGGGCAGAACGCATATTGGGGCTGGATATGGATGTAAGGCTGGGCAACGGCTATGACGTGCACCGCTTTGGCGAGGGGGATCACGTAATCCTGTGCGGCGTGAAAATCCCGCATGAGCGTGGGTTGCAGGGCCATTCGGATGCGGATGTGGGCATGCACGCGGTGACGGATGCGATCTATGGCGCACTGGCGCAGGGCGACATCGGGCAGCATTTTCCGCCATCTGACCCGCAGTGGAAGGGGGCCGACAGCGAGATCTTTCTGCGCCACGCCGTCGAACTGGCCGGGCAAATGGGCTATCGCATCTCGAACGCCGATTGCACGCTGGTCTGCGAATACCCCAAGATCGGACCCCATGCGCAGGCGATGCGGGAAGAGATGTCCAGAATCATGGGTTTGCAGGTCGGTCAGGTCTCGGTCAAGGCCACCACATCCGAGCGTCTGGGCTTTACCGGGCGCAGTGAGGGCATCGCCGCTTTGGCCACCGCCTGTCTGGTGAAGGCATGAACGCCGCGCGCCTGATCGGAACCGTCTGTGGCGTGGGCCACCTGCGTCCGGCTCCGGGGACCTGGGGATCGCTGGCCGCCCTGCCCCTGGCCTGGCTGTTGCACACATTGGGTGGCTTTCCGCTGCTGGCCATTGCCACCGTTGCGACCTTTATCGCAGGCGTGTGGGCAACGCGCGTGATGACCGCTGGTCAGGACGATCACGACCCGTCGGAAATCGTGATTGATGAGGTCGCGGGCCAGTTCATCGCGCTCTGGGCCGTGTCCTATCCGGCCTGGGCGCACGGGATTGAGATCACGGCGCTCTGGCCCGGTTGGATTGCGGGTTTCCTGCTGTTCAGGTTGTTCGACATCACCAAACCCGGCCCCGTCGGCTGGGCCGACCGGCGCAATGACGCGATGGGCGTGATGCTAGACGATGTGATCGCCGGGGTGTTCGCTGCGATTGGCGTCGCGGTTCTGGCCGGTATCGCACATGGGGTTCTGGGGCTGTGACCGCCGCCGCCCTGCTTGATCTGGCAAAGGCACGCGGCGTCATGATCGCCACGGCCGAAAGCTGCACCGGAGGTATGGTGGCCGCCGCCCTGACCGATATTCCCGGCAGTTCCGCCGTGGTCGAACGCGGGTTTGTGACCTACACCAACCAAGCCAAGCAGGACTTGCTGGGTGTGCGCCCTGACACTCTGGACGCCTACGGCGCGGTGTCCGAAGAGGTCGCCCGCGAAATGGCCGAAGGCGCGCTGCGCAACTCGCAGGCGCAATTGGCCGTATCGGTCACCGGCATCGCAGGCCCCGGCGGATCCGAGTTCAAGCCCGAGGGGCGCGTGTGCTTTGGGCTGGCCGGTGACGGGCTGGAAACCTGCACCGAAACCGTCGAATTCGGTGCTTTGGGACGGGACCATGTGCGCAAAGCGGCGCGGGATCATGCGCTGGCCCTGCTGCGTCAGGCCTTTTCCTAAACCGCCCGTTTTTCGGGCATTTACCCGCAACTGATGCAAAAACTGTCATCAGTTGAACAAAAGACGCCAAATTAGGCGCAAATTTCAACCCCTGCCTCTTTTTTCCTCACCCCGCCTCCGCTTCAACGCCCCGCACAATCACTCACACGGCTCCGACCTGCCCCGATGGGCGTCCCGGAGCATCCGCAGGGAAAAGGAGACCGGCCCATGAACGGAGCCGACACAGCCTGGATCATCGTTGCAACCGCACTGGTCCTGTTTATGACATTACCGGGGCTTGCCCTGTTCTATGGCGGCCTTGTGCGCGCCCGCAACGTGCTGAGCGTTTTCATGCACTGTTTCAGCATCGCCTGCCTGATGAGCGTCCTTTGGCTGGTCGCGGGGTATACCATCGCCTTCGGCCCCGGCGAAAGCGGGCTGTGGGGCGGCTTGGGCAAAGCGTTCCTGAACGGCGTCGATGTGGACAGCCTTGCAGGCACCCTGCCCGAGATCCTGTTCTTCGCCTTTCAGATGACCTTTGCCATCATCACCCCCGCGCTGATCGTCGGCGCTTATGTGGAACGCGTGGGCTTTGGCTTTGTCCTGACGTTCTCGGCGCTGTGGATGTTGCTGTGCTACGCGCCGGTGGTGCACTGGATCTGGGGCGGCGGGATGCTGGCCGATGGTGGAATTCTGGGTGAGATCGGCGTGCGCGACTTTGCGGGCGGCATCGTTGTCCACGAAACCGCCGGTCTGGCCGCGCTGATCATCGCTGTCATCCTCGGCCCCCGCCGCAACCGCACGACACCGCCGCACAATCCGGGCTTTGTCATGGTCGGTGCCGCGATGCTGTGGGTCGGCTGGTTCGGCTTCAACGGCGGCTCGCAACTGGCCGCTGACGGAGGGGCCGCGATGGCCATGACCGTCACACATCTGTCCGCGGCCACCGCCTCGCTAACTTGGGCGCTGTGGGAGAAAATCCGCTTTGGCAAAGCCTCGATGGTCGGTCTGGTGACTGGCACCATCGCGGGTCTGGCCTCGATCACGCCGGCCTCGGGCTTTGTCGGCCCGGTTCAGGCGCTGATCATCGGCGCTGTGGCAGGCATCCTGTGCCAGGAGGCGGTGTTCGTGATCCGCAACAAGCTGAATATCGACGACACGCTGGACGTGTTCGCGGTGCATGGGGTGGGCGGCATCTTTGGCACCCTGATGATTGCACTGTTCGGTCTGGGCACCTGGACCGCGCAACTGGGCGGGCTGGTGATCGTGGGTGTCTTTACGTCAGTTGTCACGATTGTACTGGTCAAGGTGGTTGCACTGATCACCCCACTTCGCGTAGACGCCGAGACCGAAACAAACGGGCTCGATCTGTCGGTACACGGCGAGCGGGCCTATGACATGAGCAGCTAAGCCCACCTTGGCATGCTCTGCCCGTAAGGGCCTAAGCGGACCTCTTGGGGGTCCGCTTTTCTTTTTTTCACCCCCTCGACTCCGGCCAAAGGGTCAGGCTATCAGCCCGCAACGTGTTTTCAGCCCAGAGGTTTGCACCATGATCCCCAGCTCATTCCCCGATAGCACCGAAATCGCCCGCCTGACCGCGCGCATGCTGCTGGAGATCAAGGCCGTGCATTTCAATTCGCGCGAGCCGTTCACGCTGGCCTCTGGCCTGCCCAGCCCGACCTATATCGACTGCCGCAAGCTGATCTCATACCCCCGCATCCGCTCGACCCTGATGGATTTCCTGACCGTCACCGTGATGCGCGAGGCTGGGTTCGAGGCGTTCGACAATATCGCAGGCGGCGAGACGGCGGGCATCCCCTTTGCTGCAATGGTGGCCGAGCGTATGGCTCTGCCGATGACCTATGTGCGGAAGAAACCCAAAGGCTACGGCCGCAACGCCCGCATCGAAGGCGCGATGAGTGAAGGGGAACGCGTGCTGCTGGTCGAGGACCTGACCACCGATGGTGGCAGCAAACTGTCCTTTGTCGATGCGATCCGCGAAACCGGCGCGACCTGCGGGCATACGGCGGTCATTTTCTACTACGGAATTTTCCGTGAGACCGAAAAGACGCTGGGCGATCATGGCGTGAAGCTGCACAGCCTTTGCACATGGTGGGACGTTCTGGCCGAGGCCAAGGCGCAAAAGGCCTTTGACGAAGAGACCCTTAGCGGCGTCGAAGCCTTCCTGAACGACCCGCGCGGCTGGCAAGAGGCCAATAAACCAACGTAAACCTCTTGTGGAAGGATTGGGGATAACCCCGGAAGAATCGGCCAGTTCGCCACGATATCTGGTGACTTTTCCCGCAATTCCTACATAATAAGCTACGCATACACAGGCATCCAAGCTGTCTAGAAAGTTATCCCTAGGCTTTACCCTAAGTTAGCCACAGGTATTTCCAGATAGCTTGCGACAGTATTTCGCGTGTAAAACCTCGGAACGGGCAGCGGGGACAAAATGAACGAGATCAGCAGTATCGAGCAGGCAGCGGCACAGATTCAGAACGCCGAAACCATGCCGCATTCCATTGAGGCCGAACAGCAGCTTCTGGGTGCAATCCTGACCAATAACGACCTCTATGACCGGGTCGCCTCGATCATTGGGGCCGAGCATTTCTATGATCCGGTCCATGCCCGCATCTATGAGGTCGCGGCCAACCGCATCGCCAAGAATGCGCTGGCCTCGCCCGTGACGCTGAAATCCTTCATGGCCGAGGATGAGGGCCTGAAGGAACTGGGCGGACCGGCCTATCTGGTCAAGCTGGCGGGTGCGTCGATCAGCGCCTTTGCGGTGCATGACTACGCCCAGATGATCTATGACCTCGCCATCCGGCGCGAGCTGATCCGGCTGGGCCGGGACATCTCGGACAAGGCGGCGCGGGTGGATGTGTCCAGCGAGCCGAAAGAACAGATCGTCGAGGCCGAGCAACAGCTCTATCAGCTATCCGAGCAGGGCCAGACCGAACAGGGGTTTCAATCCTTCCTCAAGGCGGTCACAGAAGCCGTCAACGTCACCAACGAGGCTTACCAGCGCGGTGGCGGCATGGCGGGGATTTCCACCGGTCTGGCCGATCTCGACAAACAGCTTGGGGGCCTGCACCCCTCCGACCTGATCATTCTGGCGGGGCGTCCATCGATGGGGAAAACCTCATTGGCGACCAACGTGGCGTTCAACGTGGCCAAAGCCTACAAGCGCGGGCTGAAACCCGATGGCTCTGAAGGCGCGATTGATGGCGGCGTGGTCGGGTTCTTCTCGCTTGAGATGAGCGCCGAGCAGCTTGCAGGCCGGGTTCTGGCCGAGGCATCCGAAATCTCAAGCCACAAGATCCGTCAGGGCGACATGACCGAGGCCGAGTTCCGCCGTTTCGTGGACGCTGCCAAGGAACTGGAAGCCTGCCCGCTGTTCATCGACGACACCCCTGCCCTGCCCATCTCTCAGCTTGCCGCCCGCGCACGGCGGTTAAAGCGGACCCACGGGCTGGACCTGCTGGTGATCGATTATCTGCAACTGTGCCGAGGCATGGCCGACAACCGCGTCAACGAAATTGCCGAGATTTCGATGGGCATGAAGGCCATTGCCAAAGAGTTGAACATCCCGGTGATCGCCCTGTCCCAGCTATCGCGTCAGGTCGAAAACCGCGATGACAAGCGCCCGCAACTGTCCGACCTGCGGGAATCGGGCTCGATCGAACAGGATGCCGACGTGGTCATGTTCGTGTTCCGCGAGGAATATTACAAGGAACGCGAAAAGCCCGGTGATCACGAGCTGGAAAAGATGGAAGAGTGGAAACAGGCCATGGAACGCCTGCACGGCAAGGCCGAGGTCATCGTCGGCAAGCAGCGCCACGGCCCCATCGGCACGGTCGAGTTGTCGTTCGAGGCACAGTTCACCCGCTTTGGCAATCTGGTCAAACCCTGGCAACAGGGCGGCGAGATCGAGGGGTACTGACCCAAGCTGGTGCCGGGCACCCCTGTCCCACGGGGAGAATGCCGTTGCCTCTCACCTGTACGGCAGGCTGAGTATGGGGCTAGATAGAGGCCATGCTCTGAAAAGGACGCGCGGAATTTGCCAGCCATCATCTCGGAAATTCGCTACCGGAACGGTCCGGGCTTCAACAACCCGGATGACGACTTCATCGAAATCCGGGTGCCCACGGGCCAGAGTGTCTCGGGCCTGACGGTCGAGGTATATAACCCCAACGGCACAGTGCGCAGCACAACGTCGGTCGATAGCGGCACCATGACCACCGTCGGCGGGTTCGACTATTATGTTTTGAACGCGCGCATCAATCGCTTTGGCGCGGTATCCCTCGATGACAACGGCACCGTTCTGGGGTTCGTGTCATTCGACGGCGACGTCACGGCCACCGAAGGGGCCGCCGATGGTCTGACCGCAAACCGCATTGGCAACGACAGCGATCCGGACCTGACAGATTCAACGCAGTCGGTCACGTCGACCGATGGCATCAACTACGTCGTCAACGACAACCCCAGCCCGGGCGCGCCCTGTTTTGCGACCGGCACTCTGATCCTGACCGACAGCGGGCAGATTGCCGTCGAAGACCTGAAACCCGGCGACTTGGTCCTGACCGCAACCGGGGCGTATCTGCCTCTGCGGCTTAATCTCTCCCGCGCCCTGCGACAGTCCGAGCTGATCTCGCAACCCGAGCTGTGCCCGATCCGTATCGTGGCCGGAGCCTTGGGCCAGAGCTTGCCGGGGCGCGATCTGCTGGTTTCGCGTCAACATCGTATGCTGGTGCGGTCGCCGATTGCCGGGCGGATGTTTGGAACGCAGGACGTGCTGATCTCGGCAATCCGGCTGACCGACCTGCCCGGTATTTTCATCGACGACAGCATCACTCAGGTCACCTATCATCATCTCGTGTTTGATTGTCATGTTGTCCTGTTTGCCGAAGGCGCGCCCAGCGAAAGCCTGTTCACCGGCCCGCAGGCCGTGTTTGCCGTCACGCCAGAGGCGCGGGCTGAATTGCTGGCCTTGTTCCCCGCGCTGAACGCGGCTGAGGCACAAACCGGCAAGCCTGCCTGTTTCATTCCCAGTGGCAAGCAGCAGCGCAAACTGGTGGCGCGGCATCTGAGTAACGAAAAACCGCTGCTGTCGCCGTCTGCGAAGGGATCGGCTTGACCCGAAGCGGGTCAACGATAATTGGCTTCAGCCGCGTTTGACGCCAGATGTCACATAATCCAAACCCCTTTCAAACAATGGTGTTTTTGCAGAAGATTACGCTCGACAGCCGCGCGGACCGTTTGTACTCAGCCAGATGCTGCCTATGTCGCAGCGTATCTTGTCGGGAAAAGCCCGATACCCCCTTGACCTGCCACGACGCAATGGCATGAACGACGCATGAGTACAGCACGACTAACAATCAATCTTCAGGCCGTTGCCAGCAACTGGCGGGCGCTGGATGCAAAGACCAATGTTGAAACCGGCGCCGTGGTCAAGGCCGACGCCTATGGGTTGGGGGCCGGACCCGTCAGCGGCGCGCTGGCCGAGGAAGGCGTGCGCAAGTTCTTCGTCGCCGTCGCCGAGGAAGGCGTCGCCGTGCGCGAGGCTGTTGGCCCGGGACCGATGGTTGCCGTGTTTTCCGGCCATATGGAGGGTGACACCGATCTGCTGCGCAATCACGATCTGACGCCGCTGATCAACTCGGCCGAGCAGTTCCAGCGCCATATGCAGGCCCTGCCCGATCACCCGTTCGGCATCCAGCTTGACAGCGGCATGAACCGTCTGGGGCTGGAACCCGCCGACTGGGCCGAGCTGCGCCCCAAGGCCGAGGCGCTGAACCCGGTGGTCGTGATGTCCCACCTCGCCTGTTCGGACGAGCCCGATCATCCGATGAACCAACAGCAACTGAAAACCTTCCGCGAGATGACCGACGGTGTCACCGCGCCGCGCTCGCTTGCGGCGACGGGCGGGACATTGCTGGGCCCCGAGTTCCATTTCGACTTCTGCCGTCCGGGCGTCGGCCTGTATGGTGGCATGCCCTTTGCCGGGGCCAAGCCGGTGGTCACGGTTGATCTGCCGGTCATTCAGGTCCGCGCCGTGGAAGTCGGAGAATCCGTAGGCTATGGCAACAGCTGGACTGCCCGGCGTCCATCGCGCATCGCCACAGTGGCGGCGGGATATGCGGACGGTCTGCACCGCGCGATTGGCGGCGGCATCGATACGTTTTCGGGCGATCAGCCCTGCCCGGTCGTGGGCCGTATCTCGATGGATCTGATCACCGTCGATGTCACCGACCTGCCGCAGGACCCCGAACGCCTGCGCATCCTGAACGGCCACCAGACCGTGGATGATCTGGCCGAGGCCGCTGGGACGATCGGTTATGAAATTCTGACGTCACTGGGCCGCAGGTACTCGCGGGGTTACGTGGAATGAACCCCATTCTGATGCTTGGCGGATTGGGCCGCGCGGTCCTGAACATGCTGGCTGCGTTCGGACGCGTCGCATTGTTCGCGCTGGACGCGGTGTCGCATATCTTTCGACCGCCCTTCTACCCGCGCGAATTCGCAATGGCATTGCTGAATATCGGCTGGCTGTCCCTGCCCGTGGTCGGCCTGACCGCAATCTTCACCGGTGGCGCGCTGGCCCTACAGATCTACTCTGGCGGCGCGCGGTTCAATGCCGAGGCCGTGGTCCCCCAGATCGTCGCAATCGGCATGGTGCGCGAGCTGGGCCCCGTACTGGTCGGCCTGATGATCGCAGCCCGTGTGACCTCGTCCATTGCCGCAGAAATCGCGACCATGAAAGTGACCGAGCAGATTGACGCTCTGGTCACGCTATCCACCCACCCGATGAAATACCTGACCGCCCCGCGCGTGCTGGCGGCGGTGATCACCGTTCCTGCTTTGGTTGCGGTGGGCGACGTGATCGGCATCATGGGTGGCTATACGGTCGCCACGCAAAACCTGGGCTTCAACCCGGCGACCTACCTGAAAAACACGGTGGATTTCCTTGAGACGCGCGACATCGTCTCATCGCTGGTCAAAGGGGCCGCCTTCGGCATGATCGCCGCCGTTATGGGCTGCTACTACGGCATGAGCTCGGGTCGCGGCGCGCAAGGTGTTGGCCGCGCCACCAAAGGCTCGGTCGAGGCCGCCGCCGTGCTGATCCTGGCCGCCAACTTCGTTCTGACAGGGGTGTTCTTCTCGCTATGATCCATATGGAGAACGTACATAAAGCCTTTGACGACAACCATGTGTTGCAGGGTCTTAACCTTGAGATCCCCAAGGGCACGTCGATGGTCATCATCGGTGGCTCGGGTACCGGCAAGTCGGTGGCGCTGAAATGCATTCTGGGCCTGATCAAACCCGACAGCGGTATGATCTATGTGGACGGCAAAGACGCCACCAAAGGCGACCGCGATGCCTTTCTGGCCCGGTTCGGGATGCTGTTTCAGGGCGCGGCGCTGTTTGACTCACTGCCCGTCTGGCAGAACGTCGCCTTCCGCCTGCTGCGCGGCCCGCTGAAACGCCCGCCCGAATACGCCCGCGAAATCGCCGTCGAGAAACTGCGCCGTGTCGGCCTGAAATCCAACGTGGCCGACCGTTTTCCGTCCGAGCTGTCCGGCGGCATGCAAAAACGCGTCGGCCTCGCCCGCGCCATCGCCGCCGAACCCGAGATCATCTTTTTCGACGAGCCCACCACAGGGTTGGACCCGATCATGTCCGGCGTCATCAACGACCTGATCCGGGAAATCGTGACTGAAATGGGCGCAACGGCCATGACCATCACCCACGACATGAGCTCCGTCCGCGCGATTGCCGACAACGTGGCGATGCTGCATGACGGGGTGATCCAGTGGACCGGGCCTGTGGGCCAGATGGACGCCTCGGGCGATCCGTATCTGGAGCAGTTCATCAGCGGGAGTGCAGAAGGGCCGATTGAGGCAGTGCGGTGAGTGGCGAAGTTAAGTTTGGATGAGATAGAAAATGTCCTTTCCACAACCTCCTGAAAGCAAATCCAGAGTCCGCAGAGCCGGGAAAGCTATCGCTAGCAATCTGGAAACACCCGAAGACGTATTCGTTGTCGACCAATGGCGAGCGTCTCATGGATACGTTCTCAATACATTTAATATTTGGCTTAAGCGCGCCTTGGAGCACGAAAGAATCGAAGCTGAATTCGCTCAAAGACTTAAACGAAGAAATACAGTCATTGATAAACTGCGTCGTGTTCGTCCTGACGGGACACCTTTTATTTCCGATGTAACGTCTATGCATGACTTCGCTGGTTGTCGTTTGATCTTTTCGAGTATCAATGACCTGACAGCTTTTCGTACAGCGCTTTTGTCTCCACAGAAACTACGTAGCGTGAATCACAAGCTCCGCAACGACGCACAGAAATACAACTATATCGAAGCACCAAAGGAAAGTGGTTACAGAGGCATACACGATGTCTTTCGTCACTTCCCCCGCCCGCACCGCAGGGGAACAAATTCTTCTGAACCATGGCATGGTCTTCAGGTTGAGATTCAATATCGAACACGTGTACAGCACGCTTGGGCCACTGCACTTGAAATCTCAGATATTGTAGACGGACAAAGAACTAAGTTCGACTTGAATGGCGGTGAACGTGTGGAGTTCTTTGCCGTCGCGAGCGAAATCCTCGCTCGCGAACAGGAAGGTATGAGACGGGCCTTCCCTGAGGTTACAGACAATGATTTGAGAACCAAGCTAACCAATTTAGAGAATAGACTGGGAATCCTACAGCGACTTGAAGCTCTCAAACAATTTGAGGGCTTTGATCAACTAGGGAAACACAACGTACTGAATATCGTAGCTGACAATCAAGAATACTCACTCGAAGTCTATCGTTTCAGTTCGCCGCAACAAGCGATCGCGAAAGCGAATGAACTCGAAAGCGATGCGACTAGTCTGAATGCTGTATATGTAAGAGCGGACAACCCAAATCAACTCAGGAGCGCTTACCGGAACTACTTCAACGACCCTGTGGATTTTGTCAGGATGTTGAAATGAGTAAGTGATGACCCTCCGCCTCGCCACCCTCTCCCTCCTGATCCTCTACCCCATCGCGTGGTTCGCCCCGCTGATGCGCGCGGGGCTCCTCCCAATCTTCGGCCTATCCGAAATCAGCGTCATCACCGGCCTCCAGTCCTTGTGGAAATCCGACATCTTCCTCGCGCTGGTCGTCACGATCTTCGCCCTTGTCGCGCCTTACATCAAAACCATCGGCACCGCCCTGATCCAATGGGACCTACTGGACGCCCGCGTGCAACCCGCGCTCAACATCCTCGGCAGGCTCGCCATGGCCGACATCTTCCTGATCGCGCTTTATATCACGCTGGCCAAAGGCATCTCATACGCCACCGTCGAAACCGCTTGGGGCCTGTACCTGTTCACCGCCTGCATTCTGGCCTCTCTGGCGCTCGGCTATATTACCGAGATGACATCCAGTTCACGAAATCCTCAGACCTAATTGATTGAAAACATTAATCTGAGTATCATTTTAATATTCGAGCAGCAAAGTTTTTTGTCGTTTACGGGTCCGCAGCGGATCACCTTGCGTGTTTGATCTTTCCCTCCGCTTCGGCCCGGTGTGTACCGGTTTGAAAAGGAGAAGGACTATCATGGCCGCGCTCCATAACATTACATTGCAATTTCAGAATGCCTTTTTAAGACTGACTTTTTTCCTGATCTGCGCCGCAGCGCTTGGCGCAGTTGTCGCTACATCGCTGTCCGCGCTTGGCGTCTGGCCTTGGCTGTCGATGCAGGCCGGATTTGTCGGCGGCACCATCGATGCGGGCGTCTATATCCAGATCGGGTTGACCTGCTTGATTCTCATGCTGGCCTTCTATTTGCCCTCAAACGCGCGGATGATGGCGCTGGAAAACGCGCATCGGAAGTTCTCGCTGAACATGCAGGACATCGCCCATGCCTATCAGGTGGCCCATGCCGCAGACCGAAGTGGGGCGTTTGCGCTGGCCTCGGAATTCGACGCGGTGAAGGAACGGATGGCCTTTCTGCGGGATCACCCCGACCTGCAGGCGCTGGAACCTGAAGTTCTGGAAACGGCGGCCCAGATGAGCCAGGTCAGTCAGGAACTGGCCGAAACCTACGGCGAGGATCGTGTCAGACGCGCCCGCACCTTCCTGCAACAGCGGCAGGAAGAGGTTGAGTTGTTCCAGAAGCGGATCGAGGATGCGCAGACCATCCTGCACGAACTCAGCCAATGGACCCGCGATATCGAGATCGAGGAATCCATCGCCAAATCCCAACTCGGCCGCCTGCGGGACGAGTTGTTCGAGTTGCTGCCGGAACTTTCCGCCCAATTGCAATCCCCCCCTGATGACAGCGATCCAAGCGCGTCCAGCGTCATCGCAATGTCTCCCCCTCGGGCGGCGGAATAGGCGCGTCAGCGCCCGCTGCGGGGGATGGCCCGTCGGGCCTGAGCCCGCAGCGTGTCACCGGCGGGGATGAAAGCCCGCAAGGGCTTGAAGAACCGCCCATCCTCGGGCACCAAAGGCCACATGGCAAAGACGACTTCCTTCTCCTGCTCGGCCTGTGGCGCCACGCATACAAGATGGTCCGGCCGCTGCGACGCCTGCGGCGAATGGAACACAATCACTCAGGACGTGCCGCTTTCGGCGGGTCCGGCCAAGAAATCCCTCGGCGGCAAGCGGGGCACGTCCATCGCACTCACGGACTTGTCGACCGAGGAGACACCGCCACCCCGTACACTCAGCGGGGTGGACGAGTTGGACCGGGTGCTGGGCGGCGGCCTCGTCCCCGCCTCTGCTCTGTTGGTCGGCGGAGATCCCGGCATCGGCAAGTCCACCCTTCTGCTGCAGGCCGCCGCGCGGTTTGCACGCGCGGGCGTCAAGACAATCTATGTCTCGGGCGAGGAAGCCAGCGCGCAGGTCCGAATGCGCGCCCGCCGTTTGGGGCTGGAAGATGCGCCCGTCCAACTGGCCGCCGAGACCAACCTGCGCGACATCCTTACAACGCTAGAGGCCGAGAAACCGGGCCTCGCCATTATCGACTCGATTCAGACAATGTGGGCCGACAATGTGGACAGCGCACCGGGTTCGGTGTCACAAGTCCGGGCTGCCGCGCATGAATTGACCACGTTTGCGAAACGACATGGCGTATCGATCATCATGGTCGGTCACGTCACCAAAGAAGGTCAGATCGCGGGCCCTCGAGTCGTGGAACACATGGTTGATACGGTTCTCTATTTCGAGGGCGAGCGCGGCCACCAGTTCCGCATCCTGCGCGCGGTCAAGAACCGCTTTGGCCCCGCTGATGAGATCGGCGTCTTCGAGATGACCGGAAAAGGGCTGGCGCAGGTTACAAACCCGTCGGCCCTGTTCCTGTCGGAACGCGGCACGCCCAGCCCCGGTTCCGCCGTGTTTGCAGGCATTGAAGGCACCCGCCCCGTTCTGGTGGAATTGCAGGCGCTTGTAGCCCCCTCGCCCCATTCGCAGGCGCGCCGCACGGTTGTGGGCTGGGACAGCGGGCGTCTGGCGATGATCCTTGCCGTGCTCGAGGCGCGATGCGGCGTTCCGTTCACTGGCCTGGACGTCTATCTGAATGTCGCCGGAGGCCTGAAAATCGGCGAACCCGCCGCCGATCTGGCCGTTGCCGCCGCGTTGCTGAGTGCGCGCGAAGACACTGCCCTGCCCGCAGACACGGTGGTTTTCGGAGAAATCTCTCTATCCGGGGCACTTAGACCGGCCCCGCAGACCGAAAACAGGTTGAAAGAAGCCCAAAAACTTGGTTTCACGTCGGCTATCGCTCCGGCAGGCGGCAAAACCGGTACTGTGGCAGGTCTGACACTCACCCGGCCCTCTGATTTGGTTGGGTTTGTTGGCGAAACCTTCGGAGCAGGTTAAAGTCGCGCCGCGAGGGGCAGAAAAAGAACAGGCGAGGGCCATGGAAGGTTTTACAATAATTGACGGGGTTGTGGCCCTGATCATCGTGCTGTCAGGTCTGCTGGCCTATTCGCGCGGTTTCATGCGCGAGGTTCTGGCCATCGCAGGCTGGGTCGCGGCGGCAGTCCTTGCATTCATCTTTGCGCCGCAGGCCGTGCCGTTGGTCAAAGAAATCCCCGTTGTCGGAGACTTCCTGCGCGACAGTTGCGAATTGTCGGTGATCACAGGGTTCGCTGCCGTTTTCGCCATCGCCCTGATCGTGGTCAGCATCTTCACACCGCTGTTCTCGTCACTGGTGCAGCGTTCCGCTCTGGGCGGGTTGGATCAGGCGCTTGGCTTCTTCTTCGGCATCGCGCGCGGCATCCTGCTGGTTGCCATCGCCTTCTTTGTCTACGACACGGTCATGACCGGCCAGTCCTATACAATCGTGGACGAAAGCCGCTCGGCCAAGGTATTCGAACAGTTCAGTTCGCAGATCGAAGAGCAGAACCCCGAAGCGGCCCTGGGCTGGGTCACCGCGCAGTATGAAGAGCTGGTGGCAAGCTGCACCTCGAACGGTTCGGCCCCTGCTACTGAAAGCACCGGCAACTGATTGCCGCTTTACCAGCTTAGGAAAAGCCCGGCACTGCCCGGGCTTTTTTTGTGTCAAGCTAAACGAACCCCTCGCCACCGCATACGGTGCATCGGATTGTCTTTAGCCCGAAACAGCCGTCGCAGCGGCTGGTGATCGGCTTGCCGTGAATATCGCGGCTTTTGATGACCTCGCCCGAGCCGTTGCAGATCTGACAGGGCGCCCGCCCCATGCCGCGACATCGATGGCACCGCCGCTTTGGTGTTTCATCTTTCTTCGATGGTGCCCTGTTTTGCCACATAAAAGCCCCCTGCCCGCTAAATCCCCTGGTTTTCGTGCCCTTTCCGCCATGTCAGCATAAATGAAATCATATGTCATCAGCCTTGGCCCGGGATCACGGTTGCACAAAACCCACCTGCGGCATTGTGTATTTGTGATCCTTTGATGACAGGCGCGTTCTAAGGCATTATGTGGGGGCCAACCCGCCACGGAATCGGAGCTGCCGGTCTTGTTCTTTGTGTTTTCATCTGCGTGCGCCGCATCGATGATTGGCCATCTGGCTTTGGAAACACACCCAATCCCGCGTCTGGCGCAGGCCATCCGATCCCACATGCCGGTCAAACCTCTCGTCACAACGTCATAGAAATTGGAGCCCGTACATGTGTGGGATTTTGGGGATCGCAAGCCGGACACATGATGTGTTTGCGGAAATCTATGACGGGCTGCTGATGCTGCAGCACCGGGGTCAGGATGCCTCGGGGATCGTCACGTATAATGGTGAGTTCTTTCGCGAGAAAAAGGCCAACGGTCTGGTCAAGGACGTCTTCAACGCAACGGACGCCGAAACCCTGCTGGGCAAGGTCGGCATGGGCCATGTGCGCTATCCGACCGCAGGTTCGCTCAGCGCGGCTGAGGCGCAGCCGTTCTTTGTGAACGCGCCTTACGGGATCTATCTGGTCCATAACGGCAACATCACCAACACCGCCGAGCAGCGTGAGAAGGTGACAGGCAAATACAGCCGCCACCTGCGCACCACGTCGGATTCCGAAATTCTGCTGAACGTGCTGGCCGACAAAGTGGCCGATGCGATCAAGGTCAACGGCAATGTCGAACCCATCCGCAACATCTTCGCGGGCGTGAAGATGACGATGGAGCGGGTGCAGGGTGCCTATTCCGTCATCTGCCTGATTGCAGGAGTCGGGATGCTGGCCTTCCGCGATCCGTACGGCATTCGCCCCCTGTCGGTGGCTGTGCGCGAAACCGATGGCGACGGCAACGACTATGCCTTTGCCTCCGAGGATGTGGCTTTTGGCATCAACGGGTTCAAGAAACTGCGCGACCTGCGCGCGGGTGAGGCGATCCTGATCGATCTGGACGGCAACATGCACGAATTCCAGGCGGTCGAAGGCAAGTTGACACCCTGTATCTTCGAATATGTCTACCTGGCCCGTCCGGATTCTCTGCTGGATGGCGTATCGGTCTACAAAACCCAGATGCGCATGGGTCAAACGCTGGCCAAGCAGATTCAGGATTCGGGGCTTGAGATTGACCGGATCATCCCGGTTCCCGACAGCGCCCGCCCTGTGGCGCTTGAAGCGGCCAAAATCACCGGCATTCCCTATCGCGAAGGTCTGGTGAAGAACCGCTATGTCGGTCGGACATTCATCATGCCCGGTCAGGAAGAACGCCAGAAATCCGTCCGCCGCAAACTGAACGCCATTCCGCTTGAGTTCAAGGATCACAATGTCCTGCTGATCGACGACTCGATTGTGCGCGGCAACACCATCAAGAAGATCGTGCAGATGTGCCGCGAGGCCGGGGCCAAAAAGGTCTATATCGCCAGCGCGTCGCCGCCGGTGAAATATCCCAATGTCTACGGGATCGACATGCCCACCAAGCATGAGCTGATCGCCAACGGCAAAGAAATCGAAGAAATCCGCGAGGAACTGGGCGCGGATGCCCTGTTCTATCAGCATCTCGACGATCTGGTCTGGGCGGCCAAGGAAGGCAACCCCGAGATCGAGGCCTTCGATTGCTCCTGCTTTGACGGCGATTACATCACGGGCAGTGTCAGCGACGATTACCTCGACAGTCTGGAAAACAGCAGCCGGGTCAGTAAAAAGCGCGAAGATATGGAGGTCGTTGGCGGATCTTGGAACGGGGCCAAGCTGGCCTCGGGCTGAGGTCAGCGGCGAATCAAGTTGAGGCATTCAGGTCCGGGTTTTGCACGATTTGGTCGATGACGGGCCGATCACGAAAAGTTGCCACCACAGCCCGAGGTTGAATCTGCCGCTTTTGCAAAGGTTTCGGTGGAACGGAATTTTATGCCGAAACCTGCGACGCGGCGGCAGTCTTTTGTTCCCCTTTGGCCTTTGTTAACCACCGTTCTGCTACCACTCACCAAAGGGGTCCGGGTCCTGCCCTGACCGCAGTTCATGTCCAACGCTACCGTCAAAAGCGCGGCCACCCAAAAGGGCGCGCTGAAGAAAAACTCTGTGTCTGTTCTTGGGATCTTTGGCCCCAAGGCCGAATTGCGCGCCCTGATGCGTATGGCGTCGGGTCGTGTCAAAGAGGTCAAGACCGGCAGCCGGGTCGGTTCGGGCACCATTGTTGCCATCGATGAACATGGGATCATGCTGCGACAAAGCGGCCAGACCCGGCGGATCGCGATTCCGGGGGGCTAACCCCCTCTTGACGCCCTGCGCGATGGGGTTCAAACCGCTGCCATGACCGATCAGACCAAAATTGCCCTCATCACCGGGGCCTCACGCGGGTTGGGCGCAGCCCTTGCCGAAGCGCTGGCCCCCGACTATCACATCGTCGCCGTTGCCCGCACCACCGGCGGGCTGGAAGAACTGGACGACCGGATCAAGGCAAAGGGCGGATCCGCCACCCTAGCCCCAATGGACATCACCGATCCAAACGCCATGGCGACCCTGTGTCGGGGCATTCACGATCGCTGGGGCAAGGTTGATCTCTGGTTGCACACGGCCGTTCATACATCGGCCCTGACACCGGCGCATTTCGTTGATCCGAAAGAGTGGACGAAGGCGATGAACACAAACGCCAATGCCACCTCGGTCCTGATCCCTTATGTAACGCCTTTGCTGGGTGAAGCCGGTCACGCAGTGTTCTTTGACGACCCCAAGGCGGGCGAGAAGTTCTATGGCATCTACGGGGCCACTAAGGCTGCACAGATGGCACTGGCCCGCAGTTGGCAGGTCGAGACCGAACGCACCGGCCCACGAGTTTCCATCGTGGAACCTGCGCCGATGCCGACAGCCGTACGCGCGCGGTTTCATCCCGGCGAAGATCGGGATGCACTGACCAGCACAGCAGATGAGGCGGCGCGGATTTTGGCACTGCTATAGGGGAATGGCCCGTTCCGGGCCATGCCTCCGGCGGAGATATTTTTGGCCAGATGAAGCTGGGATCAGGCGATATGGACGCCGTTGCGCCCTGCCAGATCGACGAAGAATTGCCAGGCGACGCGGCCCGAGCGCGCGCCTCGGGTGGCCTGCCATTCGATGGCTTCGGCGCGCAGGGATTCTGGGTCGACTGAAACCCCGTAGGCACCGCAGTAGCGGCCGATCATGGCAAGGTACTCGTCCTGATCGCAGGGGTGGAAGCCCAGCCACAGACCAAACCGGTCGGAGAGCGAGACCTTTTCCTCGACCGCTTCGGACGGGTTTATGGCACTGGAGCGTTCGTTCTCGATCATGTCCCGCGGCATCAGGTGGCGGCGGTTTGAGGTGGCGTAGAAGACCACATTCTCGGGGCGGCCCTCGATACCGCCATCCAGCACGGCCTTGAGCGATTTGTAGTGCTGGTCGTCATGACTGAAAGACAGGTCATCGCAGAACAGGATGAACCGATGCGGCGCGGCCCGCAGATGGTTCAACAGGCGCGCGACCGAGCCCATATCCTCGCGCTGCAATTCCACCAGTTTCAGGTTTGGGTGATCTGCCTGCAGCGTGCCATGCACCGCTTTGACCAAGCTGGATTTCCCCATCCCCCGCGCCCCCCAAAGCAAGGCGTTATTGGCCTTATACCCGTCGGCAAACCGGCGCGTATTGTCCAGCAATGTGTCGCGTGAGCGGTTGATGCCCACAAGCAGATCCAGATCGACCCGGTTGACTTGCGTCACCGGCTCCAGCCGGTCCGGCTCGACATGCCAGACAAAGGCCGGGGCCTGGTTGAAATCCGGGGCGGCCAATGGGGCGGGTGCCATGCGATTCAGCGCGTCGGCGATACGGTTCAGGGCTTGATCGTCCATCGGGGCCTCCGGGTCAGGGTCTGGCGGTTTCAAACCATGATCCGCCCGCCACAACAAGAGCCGCCAATGAAAAAGGCGCGCCAACAGGGGCGCGCCTTCTTGCGGGATCAGGGAAGGTTACTTGCCTTCTTCTTCCTGAATGATCTCTTCATCCGCTTCGGCTTCGTCATCATAATAGCCATCGGCACGCAGTTGTTCTTCGCGCTTTTTCTCGACACGGGCGACGAGGAAGATCGACACTTCGTAAAGGCCATAGACGACCACGAACAAGATGACCTGAGTGATCACGTCGGGTGGCGTCACCAGCGCGGCCAGAACCAGAATACCAACAACCGCATATTTGCGCACCGCGCCCAACCCTTCGGCGCTGACCAACCCGGCTTTGCCCATCAGGGTCAACAGGACCGGCAGTTGGAAGCACAACCCAAAGGCCACAATGAACTTGATCGTCAGGTTCAGGTATTCCTGTGCCGAGCCCTGGAACACGACGCTTAGCGGAGCAGCAGTTGCACCATCGACCACAGCCTCACCTTCCGCGCCAAACTGCTGGAAGCCAAGGAAGAAATCGTAAGCCAAAGGCGTGACGACATAGAAGGCAAAACTTGCACCCAGCAGGAACATGAAGGGCGACGCAACCATGAAGGGCAGAAACGCGTTCTTTTCCGACCGATACAGCCCCGGTGCCACAAAGCGCCACATCTGCATTCCGATATAGGGGAAAGCCAGAATGAAACCGCCCAGAAGCGAAACCTTGATGGCGACAAAAAAGCCTTCCTGCGGGGAGATGAAGATCAGCCCGCAATCCTGCCCACGTTCGTTCAGCACCTCGCACAGTGGATGCGTCAGGAAGTTGAAAAGCGGCGTTGCCACCGTAAAGCAGATGATCATCCCGACCAGAAACGCCACGACGCAATGAATGAGCCGCGTACGCAGTTCCGCCAGATGCTCGATCAACGGGGCCGAGCTGTCTTCGATTTCGTCGGTCTTGCTCATGTCTTGTTCTCAGAATTCAGCGCCGCTTCGGCCTCTTCCGCCTTGGCCAGCGCATCAGCGGCTTCCTTGGCCTTGCGCTCGGCCGTGGCGCGGGCGCTCGTGGCCTGAACCTTCTTGGCTTGTTCGGCCCGCTCGGCCGCCAGTTTCCCGGTTGCGCTGTCGGGATCATATTTGGTTGGGTCGATGCTTTTGGCCATGTCCTGCGCCGCCTGTTTCACACCATCCATGGCCGTGTTCACAGGGTTCGTCGCAGCATTAAGACCCTTCTTGATCTCGTTCACACCCGCCTGATCCGCCGCTTCGTTCATGGCGCTGCTGAATTCGCGCGCCATGCCCCGCGCCTTGCCGACAAAGCGCCCGACATTGCGAAACAGCACCGGCAGGTCCTTGGGCCCCACCACGATCAGCGCAACGATGCCGATGACCAGAAGCTCGGTCCAGCCCAGATCAAACATCTGCGCTTAGACCTTGTCTTTCTCGGTTTCGGGCGTGACATCCTTGGCCAGCTCGGACGCGTCCTGTTCGATCTCTTCCGAACCGTCCTTGACGCCCTTCTTGAACGCGGTGATGCCCTTGCCGACTTCACCCATCAACGAGCTGATCTTGCCGCGACCAAACAGCACCAGCACCACAACCGCAATCAGCAGAAGACCTGGAAGGCCGATATTGTTGAGCATGTCTCTTCTCCTTTGCTTGGGCGCTGTGCGCCCGGAATATGATCTGAGCCTGTGTTTACGCCGCAAACCTGCCCGCCAAAAGGGAACCGGCCCCAATTGGTGCTCAAATTTGATGTGATCGGGTGGAAACATGGGGCTCGCATTTCTCAACTGACAGGTTTATGTCAGTTGCAAGGGGCTAGGCAGAGGTCATCGAAACCTGGTCAACGGAGAATCAAATGACCCATGTTGCGGAAATCGTCACCTTCAGCCTCGCCAATGGCACCACGGCGGAAGAGTTCGTGAAACTCAGCCAGGCGTCCGAGGCATTTGTCCGGTCGGCCCCCGGCTTTGCCCATCGTCAGCTGAGCCAGGGCGAGGATGGTCGGTGGACCGACTATGTCGTCTGGACCGATATGAATGCCGCGCAAGATGCCGCTGCGCAATTCATGCAGCAGGATTGCGCCGCCGCCATGATGGCGGTGATCAATCCCGACAGCGTCCAGATGCGCCATGAGACTGTGCTATGGAACATGACCGCGTAACCCCGGTTAGATCGGCGTGTCATGCGCCGCACTGACCGTCTGTTCGACATCATACAGATCCTGCGCGACGGCAAACTGCACCGCGCGCAGGACATCGCGGATCGGCTCGAGGTGTCAGTCCGCACCATCTACCGCGACATGGATACGCTGGTCGCCTCGGGCGTTCCGGTCGAGGGCGAGCGCGGCGTGGGCTACATGGTGCGCGAGCAGATCACCCTGCCCCCGCTGAACCTGACACCCTCCGAACTCGAAGCCCTGAACCTCGGCATGGCCATCGTGGCCGAGGCTGCAGACTCGGACCTCAAATCAGCCGCCGAGTCGCTGGCGGAAAAGATCGACGCGGTTCTGCCCACGCAGGTCGTAGCCGAAGCGGATGCCTGGAAATTCGCGGTCTACCCCTTTGCTGACGCCGCGCGCGGACTGGCCCATATGGCCCCGATCCGCGCCGCCATCAAAGCACGACAGAAACTGCACCTCGTCTATCGCCGCATCGACGGCACCCTGACCGACCGCATCATCCGCCCGCTGCACATGGAATACTGGGGCCGAGTCTGGACCCTTACAGCATGGTGCGAACTACGCGAAGGCTTTCGCGTCTTCCGCATCGACCTGATCGAATCCATCACGCCCCAACCGGAACTCTTCACAGATGAACCCGGCAAACGCCTGAGCGACTACGACCCAAACGCGTAATCCCGGCTTCATCTGGCTAAAAATACCTCCGCCGGAGGCATGGCCCGGAACGGGCCATTCAACGTCACTTCAGATATGGCTCGGGATCAACCGACTCGAACCCCTTACGCACTTCGAAATGCACATAGGCGTTGTCGCCGCCCCGCAGTGCCGCAATCTTCTGCCCGCGCCGGACCCGATCGCCTTTCTTGACGGCAATATTATCTACATTGGCATAGACCGTCAGCAGGTCATTGTTGTGCTTGACCACGATGATCGGCACCTGATCCGCATCTGCTGTGATGGCCGCAACAGTCCCCGCCTCAGCCGCCTGAACGGATGTACCCGGCGCGGCAGCGATATCGATGCCTTCGTTTTTGCCCTTCTCATAGGTCCGGATGATCTTGCCGGATACCGGCAGTGACAGCGCCGATGTGCCCGTATTGCTGGGGGCTTCGGCAGTAACGTCCGGAGCTTCGGGCGACTCGGTCAGCGGTGCGACCTGTTCATCCGGCAGCGGCTGCGTAGCGCTTGGGGGTGTCGGAGTGGGCGAGCCCTGCCCCGGTTGCGTCACGTTGGTTGCCTCAGCCGCCGGGGCCGCCGCAGCCGCGCGCGGCGCAGGCTGGTTCTTGACAGGGATCAACAGGTACTGACCTTCGCGGATCGCAAAATCCGGACCCAACCCGTTCCATTCTGCCAGCGATTCAACCGGAACCTGATAAAGGCGCGATACCGTATAAGCTGTTTCGCCCCGTTTGACCTTGTGCTGGATCGGTTCAGGCCCAGCGGGCACTGGGGCCGGGGCTGGCGCGGTTCTGGCCGGTTCCAGCGTTGTAGTCTGAACCGAGCCCGTCTCGGGCGCCTGATCAATGGCCGAGCCTGCGATCGAGGCGATGTCAACACCGCTCGCCGCCCCGACCGAGCGCGGCAGGGCCAAGACCTCGCCCTCGCGCAGCTTGTCTGTTGTCTGCAACCCATTGAACCGCGATAGCTCGCCTTCGGGCAGGCCCACACGCGCGGCCACGTCGCGGACGGTATCGCCCCGGCGGGCCACGGCGACCTGATAGTTCGGATAGGTGATCACACCACGCGCATCCGGTGCCGGACGGCTGGCCGTGGCGCTTTGCGCGGCACCGGTGGTCGAAAACCCGCCGATCTGCCCCCGCAGGTCATAATCCAGCGGCCCTTCGCACCCGGCAAGAATTGCCAAGGCAGCGACCCCGGTAACACAGCGGCGCATTGCCGATTTGGAAACTGCTCTCATCACGTCGATCCTCAACACCTGCCCCTGTTCTCCGGGGTTTTGGCGACAAAACTCTAAGACCTGTTATGCCTCGTCCTTCCCAAGCCCCTCAAGCAGAGGCACGAAACGGACGGACGTCAATTCGTCGTAGTCCAGACCATCCTCGGTGCGCGTCACCTTGATCAACTGCTGCACCGCATCTGACTGTCCTACGGGTAGCACCATGATACCCCCGATTTTAAGCTGCGCCAAGAGCGGGCCCGGAGGGTCCTCAGCCGCAGCTGTCACGATGATCCGGTCAAAAGGCGCCTGTTCCGGCAAACCGAACGAGCCATCAGACAACATCGCGGTCACGTTGGTCAGACCCAACGCGCGAAACAACTGGCCTGTTTCATGCACCAGCCGCCGGTGCCGTTCCACCGTATAGACCCGGCGCGCCAACTTCGACAGGATCGCCGCCTGATAGCCCGAGCCGGTACCGACCTCCAGCACAGTGTCCCTGGGGCGCACATCCAGCGCCTGCGTCATCAGACCAACGACCGAAGGCTGGCTGATCGTCTGCCCGCAGGCGATGGGCAGCGGCATATCCTCATACGCGCGATCCGCGAACAGCCCCGTCACAAAACGGCCCCGGTCGACCTGCTCCATCGCGGCCAGCACGCGCGCATCTGTCACGCCCCGTTTGCGCAGGGCAAACAGGAACTGCATTACGGTTTCAGGGTCCAGTCCGCTCATTCGATCGACTTCAACGCCTCAAGCGCATCATGCGCCGTCAGATCCGCCCGCATCGGCGTGACCGAGATATACCCGGCAAGATTGACCGCCGCATCCGTGCCCGGCGCGGTCGGATTGTGCTGATACCCGCCCTTGATCCACAAAAACCGCCGCCCCGAAGGTGAGCTGTGCGGCTCGACCGAGAACCGCGTGTCGCGGCGAAAGCCCTGCGGCGCGGTGCGGGTGCCCAGAACCTCATCCGCCGGGACCGGCGGGAAATTCACGTTGTAAAACAGGCGGTAATCGCTTTGCTCAGCGGGGGTGGCATCCAGAATACGCCGCACCAGATCGGCCCCAAAGCGCGCTGCAGCCTCGAACGGATCGTCCAGCCCCAGATTGCGCGGCCCGAAATATTGCGACAAGGCGATTGCGGGTACGCCTTGCAAAGCGGCCTCCATCGCGCCGCCAATTGTGCCGGAATAAAGCGTATTCTCGGCAGAATTATTACCCCGGTTTACCCCGGACAGCACCAGATCGGGCGGCGTGTCCTTCATCACATCATGCAGCCCCGCCAACACGCAATCCGCCGGAGAGCCTTCGGCCGCGAAACGACGCTCGCCCAGTTTGGCGACCATCATAGGATGGGTGTAGCTGATGCAATGCCCGACGCCCGATTGCTCGAACGCCGGGGCGACAACCCAAACCTCGCCGTCCGGCCCGGCCAGGTCTTTGGCAATCGCCTCAAGCGTGATCAAACCCGGTGCGTTGATCCCGTCATCATTGGTCAAAAGAATACGCATGTGCCCGATCATCCCCACGTTTGGCCCTTGATAGACCCGCCCTTGCGTTGCGGCAAGCAAAGCGCATACGCAATCTGAGGCTTTCGCGCACCACTTTGGCGGAAATTGCGGCCTAGACCGGGAAAACGAAGCAGCGGTCGCGCCGGATGGTCAGCCACATGACGCGCCCGGGATTGGGCACAAACACGTTTGGCACCGTCACTTTCAGGATCGAGCCGTCATGGTCCATCCGAAACTCGACCAGACTTTCATTGCCCAGAAAACGCGCACGTTCCACGGTGCCGCGTGCGGCAACCCCATCGGTGGCGGTGGGCGATGGACCTTTGCCGTTGCGGTCGAAATCCAGCTTTATGTGTTGCGGGCGAAAGACGATCTCGACATCGGTGCCATCCGGGATGCCGGGGGCAAGGAACTGACCAAATGGCGTCTGCGCCAACGCGCCATTCACTTCAGCCCGCAAAACATTGACATCGCTGAAGAAAGCAACCGCCGCCTTGTCGGCTGGCCTGGTGTAGACGTTATAGGGCGCGCCTTGCTGTACGATCTTGCCACGGCGCATCAGGGCGATCTCGTCGGCCATGCGCATCGCCTCTTCGGGTTCATGCGTGACCAGCAGAACGGCGGCATCCTCTTCTTTCAGGATTGCCAGCGTCTCATCCCGGATACCGTCGCGCAGACGATTGTCGAGGCCCGAGAAAGGCTCATCCATCAGCATGATGCGGGGGCGTGGGGCCAAGGCACGAGCCAGCGCGACACGTTGCTGTTCGCCCCCCGACAATTGATGCGGAAACCCGTCGATGAAGCGCATCAGGTCGACTTTACGCAGCAACTCCTCAACGCGCGCGCGTTTTTCGTCTTTGCTGCCCTTCAGGCCGAAAGCGACGTTCTGGGCCACGCTCAGATGCGGGAACAGGGCAAAATCCTGAAACATCAGCCCGATCTCGCGCCGTTCGGGCGGCACCCGGAACACCGTGTCGCAGATCAGCTTTCCATCGACATAGATTTCGCCCGAGTCCTGCATCTCGACCCCGGCAATCATGCGCAAGGTGGTGGATTTGCCGCAACCCGACGGCCCCAGCAGGCACGTCACCTGCCCGGCCTGAATGGTCAGCGACACGTCATCGACAACGACCCGCCCTTCAAACCGGCGGACCATATTGCGAATTTCCAGACGTGGAGGAGTTGCGTCTTCTGTCACCAAGGGACCCCGTTGCCTTTCCCGATCAAAAGCATCGGGCTTGGGCGGGGATAGCAACCCCGCCCCGCAGGTTCAAGGGATCAGCAGCACCCGCCCGACGATGCAGTCTCGCCAACCGCTTCAAACGGGCTTTCGCCGCCGCAGCCATCGAAGATCCCATAATGGGTCGAGAAATCGCCGATAAAGTCGAAGTGACGCGCAAAACGCGTGTCTTTCAGCATCATCCAGGTGTTTCCGCAAACCGGAAAGACCTTGCCTTTTTCAATCGCGTGATGATCATCCAACTCGAACAGATGCGGCGCGTTGGGGATGGTGCCCTTGTAGATCACGGCCTGCCCGTAATCCTCGCAGGCCGGTTCCAGTTCGGGCAGTTTGAACAGCCGATAGGTGGCCGACAGGAAGTTCAGCGGTGCAACCCGCTGCTCCAGCACCGGGTTTTCGATGGTCAGCGGGCGATGGGTGACGCGGCGCGGATCACCAAAGCCTGCTTTGCGCGAGATCGACAGGAAATCGTTCCAATACAGCGCGCCCGACAGGCATTCGCCATACAGAACCTCATCCTCGGCCATTGCCTGAGGGATACGGCGGTCGGCGTAGACGTCCGAGAAATACATCTCGCCGCCGTCTTTCAGCAAACGATGCGCGCCCCGCAGAACGGCCTCTTTGTCGGTTGCCAGGTTGATGACGCAGTTCGAAACAATGATGTCGAAGGAACCGGGCTCCAGGTCCAGCTCGTCAAGTTTTTCGATATAGCCGTGGTGAAATTCGACATTGCTGGCCGCATATCCAAATGCCTCGGCATGATACTCCTGATGCGCGCGGGCCGCATCCAGCTGCTCGGGTGTCATGTCCACGCCAACCACCCGGCCCGTTTCGCCCACCATCGCGGACAGGGCATAGACGTCCCGACCCGCGCCGCAACCCAGATCGAGGATGCTCATCCCTTCCAGATCCAGCGGCGCGATCAGGCCGCAGCCGTAGTAGCGGGTCAGCACCTCATCGTGCAGTTTGGACAGGATACGCTTGAGGTGATCCGGCATGTCATCCGGTGTGCAGCAGGCATTGGTTTGCAGATCCGCACTGCTTTGCAGCACTTCGCCATAATAGTTCTGCACCGATTCATGCTTCATCTCAGCTTTCCTTTCGCAAACAGCTGCACCGCAGCTAGTGCACGGCTGCGCCCGGTGCAATCCGGCATCTTGGGTTTTGACGAAAGCGTGAGGGGGGATTTAACCCAACAGATCGAAATCGATCCCCGCCCGCACCCTGCCATTGACCTGAACCTCAAGCCGGTGCGCGCCGGGCACCAGCTTGAACGTCGTGGCATCTCCCTTCAGCTTGTGCCGCTTGTCCAGTCGCAGCTTTCCATCTTTCAGAACGGCTTGTTTCAACTTGTGCACCTTGGCTGAGGTTTTTCCGCCAGGGCGTTGAAAGTGAATGATATAATCCACAAGTACAGGCTGACCATCCGGGCCTTTCAGATCCACCGAGAACTCCAGTGCCTCGCCAATCCGGGCCTGCGTGTTGAGGTCAATCGTCACTGCCACGTCGGCGTCAGGATCATAGCCCAGCATCGCCATCGCCCCCGGATGACCAGCCTTAACAAGGCCCCGCAACGTGTGCGATGTCATCCAAGCCAGTTCATCCGCGTCCTGCGCGCCCGCATCCCGCCACTGTTGCAGCCGCGCCAGCACCTGATCAGGCTGTTTCTTGGAAACATCATTCAAATGGTTTGCGACCGAGCGGGTGACATAGCGTGTCGGATCGCTGTGCAATCGGTCCAGCAAAGGCAATGGATCGTCCAATTCCAGCCCGATGGCCTGCCCCCATGGCAGACGCGGACGGGTGCCTTCGCTGACCAACCGACGCACGTGATAGCTGTCATGCGCGCACCAGTCCTGCATCCGGGCCAGAACCTGATCGGGCCAGCGGTTCAGAAACGGGCGGATCGCCCACTCCATCGAAAAGCGCTGCGTGATCTCGGCCAGCAGGTCCAGCGACTGATCAGGGTATTCCAACCCAACCGACACAACCCACTCACCCAAAGGGGCAAAGATGAAATCGCCGAAATCATCATCGGTTTTTTTCGGATCCAAAGGCGGAGGCAGCGCGCGCAGGATTACGGGCGCGACCTGCGGCAGTTCACCCGGAACAACCTCTTGCAAGCAGTCCGCGATCCACGTCATCCGCTCTTTCAACTCAAGCTCAAGCAGGCGCGACATGACCAGCGCATGAAATGCATCCGCGTCAAAGGATGCGTCGGCTTTGGCGAACAACCCCGCGAGGTAACGGGTTTTTTCGTCGTTAAACAGCTGGTCTTTCAGCGAAAACCCTTGCGCCATGGCTACATCGTCAGATTGGTTGCGCCACCGTCCAGCAGGATATTCTGCCCGACGATGAACCCGGCATGTTGCGAACACAGGAAGGCACAGGCGGCCCCGAATTCGGCCCGCGTCCCATACCGGCGCGCGGGGATCGTGGCCGCGCGCGCGGCCCGCGCTTCATCCATCGAAATCCCTTGCTGCGCTGCCACACCACTGTCGAGCGAATCCGCCCTGTCCGTCGCGTGAATGCCGGGCAGCAGGTTGTTGATGGTCACCCCGTTTGGCGCGACCTGCCGGGCCGTCCCGGCAACATACCCTGTCAACCCGGTGCGTGCGGCATTCGACAGGCCAAGCACCGCAATCGGCGCGCGCACGGATTGCGAGGTGATGTTGACCACCCTGCCCCAGCCCTTGTCCATCATCCCGGGCAACAGCGCTTTCATGAAGGCAATCGGTGTCAGCATGTTGGCGTCCAGCGCCTTGATGAAATCTTCGCGGTCCCAGTCCGACCACATTCCCGGCGGTGGCCCGCCTGCGTTATTCACCAGAATATCCACGCCCTGCGCGGCCTCGATCACCTGCGCCTGCCCCTCGGCCGCGGTCACATCGCAGGCCACCGTCTGAACATCCACGCCGTGGTCCGAACGAAGGCGGGCCGCCTCGGCCTCCAACGCTTCGGCCCCGCGGGCGTTCATCACCAGATCAACGCCTGCTTCGGCCAAGGCTTCGGCACACCCAAGACCCAATCCCTTGCTGCTGGCACAGACCAGCGCGCGTTTGCCGCGAATTCCAAGATCCATTCTGATCCTCCCTGTCCTGCCTTATCTTGCACCGGCCCGACCGGAAGGACCAGACGAGCTTTGTCAGTAGAAAAACTCCTCGCGCACGATTTTTCCATCTGCGACGTGGTAAATCGCCACCTCGCGCATATCAAAGCTTTCGCCGCTGTCTTTCACTGTGCCCTGAACCTCGAAGATCACGGCAAAGCGGTCGTCGCCGTGCAGAAACGGCCCACCAACCGTTGCGCCAGAGACGTCGTGCGCGTTTTCCCACCAATCGTGCTTGCCGCGAATGCCTTCGAGGCCCTGGGTTTCCCGGCCCATACCCGACATGTCCTGCGCCTCGACCGAAACTGCGTCAGGTGCGTAGAGCTTGCTCAGGTTTTCCTTGGCCCGGTTCTCGCGGCATCCCGCGACCAGTTCTTCGGCGATTTCTTTCAAATTCATTGGTCCACTCCATATTTTGTTCACTATATGTTCTTTCTGTCACAACCCGCCGATTCGAACCACCCCTTTGTCTTGCCTCGGCGGGATTCCCCGCCTATACGCGCGTTTATGCTTGATACCTCGAACCAACCCTCTCTGCCGCCCGAGATCGCCCGGCGCCGGACATTCGCCATCATCTCGCACCCGGATGCGGGTAAGACGACGCTGACGGAAAAGTTCCTGCTGTACGGGGGCGCGATTCAGATGGCCGGTCAGGTGCGCGCCAAGGGTGAGGCACGGCGGACCCGGTCGGATTTTATGCAGATGGAAAAGGATCGCGGCATCTCGGTCTCGGCCTCGGCGATGTCGTTCGACTATGGGAACTTCCGGTTCAATCTGGTGGACACGCCCGGCCACTCGGATTTTTCCGAGGATACCTATCGCACGCTGACCGCCGTGGATGCCGCCGTGATGGTGATAGACGGCGCGAAAGGTGTGGAAAGCCAGACGCAGAAACTGTTCGAGGTTTGCCGCCTGCGCGATCTGCCGATCCTGACCTTCTGTAACAAGATGGACCGCGAAAGCCGCGATACGTTCGAGATCATCGACGAAATTCAGGAAATGCTGGCCATCGACGTCACGCCTGCCGCGTGGCCGATTGGCGTGGGTCGCGACTTCATCGGCTGCTATGACATGCTGCGTGACCGGCTGGAACTGATGGACCGCGCCGACCGCAACAAAGTGGCCGAAAGCATTGAAATCAACGGGCTGGACGACCCGAAACTGGCCGAGCACGTGCCCGAGCACCTGTTGGAAAAACTGCTGGAAGAGGTCGAGATGGCGCGCGAATTGCTGCCCGCGCTGGACCCGCAAGCGGTGCTTGAGGGGCATATGACCCCGATCTGGTTCGGCTCGGCCATCAACTCGTTCGGCGTCAAGGAACTGATGGAAGGCATCGGCGCCTATGGCCCCCAGCCGCAGGTGCAATCGGCAGAACCACGTCAGATTGCGCCCGACGAGAAGAAAGTCGCAGGCTTTGTGTTCAAGGTGCAGGCCAATATGGACCCCAAGCACCGCGACCGGGTGGCGTTCGTGCGAATGGCAAGCGGCCATTTCAAGCGTGGCATGAAGCTGACCCATGTGCGGTCGAAAAAGCCGATGGCCATTTCGAACCCCGTTCTGTTCCTCGCCTCCGACCGCGAACTGGCGGATGAGGCTTGGGCCGGGGACATCATCGGCATCCCCAACCACGGTCAGCTGCGCATCGGTGACACCCTGACCGAGGGCGAGGCGCTGCGTGTGACCGGCATCCCGTCCTTTGCGCCGGAACTACTGCAGGGCGTCCGCGCGGGCGATCCGATGAAGGCCAAGCATCTGGAAAAAGCCCTGATGCAATTTGCCGAGGAAGGCGCGGCCAAGGTGTTCAAACCCTCGATCGGGTCAGGCTTTATCGTCGGCGTCGTCGGCGCGCTGCAATTCGAAGTGCTTGCCAGCCGGATCGAGATGGAATACGGCCTGCCCGTGCGCTTCGAGGCGTCGCAATTCACTTCGGCCCGCTGGGTCAGCGGTGACAAGGCCGAGGTCGAAAAGTTCGTCAACGCCAACAAGCAGCACATCGCCCATGATCATGACGGCGACATCGTCTATCTGACGCGTTTGCAATGGGACATCGACCGGGTCGTGCGCGACTATCCGGCGCTGAACCTGACTGCGACCAAGGAAATGATGGTCTGACCAAGGCTAGGGGTTTATCGCCTTGAGATACGTGGAAAAGACGTAGCCGATATACCCTTGCCTAGTGCGAACGCGCCACCACTCGCCATCGACACCCAGTCGCTCCACGGTTGTACGTTCGGGCAGCGCCCCGATTTTTTCACCGCCGGGTGTGCGGCGCAAATTCAGTGTTGAAGGCGCGACACCCGTCACACGGTATCTTGGGGCCTTCGCGTCTTCGGGCATCGCGTCCGCAGCAATCAACGGGCCATCATCCAGCGCGGCGGCGACGCTGGACCGCAGCAACTGTCCGACTTCTTCATACCCCTTGACCGACAGGTCAAAGGCCAGCCGCACAATGTCCCATTTGCCGTTTTGCGGGACGTTCAGATTGGGCTCGACCTCGGCATGGGTCAGGATCTTGGTGGGCGTGACCAATATGTTATATTTCTCGGCCAGATCCGCCACGACCAGCATTCCCTGATCCCACTGGGTTCGCGTCATGGGATAGTTGCCGGGATCGAAAGGCGACCGTTCAGCCCCGAGCATGCAGCACAGCGACACACCAATCGCGCCCGTGTTGGCACCGCGTGTGTGCCGCGCATAGTTCGAGCTCATGGGGCGTGCATTTTCGGCAATCGACTTATTTCCGCGCACAAGGGTGCCGTCGGATTCGACTAGAATGTGATAGCTGTTCTTATCATTGGCATTGGCGCTATGCGCTCCGGCCGTCCAATGAAGATGGATGCGCTCCATATTGACATCGGGCATCCATGACGCGGGAACAACACGAGGCATTGTAATCTCCTCAATAACAAATGTAAGAACTCTTAAAGTGGCGCTATCGTATCACATTTCGGCACAGGCTCAAAAACAGACCCCGCCACAATGACTTGCATGGCTTCAGACCAAGACAATCACACGCACGTTCCCACCTGGGGTATCGTGTCTATGGTGCGGGGGTCTGCCGAGGACATCCTTGGCTTTGCCGCGCACCATCTGGAGCTTGGGGCGGACCAACTATACATCTACCTTGACGAACCAAACCGGCGCGCCTTTCGGGCACTTCGCGCGCATCCAAAGGTTCGGGTGCGGCTTTGTGACGACGCGTTCTGGGTGAAACGAAAACGCACACGGCCGGAAAAGCACCAGATCCGTCAAACCGTGCACGCCACCCATATCTACAAACGTACCAATCTGGACTGGCTGACCCATATCGATGTGGATGAGTTCCTGTGGTCGTCCGAGCCGATTGCGCATGTTCTGCGCTCGGTTCCGGCAGACATTCCCGGTTTTCGGGTGCGCCCGATCGAGGCGCTGGCCGGGGGCGACGACCTATACAAAGCGCACATCCCCAAGGGGCCAGGCCGCGAGGCGCTGGTGCAGGACCTCTACCCCACCTATGGCGGGTTTGTGCTGGGCGGATTTCTAAGCCACGTGCAGGGCAAGCTGTTCGTGCGGGCCGGATTGCCGAACCTGAGCTTTCGAATCCACAATCTGTTTCAGAACAAGAAACTGCTGCCCTGCAAAACCGAACTGCCCCAATTTGAGCTGTGCCACCGCCACGCACCGGACTGGGACCATTGGATCGGTCACTATGATTTCCGAATGAATCGAGGCTCTTACCAGCCAGGAATGTCGCCCAACGTACCGCGTTACAAGGGCGGTCTGAGCAAAAACGAACTGCTGAGCTGGATCGAGGCCGAGCAAGGCATGGACGGGCTGCGGGCCTTCTACGCGGAGATGAGCGGTCAGGACCCCGATGTGCGTGCGCGGCTGGAACAACACGGGCTGATCCGGCACAGGCCCTTGAACCTGCCCGACAAGATCGCGAAACACTTTCCCGGAAGGGCCTGAATTGTTGCGCAAAATCCCGATTTGACGCAACCGCGTAACGTCAGACTGGTCTTCATTTGACCCTGACCTACCTTTTTGTTATGTCCGCGCCCAAAGCCGAAACGCGCCTGTTGCGCGTGGCCATCCGGGCCCGGCAGATTTTGATGCGCGGGCCAGGTCAAGTGTCCGCTTGAACCGGACATACATGACAAAGTTTAACGAACTGAACCTGAACCCGAAGGTCCTCAAAGCCATTGAGGAAGCCGGATACGAAACCCCCACTCCGATCCAGGAAGGCGCGATACCGCCTGCGCTTGAAGGCAAGGACGTTTTGGGCATTGCGCAAACCGGCACAGGTAAAACCGCCAGCTTCACGCTGCCGATGATCACCCTGCTGGCCCGTGGCCGCGCCCGCGCGCGGATGCCGCGTTCGCTGGTGCTGTGCCCGACGCGCGAGCTGGCCGCGCAGGTGGCCGAGAATTTTGACACCTACTCCAAGCACCTGAAACTGACCAAGGCGCTGCTGATCGGCGGTGTCAGCTTCAAAGAGCAAGAGGCGCTGATCGACCGGGGTGTCGACGTTCTGATCGCCACGCCGGGTCGTCTTTTGGACCATTTCGAGCGCGGGAAGCTGCTGCTGACAGGCGTTCAGATCATGGTGGTGGACGAAGCCGACCGGATGCTGGATATGGGTTTTATCCCCGATATCGAGCGCATCTTCTCGCTGACGCCTTTCACCCGTCAAACCCTGTTCTTCTCGGCCACCATGGCGTCCGAGATCGAACGCATCACCGACACGTTCCTGTCCGCCCCCGCCCGGATCGAAGTTGCCCGTCAGGCCACCGCCTCTGAGACGATCGAACAGGGCGTCGTCATGTTCAAAGGTGGGCGTCGGGATCGCGAGGCCAGTGGAAAGCGCAAAGTTCTGCGCGCGCTGATCGATGCCGAGGGTGAGAAATGCACCAACGCGATCATCTTCTGCAACCGCAAGACGGATGTGGACATCTGCGCCAAGTCGCTGAAGAAATACGGCTATAACGCCGCCGCGATCCATGGCGATTTGGATCAGTCCCAGCGGATGAAAACGCTGGACGGATTCCGCGATGGCTCATTGCGTTTGCTGGTGGCATCTGACGTGGCCGCGCGCGGGTTGGACATTCCATCGGTCAGCCATGTGTTCAACTTCGACGTGCCCGGCCATGCCGAGGATTACGTGCACCGCATCGGACGCACCGGCCGCGCGGGCCGCGAAGGTAAGGCTGTTACAATCTGCTCGGGCCGCGATGAAAAGGCGCTGGATGCGATTGAGAAGCTGATCCAGAAGGACATTCCGCGCATCGACAACCCGGTAAAGGACGAGCCGAAGCCGGACACGCCCAAGCCCGAGAAAAGGGCTAAGCCCACGGATGAGAAAAAGCGCGACCGCAAGAAGGATGAGCGCAAGCAGGACAAGCCCGCCAAGGGCCGTGGTCGCCGGGACGATACTGGCCCAGCGGTTGTCGGCATGGGTGATCATCTGCCCAGCTTCATCGCGCTGAGCTTCGACGAACGCCGCGCCAGCTAGATCGTCAGCACCAGCGTCAGTATCGAGACGCCCAACAAACCCATCCCGGCGATTTCGCGCCGGGTGATCGTCTCGCGGAAGAACAGGATCGAGGCCAATAGGCTGAGTATCAGCTCAACCTGCCCCAGCGCTTTGACATAGGCCGCGTTTTGCAAGGTGAAGGCCAGAAACCAGCTGAACGACCCACCGAGGCTGGTCAGCCCGACGAAAACGCCGGTGGATCGGGTTTCCCAGACCGCACGCAACTCGGCCCGGTCGCGCCACAGTAGCCACAGGCCCATGCCGAGAAACTGGAACGTGACCACAGCCGCCAAGGTCACTAAGGCGCGGAACCAGGCGTCAATATCCCCGAGTTCCAAAGACGCACCGCGATAGCTGACGGCTGAGAAGGCAAACAGAACGCCAGAGCCAAGCCCCAGCTGCGACGCGCGGTTGGTCAGATGACGCCACCACGCCCCGTCCCCGCCCGGTGTTTTGGACAACAAGAGAACCGCCAGCAATCCCAACAGGATCGCGCCAAGCGCCCCGGCTGAGACCTTATCCCCAAGGATCAGAAACCCGACAATTGCGGTCTGGATGACCTCGGTCTTCTTAAAGGTAATCCCCACCGCAAAATTGCGCTGTTTGAACAGGGCGACCACACAGACCGTCGCCAATATCTGTGCTGTTCCACCGATGGCAACAAACAGCCAGAACTGCGCCGTCAGCGGTGGCATCGCCGCACTGGTCACCCACAGCGCTACGGCCAGCCCCAAAACCGCCAGCGGCATTGAATAGGCAAACCGCGCAAAGGTTGCACCAGCCGCAGACAGTTTCACGCTGCTCAGCGATTTTTGCAGCATGAACCGCACCGTCTGGAACGAGGCGGCTGCGATGGTGACGGGAATCCACAAGCTCATGGCTTCCCTTCTGTCGCGAAATCAGGGCTTTGGCCAGAGCGGATGGGCCACCGGGTCTTTCGCCCGCCAGAAATACTCTTTGAATATCTGTGCGTAAGACCGATAGACATACGCCTCGTTGCACGCCTGATACCGCTCTTTCCCGGCCCGATAGAGCGCAGGCAGCTGATACCAAGGCGCGGATGGGTTCATGTGATGAACAACGTGCAAGTTGTTGTTCAAAAACAGAAAGGACAACAACCCTCGATCTTCGATTATCACGGTCCGGGCGCGCGATTTCTCATGCGCGCGGTGTTCCAGGAAGGTGCGGATTTTGACCAGCCCCAAACCGATATAGGCCGACAGGAGAAATCCCCAGACCGGCATGGCCGACTGCGCAACAACCCACAAAACCACTGCGACGCCCGGAATATGCAGCGCCCAGGCCAGCAGAACCGCGCGATCCCCCCGGATCATCCCCTGCCATTCGTCCCGAACAAACATCACCTGCCCAATAGCCGGGCCCAGCACGATCCGGCCCAGAAGCGTGTTGTTGATTGCGAACAGCCGCTTCTTCCACCCGGATAATTGCGCCCAGATTTTGGGGTCCAAGTAATTCGTCTCGGGGTCGTCATAAGGATCGGTCAGGTTGGCATCCTGATGATGCGCAAGATGCAGATCGCGGAAGCGATTGAACGGGATGAACAGTGTCAGGGGCAAGGCCAACAGCGCCTCGTTCAACCATTTGGCGCGGAAAGGATGGCCGTGCAGCGCCTCATGCGTCAGCGAAGAATGCAAGGCCCCAACCAACCCCATCGCCGGAATCGCCAGCCATAACGACCAGGCGGCCAACCAAAACAGCACCGCAAGCCAAGTGGCATAGCACGCGACGATCAGCGCAAACGTGCCCCATTCGGGCGTCTTCGGCGTCGTTGGCTCACCCATGGCGGCCCCACGAAATCCCGGCCCAAATGCGCTCGTAGAGCACATAAAGCGTCAAACCAATGGCCGTATTGACCAGCGCCAGCGCACCACCAATGGCCGCCGATCCGGTTGCGACAAGACCGACCAAAGTAATGACCGCCAACCCAACAGCATTCCAAATGATTGCTTTCACGACCGATCTTCGTCGCGTTTCCATTCCGGACCCCAGTTTTTTTTGTTCTCACAAAAGTGTTACTTACTGGTCCGGGCGTTGGGAATTCTGAATATGATTAACAAAATTCATCACCTGTGATATTTTCAAACATATGGATGAAAAACTCGACAAACGCGTCCGCGCTGCGCAGTTTCGCCTGCGACTGACCCGCGCGATGGAGGACCGCCATGTCAGCCAAAGCGCTCTGGCCCGCAGTATCGGGGTAGACCGGTCCACGGTGTCTCAACTACTGGCCGATGAAGGCGCGCGCTTGCCCAATGCGCATGTGATCGGCGGCTGTGCTTCGGCGCTTGGGGTTTCAGCGGATTGGCTGCTGAGCCTGTCGAACCGCCCCGAAAGCGCGGCGGAACTACTGGCCAGTTCCCTGACCATGACCGAAGCCCCCCGCGCACTGGTGGATGAGCGGATTTTTCAATGGCATCAAGAGGCTGCGGGCTACAAAATCCGCTATGTGCCGGCTACTCTACCCGACATGCTCAAGACCCGCGCGGTGCTGGAATGGGAATACGCCCCGCATCTGGGTCGCACGGCAGATCAGGCCATCGGTGCCTCCGAGGATCGTCTGTCCTGGATGCGCAGCGCGCAGTCAGACTATGAAATCGCCATGCCGCTGTTTGAAATGCGCAGCTTTGCGCAGGCCGAGGGATACTATCAGGGCCTGCCGCTTTCTGTCCGCCTGGAACAAATCGACCACCTGCTGAGCCTCTGTGAACAGCTCTACCCACGTTTGCGCATCTATCTGTTCGACGCAAAACGCCTGTATTCCGCGCCGGTCACAATCTTCGGCCCGCTGCTGTGTGTTTTCTATGCTGGCGGTCACTATATGGCCTTCCGGGACCGCGACCGGATCGAGGTTTTCACCCGCCACTTCGACACATTGATCCGCGAGGCGGATATGACAGCGCGCCATTTTCCAGAACATCTGCGCCAGTTGCGCGCCCAGATTGCCGACGGCTGAGGGCTAAAGGGAATCCCCCAATCGTGCGATTTGGCGGGTCGTGTAGTATAGTGACCGCGCGAACCCTCAGACATTCCATGGAGGATGACAGGAATGGACGCATTACAGACTGCCCAATATGCACGCGCATTGTACACGGCCCATGGCGACCAGGCCGAGGCGGAAGCCGCTAAAAAGATGCGCGAATGTGAGGCCGCCGGAAACACGCAGGAAGCCAAAGACTGGCAGGCCGTGCGCAGCACAATCCGCCAGATCCGCGGCCCGAATCAAGGCTGACAAAGCAGATCAGAGTTTCGGGTCAGGATTGACCGTGTGACCATCCACCGCGATGACCTGCCCCGAAACCAGCCGCGCCGCGTCCGAGGCCAGAAAGACCGCCATTTCAGCAATATCATGCGCCTCGACAAAGCGCCCCATTGAGGTGCCCGAGGCATAGCCCGCATAGACCTGATCCCGTGTCATGCCCTTTGCGGCGGCTTCGCGCTGCAGGACGCCTTCCATGCGCGGGCCTTCAACAGCGCCCGGACAAATCACGTTGCAGCGCACGCCATGGGGCCCAAGTTCCATCGCCAACGTCTTGCCCAGCCCGATCACACCCCATTTGGCAGCCGCATAAGGCGCGCGGTTCGGATAGCCATATTGCCCGGCCGTGGATGATGTGATGATCACCGCACCGCGCCCGTCACGTTTCAGCATCGGCACTGCGTATTTTGAACACAGAAACGCGCCTTCAAGATTGACGGAAAGGCAGTTTTTCCAATCCGTTAAAGACACATCCTCAACCAGTGCGGTTGGCCCGGCCACACCTGCATTGGCGCACAGAACGTCCAACCCGCCCCAGGCCTGTTCCAGTTGCGCGAAAACCTCGGCGACATGCGCCTCGTCCGACACATCTGCCTTGGATGACTGCCAATGGTCCGGGCAACCCTGCAAAGCGTCCTCGTCGACATCCACCACCCAAACCTGCGCCCCTGCGGCATCAAACGCCTCGGCCATCGCCCGCCCGACGCCCGAGGCGCCTGCGGTGATCAACACCCGCTGCGTCATGCGGGTTTTCGGATCGCGGCACCCGCTCCTTCCGGATACGGCAAATCAGCCTGCGCGCTGGTAATCCGGGCCATGGCGGCTTCGATCTCGGGCGACGGCGGGCTTGGGCGGCGGGTCTGCAGGCTGACATGCAGCAGGAAACTCTCACCCGTGGCCAAAAGCGTGTCGCCTTCATACATGCTGTGGAACAGGTGCAGCTTCTTGCCCTGCCCCAACAGCATTTGCGTGCGCACCTCGATCTTCGCGCCTGCATGTGCCTCATCATGATAGCGTATGTGGTTTTCGGCGGTGAAATAGCTGCCACCCGAGGCGATATAGTCCGCATCACAGCCGATGATTTCCATGAACCGGTCGGTTGCAGCGGCAAACGCCTCCAGATACTTCGCCTCGTTCATGTGGCCGTTGTAATCTGTCCAATCCAACGGCACCGCACGCGACAGGGTCAGGATTGGCTGGCTCAGATCCGCCTGATCCAGCGTCGGCAACGCGCCCGGTTTCAGAAGCGCGTCATGCCGGTTCAACACCGCCCCCGCGCCGTAATCCTGCGCCTTCAGCGCCCGCATCATGCCTACAAGGTTGTTGTCCCGAATACGCTCAAGTTCCCGGATCGAATGCATCCCGGATTGCGCATCCGACTGATCCGCGATCATGTCGACCAGTTCATCAGTGAACTCGGGCACATCCATCAGCTTGGTCCACGGCCACTTCAAAGCGGGCCCGAACTGCGCCATGAAATGCCGCATCCCGGCCTCACCACCGGCCACGCGATAAGTCTCGAACAACCCCATCTGGGCCCAGCGAATGCCAAAGCCCATGCGGATGGCCTCATCCACCTCTTCGGTCGTGGCGATCCCGTCCTTGACCAGCCACAGCGCCTCGCGCCAAACCGCCTCCAGAAAGCGGTCCGCGATATGCGCGTCGATCTCTTTCTTGATGTGCAGGGGGAAGAATCCAACCGATTTCAACAGCTCCTGCGCCCGTTCCACCATCTCGGGCGGGTTCTTGGCGGTCGGCACCAACTCGATCAATGGCAGCAGATAGACCGGGTTGAACGGATGCGTCACCACAATCTGCTCGGGCCGCAGCGCGCCTTCCTGCAATTCCGATGGCTTGAACCCGCTGGTCGAGGAGCCAATGATCGCGTCCGGATCACACGCCTCCTGCAACCCTTTGTAAACCTTCAGCTTCAAATCCAGACGTTCCGGCACGCTCTCCTGAATCCAGATCGCGTCCCGAACGGCGTCCCCAATGTCGTCGTGAAAGGTCAACGCCCCCTCGGGCGGCAAAGGTACATCGCTCAACCCCGGCAAAGACCGCCGCGCATTGTCCAGAACCTCGCCAATCTTGCGCTCGGCTTCCGGGTCCGGGTCGAATACCCGCACATCCCAGCCATTGAGCAGAAACCGGGCAGCCCATCCGCCGCCGATCACACCGCCCCCTATGATTGCCGCTGTTTTTGCTCGTTGTTCTTTGTCCACGATCCGCCTCTTCATCTGGCCAGAAATATCCCGGGGGTTTGGGGGCTGGCCCCCAATTTCCCCGCAGGTGTCACTTCGCAACCGGTGCCCGCTTCACCAGGCCCAGCTTCTCGCGCACCTCCTGCGGTCCGATCACCCGCGCGCCCATGTTCTCGATGATGGTGCCCGCGCGTTCGACCAACTGCCAGTTCTCAGCCAAGACGCCCTTGTCCAGCCACAGATTGTCCTCAAGCCCGACACGCACATTGCCTCCTGCCAGCACCGTTGCCGCCACATAGGCCATTTGGTTCCGCCCCAGCGAAAAGGCACTGAACGTCCAGTCATCCGGTACATTATTCACCATCGCCATGAACGTGTTCAGATCATCCGGTGCCCCCCACGGAACCCCCATGCACAGTTGCACCAGCGCATTCGGTTCCAGAATCCCTTCCTTCACCAACTGCTTGGCAAACCAAAGATGGCCGGTGTCAAAGGCCTCGACCTCAGGCTTCACGCCCATATCGGTCATCATCTGCCCCATCGCCCGAAGCGCACCGGGGGTGTTGGTCATGACATAGTCAGCCTCGGCAAAGTTCATCGTGCCGCAGTCCAGAGTACAAATCTCCGGCAGACATTCGGCAATATGCGCCACGCGCTCCGAGGCCCCGATCATGTCGGTTCCGGCTTCATTCACCGGGAACGGGCTCTCGACCCCGCCAAACACGATGTCCCCGCCCATACCCGCCGTCAGGTTCAAGACCACATCCACGTCGGCATCACGAATACGGTCCGTCACCTCGCGATACAGATCCAGCCGACGGCTGGGTGCGCCGGTCTCAGGGTCGCGCACATGGCAATGCACCACCGCCGCACCGGCCTTGGCGGCAGCAATTGCGCTATCGGCAATCTGTTGCGGCGAGCGTGGCACATGCGGGCTGCGATCCTGCGTTCCACCCGAGCCGGTAACAGCGCAGGTAATGAAGACATCGCGGTTCATTTCCAGAGGCATGGTGTTTTCCCCAAGTTATACCCGGTTTCGCCCTGAGTTTTCCCCAGGCTTCTCCCCGGCAATCGATTTGCGTTCACCCCCGACTCTGACGCAGCCTTGGGGAAACACTTGCCAGAATGCGAATCGAACTTGATGAAATCCGCAAAAAACATACTCCAGCCCGAACATCGCGCCTTGAAAACGGCGGTGCTGGTGCTGGACGAATGCAACACGCTCAGCTTCGCCTCGGCGGTTGATCCGATGCGCGCAGCCAACCGTCTGGCGGACCGCCCGGCTTTTGACTGGGATTACGTGACCGCCACAGCGGAACCCGCGATGCTGACCAGCGCGCTGAGCGTGCCCGGCATCCCCTTGGCGCGGCTGCAAAGCTGCGACCTGATGATCGTCGTGGCCGGATTCCAACTGGCCCGCCACGCCACCCCCAGCCTGCTGGCCGGTCTGCGCCGTATTGCCAGCACGGGTGCCACAATGGCCGGCATTGACGGCGGCCCCTGGTTGCTGGCCGAGGCTGGTCTGCTGGATGGCCACGCGGCCACAACCCATTGGGAAGACCTCGACAACTTCGCCGCCCGCTTCCCCGAGGTAGATGTCCGCCCCGACCGTTTCACAGTATCCGAAAACCGCCTGACATCCGGCGGCGCAATCCCGGCGGTCGAGATGATGTTGCACATCATCGCCGCACGACACGGCGCAGGCTTTGCCGCGCGCGTCTCGGGCCTGTTCCTGTACGAAGGCGCGCCGGAACCCACCAAACCGCAAAGCCGCACCGGTGCCCCGCACCGCCACTCTGCGCTTACGGCCAAAGCGAACAGCCTGATGGAATCCGCGCTCGACGACCCCCTGCCGCTCGCCTATATCGCCGACCGTCTGGGCACCAGCCCGCGCACGCTGCAACAGCAGTTCCGCCTGCGCCTCAACACCACACCGCAAGACCACTACCTGCAACTGCGCCTGGCCGAGGCCCGCCGTCTGGTCACCGACACCGACATTCCGCTGATGGATGTGGCACTGGCCACCGGATTCACCTCACAATCCAGCTTCGCCCGCGCCTTCCGCACCGCCCACGGCCAATCTGCGCGCGACCTGAGGCAAGAGCGCGCGCACCCCACCCATCACTGACCGGATCCGCTTCATCTGGCCAAAAATACCTCGGGGGAGTCGCCAAAGGCGACGGGGGCAGAGCCCCATAGGCGCTAACTTAAGAGATTGAATGCGGGCATGAGGTAGTTTCTGGGCCCTTTGAGCGGTTGCTGCCATTCGTGTCGGGCGCAGCGAAGCTCACGCTGGCGACTCACAGATCGCGGGACAGAATTTCCTTTCGTTGGTCGGACCTGAAGGTCAGCTTTACTCTGAGTTTACGGCAACGTCGGTGCGCTTGACTGGATCATCGAGGCGCTTCTCCATCAGAAAGTTCGTCAATGTAACGCCAGCCCGTTCGATCTGCTGCTCGCGAACGACTTCCCAACCCTGCTGCTCAAAAAGACCTCGGACGAGATAGCTCGCTTGCGAATGAAGGCGCGCGATATTGGCTTCACGCGCCAATGCCTCGATCCGAGCGTAAAGACTCCCTCCGATACCCTGCCGTTGGTATCCAGGTGCGACGAAAGCTAGATCTATGTAGCCATCGCCATCTAAAGTCATGAAGCCAACGGGTAGGCCCGCCTTCCGCGCAACTAGCGTTTTCTGAGCGGCCAGCCGCGACACCCAACTCGGCCCCGAAGGTGTCTTTGACGCCCAAGCCTGTCGCTGCTCTAAGCTATAAAATTCAGTCGCTCCATCGCGCACTGCATCGAAGAATATGACACCGAGTTGATCTGCTTCTGACGCTTCGAAGCCACCAATTTCTACGGAGGAGTTCTGCATTCCTTTGGCCTCTCTAATAGCATTTCAATGAGTGTGATCAAATCCAAGCATCGTGAAAGCCGACCTTCGTGCGAAACGCAGCATTGCGCAAGTCGGGCTCAGACCAGCCCAATGCTCGCGCGGCAATGCCGTTGCAACGGGCTGATCGAGACCCGTCATAGGAGGGGCGGGCCAAGTCTTTGATCTTGTTTCACGTCTCTCAATGCGCGGTCGTTCGCAAATCAGGGGCCGCCGTTCGCACTTCGGGCAGCGAAATCTGACACGGAGCCCACTTTACCGGATGCTGCAAGATGCACGGATGACCGCTCTGACGTTGTGAGATCAACCGCCTGAGGCTAGACGGCCACGACTGGCTAAGCAAATCGTGAGCAGGAGTAACAGACAAAATCTCCTGTAGTGGACCTGCCATGCGGGTTTGAACGCCCAAGTTCCGAGGAACACGCCCGCCAGCGTGATTGGGACCAAGATCGCACCGCGAACGGTTGCCGACAACTTCGAGAAAGAACAGAAGTCACCGGGAAACTTCTTCGTCGCCCGTATCCCAACTTTGCTTGGTTTGGCGTTTGCAAAAGGGTGCCGACCTTCATAATTCCCGCCTGACAGCCACTGCCAGGCGGGAGAGGGGCGATGGTACAGCTCTGCGCTTCAATAGGCCGAGCCTTCGCTCCCATCCAGGCTGTGCCGTTCGGTGCCGGTAAGCGGCGGGTTAAAGACACTGACAAGGATCAAGTCGTCATTGTCTCCGCCGCGTAAGACGTGTTTGTCATGCTTGTCCAGTACATAGATGTCGCCGGGCTTGATTAGGTAGACATTGCCATCGGTATCTTCGACAGAGCCCTCGCCGGCGATGCAATAACAAGCTTCGAGGTGGTTGCGGTATTCCAAAAGGGATTCGGATTTCGACCGCACCACCGTATGGCATACAGTAAAACCCATATCGTCGGTTTGGGTCAGCAAGCGATGGCTGGTACCGTTGCCCCAATCGACAAAAAAACCCGTTTCTTCCACGTTTTTTAAACTACGCACAAACATATTGCTTCCTTTCCTTTTTTCGCTTTTGACTGGATTCACATGCGGTTTCTCGTTGTCTCAAGGCTTGCCTGGGCCAAAAGGGCCGCGCCCGTTGAATGGATGAAGGGATGGCGGATCATGGAGAAATGATCACCCAGGCTGTTGATGATTGTTATTTGTGTCGCTTTGCACGGCCCGCGCACCGTCAGGCGGATCTGTTCGAGATTGTCGCGGAAAAGATCCTCGGTTAGACCGGTGACATTATCGTTTTCCGGCAAGACCAAAGTTGTGGGGAAATCAGCGACTGCGAATACCTGATTTGAAGCCGCCAACCTGCAATTATTGCGAAACACGCGCCGCAATTCCTGAATCGCCGCCCGTTTGGAATTGAAGATCATGTCAGTCCTGTCACCTACGCGGCTTTCAAAGAGCAACGTCTCGAAGTCATCAGCGCCCAGCCGCGCCACACAATGCTGCGATAACGCCGGTGCCATCAGCCCGTCCAGCGCATAGAAATGGGCGATCTCGCGACCGCGGGCCCTTAATTCAACGGCCACCGAATAGGCAAGCATTGCGCCATAAGAATGCCCGACCAGTGTGATGGCGCCTTCTGGGGCGTGTTTTTCAACTTCGTTGGCAAGGCCTATCGCGGCGGTGATAATATCGCTCTCGGGTTTGTCGCCCGATGCAAAGGCAATCACATCTGCGGCGTCGCCCAGGCTTTCGGCCAATCCCATCTCCCCTCCAACGCGGCCGAATATCCCCTCAAAGAAAAACACCTTTTTACGAGACTCTTTTGCTTTTTTGGGACCTTCTGTCTTTTCGAGCCAGGTGCTAGCCTGGCGTTTCAGCACCGTTTCAGCAAATGTTAATTCCAACTCGTTCAAAGTCTTGGCGTCGTTTACAAGATTCAAGGGCACATGCGATCCGCTTAACTCTTCCAAGGCCAGGCGGATTTCGATTTGCTGTAATGAATCCACGCCGTTTTCATTCAGCGATCGGTCCAGGCTCAGCTGGTCGGAGCCAACCCCAAGAACCTGAGCCACCACTGACTGAACAGGCTGGTCGCCAAGCTCGACACCACCTTTTGCGCCGTTCTCTTGGGCGGTCGTTTGGCCTTCGAGCAAGAGCTCTTGGGGATACATCGCCTGAAACCAGCCCCGGGTTTGCAGCTTGCGTGAACTTAAGTCAGCCGCAATGCTATTGACCTTGTCCAAGCCGCCTGAGATTTCCAACGCTTTCAGCCCCGCTCGGGTGGAAAGAGAGGCCTCTCCATCTTTGGCAAGTAAGGGATTCAGGCCAAGGCGCGCTGTAATCCCAAGGCTTTTCCAGGGGCCCCAGGCGACCGAGCGAATGTGAACGCCGTCAAATCCTCTACTTGTGGCAAGCTCTTCCAGATAAGCGCAAGCCATAGCATGGGCGGCCTGGCCGCCATTGCCCAAATAAGCGCTGGTAGAGGAAAACAGCACCAAATCCGCAGCCCGGCCGGCAAAGGCTTGGGCGATATTCCACGAGCCGCGAACCTTTGGTTCCAACACGGTATCAAGGTCACTTGGCTGACATTGAGTAAGCGTGCTATCACTCAACTGCCCGGCCAGATTCATAAGAAGCGGGCGTTTGGCATCCAGCATTTTGGCTACAGCACGTACGGCCCTCAGATCGGTGACATCGGCTTGCACATACGAGGCCTCTGCGCCCATGCTGCGCAAAGCTGCTAAGGTAGACAGTGTGGTGGCCCGTGCTTCCTTGCGTCCAGCAAGGATGACATGACCCATTCCCTTGCGCACCAAGTAGCGCCCGATTGAATGGGCGATCTCGCTTTCCCCACCGAACAAGACCAAGACGTCGTTGTCGTGCTGAGACGGCATCACGTCGCCGAGATCAGGCGCAACAAGCTCTGGCGCGAAAACGGTTCCTCCCTCGATTTTACCGTTCAAGTTACCAGCCCGGTTTTGCCGAAATGCTTTGATCCCTGCTGACAGGCTTGAGGGGTCAAAATCGGGCAGTTGCAGGGCCAAGACCTCGACTTTCATGACTTCGCTTGCGGCGACTCTCGCCAATGCAGCCTCTGGCCCGCCAGCAACAGGCATTCCATCGGACCTGCAGCAAAGAACCAACCTGTGACGGGATGTGGCACGGGCCAGCAGATTGACCAGATCTATGCAAATGCGGGCGTAGGTTTTGACAAGCTGAGGGTCAGACTGACGGTCAAAATCGGCGCAGGTAACAATCTCTTCCGTACCCGCTTGCAGCCAATTCCCGACTTTCGTTGCCAGATTTTCGGGATCATAGCTTTGCAAAAATGGCAAGTCGATGCAAAGCACTTCGCGGTACTGTTTGTCAGCCGGGGCAGAGCAAAGGAAAAGCCCCTCGCGCGCCATCACCGGCTGGGATCCACCAGCGCACAGGTCAACCCCGTTGACCTCGCCAAAAAAGTCTTTCAGCAAATCAGTCCAGGCTTCGAACCCCAAAAGAGGATGTGCCTCGCGCCCATCGTTGTAGTCCCACCAGCCATCCAAGATGCCAAAGGCCAGATCAATCCAGGCCAGCTTTTCAGTGTCCTCAACCAACAGGAACAGCCCGTTTGGTGCCATAGCCTCAGCGATCTGAGACACCGTTGCGCGAATATCCTTAGTCGCATGCACCACATCGACACCAAGCACGATGTCAAACGCGCCATCCAGGCTGGCGAAACCCGAAGGAACATTAAGGTCAAGCATTTTTGTGCGGAAGCCCGGGATATGCCCAAACCGCTCTTCGGCGGCACGCAAGAGCCCGACGCTGTAGTCAGTAAAGACATAGTCGATGGTCAAACCTTCGACCTTTTGCAACGTAGTCAGAATGCCTTCGCTAGTCGCGCCCGTGCCGCCACCGACCTCGAGGATCCGAATATGTGCGTTGTCCATCGCTCTTGCTCGGCCCTCAACGATACGCCCGACTGCGTCATTGGCGCGGCGAAGAATGAAAGAGTTTTGGTAATAGGCGCGTAGAATTTCTGAACGCCCCTGTCCAAACAAGACATCCTCGCCCCGCATCTGGCCCGAAAGGTACTGCGGCATCAAATCGACGGCCGAGAGAGCCAGATCATATTCTCGGGCAACCAATGGCACATCTTTGCGCGTAATTATCGGGTCAGAGAGGTCCAGCGCCCTTTGTGCCAACGCGCCAAAGGCCCGCTGACGCCGACGTGCGATGGCGGGATCTGCTACCTCGGGCAATTCGAATTCCTGCGCCGCCAACGCAGTCAGATTCTGGACGCCAACTTGTTCGCGCCAGCGCGCCAACACCGTTGTCTCTAACCGGGCGATCTGTTCGGAAAACGTGTCAAGTTCCGTACGTGCCAACGAGGCACTTGCAAAGCTATTGCCGATTCTGGCCGAGTCAGCGACCACTTGTTTTGCGGATTTTTGATCGCGGTCTGCCGCCAGCGCCTTCCATTGTGGCACCAAGAGCGGTGGCGCGACTTCGGGTAAGGTTTCTGCCGAGAAACGAATATCACCAAGCGAGATCACAGGGGCACCGGTGTCATCGAAGAGCACGGCTTCAGGGTTGGATTCACCGCGCACCTGCACCTTGGCCGGAGCCGCGGCATCCCCGCGCCTGAATAGCGATAACCTGCCAATGGAGGCGGGCAAAAACACGGTGTCTTCTTTTCCGCCTTCCTGGGTCCAGTCGCTGGCTTGCAGCATGCTGTCCAACCCGGTGATCAAAGCCGCAAGACCGGCGGCATCCTTGATGCCACTCAAAGTGGCGGCCCAGCCATTGTCGGTCGACGTAAGCGTTTCGATCCTTTTGTAAAATTGCGCGTATTCAAGCCCCTGTTCAGCAAAGCGCATATAAAGCTCCTCGGCCTTGAAGGCGACGCTATGTCCGCAATCCTCAGACACGGCTGGCAGCGGCCAGCCCGTCCCGGCGCAAAGAACCGCAATCGCATTGCGCGTCCAGTCATTTGCGCCCTCGCTTTGGGAATAGAGAGCAATGCGCGGTTCATCCCCGGCTTCAATCTGTACGCCGATCCGACAGGTTTCGTTTTCGTCGGCCATTCTGATCGGCGCCTCGAACGCGATGTCGCGCAAATGCAGGTCACACCCTCCGCCCATAGGCGCGGCGACATCCAACATCATCGCCAACATGCCCGCGCCTGGCACAACAAATGCGTCATTGACCTGATGACCGCTTAGCCACGTCAAATCTCGTGGGGAAATGTTAAAAAGCTGCACTTTGCGCGGCTTTGAATGGCCTAGCGCAGGCAAGCCTGCACTTTGTTTGTCAGTTGCGCGTTTCGCCGTCAGTTGCGAGGCAATATCGGATTTATGGAACTGATACCCCGGCAATGGCACGATACGCCCATCGCTTGTGCCGTTCATTTGGGTCCACGAGAATTCATAGCCCGCGGCATAAAGATTGGCCACGCAATCGATCACAGCTTCGCGTCCGCCAGTCATGCCGGCGACTACCGCGCAATCATCGTCAGGATGTTCCTTGGCAATGGCGCAGACAAAACTTCCCAACGCGCGGCCAAACCCAATTTCCTGGAAAATCGGCTGATCCACTGCGCCCAGCGCCGCTTCCACAGCCGAGACGAAATCTACGGTGCCGCGCAATTGCGCGCTCCAGTAATCCGCGCCATCGGCTGGGGTCAGCGCGCAGGGATGGGTTTCAAACATGCGAATGTCATCCCGGTCCGAAGGCTGGCCACATTGCACCGCCCGCAGCTTGTCAGCCGCCGGCGTCATAAGCGCTGAGTGAAACGCATTGGCCACAGGCAGCTGGCGAAAATTGTACCCTGCCGCGTCGCATAGCTCGGCCAGTCTTTCGAGCTTTTCCTCTGGGCCAGACAAAACCGTCTGGTCGGGGGCATTGCGGCAAGCAATCTCAAGCCCTGTTTCGTGGCAAATATCGTTCAATTGGTCCGCCGTCGCCTGCACCTGGAACATCTGACCGCGACCAGGCACGCGATCCATTTCCAGTGCTCGAAGAGCGACAAGCTCAATGGCGTCTTCCTGCGATAACAACCCGGCAAAAACCGCAGCAGCAAATTCGCCGATGCTGTGACCAATGACAGCAACAGGTCGGATGCCTTGTGAAAGCCAGAGCGCGCCCAGCGCCGTTTCCGTTGTAAAGACCATGGTCTGATCGAAAACCGTGCCCTTGCTTCCCGGAGCAGGCGCGGGGCCGTCCGGTTGCGGCAGAAAAGAGCCGACTAGGCGGTCAAAATCCTCTGCCCCCATCGCCTCTTTGAATCCGGCCAACACGGCGTCAAACTTTTCGTCAAACACAGGGATTGCGCGCAGCTTTTGCAGTTGGTCCCAGTCCATTGCCATACCCTGCCCTGGGAAGCACCAGATCAGATTTTTGGATGCAGCGCTGGTTTCAGAACGCCGCATCACCTCGCCGCGAAAGAGCTGGCATTCGCAATCATCCGTCAGTTTCATCACCCCGCGAATTTCACGGAAATGCCGACGTCCTCGCTCTAACGTGGTAACCAACTCTGGCTTTCGCAACTGATGGTCCGAAGTCAGGAATTGACCCAACTGATCAGCGTAAGAGATAAAAGCTTCGGGGGATTTCGCTGAAATCGGCAGAATGGTTTGGCTGGGGTTTTGCATCTCGGGTTCTCCCTGGATTTGTTTTGCAATGACGCTCACCCGATCGAGCGCACTATCGCGTGGGCGTTAGTGCCGCCCATGCCGAAAGCACTGACCCCACCGATGACAGGCCGACCGCCGTCAAACAGGACATTTTCGGCCAAAACCTGCATGTTAGGATTGGCCCGAAGGCTGGGGTTCAGGTTTTCGAAATGGCAGGTGCCCGGGAAACAGCCTTCTGACACGCTAAGGCATGTTTTGATGAACCCGGCGATCCCGGCTCCTTCATCGAGATGGCCGATATTGCCTTTCGCAGATCCGATGATACAAGGGTTCTTTGTTTGGCGGTCTTTCAGGCTTGCTCCGATCGAGCTCCATTCGATCACATCGCCGACGACGGTGCCGGTTCCATGCGCTTCGATGAAATCCAGATCGTCCGGGCCGAGACCGGCGTTGGCAAGGGCGGCCTCGACCACTTCGCTTTGCCCATTTGACGACGGTGCCGCAAAGTTCATCTTGCGCCCCCCGTCGTGGTTGACAGCCGAGCCCAACAGTTCAGCGTAGACCCGAATTGGCTGAGAAACCGCGTCGGCTGTGCGTTTCAGCACCACCAAACCGCCGCCATTACCAAATACCGTGCCATCTGCGTCGGCATCAAACGGGCGGCAGCGGCCATTGGGACTGCGTACCGATCCTTCAAGATATTCATAACCATCAGGTTCAGGCCAGATCACCGAAACACCGCCGGCAATTGCAATGTCGCATTCGTTGTTCAGAAGCGCCTGGCGCGCATAGTGAACCGCAACAAGCGATGTGGCGCAGGCCGCCTGTACGGTCACGCTTGGTCCGGTAAAGCCTAACCGGTAGGACGCGGTTGAGGTAAGATAGTTGCGATCATTGCCCAGACGCTGTTGAAGCGTGTTGTCCTCGCGAAAGGCACCGTCGGAATTCGATAGGCGCATAGGTTCAAGTTCGTTCAGAAGATAGGTGCTTAGCCCAGCGCCGGCGAACAGACCGATCCGCGCGTTTTCTTGGTAAGAAGCGTCGCCGGAATGTTCCAATGCGTTCCAGCAAAGTTCGAGGAACAGGCGCATTTGCGGGTCCATGCGATAAGCCTCGGCCGGGGACATTCCAAAGAACGCATGATCAAACTGATCCACATCTCCTAGCTTCCCAAAGCTGGGTACAAAAAACCGGGAACGCGCGTCTTCTTGGGGCAATGGTGTCGCTTCAATCAAACAGCGTTTTTTGACAAGACTCTGCCAGAACGCCCCAACATCCGAAGCCCCCGGAAAACGACCCGCCATGCCCACAACACTGACAGTAGTGACGTTGTTATCCCGCCTAGATTGGCGATGCACCCGGGCCGTCCTTGGCTTGGTACCGGTCAAATGTCTCCGAAGCGAACTCACGGTTGGATGATTGTAAAAGTCGGCGATGGTCAGCTCAGGGAATTGTGGCGCGAGTTCCAGCTCAAGCGCCATTACACCAAGCGAGTCAAAGCCTAGGTCGCTAAGTCGACTGTTTTCGCCGCAGACCGTGCCAGGCATCAGTTTCTTGATGGCTGCGGTGATTGGATCAGTTCCCGTCGCCTGAACCTCGGTCGGCTCCGGCGTCGATTTCGTGGGAGCCGAGGGCGCATCGGCCAGGATTGAAGCCTGCTGCTTCAACGACTGATAATCAGTTTTTTCATTTTTGAGTCTCGGCAAAGTCTCAATCGGAACCAACTGACAATGGGCCTGGCCACCGAATTGTGTGATCAACGTATCGACCAGAGCTTTTTGCTGTTCTGGCCCGGCACAGCTAACGTTACCAGTCACAAAAACCCAAGGATCCTGCCGCTGGGCGTTGGGTGGCGCAGGAATGGCGGCGGCTTCGCTCACCAATTCCTGTGCGCAAAGGTTGGCTTCAATCGCGTCAAGTGACAAGCGCAGGCCACGCACTTTGACTACACGGTCTCTGCGGCCTAACACATGCAGGTTACCATCGGTCGAGCGGTATCCGACATCGCCCAATACCATCAGTTGGCCCGGGGCCATATCATCAAAACGTACCGCCAACCGCCCGACAACTCCGGCAGGTACAGGAGAGCCAGTGAAGCCGACGATGCCAACGTCGGCATCGGCGATCGGGCGTCCGACATGAGGGCGCTCAGGCCATCTGTTTGGATCACCGGTCATGAAATTCGCGGTTATGTCCTGGGTCTCAGACATTCCATAATGGTTGGCCAGGGTCGCGCCGGTACGCGTAAACCATTCGCGAATTGGGTCAGTGATGATCAGGGGGCCTCCCGCCACGGTCACCATGCACAATGCAGTGCACGCCAGATCGCGCGCCAAGGCCGCACGGGCGACACCATCCAGCAACACCGTGGGCAAGTAGATACGGTCAAGCGCCTCGGCATCAATAAAGCTCACAAGCTCGGAAGGGCTGCTTTTTTCCTTTGGTCCTGCGAACGCGAGGCACCGTCCCGCAGACAGCGCCGCAAAAATCTCGTGATAAGCCACGTCGTGCATCAAGGAGGACAGTTGCAGCACCCGCAGGCCATCCTGAAGTTGATCAATGTGCCAGTCGATCAAACGTTCCAACTGGCGGGCAGGAAAACGAATGGCCTTGGGTTGCCCGGTAGACCCGGAGGTCATCACGACATAGGCATCCCCGGCATGCGCGGCGCGGGGTGGTTTCTGGGCGACAAATATACGAAAGCCTGCGGTATCATCTGAACTGGCAACAAACCCTTGCGGGGCACAGATATAGCCATCTGTGTCAGAGGATGGCCGGACAATCGCATCAACGGCGGCCGCCTGGATTTGGGTTGCGTGGCGGCTGGTTTCCATCTCATCCAAACGCAGGAAGCTCGCGTCGGCAAGTCCAACGCCCATCAAAGCGGTGATTTCATCTGAATGGCGCGCGCCCCCGAATGCAACGGTGGCTGGTCCCTCGCCCAAGGCAGACCGCAGCGCAGCAGACAACGCAATAGCACGCTCGGCCATGGTGCCATAGCTAATCGCTGCCCCCCCCGCCGTGATGACCGCGGGAGCGTTGGCCTCACGTTCAGCATGCTCCAGAAACGCGCGGATATAGCTTGGTCGACCGGTGATCGAGACTCGGTAATCACCCGGCTCAACTAACTTTGGTGCTGATGGAGATGTGACATGGGCCAAGCACGCGCGCATCCGCTCGGCAATGTATTCAAGCGCTTCTTGAGGCAACAGACCCGAAGTTGTCTCGAGCCGAACAACAAGATCGCCGTTATCCGCAACCCAATGGTTGATTGTCAAAAGATAGGGCGTGCGCGAAGGCGATGGTTCAAAAACCCGAGATACGAGGCGGTTTTGCAATCCAAACAGCGATCTACGAACCAGTAAGATGTCAAACAGCCGCTCGGGGTTTTCGATGGCATCAAAAGCAGGTGATGCAAGAAGGTCTTGATAAGATATGCGGCCAACTAACGCCGCTTGTTCGCTTTGCCTCACTGCCCATTCGGGCGGAAACGCAGTATCTCCGTTTTCCGCGCTTTGGGGTGGGATCAACGCGAGACCCGGCGTGCCGAAATAGCCAAACTCACTGCTGTCGCTTGCAACGCCATCACAGGGGATGCCTACAACGATCTGCTCGTCACGCAGCAGGTTTCCCATACCCGCCCGCAACGCAGCAAGGAGCGAGGCTTCGACCTGATCCATAGGCCAGATGCGAGTTTCCGCAGGTAAAATAATGTCCCTGCTCAAGGGCGCCACTTCACCGTCTGGTGCGAATACTGAGCGGAGGTCAGCAGGGTTTTCCAGCGCTTCGGCAAAATATTCCGCCGCCGCCCAGTGTGCGTTGCCAACGGGCTCGGGCTCGAACGGAGAGCAGGCCTTGTCCCGAGGCATTACTTGCTCGGCAAGTGCCCCGAGAAACAGCGCTAACGACCGGTCGCCATCACAAATCGCGTGATGGAAGCTGCACAGAAGAAAGCAGCGATCTTCCAAACGAACCAATTGGACGCGCCAAGGGGGGCGGGTCGTTAAATCGGAAGGCGCTGCCGCAAAATCCGTATAGTGGACCGCCAACTCGACCGCGGTGTTACAATGAAATTCGGGCTTCACGACTTGGCCAAGAATTTGGCTTTCATGGCGCATTTGCCAGATATGGCGACCTTCGCTTTTGCCAAGCTGGACGCTCAGGAAAGGAAACGCCGGGATCAAAGCGGCAAGCAAAGCATGAAGTTGCCGGGTTGAAAGGGGTTCTTTTAGTTCAGCGGCGCAGGAAATATTCAGATCTGTCCGTTTTGGATCCAGGGCATCCAGGAACCGCATCCTTTCTTGTGAAGCGTTCAGGGGAAGAAATGTTGTTGTATGCTTCATGAAATTCACTCCGACTCTGGATTGGAGGCGTGGACGATTGATAGTGGGGTAGCAGGCTCTTTGCGGCTTAGTTCTCCGATGAAGTAGATAAAGAGAGACAGAAGGACCAAACCGCCGCCAAGGATGGTATGGGGACCAGGACGCTCGAAAAGGACGATCCATACCCAAAGTGGACCCAGCACGACCTCAAGCAGCCACAGAACAGACACTTCAGGGGCGGAAATCAGACGGGGCCCAAGAAATGTGAACGTATTCGCCAACGGCATCACAACGCAGCCCAACAGGAGCGCATAGCCGATCTGGGTACTGTTCATCTCGCCGATTTCGGCAAAGGGCAGCGCCAAGGCGGCCGCGATAATCCCACCAAGGACCAGCGCGGGCATGCTGTCATCTAGCTTGGACATGCGGCGCAAAACCATGTTCAGGCCTATAAAGGCCGAAGCCAGCATCGCGACTAAGCAGCCCAACAAACTTTGGAGCCCGTACTCTTGGTCCAAATGAGTGAACTGATCCCAAAACTCATTGCCGACGATAACGATAACACCAACAAAGCAAGCAAGAATGGTGAGGGCCAACCTGAATGAGATATGATCACCCAGGAATAACCAAGCGAAGCTTGCCGAAAACATCGGTCCAAGCGCGATCATAACTAGCACATTGGCGACGCTGGTCATGCCAAGCGACGAGACAAAGGCAAACATGGTGAGCGCGAAAAGCACGCCGAACCAGATGTCGATCTTGCCAAAGCCCTGCTTCAGCTTGAGAAGGTTTTCACGATGAACCAGCCAGACAAAGGGCAACAACGCCACCGACATCAACCCGCCCTTGAAAACGATTATCGAATAGACGTCAGTATCAATCAGGCGAACCAACAATGCATCGGGAGAAAACGCGGCAACACCCAGCAGTGTCAGCAAAACCCCTTTTTGTCGTTTGGAAAGTGCCATGCTCAGGCCTCCTCGCTTACACATAGACAACAGTCCTTTGCCGAGCATTGACCCGCGCAGGAGGCGGCGGTTTTGTAGGTCAAAATTTCGGGGATAAGCGCTTCCGCCCGCAGACGAGTACCGGTGGCCTGGCTTTCGTTGAAACCCAGTGGCATTTCATCAGCAAGCTCTTGTAAGCGAAGCCGCTGGGTTCTGGGGAACAGCCTGCCGGAACAGCGCAGCCCGTTCAATCGGGCCCAAGCAGCATATTTCTTGTCATGCTGATGTGGTTGATACGCGCTAAGTTCGTCCGGCCCGACATGTTGACCAAGACTCAGGAAACCGGTTTCCCTTGCGGCCTCCAGCAATTCCAAACCCGCCGCCGTTCGCACAATCAAGGCGTTAGTACCTTGGTCCGTATCCTCGTCTGCGGGATCCGGGCCACCGCCAATCCACGTGTCGGAGACTGCGATATCGGCAGTTTCCCCGATCCCATCAGGACAGATCTTGCAGCGGAAAGGCATCGGCCAGCTGCCGCCGTCCGGATCCAGAAAATCTACATAGCGTCTGTGAACGACCTTACCGTCCCGGGTCTTCATCGTGGTCGGCCCGGGACAACCACGCCCGCGATAGCGCATCGCAACTAACGCGTCTGGATCGACCCCGGCCTTTTCGACCATTCGGTCAATGTCGCGCGATACTGTCGGACCTCCACAAACGAACGCCAGACGATATTTCACGAACTCAGCAATGCGCGGTTCGGTCTCCGCAAGGTTTGCGAGCGCTGAAAGATCGCAGGGGCGTCCGATGTAAGCAAAAGGCAACCCAAGATCCAGCGCCTCGGTTAGTTTTGTCAAAGGCGCAGTAGGGCCATATCGCGATCCCGCGGCTCGCAAGACCTCGGCCTCTGAAAAACTTAGGGTCGCTTCACCGAACGTGGGGTTTTTGACGCTTGCTTTGACATGCAAAATGAAATCTACCCGACCCGTCGCCAAAAGCATCGAGGCAAGAGCTGTCAGAACGCCGCCGGTGGACCCCTCCCAACGATGAAGGGCATCGCCGGCATGAGCGCGCACGATTGTTTTGTAATGCCCCCACACCAAATCTGTTTTCGTATCAGCTTCTTGGCTCAAGGCATCGCTGGGGCCTTCGACCCGAAGCCCAGGACAGAACTGCGCGACCAGATCGAAGTCCTGTAAGTTAAACGATCTGGTCGCGCAGGGGCGCAGCTCTTTTTGGTCGGAGATAACCATCTGAACTTTTTCCGGCCCAAGGATGTCTGCGCAAAGCCCGCAGTTGGTGCACAGGTGCTGATCGACGATGGCCTGGAACCTTTCGGAATGTGCCATTGGATTTCCTTTCTCGATTGGCTGAGCAAAGCGTTGCCGGGCCTCCGAAAACGGTGGCTGTGCACTTTGAAGTGGGAGTGGCTTCTCTACGGGGTCTTAAGGGGCTGTGACGCGGTCAAGTCCGTGAAGGCGGAACATCAATACAGGATGGTCCCTTTTACAAGGTTTAGCTTTTTATTGTCCATAAACTCATGTCCGGCAAAGACCGTGTCATACAACCGATCTTCTAGATAGGTGTCTGGCAAACGCTCGGTTTTGACATATTGACGATGCTCTTGGCCCGGGGCCGCGATCGGGACGTTTGATTTGGCGTTATAGGTGCAATGGGCGACTGTGCGCCGTTCCGCCCCTTCGGCAAATTGTTCCGAAGAGTGCAGCGCCAGAGGGTGGAACACTAGGACGTCACCCGGTTCCAATTCGCAATCGACGACTTCGTAGCCACGCGACAAGATCTCATTCACCCGGCCTTCGTCTGCCATCAACACGTTGCCGCGGTCAAAATCGATCCGTCCAAGCTTGTGTGTCCCCTTGGCAATACGCACACAGCTATTGGCCCGAGAGTTTCGGTCTACTGCAACCGAGCAGGAAACCAAATCCGGCGTCAGCGCGGTTTCGTACCAGAATTGATAGTCCTGATGCCAATCGACTTTACCGCCTGCGTCCTCATCTTTTCGAACCAGCTTCATGTGCCAAAAATATCCTTCTTCTCCCAGGATATCCTCAACGATGTCCATCATCTTGTTCAGCCGGGGCAAACATCCGATGTAAGAGTTATCCGTGACAGTAGACACCGACGTGTTCCATTTTCGACCCATAGAATCGGGGATGCCCTGCTCAGAACCATCAAACGACGGATCCGCGTCAATCGCTGTGCGCAGAGGTGCCAGTTCATCAGGCGTGAAGAGTTCGCGAACGATTATAAAACCATCTTCGTAGTAGGCATCTATCTGTTTTTGCGTTAGTCTTTTGGGTGGCATTTTTTCACCTTTCCTAAGGTTGAAGTTCCTTTTTTGAAAATTATTCAGGATTGCACTCATGGCAAATTGAGTTATTTTTGAGCTATGTAGAAAAAAGTTACAGTAAATCATTAAAATGAAATCTATCCTATTGAAATTAAACGCAATTAGAGCGTTCGACGCAGCTGGAAGAAACGGAAGTCTTACCGCTGCAGCGGAAGAGTTAAATGTCAGCCACCCCTCGGTGGGAAGGCATGTGCGCGAGCTTGAGCAATATCTTGGCGTTTCGCTTTTCAGACGCTCTCACCATGGAATGAAGTTGACATTGGCCGGGCGTGAATTTCTAAAACGAGTCTCCCCGGCCTTGCAGGAAATTATTGACGCAGCGGATTTTGTCAGCGCCACGGATTACAGCCATATCGTCGTCAATTGTGAGCCCGCTTTTGGGCTGAAATGGCTGGTGCCAAATATCCGCCGCTTCGAAGAAGAGCATCACGACATTGATGTGACCGTTGTTTCCTCGCGAGAGTTGGTCGATCTGGAGAAATTCGAGGCAGATCTTGCCATCCGGCATTCTCGTACACCGTTGGACAGCGGGGCCTACCTGATATCGGACAGCGCGATGTACCCTTATGGCGCGCCTGGTTGCATTGACGACCCATCGCCAGAAAACATCGCGCGGCAACCGTTGATATTTGAAGAGCGTATGGAACTCTGGCTGGACTGGTTCCAATGCGCAGGCGTATCGGATTTTCAGGTTCCAAAGCGGCTTAAGAAGCTGTCAATTGAAATGGCGATTGAGGCGTCTTGCTCAGGCTCGGGGATCATTTTATCCTCGAGCGAGCTTGTGCATGAAGATGTAATGCGCGGGCGTTTGGAGCGCGTATCGGACGTGGGTTGTCAAAACGGCAGTTATTATCTGATCCGGCGCAAGGAATCTTTTAAACGCAAGGCGATAGACTTGTTCCAAGATTGGTTGCTGTCGAATACCGAAATATTCCGCCAGAAAGTTTCTTAGCGCCACGCGCCACGGAAATTCTTACCCGCACAACGGAGAGTAACTTTGACAGATGAAAAAGGAGCCTTGACCAGCTATGAACTGGCGCCAGACGGGCTTAGCCGTGTGGCAGTGGAATACGGGAACCCGGCCTATCCCGAGCCGTTCCGAGCCTTGGTTGATGGGCTAGTGCGCAAACGTCTGGGGGATGCGTTCGGGTTAACTGCGTTTGGCGTGAATCTTGTCGAATTGGAGCCCGGGTCCGCCACATCTCAAAAGCACTGGCATACCTTGCAGGACGAGATGATTTTCGTACTTGATGGACAATTGCGCCTTGTCACGGAAAAGTTCGAACTTGATCTTGGCCCGGGTGATTTCTTTGGTTTCAAGGGCGGCGTCGCCAATGGCCACCACGTCAAGAACGTCGGATCCGCGGCTGGGCGGTTGATTGAAATTGGCAGCCGCGAAAACGGGGATCAAGTGACCTACAGCGAGGTGGATATGGTTTGGGACGGCGCCAGCAAGAACCCCTTTCGCCGTAAGGACGGTCGACGCTACTAAACAGCGCACTCATAGTGACCTCACGAAGCGCCAAGGGTCAGGATGACAGCTGCCATTCGAGTCCGAAGCTCCAAGGACCGCTCCGTCCGCTTACTCGATGGTCGATCCCAGTCGCGGCGAAAGGGCGGTTTGAATCTCGTCCCTCGAAGTGGCTTTCAATGGCCGGTCTGGCGGTATCGGCTGCAACGCAGCGAACAGTGTGCCGCCCCTGCGAGGGGATACTGCGCAAGCAAAAGCTATAGGAGCAAAAGTCAGCAAGCCTAGCGACTTGCCGGTTCGCGACGTGTCCAGCGGGTGGGGCTTGTTCAGACCCTAAGGGGTCGTCCATCTTTGGAAGGTCGGCAGGATATTCAGGGCGGATTAACCGTGGGCATCAGCTGATAGGTTCTTTGTCTGGGCGGATCAAACAGCCTGTAGGCAACGCGCTGTCCCTTGCCGTGTTGCGGTCGGCCCAACAAGATCAGCTTGACCGCTTCAATCAGCAAGCGCTGAACCCTCCAAATTGAAGGGCTACGTTGCTTGGTAGCCTGTTCCACAGGGGGGAGAGTCCAGCGCATTGCTGGACAAGGTATCGATCAACAGGGCAAATATCAGGTGGCTGTACAACCAGGCTTTCGCCAGACTGGTGTCCTTTGCTGGCAGACGATCAATATGTATAAGCGACTTCAAGCGCTTGAAGGCCAGTTCGATTTGCCAACGGGTGCGGTAAAGCGCCAAAACCTCGTCGGCATCACATACAGTTGCATCAAGCGATGTCACAATGATGATGAAACCTGCCGCCTCAATACTGCGTGGGTCGCCAACCCGACGATTCCGGTGCTGTTTTTTCTCAACGCGTTTGACTTCAGCGGCTCTGGCTTCTTCAGGCTTTGCCCGAAGTATCAATCGAGCGGGCAGCAAACGCCCGTTGGTCCGGATTGCGACGGGAATATCAGCGGTTTGTTCGGGCATGACCGTACCTAATGCGTCCAGCAAGTTGAACGTGTCGCCATTGGGAGACGATAGCGAAAACGCGCGCCAGCCCGAGCGGACGATGAAATCGGCGCCACTATCCAGAATGTGCTCCAATCCGGATGGCCTTGCATAAGCGCGATCGCCAACGACAATATCCCCAGCCTGAACCGGAAAGTGCTTATAGCTTTCACCACAATGCTTGTCAGTAATCTCAATCGCCTGGAACTCGCCCGACGCTTCGTAACGGCAGTGCAATCGCCACTCCTGACCGTTCTTCCCGGGCCCCGTTATCGTTGTTCCGTCAACCAATGAGACAACCGGGCGATCATGGGAAGGAACATCGATCTTTTCGGCCAAAAGCCTTTGGCATATTGTTTCCAGCCAGTCGGCGCTCCGGCGTAGCCGCTTCAAAACGCCAACATCTGACAAATCCGCGATCTCGGTGGACGCTGCCCAAGCCGACGTGGAGCGCAGCGAAAAGCCACAGGGTCCATAAAGCATGGCAAGCCGTAAAAGGGACTGAACATCCCCTACCTTCCGGCTGCGTTGGAAGGCACCGGTTTCCCGAGCTGTCGCCTCAAGGTCAACGACATCACCAAGAGCGGAAACGAACCCGCCCCAATCTTTAAACTCGGGGAAGAAATCAGTCATACCCCTTCTGAATCAGAACAAGACTGATTTGGGAATCCCTTAAGTTAGCGCCTATGGGGCAGAGCCCCCTAAAACGGCATCGGATGCGCGCGATGCGCATGTCCAATGTCCTTCAGAACCTCAGCCGAAAGCTGCAGATCCTTCCCTGCGATGATATATTCCAACTGCGCTACCGAAGTCGCACCGAAAATGGCCGACATCATGAAGGGACGCGTCCGGCACCATGCCAGCGCCATATGGGTGGGGTCCAGACCATGCGCCGAGGCAACTTCAAGATAGGCTGCCACCGCATCAAACACCCGGTCCGACTTGCGCCCGCCCATCTCGGCCGAGATCGACATGCGCGACCCCTCGGGCACCGCGCCGCCCTGGTACTTGCCGGTCAAAAACCCTGCCGCCAAAGGCGAAAACGCCATCAGGCCCACGTCTTCATGAACGCTCAGCTCGGCCATGTCGGTGTCGAAATGCCGACACAGCAACGAATACTCATTCTGCACCGACGCGACCCGAGGCGCGCCCATCTGTTCGGACAGGCGCAGCCACTGCGCGATGCCCCAGGCGCTTTCATTCGACAGGCCGAAGGCGCGGATGTTGCCCTTATCGACCTGCGTCTGCAGGGCCTCAAGGCACTCCTGCATGTTGTCCAGAACCTCGTTGGTGTTGTGACCCGACGGGGAGTAATTCCAGTTCTGCCGAAACATGTAGCTGCCGCGATTGGGCCAGTGAAACTGATAGAGGTCGATATATTCAGTCTGCAACCGCCGCAGAGAGCCTTCGATTGCCTCAGGGATGGTCTGCGCCGAGATCGGCGCGCCGTCGCGCACGTAAGACATGCCCGACCCCGAATGCTTGGTGGCCAGAACATAATCGCCCCGGCGTGCCGCGTTGGCCGCGTTCCAGTTGCCCAGAATCTCCTCGGTCCGCCCGATGGTTTCCTTCGAGACCGGATTCACCGGATACATCTCGGCGGCATCGACGAAATTGATCCCTGCCCCCAGCGCCAGATCCATCTGCGCATGCGCATCCGCCTCGGACGTCTGCGTCCCGAAGGTCATCGTTCCCAGACACAGATCAGAGACCATGATGCCGGTACGACCCAATGGCTTCATTTCCATCCGTCACCCTCCTGAAATTTGCGACAGCCGCGCGTTACGCCTCGGCTTTCTTTTCCCAACGGCCCGATTCTTCGGACCAGTACTGTGCCGAACACCCCGCGCCGGTCAGGGCTTTCCACTGTCCGCGCGCATGGTTAACGGCCTGTTCGTCATTGCCATCAAACAGGATGCAGACCCGATCCAACGTGGCAACCTCATCCGGTTCAACCGCAGCCCCATCCACCGACATAACGCAGGTGGCGTCATTTGCCGCGTGCATGTCCGAGGTCAGCAGGATCGGCTGCATCGCATCGTGCGGCCCGCCTGCGCGGCCATGGGGCAGGAACGCTTCCTCGGGCCCCAGCCACAGCTTTTCATCCAGCCAGTCCAGCCGGGCGGGATCGGTGCCCCGCACGGCAATCCGCCACCCGGCTTGCTGCGCTTTGTCCAGCAGCACCGGCAAAGTGTGCTCCAGCGGCCTCTGGGTCAGGTGGTAGAAATAGACGGCCCCCATGGTTTACTCGAAATTGTCCTGCACAAAGCGGCTAAGCGCACGGACACCCCAGCCAGTGGCCCCTTTGGGCGCGTAGGAGGTCTCGGACGCGACCGACGCCACCCCGGCAATGTCCAGATGAATCCACGGCGTGTCATCCTTGACGAACCGTTGCAGGAACTGCGCCGCCGTGATCGAGCCTGCGGGCCGTCCGCCCACATTCTTCATATCAGCGATGCGGGATTTCAACTGCTTGTCATACGCCTCACCCAGCGGCATCCGCCATGCGCCCTCATCCTCGGCCTGCGCCGATTTCAGGAAGGCATCGCAGAACGTGTCATTGTTCGAGAAGACACCGGCATTTTCATGCCCAAGCCCGATGATAATCGCACCAGTCAGGGTCGCCAGATCGATCATGCCCACCGGTTCGAACCGCTCCTGCGCGTACCACATCACGTCGCACAGCACCAAACGCCCCTCGGCATCGGTGTTGATGATCTCGACCGTGTCGCCCTTCATCGATTTGACCACATCGCCGGGACGTGTGGCATTGCCCGAGGGCATGTTCTCGACCAACCCGACAAGCCCGACCACATTGGCCTTGGCCTTGCGTTTGGCCAGCGCCCGCATGGTGCCCGCAACAACACCCGCACCGCCCATATCCATGGTCATGTCTTCCATGCCACCAGCCGGTTTCAGCGAGATACCACCGGTATCAAACACCACGCCCTTGCCGACCAGCGCCAGAGGCGCATCGTCCTTGTCACCGCCATTCCACTGCATGACGACCACTTTCGACGGGCTGTCCGAACCCTGCCCGACGCTCAGCAATGTGCGCATGCCCAGTTCGGCCAGCTTGTCCTCGTCCAGCACTTCGACCTCAAGACCCAGCTCGGCCATCTCGGCCAAACGATCCGCGAATTCGGTGGTGGTCAGCACATTTGCGGGCTCGTTGGTCAGGTCGCGGGTCATCCGCACACCGTCGGCGACCGCATACATCGGCGCAAAGGCGGCTTCGACTTCGTCCGGTTTCTGGTGACTGATCGTGACCGTGCCCGGCGCGTCGCTTTCCTTGGTTTTGTGCGCGTCAAAATCATAGCAACGCAGGGCAAAGCCCAACGCCAGATCCTCGGTGCGGGCAAGATTTCCGGCCATGACCAGCAAAGGTTGATTGTCCGACAGCTTGGCCAGCTTTGCCCCGGCCTTTCGCGCTTCATCTGCATCAGGGCGGCGCGGCAGGATCAGGATATCCAGCGCCTCGGCCGCCATTCCGCTTGGCCAGGCCAGCGACACCACATCCCCGACATTCACCTTTTCAAACCGGTCGCTTTCCAGCAGCCGCGCCACGGCCCCGCGCGTCAGGCGATTGGCGCGTTTGGCCGCCGGGCTCAGCTTTCGGTCCGCGGGAATGACGACGACGACACGCCCCTCGGCCTGTGCCATCGCGTCCACGTCGAAGGCCTGAAACTGGATGGGGACTAGACTGCTCATTGCGCGCTCCTCAAAATCTGTTCCCCAAGACCTAGCCCGCGTCGCCCGGCTTGACCAGATAGCAGTTTTCCCCGACCACCAATTGCATTAAAGTCCTGAAAAAATATTCGGCAGGCTCGAGGGGAGACGACAGTGGCACTAAACGGCAGGCACACGCCGTCGCGCATGACCATATGCGGGACAGGCCTTGGCCAGACTGCCTGTGATGCAAGCCCAGCGGGGCTGTGCCCGTGATACTGGACCGCTACTTCGCCCGCCGCTTTTTGCAAAGCTTTCTGGTCATCGGCGGCATCTTTCTGACCCTGATGATTCTGATCGACCTGATCGAACAGGTACGTCGGTTCAACGAGGTTGACCTTTCCTTTGGCCGCTTGTTGCAACTGACCTTGTTGAACACGCCCGCCGCGATCAGCGAAATGCTGCCCCTGCTGGTGATCCTGGCCACTATCGCGCTGTTCGTGGGGCTGGCGCGCACCTCTGAACTTGTGGTGACGCGGGCCACGGGTCGGTCCGGCATCCGGGCGCTGGTGGCCCCTGTCCTGCTGGCGCTGATCATCGGTGCGCTTGCCGTGACCTTGCTGAATCCGATCGCGGCAGCCACCTCCGAGGAATATCAGCGCCTGTCCGATTCCTACCGCAACAACGGCAGTTCCGCCCTGTCGATCAGCAGCGAAGGCCTGTGGCTGCGTCAAAGCACCGACACAGGTCAGGCCGTGATACACGCCCGAGGCACGTCGAACGGGGATGAGTTGCGCCTGCGTGATGTCACCATCGTCTCGTTCGATCCGGACGGCAAACCGACCCAACAGATCGTTGCAGACCGTGCCAGGCTGATCGATGGAAGCTGGGTTCTGATGCAGGCCAAGGTCTGGAACTTTGAGGACGGCCAGAACCCTGAACTGAACGCGGTCGAGCATGACCGGCTGGACCTGCCCACCTCGCTGACCCGTCAGCGCATTCTGGACACTTTGGGCCAACAGGACTCCGTTTCTGTGTACGACCTGCCGCAGCTTATCAAAGATCTGCGCGAGGCCGGATTCTCGACCAAACAGTACGAGGTCTGGCTGCAAGTCCAACTGGCGCGCCCCTTCTTTCTGGTGTCGATGGTTCTGATCGGCGCTGCATTTACCATGCGCCACGTGCGTTTCGGTGGAACCGGTGTGGCGGTTCTGACGGCGGTTCTGTTGGGCTTTGCCATCTATTTCGTACGCAATTTTGCGCAAATTCTTGGGGAAAACGGTCAATTGCCCATCTACGTCGCTGCCTGGGCCCCGCCCGTTGCCGCCATATTCCTGTCACTTGGCCTGTTGCTGCATGCGGAGGACGGGTAATGCCGCGCATCGTATCTGCGCTGCTGGCAGGTGTCCTGGTCTTTGCAGCCCCGACCACCGCGTTGAAGGCGCAAACCGCGCCTGGACCCGCGCCTGCGGATGGAGCGGCGCAGCAGGAACAGCCCGCCTTGCTGGTGGCCGACAAAATCTTCATCACGCCCGAGCGAAAGCTGGTCGCCGAAGGCAATGTCGAGGCGTTTCAGGGCGATGTGAAACTGACCGCCCAACGGGTCACTTTCGATCAGGAAACCGGGCAGCTTGTCCTTGAAGGTCCGATCCGCATCGATCAGGCCGGACAGACCACGCTGCTGGCGGATTCGGGCGAGTTGGATGAAGGTATTCAAAACGGCCTGCTGATCGGCGCTCGGATGGTGTTTGACCAGCAGGTGCAGATCGCCTCGGTTCAGGCCAATCGGGCGGCCGGGCGCTATACGCAGTTCAGCAAGGTCTCGGCCACGTCCTGCCATGTCTGCGCAAATGGCAGACCGCCTCTGTGGCAGATCAGGGCGCGCAGGGTAATCCACGACCAGCTCGAACGACAGTTGTATTTCGAAGGCGCACAGCTTCGGGTGCTGGATTTCCCGGTGTTTTATTTCCCCTATCTGCGCCTGCCGGATCCGACACTTGACCGGGCAACCGGGTTTCTGGTGCCGTCGATCCGCAGCACCTCGCAACTGGGAACCGGCGTGCAGGTGCCGTATTTCTTCAAAATCGGCGATCATAAGGACCTGACGCTGACGCCTTATGTGTCGGCCCAGACCAAAACGCTGGGATATCGCTATCGTCAGGCCTTCAAGAACGGCCGCATTCAGATCGAAGGCGCGTTTACCCGCGATGATGTGCAACCGGATCAGGATCGCGGCTATTTGTTCGCCAACGGTTTCTTCAACCTCAAGAACGACTACCGGCTGAGCTTCAATCTGCGCACCACATCCGATGACGCCTATCTTGCCGATTACGGCCTGCCGGATTTCGACCGCCTGCGCAGCGAAATCGCGCTGACCCGGATCAAACGCGACACCGCGTTCCGCACCAGTTTCATCCATTACAAGACCCTGCGCGACAGCGAGGATCAGGATGAGATCCCCTCGCGTGTGTTCGATCTGAACTATGAAAGGCGCTATTTCCCCAACGCCATCGGCGGTGAAGTACGGCTGGGATTCATTACTCACGCCCACGAACGCACCAGCGACGAGGATATTGTTGGCCGTGACATTGCGCGTGCAACCTTTGACGCGGAATGGTTGCGCAGCTGGACCTTTGCCACAGGGCTTCGGGCCGACGTGCAGCTGGGCACATCGGTGGATACGTTCGACATCCGCAATGACAGCGCGTTCCCGGATCAGGTCACACGTGCAACGCCACGCGCGGCACTGACCCTGCGCTATCCGATGACCCGCCGGGAACAATCCGGCGCGACCCAGTTTCTGGAACCGATCGCGCAGTTCGGCTGGACCGATGTGTCCGATACCGATGTACCCAACGACGAAAGCACGTTTCAGGAATTCGATCAGGGCAACCTGCTGTCCCTGTCCCGCTTCCCGGCAGAAGACCAGCGCGAGGATGGGGCCACCGCCGTCTTTGGCGTGAACTGGGCGCGGTACAAGGCGAACGGCTGGCAGGCGCTGGCCACCGTGGGTCAGGTCTTTCGCAGCGAAGCCGACCCGAATTTCAACCTGACCTCGGGCCTACAGGGCACAACCTCTGATCTGCTGCTGGCCGGTCAGATCAATACAGCCAACGGTTGGTCGCTGGCCGGGCGTGGGCTGATCGATGGTGATTTTAGCTTTACCAAGGCCGAGCTGCGCGGCGGCTGGACCGGTGAAGGCAGTGCGATCACCGGCAGCTATGTCTGGCAAGAGGCGGATCCCGCTGAAAATCTGGATGACGAGATTTCGGAAATCTGGCTGCGCGGGCGCTACCGGGTTGACGAAAACTGGCTGACCCGCGCCTCGGCCCGCTATGATCTGGCTGCCTCGGAACCCATTCGTCTGGGGCTGGGCGTGACTTATCAGAACGAGTGCGTGCAGGTTAACATGTCCGTAAGCAGGCGCTTTACATCGACAACAACTATTGAGCCTTCGACCGAATTCGGGTTTACCCTTTCGCTGACAGGATATGCCGTTGAAGGCGGCGGAAAGACATACAAGAGAAAATGCAGTTGATTACAGGTTTCGTCAGGTTTCTCCGTTCCGGTTGCTCCAAACCGGTTACTTCGGCATTGGCAGCAGCCATCTTGGCCTTGTCCGCCCCTCAGTCGGGGGCCCAAAGCCTGTTCTCACCCGCGATCCGCGTCAATCAGGACATCGTCACCTGGTACGAGCTGGAACAGCGTATCCAGTTCCTGAACGTTCTGGGCATCCCCGGCGGCACCGAGGCCGAGGTCCGGCAGGCCCTGATCGATGAACGTCTGCGCAAACAAGCCATGCGTGAGGCCGGGATTCAAGCCGCCCCCGAAGACGTGCAGGTCGGCATCGACGAATTCGCCGCGCGCGGCCGACTCAGCACTGATCAGTTCCTGCAATTGCTGGGCGACGCGGGCGTCGACCCCGAAACGGTACGCGATTTCGTGGCCGATCAGTTGGCCTGGCGCGATTATATCAGCGCGCGTTTTCTGTCTCAGGCCCGCCCCACCGAAGACGAGATCAACCGCGCCCTAGGTCAGGGCGGCGGCGGTGGCCTTCAGGTCCTGCTGTCCGAGATCATCATTCCGGTGAACCAGCAAACCCTGGCACAAACCGAGTTGTTGGCCGAAGAAATCTCGCGCCTGCAAGGGTTTGACGCGTTTTCCTCAGCCGCCGCGCAATACTCGGCAGCTGCCACCCGCAACAATGGCGGACGGCTGGACTGGCTGAACATCACCAACCTGCCACCTGCGCTGCAACCCTTGATTCTGGGACTGGAAAACGGTGAGATCACCGAGCCCGTGGGCCTGCCCAACGCCATCGCGCTGTTCCAGATGCGCGGTATTCGCGAGGTCTCGACCGGCGCGCCCCGATATTCGAAAATCGACTACGCGGTCTACTACCTGCCCGGCGGGCGCAGCGGTGACACGCTGGCCCAGGCTACCCGTCTGCGCGAAGATATTGACACGTGCGACGACCTGTACGGCATCGCCAAGGACCAACCCGCCGAGGTGCTGGAACGGATCGAGGCCGCGCCATCGGAAATCCCGCAGGATGTTGCCGTGGAACTGGCCAAGCTGGACCGCAACGAGGTGTCTACGGCGCTGACCCGCAACAATGGGCAAACGCTGATGTTCCTGATGCTGTGCAACCGCACCCGCGATCTGGGTGAAGATACCTCGCGCGTTGATGTCGCCAACGCCCTGACCCAGCAACGCCTGCAAGCCTTTGCCGAAAGCCTGCTGGAACAGCTGCGCGCCGACGCATCCGTAACCGAGCAATGACAACCCCCATCGCGCTCAGCTGCGGTGATCCGGCGGGCATTGGCCCTGAAATCGCCGCCAAGGCATGGGCTGAACTGCGCGGCACCTGCCCGTTTTTCTATATCGGCGACGCATCTCACCTGCCCGCCGGCACACCAACCCAACACATCGCCGACCCGGCCGAAGCTGTTCAGATCAGCCCAAACGCGCTGCCCGTACTGCATCTGGACTTCCCGGCCCAAAACACACCCGGACAGCCCGACCCCGCCAACGCCCCCAGCGTGATCGACGCGATCGAACGTGGCGTGGCGCTAGTGCAATCTGGCGGGGCCTCGGCGCTTTGCACCGCGCCGATCCACAAAAAGGCCCTGATCGACGGGGCCGGGTTTGCCTATCCGGGCCATACCGAGTTTCTGGCCGCACTGGCGGGGCGACAGCGCGTTGTGATGATGCTGGCCAGCGCGCAGTTGCGGGTTGTTCCCGCCACCATTCACATCCCCCTGTCACGGGTGCCACAGGAACTGACGCCCGATCTGCTGACCGAAACAATCGCGCTGACCGCCGACGGGCTGCGCCGCCAGTTCGGCATCGCGCATCCAAGGATCGCTATTGCGGGGCTGAATCCCCATGCCGGTGAAGGCGGCAAGATGGGCACCGAAGAGTTGGATTGGATCGCGCCCCTGATCGCCGGTCTGGACAGCAAGGATTGCTCCGTCACCGGCCCGCATCCGGCAGACACGCTGTTCCACGCCGCCGCCCGCGCCCGCTATGACGCGGCCATCGCCATGTATCACGACCAGGCCCTGATCCCGATCAAGACGCTGGATTTCGACCAAGGCGTCAACGTGACCCTCGGCCTGCCCTTCATCCGAACATCCCCCGACCACGGCACCGCGCTGGACATTGCCGGGCAAGGCATCGCCAACCCCACCAGCCTGATCGAGGCCCTGAAACTCGCCCAACAGATGGCACAAACCCCTTGATCCTTCACCTGGCTGAAAATATCCCCGCCGGAGGCAAAAAATCTCTGGCGCTCCCCCATCAACCCGCGCCACGATAACCGGATCATGAGCGCTATCGACACCCTTCCCCCTCTGCGCGAGGTCATCGCGACCCACCAGCTGTCGGCCCGCAAATCGCTGGGCCAGAATTTTCTGCTGGACCTCAACCTGACCGCCAAGATCGCGCGTCAGGCCGGGGATCTGAGCCAATGCGACGTTCTGGAAATCGGCCCCGGCCCCGGCGGCCTGACGCGCGGGCTGCTTTCGGAAGGTGCGCGCAAGGTTGTGGCAGTGGAAAAGGACACCCGCTGCATCGCCGCCCTGAACGACATCGCCGCGGCGTATCCGGGCCAGCTTAAGGTGATCAACGGCGACGCGCTGGAAATCAACCCGCTGGAACATCTGACGCCACCGATCCGCGTCGCCGCCAACCTGCCCTATAACGTGGGCACCGAGCTTCTGGTCCGCTGGCTGACCCCGCCCGAATGGCCGCCCTTCTGGCAAAGCCTGACCCTGATGTTCCAGCGCGAGGTCGCCGAGCGCATCGTCGCCCAACCCGGCAGCAAAGCTTATGGCCGCCTTGCCATTCTCGCCCAATGGCGGGCCGAGGCGCGCATCGCCATGTCACTGCCCCCCGGCGCGTTTACGCCCCCGCCCAAAGTCTCCAGCGCCGTGGTCCACCTGACCGCCCTGCCCGAGCCGCGCTATCCGGCCGATGCAGCCACGCTGTCGCGTGTTGTGGCCGCCGCCTTCAACCAACGCCGCAAGATGCTGCGCGCCTCGCTGAAAGGCGTGGCCCCCGACATCGAAGACCGCCTGATCGCAGCAGGGATCAAGCCCACAGAACGCGCCGAACAAGTCCCGCTTGAGGGTTTTTGTGCGCTGGCGCGCCAAATTACGAACCGCTGAACAAAAAAAGCCCCGGACAATGTCCGGGGCTTTTTGAAATCGTCTATCGGGATTTACTCAGCCGCTTCCGGAGTATCCCCATCCGTTTTGGGCGCACCCTCTGACGCAGGCGCAGCCTTGGGCTTGCGCGCTCGCGGCTTACGGGCGGGTTTTTCTTTTTTCTCGGGCGCTTCAGCCGTTTGGGCGTCGCCTTTGTTTTCCGGTGTTTCGACCAACCCGCTTTCAGGCGCCGACGCCTCGGGCGAGAAATCCATCACATCGGGTTGCGGTGCCTCGGCCGGGTCGGCCTGACGGGCGGCTTCGCGTTCCTGCCGTTCGGCGCGTTCGCGGTCACGCTCGGCCTGACGCTCGCGGTTCTGGCGCTCCTGCTCTTCGCGGCGGGCTTCGATCTCGCGCTGTGCCTCGCTCAGCATCCGCAGATAATGCTCCGCGTGCTGCTGAAAGTTCTCGGCTGCGACACGGTCGTTTGACAACTGAGCGTCGCGGGCAAGCTGGTTGTATTTGTCAATGATCTGCTGCGGCGTGCCACGCACCTTGCCCTCGGGGCCCGAGCTGTCAAAAACACGGTTTACGACGTTACCGCCGGAAGGACGATTGCGGTTGTTCTTGGCCCGCGAGCGGGATTTGGAAGATCTCATCTTACTTTACGTCAGCCTTGTCATTCGCTGTCGACCAACCCGTGTTCTGCACTGCTCTGCGGCGTTTGCCATGACGGGAAGTCAACTTTTTTGGGCTTGGCGTCAGGGGTGCGCTGCAACAGCGTCAACCTCGCCGACTAATCCTGAGTAAACATGTCCTGCCCCGGCAGACAAGAGGATTCTCGGATATTTCGCAGCTTTTTTACCTAAACCGGCGTTTTTCGACCTCATACTGTTGATTTCAAGCAGGCAGACGCGCGCCCACGACGCGGTCACGCCCCTCCAAATCCGGGATCACGCGGATATCTGCTAGACCAGAGGCGTCGAACAGCGCGGCAACCTGCGCGGCCTGTGTAGGGCCGATTTCAACCAGAATGCGGCCGCCGGGCAGCAGAAAATCCGGCGCATCGGCGGCCAGATGGCGATAGGCGTTAAGCCCGTCGCCCTCATCGGTCAGGGCCATCCGGGGTTCATGCTCGCGCACTTCCGGGGACAGATCGGGCATTTCCGTCAGCGCAATGTATGGCGGGTTCGAGACGATCAGGTCGAACTTGCCCTCGACTACCTCGAACCAGTCCGAGCGCAGCACTTCGGCGCGCGCTTGCACATTATGCTGCACCGCATTGGCGCTGGTTTGCAGGCAGGCGGCCTCGCTCAGATCCACGCCCACCCCGCTTGCGCTGGTGCGTTCAGCCAGCAATGTGATCAGTATACAGCCCGAGCCGACACCAAGATCCAGCACATGGTCGAACGGCTCGCTCAGCGCGGCTTCGATCAGCGCTTCGGTCTCGGGGCGCGGGTCCAGAACGTCGCGGCTGACATGGAACCGGCGACCATAGAATTCACGCTCACCCAGAAGATGCGAGACTGGCACCCGGATGGCGCGCAGCGAGATCAACTGGTCGTAGCGTTCGGCAATGTCGGGCGGCAGTTCTTCGGGCGCGATCAGAGTGACCCGACTGGCTTCAATCCGCGCCGCATGGGCCAGCAGAACACGGGCGTCCCGCGCCGGATCTTCCACGCCCGCAGCCCGCAGGCGCGCCGTGGCGGCCACCATGGCCTGTGCCGCTGTTTGCACCCCGGTCATTGCGCCATCTCGGCCAGCAGCCGGGCCTGATCATCGGCGGTCAGTGCGTCGATCACTTCATCCAGATCGCCCTGCATCACCTGATCCAGCTTATAGAGCGTCAGGTTGATGCGGTGATCCGTCATGCGGCCTTGCGGGAAGTTATAGGTTCTGATCCGTTCCGACCGGTCGCCCGACCCCACCTGACTGGCCCGATCGGCCGAGCGTTCGCTGTCGATCCGCTGCCGCTCCAGATCATAAAGCCGCGTTTTCAGCACCTGCATCGCGATCTCGCGGTTGCGGTGCTGCGACTTCTCGGAACTGGTCACCACAAGGCCTGTCGGCAAGTGGGTGATCCGCACCGCCGAGTCGGTCGTGTTCACGTGCTGCCCACCCGCACCGGAACTGCGCATCGTGTCGATGCGGATGTCATTTGCGTCGATCTGGATGTCCACATCTTCAGCCTCGGGTAGAACCGCCACCGTCGCTGCCGAGGTGTGAATACGCCCGCCGCTTTCGGTTTCAGGCACGCGCTGCACCCGATGCACACCGGATTCGTATTTCATCCGGGCAAAGACATTGTCGCCCTTGATGTGGGCCACAACTTCTTTGACGCCCCCCAGATCCGAGGCCTGTTCCTCGATAATCTCGAACCGCCAGCCGCGACTTTCCGCATAGCGCTGGTACATGCGCAGCAGGTCCCCCGCAAACAACGCGGCCTCGTCCCCGCCGGTGCCGGGTCGGATTTCCAGCATCGCCGGGCGGGCGTCCGCCTCGTCCTTGGGCAGCAAGGCCAGTTGCAGCGCATGTTCGGCTTGCGGAATCTGCGCCTGCAATTCCGGGATTTCTTCCTCGGCCAGTTCCTTCATATCCGGGTCGGACAGCATCGCCTCGGCCTCGGACAGATCGGCAACCAGCTGACGCCACGCCATGATCTGGTCAACCACCGGCTTGAGGTCCGAATACTCCTTGGCCAAAGCCGCAATGTCCCCGCCCGAGGCACCATCAGCCATGGCCGCTTCGAGGTATTGGAATCGCTGGGTTATCTGCTCAAGGCGTTCTTCGGGGATCATCCCGGCGGTGTCTCTTAATCCGGGGCTTTGGTCAAGGGCTAGCCTTGTGCTAAGATTCTGCCCATGAAACGGTTTGTTCTTGGATTACTGCTGTGTGCCTCGCCTGTTATGGCGGATGTGACCGGCCCGAATGGCAAGGTTCAGGACTGTTATTGCACCGACAAAACCGGCACGCGCGTTGAACTGGGTGAGATGATCTGCCTGCAGGTCGATGGCCGCATGTTCATGGCGCAATGCCAGATGTCACTGAATGTGCCCATGTGGCGCGAGGTGCAGGAAGGGTGCTTGTCGTCTGGTTTGCCGTCCGACTGGCCGGATCTGGAACCTGCGCCCGACACCGCCGCGTCCTAAGCGACACCTGCGGCGTCACATCTGCCCCAACCACCCATCAACCCGCGCCTTGTTCACTCCAAAATCCTTGCGGCCAAAGCGCAAACGCCCGTGAATGCGCAGGACATCCCCATCCTGTTGGGCCGTCGTGTAGTCCGGGAAGCCGATCACCTTGGTGCGGGTGATGTAGGTGATCATCCCGTCCCCAACCGATCCGGCCAGAACCGTGGTGCGCGGTGCCGCCCTTGCAATCGCATCCAGACGCGCCAGACCATCCGGACCCGCCTCAACCACACGCAAAACGCCGCCCTGTAAGTCACGATCCGCATCGGCCTGAGGGGCCACGTGCCAGAGCTTTGGGTCTGACGGTGTCAATCGGATATAGGCCGCTATCCCAACGGCCAGAAAAAGAAGCAAACCAAGGGCTATCTTCATCACCTACCTCAACCTTTTCCCGACAGCCTATCCCGATCCGCCACCGGAACAAGATGCCCCTTGCGGCTTTACCGCGACGTCACGCCGGGCAGGATGCACAACAGCTCGAACAGCAGGTTCGCCGCCGTCAGCGCGGTATTGCCCGACGGGTCGTAAGGCGGAGAGACCTCGACCAGATCACAGCCCACCACATTCACCCCCTGCAAGGCGTGGATCAGTTGCAGCGCCTGCGGGGTGGTCAATCCACCGATCTCGGGCGTGCCGGTGCCGGGTGCGTAGGCGGGATCGAGGCTGTCGATGTCATAGGTGACGTAGACCGGGTGATCCTCGACCGTCTTGCGGATTTGCGAGCCGATCTGGGTCAGGTTCTGTTGCCACAACTCCCACGCCGGAAACTGGCGAAAGCCCCAGTCTTTGGCCTCGGTAAAGTCGGTGGCGGCGTAGCCCGAGCCGCGAATACCGATCTGGAAGGTCTTGTCGGGGACGATCAGGCCCTCTTCATAGGCGCGACGGAAGACGGTGCCGTGGGTTTCCTTCTCACCAAACATCTCATCGTTCACATCCGCATGGGCGTCCACATGGACCAGGGCCACTGGCCCGTGTTTGGCCGCAATCGCCCGCAGGATCGGCAGAGTGATCGAGTGATCCCCGCCCATCGACACCGGGATCACGTTCTTCGCCAGAATACCGTCATAGCTGTCCTTGATGATCTTCAGGCTTTCGGACAGCGAGAATGTATTGATCGCAAGATCGCCAATATCGGCAATCTGCAAACTGTCGAACGGGGCGGCAGATGTGGCCATGTTATAGGGCCGGATCATCGCGCTTTCGCTGCGGATCTGCTTGGGGCCAAACCGGGTACCCGAGCGCCACGAGGTGCCAATATCCATCGGAATCCCCAGCAGCGCAACGTCCAGCCCCGCCAGCGAGGTCGCCTGCGGCAGACGCATAAACGTGTTCGGCCCGGAAAACCGCGCCAAATCATTGCCGCTGATCGGTTGATTATACTCAGTCATGCGCGTTTGGTTCCCACTCCATCAGATCACGTCCCTCAGCACATACCGGAGGTATGGCTAACCATTGGTTAACGCCCGAGGGGTCGCGTTTACGTTTTGCCAGCCATCAGGCGCTTCCACCCCAGCAGGCAGATGATCTGCGTGGCAACATGCGCCCCGGCAATCGCCGTCGCACCGGATGTATCGAACGGAGGCGAAACCTCGACCACATCGCCGCCCTTGATGTTGATCCCAGCAATGTCGCGCAGGATGATCTGCGTCTGGATCGAGCTCAGGCCACCCCAGACCGGCGTCCCCGTGCCAGGGGCAAAGGCCGGGTCCAGACCGTCAATATCAAAGCTCAGGTAGACGGGATTGTCGCCCAGAATGCCCTTGATCTTCTGGGCCACGGCGGCGGGGCCGGATTCGTAAACCTCGCGCGCGTCGATGATGTTGACGCCCAGCGTGTCCTCGTTATGGGTGCGAATACCCACCTGGACCGAGCGTTTGGGGTCCACGATCCCTGATTTCACCGCCTTGTAGAACATCGTCCCGTGATCCACGCGCGACATATCATCGTCGGCCCATGTGTCGGTATGCGCATCGAATTGCAGCAGAGACATCGGCCCGAATTTCTCGGCATAGGCTTTGAGGATCGGGAAGCTGATATAGTGATCCCCGCCCAGCGTGACCGAGGCCACATCGGCGGCCAGAATAGTCCGGATATGATCGGTCAGCGTGTCCGGAAAGGCCGGGATATTGGCGTAGTCATAGGCCATGTCGCCGTAATCCACAATGGCCAGTTCGCTGAGTGCATCAAAGGGCCAGCCATAAGGTGCATCTGGCGATTGCAGCGCGCTGGCCTCGCGGATCGCGCGGGGGCCCAGACGTGTGCCGGGGCGATTGGTCACGGCCTGATCGAACGGCACGCCGGTTACGGCGATGTCCACGCCCATTAGCTCTTTGGTGTAAAGCCGCCGCAGGAACGAGGTCGCGCCGCCGAAGGTGTTCTCATAGGACAACCCTTTGAGATCGGGGTTGGTAAAGGCCTCGTCTACCTGATGCTTAGCGTCTTCCAGTGCCATACCTGCCCCCCATCAGCCCAGCGGCTGGGCCTTTTCGACGATCCGCGCGAAGAACGATGCGCCCACCGGTGCAATCTCGTCATTGAAGTTGTATTTCGGGTGATGCAGGCCCGCGCCCTCGCCCTGCCCCAAGAACAGATACGCACCGGGGCGTTTCTGCAGCATGTACGAGAAATCCTCGGCCCCCATCTCACGCCCGGTATTTGCGATGACCCGGTCTGGCCCGGCAACGTCCCGTGCAACCTCGGCCGCAAAACCCGCCTTGTCGGCATCATTGATCGTCGCGGGATAGCTGACGACATAATCCAGCCGCGCCTCGACTCCGTACGAGGCCGCCTGCCCCTGCACGATCTGCTCCATCCGCTGCATCACCATTTTCTGAACGGCAGGGTCGAAGGTGCGGACGGTGCCGTTGATATAGGCCGTATCGGGGATCACGTTGTTGACCGTCCCGGTATGGATTTGCGTGACCGAAACGACCAGATCGTCCAAGGCATAGTGATTGCGGCTGACAATCGTCTGAATCGCCTGCGCAATGGCGCAGGCGGCCATGACCGGGTCGCGGGTCTCATGCGGCATCGCACCGTGGCCACCGACGCCCTGGATATGCACCTCGAACGTATCGACCGCTGCCATGATCGGACCGGGCGTGGTGTAGAACGCGCCTTCGGCAAAGCCCGGCGCGTTGTGCAGCGCGTAGACCTGAGCGATGTCGAACCGCTCCATGATGCCTTCCTGAACCATGACATTGGCCCCGCCGCCCTCTTCCTCGGCGGGCTGGAAAATCAGCGCCACACGGCCGCGAAAATTCCGCGTCTCGGCCAGATAGCGCGCGGCGCCCAGCAGCATCGTGGTGTGCCCGTCATGGCCGCAGGCGTGCATCTTGCCGGGGTGTTTCGAGGCATAGTCCACGCCGGTTTCCTCGGTGATCGGCAGCGCATCCATGTCGGCGCGCAGGCCAATGGTCGGCCCCTCACCCTGCCCGTTGATGATCGCGACCATCCCGGTTTTCGCAATACCTTCGTGCAGTTCATCCACACCGAACTCGCGCAACCGCTCGGCCACAAAGGCGGCGGTTTCAAAGCACTCGAACTCCAGTTCGGGGATCGTGTGCAAATGCTGGCGCCATGTGGCCATATCGGCTGAGAAATCGGCAATTCGGTTGACGACGGGCATCTGGGGTGGACTCCTGATCGGGACTGCGGAATGGATGCATCTGACACCGGAACGAAAGGGTTCGCAATGGCCGAAAATCCTCTGATCCACGACAGCGATGCGGGTATCGAACGTTTGCTGGAAATCATGCGCCGCCTGCGCGACCCGGATTCAGGCTGCCCATGGGACATCGAACAGGATTTTTCGACGATTGCCCCCTATACCATCGAAGAGGCCTATGAGGTCGCCGACGCCATCGAACGTGAGGCCTATGATGAGCTGAAAGGTGAGCTGGGCGATCTGCTGTTCCAGTCCGTCTTTCACGCGCAGATGGCCGAAGAGGCCGGACATTTCACCTTTCAGGACGTGGTGCGTACCATGTCGGACAAGATGGTCGACCGCCACCCGCATGTGTTCGGCGACGAATCCCGCGATAAATCGGCTGAACAGCAGACGCGTGACTGGGAAACCATCAAAGCGGCTGAGCGTGCGGGCAAGGAACAGAAAGGCGCGCTGGATGGTGTCGCGGCCAACCTGCCCGCCCTGTTGCGCGCGCATAAGCTGCAAAAACGCGCCGCCCGCGTGGGGTTCGACTGGCCCGATGCCAGCCACGTACTGGCCAAGATCACCGAAGAGGCCGCCGAACTGGAAGAGGCGCGCAACAGCAAAGACGCCGATGCGCTTGAGGATGAGTTCGGCGATCTGCTGTTCGTGATGGTCAATCTGGGCCGTCATCTGGGCATCGAGCCCGAAGCCGCCCTGCGCCGCACCAACGCCAAGTTCACCCGCCGGTTCGAACAGGTTGAGGCGCGCCTCGCCGCCCGTGGCAAAACGCCGTCGCAAAGCGATCTGGCCGAGATGGATGCGCTGTGGGATGAGGTCAAGATCGAGGAACACCGCGCCAACGGCAAACTCCCGCCTGTGGACGCACCGACCGGGGCCTGAAACCGCTGGACAAGTGCGGTGACACTTGCGAGTGTCCGCGCTTCAAGACCCCGGAGGCACAGCATGGCACCGCGCAAGATCATCATCGACACCGACCCGGGACAGGACGATGCCGTCGCCATCCTGCTGGCGCTGGCCAGCCCCGAAGAGATCCAGGTTCTGGGCATCACCGCCGTCGCCGGAAACGTCCCGCTGGCGCTGACCGCCAAGAACGCGCGCATCGTGTGTGAACTGGCCGGGCACACGCATATCCCGGTCTATGCCGGGTGCGACCGCCCGCTGAACCGCCCTCTGATCACCGCCGAGCATGTGCATGGAAAAACCGGGCTGGATGGCCCTGTATTGCCGGACCCGGTGATGCCGCTGGCCGAGGGCCACGCGGTCGATTTCATCATCGACACCCTGCGCGCGCAGGAACCGGCAACGGTTACGCTGTGTCCGCTGGGACCGCTGACAAACATCGCCTCGGCGTTCCAGAAGGCGCCTGACATCATCGACCGGGTGCAGGAAATCGTGCTGATGGGCGGCGCCTATTTTGAGGTCGGCAACATCACTCCGGCTGCGGAATTCAACATTTACGTCGACCCGGAAGCTGCTGAAATTGTGTTCAAATCCGGCGCTCATATCGTGGTCATGCCGCTGGACGTAACCCATGACGCCCTGGTCACGCCCCATCGCAACGATGCGTTCCGGGCGCTGGACAGCAAGGTTGGCCATGCGGTTGCCGAAATGACCGATTTCTTCGAACGCTTTGACAAGGAAAAATACGGCTCGGAAGGCGCACCGCTGCACGACCCTTGCGTGACGGCCTATCTGATCCGGCCAGACCTGTTCTCGGGCCGCCACATCAATGTTGAGATCGAAACCCAGTCAGAGCTGACGCTGGGCATGACCGTGGCCGACTGGTGGCGGGTCACGGATCGTGCGCCGAACGCGATGTTCATGGGGGATGTCGACGCCGAAGGATTTTTCGACTTGCTGACAGAAAGGCTGGCCCGCCTATGAGCGCCGCACTGAGACTTGCCCGCCCCGAGGATCTGGATCGCCTGATGGGTCTGGTCACCGCTTTCCATACCGAGGCACAGATCGCGCAGGATGCCGATCAACGACGCGAGGCGTTGCTGCCGTTGCTGGAAGGCATCCCGCATGGCTGCATCTATCTGATCGGTCCGGGCCGCGCGCCTTTGGGCTACATCATCCTGACCTTCGGCTGGTCGGTCGAGTTCGGCGGCATGGACGGCTTTGTCGACGAGATCTACATCCGCCCTGCCGTCCGGGGCCGTGGCATCGCAACCGAAGTGCTGTTGGACTTGCCCAAAGCGCTGGCCGAGGCCGGGCTGACTGCCCTGCATCTGGAAGTCGATCGCACCAATGAAACGGCGCAAAAGCTGTATCTGCGCACGGGCTTCAAACCGCGTGAGCGTTACATGTTGATGAGCAAGCCGCTCTAGCGGGATTCCCCACGGAAAATCAGGCCCGGATTGTACATCTCTTGAACCGGGTCGTCCTGAGAGATCTCTGCCCCCGTAATCGGATAGGTTCCGGGCTCGGTGCAGGCAGATAGAACGCCAGCAGAAATCACTGAAAGAATAAGAAGGAATCTTGAAGCAGACATCGCGTCCCCCTTTCTGTAATATGTTAAGGATTACCGCGAATATTGTACCTCATATAGGAACAAGTTCACATATGAGCATGTTATTGTCAGTTTTTTCGCATCAAAATGGTGAAAAATCAGATGTTTTTCACTTGCCAAGGTTCTTTGTCTCCACCTCGTTCCCACCCAACCGGAGCTGTCGGTTTCACCTGAAATTTGGATTTTGGCAGGCAGCCCTGATAAGCTGTTTTACATGCGCTTCGGCTGCTCGGTGCGCTTTTGATGATGTCATGCCCACATTTGCGCGTGCGCATTCTCCATTTGAGTTCGCACGGCAGCAAAGGCTGAAGCCATCCATGCGGTTTTTGGGGAAGCCAAAGTAAGACTTGGAACGAATCTCGCTTTGGTGTCCTGTATCCGCATTTAGATTAAGAGGTAAGTTAATATGAAATCAGTCTATTTTTCTCTTACGGCGCTGTGCCTGGCGGCCTTGGTAGGATGCGGCGAAACCGTTCCTATCGCAGATGAAACCGGCGGTCGTGAACTGAAACCCCCGCGTGAAGGTATCCGTGTCGGATCTTTGTACTACGTTCGCGAAAACCCCACCAACGACCTGACCCGCCCTGCCAACCTGGAAAGCCTGTGTTTCTTTGACTTGCCTTTGTCCGATGTGACGCTTGAAGCGGACCAGCGCGTCGCTGATATCGACCTTCTGAAAAAGCTCGAAGCGTCCGGTGAGTTGGGTGGGATAGAGACCAAATTCGCTTCAGCTGGGCTGAATGGCGGCATTGATCGCTACTATTCCTACAAGCTGACCAATGCCAGGAAGTCATCCGTGACACTGCAGGACGCATCCCGGTTGTTCAATGAACAGGGCGACGGGCCCAAATGCAGTGGCTGGCGGGAAAATGTCGGGCAGTTTGACTGGGCGGCCTATCAGATTCAGTCGGTGATTTCCGGGGACATCGTCTTTGCGCGCAAGTCGGCCTCGAACGCGTCAGGCGATTTGTCGGCGGCCCTTGAAGTGCTGGAACCCGAACTGGTTGCCGAACTCAGCAAGGAAAACTCGGCGGGTGTGACGGGAACCGGGCTGGTCGTCAGCTTCGTTCCGATCAGCCGACAGTAATGTGGCTGACCCCGTCGCGGTGTGCGCCGCCACGGGGTCAACCCTGTTCGTTTAGCGTTTCAGGATCGACGCGCCTGCGTATTCCGCGACCTCACCCAGCGATTCCTCGATGCGGATCAACTGGTTGTACTTGGCCAACCGGTCCGAGCGAGCCAGCGAGCCGGTCTTGATCTGACCGCAATTGGTTGCCACCGCCAGATCGGCAATGGTGGCGTCCTCGGTCTCGCCCGAGCGGTGCGACATCACGTTGGTATAGCGTGCGCGGTGGGCCATATCGACGGCGCGCAGGGTTTCGGTCAGCGAGCCGATCTGGTTGACCTTGACCAGCATCGAGTTCGCGCAACCACGCTCGATCCCTTCGGCCAGACGCGCCGGGTTGGTCACGAACAGGTCGTCGCCCACCAGTTGCACCTTGTCGCCGATGGCGTCGGTCAGGGCTTTCCAGCCGTCCCAGTCATCCTCGGACATGCCGTCTTCGATTGAGATAATCGGGTAGTCGTTGACCAGCGCCGCCAGATAGGCCGCGTTTTCCTCGGACGACAGCGAGATCCCCTCGCCCGCTAGAACATATTTGCCGTCTTTGAAGTACTCGGTCGCCGCACAATCCAGCGCCAGATGGATTTCCTCGCCCGGCTTGTAGCCTGCTTTCTCGATGGACTTCAGGATGAAATCCAGCGCCTCGCGGGTCGATGCGATGTTGGGCGCGAACCCACCCTCGTCGCCCACACCAGTTGCCAGACCAGCCGCCGACAGCTCTTTTTTCAGCGTGTGGAACACTTCGGATCCCATGCGCACGGCTTCGCGGATATTCGCGGCCGAGGTCGGCATGATCATGAATTCCTGAATGTCGATCGGGTTGTCGGCGTGTTCACCGCCGTTGATGATGTTCATCATCGGCACCGGCAGAACGCGGGCCGAGGTGCCGCCGACATAGCGGTACAAAGGTTGCGTTGTGAAATCTGCCGCCGCCTTGGCGGTTGCAAGCGAGACACCCAGAATGGCGTTGGCCCCCAGACGGCCTTTGTTGTCGGTCCCGTCCAGTTCGATCATGGCCTGATCGATGGCGACCTGTTCGGTGGCGTCAAAGCCAACCAGTTCCTCGGCAATCTCACCGTTCACCGCGGCAACAGCTTCCAGCACGCCCTTGCCCATGTAACGCGCCTTGTCACCGTCGCGCTTTTCCACTGCCTCGTAGGCGCCGGTCGATGCGCCCGAAGGCACGGCAGCGCGGCCCATGGTGCCGTCTTCCAGAATCACGTCCACCTCAACGGTCGGATTGCCCCGGCTGTCCAGAATTTCGCGTGCGTGGATGTCGATGATGGTGCTCATGAGGCCCGTCCCTGTGGCTGCGTTCAGTTGCACGCCTCTTAGCATCACAGGGCAAAAAGTAAACCGCTCATGTTATCGCTAACACGACTCTGGGCAAATGTTTGCGCCAACCTGCGACGATCCGTCAGGCGGCGACAGCCAATGCGCGCGCCAGCCTGCGTTCACGGATGAATGTATACATGCCCGATCCGATGATCAGCGTGGCACCGGCCAGCGTCATCGTATCCGGGCGCTCGCCGAACATGAGCATCCCTGCCGCAATCGAGAAGATCAGGCGGGTATAACGAAACGGTGTCAGGGCCGAGGCTTCGCCGATCCGCATTGCGGTGACGATGCTGTAATAGGCCAGAACGCCAAAGCCGACCGCCCCGACAAACGGCCAGATTTGTGCCGACCCCATCGGGGCCACCGGCTGCGCGTTCAGAACCATCAGGGTCAGCCCGGCCAATGCCACCGCGACATAGGCCTGCAAGGCCACGACGGATGAGGCAATCCGCGCGTCCAGCCGCCGCGTGATCAGGTCTCGCGCAGCGATGGCAATGACGCTGAGCACGACGAACAGTGTTTCCGGCTGAAACCCGTCCAATCCGGGCCGAATGATCATCAGGACACCGATGAAACCCAGACCGATAGCGCTCCACCGTCGCCAGCCGACCTGTTCGCCCAGAAACAGTGCCGCGCCCATCGTCACCGCCAAAGGCATCGCCTGAAACACAGCCGCCACGGTCGACAGATCAACCAGGGACAGCGCGGTCAGGAAAGCCACGGCCCCAACCCCTTCGCACGCCGCGCGGATCAGCGGCAGGGGTTGCCATGCTTCTGTGTTGAAGATGCGTTTGCGTGTTGCCACAGCCATCAGGGCAAACAGCACCGCACAGGCCAGACCCAGCATTACCATGATCTGACCGGTCGGTACCGTCGCCGACATGTGCTTGATGAACATATCCTCAAGCGAGAACGCCGCCATCGCGCCGACGACCAGCAAAATGCCGTGCACGTTGTTCATGATCACATCCGTTGAAACCAGCGGCCCGAATTACCGCTCTTTGACTCACCCAAATCGTAAGACGCCCGTTCAGACAAGCCTTAACCGCCCGGAATATATGATATCCCGTGCGGCTGACCTTCGCGATTGGTGATGAGTCAGTCTTTGTCCAGCGGAACGCCGTACAGTTCCAACCGGTGGCCTTTGAGCTTGTAGCCCAGTTTCGCAGCGATCTTTTCCTGCAGCGCCTCGATTTCGGGGTCGACGAATTCGATCACCTCACCCGACTGCATATCGATCAGATGGTCGTGGTGGTCGCGCTCGGCATCCTCGTAGCGGGCGCGCCCGTCGCCGAATTCCAGACGGTCGAGTATCCCGGCCTCTTCAAACAGCTTTACCGTGCGATAGACCGTGGCAATCGATATCCCCGCATCGATGGCCGAGGCGCGTGCATACAGTTCCTCGACATCGGGGTGGTCTGCGCTCTGCTCAAGCACCTGCGCAATGGTGCGCCGCTGGCCAGTCATGCGCAGGCCCTTGGCCTCGCACCGCGCGATGATCGTGTCGGACATGCTGCCCCTCAGAAGTTACTTGGGGTGCTGTCTTAAACCGTCTCAGCGCCCAGCGCCACAGGGATTCGACGCCCAAGGCGCAGATCATCCGGCGCGCTGCAAATCCGCCCAGATCGGCAGATGGTCCGAGGCGATATGGGCGGGCCGGTCCAGATGTGCGCCGTGGTTCAGCGCCTCGATCCCCTGCCCCAGCGCAATCCGATCCAACGCGCCCAACGGTTGCGCCGCCGGAAAGCTGGCCACAGGTGGTAGAAACCGCATCTCGGGCGCCAATGTGTCCAGCACAGGCTGGCGCGACCATTCGTTGAAATCCCCGGCCCAGACAGTGGGCATCTGGTCCAGATCGTCGTCGAAGCGCCGGATATGCGTGATCTGTTGCCGCCTGGATGCGGGCAGCAGCCCCAGATGCATTCCCATCACACGCAGCGGTCCGATCTGCGTATCAAACTCGACCCGTACAGCGCCACGCGGCTCAAACCCCGGCAGGTCGTGGTGGCCGGTCTGACGGACCGAGATCTGATCCCCGCGCCAGATCACAGCATTGCCATGCCAGCCCAGACTGCCGGCCCCGCCCAGATCGACGATCTGCCATCCGGCCTCATCCAGCATGAAATGCGGCAAAGCGGCCGGGCGCGGCGGCAAGCGCTTATCCGCCTCTTGCAGAACGACAATATCGGCCTGCATGCCGTTCAGAACCTGCATGATCCGCTGCGGTTGACGCCGAAAATCCAGCCCGACACATTTCTGAATGTTGTAGCTGGCAAGGCGCAGGGTCGGTGGTTTTTGGAAGTCGTTTTTGATGTTCACTGCCCCCGACAAGCGCCCCGCCCCGAGATTGTCACAAAACGACCGGGATTAACCCGCATTTGTGGTGTTCTGCGCGTCTTGCGACTTGCAATACCGGGGGCGTATATTCAATGGTCTAAGATTATTAGATTAAGTCAGTGTACACAAAATTCTGCGGGGTTAAACTGCCGCAAAAAGGAACCGCGCTATTGGACGTTGAATCCACATTCGCCACGATGATCATTGCCGATATCGTGGGCAGCACGCCGCTTTACAAAGCTGTAGGCGATGATGAGGCCCAGCGACTGATCCAGCTTGAGATCGACCGGCTTCGCTCGGTTCTGCTGGAGTTCGGCGGCGTACCGGTTGGGCAGAAGGGCGACGATGTTCTCAGCTATTTCGAAGACCCAAGCGCCGCGTACCAGGCCGCGCTCAAGCTGATTGAACCTTCGACCCACACGCCTCTGTCCGTCCATATCGGTGTGCATTGCGGCCCCATCGTGATCGGTCAGCGCGGGATATACGGCGAGGCCGTCAACGTCACCGCCCGGTTTGCGACAGCTGCCAATCCGGGAGAGGCCTGTTTCAGTCAGGGCGTTGCGGTGTTGCTGCCAAATGAATTGCGGCAAACTCTGATCCCCTTGGGCCAGCTGAGCCTAAAGGGCCTTAACGAGCCGCAGACTGCTTATTCACTGATCCATCCGGACTCGGATTCGATCATGCAGACAAGGCTGCCCCAGAACTTTGGCCGGTCCGAGGAAAACTGGCAGCCGCGCGAAGGGCTGACGCTGATCCTGCGCCATGAAGACCGGGTCTGGCGGTGTCTGGGCAATGGCGAGTTCAATATCGGCCGCTCTCCGGATTGCCATGTGGTTCTGTCGCAACCCTGGATTTCGCGGCTTCACGCCGTGCTTGCAATGAAGGCGGGCAAACTGATCCTGACCGATCGCAGCACTTCGGGCACCTATGTGAAATCCGAGTCGGGGCGTGAAATCCAGCTAAAACGCGAATCCGTCATGCTGGCCGATAGCGGCCTGATTTCTCCGACCCTGCCCATCGAAATGTCCGAGACCTGTTTGCAGTTCGAACTGCTGGGCCGCAATCAGGTGCCGCAGAACGTGGCGTGAACCACCTCGCCTTGCGTCGGTGGACGCGTCAGATCGGCCTCATCCGGCTGATCGTCATAGGGCCGTGACAGCACCGTATCGAGACGCTGGAACAAAGTGTAATCCCCCTGCACCGCCGCTTCGATCATCTGCTCGATCCGATGGTTGCGTGGAATGAAGGCTGGGTTTGCCGCGTTCATGACCGTTTGCGGCTCCGGCTCGCGCTGCAACCGCGCGGTCCAGCCCTCAGCCCAACTGTCAAAGGCCTGCGGGTCGGTGAATTGATCCCGCGCCGCCTGACCGCTGAGCGCGCGGAACGTGTTGGTGAAATCCGCCTGTTGCTCGGCCATGCGTTTCAGCAGATCGGAAATCAACTCAAGATCCCCGGCCTCAGCACCTGAAATCCCGATCTTGGCGCGAAAGCGGGTCAGCCAATGATCCTGAATCTGCTCAGGCATCGCATGGACAATCTCGGTCGCCTCTTCCACGGCGGCCTCTTTGTCCTCCATCTGCTGGATCAGGGCGGTCGCCAGTTGCGCAAGATTCCACACGGCTATGTCAGGCTGGTTGGAATAGGCATAGCGCCCCATCCGGTCAATCGAACTGAACACCGTGTTCGGGTGATAGGTGTCCATGAACGCACACGGCCCGTAATCGATGGTTTCACCGGCAATCGAGCAATTGTCGGTGTTCATCACCCCATGGATGAAACCGACGCTCATCCAATGCGCAATCAGCCGCGCCTGCACATCGCGCACCGCGCGCAGCAAGCCCATCGGCCCATCGGCCTCGGGATAGTGGCGCTCGATGGCGTATTCCGTCAGGCGTCGCAAACTGTCGAACTGCCCCCGCGCCGCGAAGACCTGAAACGTCCCCACGCGCAAATGGCTGCGCGCCACGCGTGTCAGAACCGCCCCCGGCAGTGGGGTTTCGCGAAACACCTGCTCGCCCGTCTCGACCGCGGCCAGCGCGCGTGTGGTCGGCACGCCCAGCGCGTGCATCGCCTCGGACACGACATATTCGCGCAATACCGGCCCCAACCACGCGCGCCCGTCACCCCGTCGGGAAAACGGCGTGGGACCTGAGCCTTTCAACTGAATATCCCGCCGCACCCCATCGGCCCCGATGGTCTCACCCAGTAAAACCGCACGCCCGTCGCCCAGTTGCGGGTTGTAGGTGCCGAATTGATGCCCGGAATAAAGCTGTGCCAAAGGCTCGGCCCCGTCTGGCAGGCTGTTGCCTGCAAAAGCCTCGGCCATTTCCTGCACATCCCCGGGTGAGATCTGCAGCAACCGGGCCAAATCGGTATTGAACACAATCAACCGAGGGGCACTTACCGGAACCGGTGCCTGCCGCGCAAAAAACGTATCCGGCAGGCGAGCATAAGAATTATTGAACGGGATCGTCAGGGTCATGCGCCAAACATATGACCTGAACCGACAATTGCCATAGCGGATCACCTGCACCCGTGCATAATCACCTCAAACCCCCGAGGATACCATGACCGCACAAGAGATCATCGACCACCTGAACCTGCAACGCCATCCGGAAGGTGGCTGGTTCAAGGAAACCTGGCGCGCCAACAATGCGGGCCGCGCAACGGGCACCTGCATCTACTTCCTGCTGCAGGAAGGTGAGAGCAGCCACTGGCACCGCGTCGATGCGACCGAGATCTGGCTCTATCACACCGGCGCGCCACTGGTGCTGTCGCTCAGCGAAAGTGATCAGGGGCCGGCGACCGATCACCTTCTGACCCCCGATCTGAACGCAGGTACCCCGCAACTGATCGTGCCCGAAGGCCACTGGCAAGCGGCGCGCAGCACCGACGATTACACGCTGGTCAGTTGCACCGTCTCGCCGGGGTTCGAGTTCGATGGCTTCGATCTGGCCCCACCCGGCTTCGACATTCCGAGAGAATAGGCACATGGACCACCGCGCCCTCATCGCCTCAATTCCGGCCGAGACCAAGGACAAGCTGCAACGCCGGTCCGACGCGGCAGGATTGAAACATCTGGCGGTCTATTTCGCGCTTTTGGCCCTTTGTAGCATCGGTATCGCCGCGCAAATCCCACTCTGGCCGCTCCTTATGGTCCCGCAAGGCGTCCTGCTGGTCTTTCTGTTCACGCTCAGCCACGAATGCACCCACAAGACACCGTTCAAAACCGGGTGGATCAACGATACGGTTGGTCACTTGGTCTCGGTACCGATCGCTCTGCCTTTCACATGGTTTAGGTATTTCCATTTGGCCCACCACAAATGGACCAACCACCCGGACAAAGACCCCGAACTTGGCGGAAAACCGCGCCCTGACAGCTGGCGCAGTCTTGCACTCTACCTCAGCGGTGCACCTTACTGGTCCGGCATGGGCAAAGTGCTGGCTCAAAACGCCTTCGGACAGATCGACGCCCCCTACCTGCCCGCGCGACAGCATCCTGCGATCCGAACCGAAGCGCGCATATTGCTCACACTTTACGCACTGGCCCTGCTCAGCCTGCTTTCCTCAACGCTCCTGCTCTGGCTTTGGATCATCCCCGTCCTGATCGCCCAGCCCGCGCTGCGCCTGTACCTTCTGGCCGAACACGGCCTCTGCCCACCGGTCGCCAATATGCTGGAAAACTCGCGCACCACCTTCACCAACCGGATCATACGGTTTCTGGCCTGGAACATGCCCTACCACGCCGAACATCATGCCTTTCCGAACGTGCCCTTCCACCAGCTACCCGCATTCCACGACTGGACCCGGACCCACCTGAAATCCACATCCGACGGCTATTCAGGCTTCACCAAAGATTACGCCCGCACGCTCAACTCCTAGGATCCGTTCTTCATCTGGCCAAAAATACCTCGGGGGAGTCGCGCCTGCGCGACGGGGGCAGCGCCCCCTATTTCTCGGTCCGGCTTTTGATCAGCATATTGATCAATGGCACCAAAACCGCCGTCAGAGACCCCAGTGGATTCGCCCCAATGCCTTTGACCGCACGCACCACTTCGCGTGCCTCGGTCGCCATATCCTCAAGCTCATCCTCGATATCCGCAATTGCCATATCACGCAGCTCAACGGCTGGTGCGACCTCATCTTCGGCATTGCTGCGCCGTGCAATCAGCACAAGGAGCCCGGCCAATACAAGATTGCCAAAGGACAGCAGCGCGGCGGCGGCGGCAGGCGACATCGTGCTTCGAAGCGCAAAGAACAGCGCGACGTTCAGCAGAACGAGCGCCAACATGGCGGCAATCCCGGCCAAGACCATCAGAATGGTCTGCTGCTGCATAACGGCCAGACGACGTCGCGCGATCAGGCGTTCGGTTCGGTAGATCGTGACCAGATTTCTGCTCAGCCTGCTCATAACGTTGCTCCTACCCCTGTACCCGCCCAACCACATAGCCCAGCGAAAACGCAATCAGCAGGGCAGTGATCGGATAATCCTTCTGCAGGCGGCCGAATTCCTCGACCACGTCCTCTCCCAATGCCTGCGCTTTGCTCAGATCAATCCCGTGCTCTTCCAGCAGCTTTCGAATCTCATCCGAGGTTTTGACGGGCTCGGTCTGATATTCGGGGGGCGAAGCCGACCCGCCCTTCGCCTCCAACTCGGCATTGCGGCTGCGTAACGCTTCCAACTCGGATTCAAGCTCGGCTCTGGTTGCCATACTCTCTGGCCCTCATTGCATGGGTGTCGCGCAACCGTCGCACAATGAGTTGTTTTTTTGAACTGTTTTCCGGTTCCGGCTCACCCGGCCCGATTCATCGAGACCGAACTCACGACACCGCCCCCTACCAGCGCCTGCACACCGGTCGTGCCGGGGCACGAGGTCGGCAAACCCCGCGCCACACGTACGGCGAGATAGGCAAATGCCTGAGCTTCCAGCATGTCACCGTCCAGACCAACAGCCTCGACCGGTTCGACCGGGCAATCGAGCGAGACCCGCAGCATCTCCATCAACACCGGGTTACGCCGCCCGCCACCGGTGACCAGAACGCGGGACGGAGGTTTCAGACAATACCCGATCCCCTGCGCAACCCCTGCCGCGCACATCCCCGTCAGAGTCGCCACCGCATCCGCATCACTGAGTTCCTGAACCAGCCCGATCATCTCGGCAAAATCGTTCCGATCTAAAGACTTCGGTGGCATCTTGGTAAAGAACGGCTCGGCCAGAAACAGTTCCAGCGCGCCCATTTCAACGGTGCCCTCGCGCGCAACCGCGCCATCCCGGTCCATCGGTTGACCCAAGCGCGCCTGCATCAAATCATCAACCGGCGCATTCGCAGGCCCGGTGTCAAACGCCAGCAGGGCGCCGGGTTGTTCGGGCCCGTCAAAGCTTGGGTCCACATAGGTCAGGTTCCCGACCCCCCCAAGATTGAGGAAACACAGGGGCGCATCAGCCCCAATCCATTTGGCGCAAGCAAAGTGAAAGAACGGGGCCAGCGGCGCGCCCTCACCCCCCATGGCCACATCGTCGCTGCGGAAATCCCAGACCACAGGCACGCCCAGCGCCTGCGCCAGACCTTTGCCATCGCCAACCTGCAACGTGCCACGCCCGCGCGGCTCATGCGCAAGGGTTTGACCGTGCACGCCGATCAGGTCGATATTGTCGAACTCCGACAACGCTTCGGCATGGGCGATTGTCACAAGCTCGGCCGCCGCATCGACATCTGGCCCGTGCCACTGTCCCATTGCGGCGCGCAGGATCTGACGCTCTTCTTCGGAATAGGCGCGGTATCCGCTGTCACCGAAGCCATAGATGCGGTGGCCATCGGTTTCCACCACCGCCGCGTCCACCCCATCCATCGAGGTGCCGGACATAGTGCCAAGGGCTCGGATCGGCTTGTTTGTCTTAATGGCCGGGCGCACCTGTCATTCTCCTGCTCGTTCTTTTTCTACCCTTGCGGGTTCGACACTGCCCGCCATTTCCCGGCCAAAGCAAGACGAATAGAAACAGAAGCCGCGTTTTTGGGCAGGCGCGACCGCAGGCCCACACTCGGCCCGACCGAACCCGTTGCGCAATTCCTGCTTCTGCGCCAGCATTGCAGGGCATCTTCGAATAACGGGGCGGGAATGACCGAGGCGCAAACGCCAAAAGACGCAAAAGCAGTTGAAAGCCGGAACTACCAGTTGATCTTCTGGTCCGGCGCGCTGGCTACGATTGGCGGCCAGTTGGTGAACCCGCGTCTGGTACTGCCGTTCCTGTACCTGGCCCTTGGCGCGCCTACCTTTGTCGCGGGCCTGCTGTTGCCTTTCGTAACAGGGGCGCGGTTGATTGCGGAAATCTTCGTCTCGCCTTTCGTCAACCACGTGACGCGCGCAAAACTTGCCGTCTATGTGCCCAACATCCTGACGGGGGCCATTCTGGCAGTTGTCGCCCTGTTCGCCACTAACCTGACACAGGTGATGGTGGTTTTGCTGTTCCTGCTGACCGCCATCATCATGGGCCTGTGTCAGGGCATCAACAGCCTTGGCACCAGCCAGATATACGGCACCTCAGTCCCCGAGTCCAAACGCAACCGGATGGTGTTTGCGCAGGCGACCATATCCGGGGTGCTGGCCATCATCGTGGTTTGGGTGACCAAGGATCTGCTGGCTTCGGATCAGCCGATGCAGCGGCATATCGTGGTGATGTGGTGCGGCGTGGTCGCCATGTTTGCAGCCGGGATCAGCTTTGCCGGGGTGCGACTGTTCGAGGAAGAGATCAAGCGCCCGCCGAAACGCGCCGAGAATCCGAAACCCCTGGCCGAACTTGCAACAGGCTTCAGGACCGGGATGGCCTACCCGTGGTACCGCAAGTTCCTGTTGGCCCGTGTTCTGTTCATCTCGGTCGAGCTAGCGATGCCGTTTTACACAATTCACGCGGCCACCTACCATATCGGCACCGAACATTCGCTCAGCTATTTTGTGATCGGTGCCAGCGCAGGGATCGTGATCGGATCCATTATGTGGGGGTGGCTCAGCGGTCGGGTGTCGGTAAAGCATGTGATGTGGCTGGGCTGCCTGACCTCGGCGCTTTCGGCAATCATGGCGCTGGTGTTCACCATAACCGGCCACGCCAGCAATGTGTGGATCTATGCCGCGGTCATCCTGCTTCTGTCCCTTGGCGGCAACGGAGTGATCTATGGGCGCTACCTCTACGTGATCGAGATGACGCAGGAACAAGAGCGGTCCTATCTGGTCGCCCTGGGCGATGTGACAGCCGGTCTGGTCGGCATCGCCTTTGCCGTCGTTCTGGGTGCCGTGGCGCATCTGCACGACCCGGTATCGCCTATCATCGCGCTGGCCATTTTGAACGTGGTCGCGATGCTCTATGCCTTTCGACTGCCTGCCACCGGAACCGGTGCTGAGACCGGCGCACACTAGGCCGCCAATTCTTGCAAAATGGTGCCTTTCCCTCACCCATCCTGCCGCCTATACAGTGCCCCGCAATAGTAACCCCGAGGGCACGATATGACCTACCACCCCAAATCGGATTTCATCGCCACGATGATGAAATCGGGGCTGGTTCGTCGCTTCGCTCATGGGGTCATATCGTGCCTAGGTTCTCTTAGCTCTTTAAAAACAAGGGCTAATCACTATGGCAAACTCAGACAAACTCAAACTTAGCAAGCTGAACGAGAAAACGCTTCGCAGTCTTCCCTTACCCAAAAAGGGGGAGGTAACTTACACCGCAACTTGCACCAAAGGGCTGACCGTTCGGGTTAGAAGTGGTGGGGCTAAAGTCTTTTATGCGAGACTGTGGAATCCTACGACTAAGAAGGTTCTTAGGCACAAGTTAGGGGAAGCCGAGACTCGCTACACCTGCGACCTAGTCAGCATTCCGCGCCCACTTCCGCCGCAGTGCTGCCGATCACCGTGATTGCTGTCCTAGTTGGTGGCAAAGGCGGTTATGCGCAGAATTCGGTTTAATATAGTCCGTCTCGGTCGCCGCATCGTCAGTTAGGCAATACCACCTATACCGATCTTTCGTTCTGTTCCCACTTAAGTCTGCCTATTCTCAGTAGCGTACGCTTATGGTTTCGGCCATCGGTTGGAAGCCCATACGAACAGTTCATCACTTCGCGCTTCCAACTGATCTGTGTTCCATTCTTGGTATTTCGCCGCAAAATCCCTAGAACTAGCGAACATTGAATCCTGCTGGAAAACTGGTCTTTTCTTATCAAACGTCGCTTGTAACACTTCAGTGTTCATATCAGCAGTAAGCGGAATGAGATTTGCCCATAAGTCTTTGACTTTGCTATGCACACTCTTCGGAAACTTTTCTTCCCAGTCCGGGGTCAATTTCTGTGGCACTACGTGCTCAATAGTGAAGTCATCGAAGTTTCCTTGATCAGCGTCGAATGAACGGTCGAACTCATATATGGCGAACCTAGCAATTGCTGATGAGTACATTGGTCGCTGGCGAATTTGTTCCTTGAGTCTGTCGTTACTCGGCCACTCAACCGTCTGACGCTTTGAAATAACTTCGGCCACCTTTGACGCACTTGGGTAACCATTCATGTTCGACCACATCGTTCTAAACAGTCCAAGAAGACCGGTTGGCTCAACACCGCAAAGTGCCCTTCTCACGAAGAATGCTTCCAACAATTCAAAAATTTCAACTGTTTCGTTTAGTGAGATCGAACCTTCGGCAAATTGGTTCAACAGCCTCATCTCGAATGGTAAGGCAGAAGAAGGATTTTTGGCTCGATGAAGATTCTCAAGCAAATTCCTTAGCTTAGTTGGGTATTTTGATTGCTCTGATTGTACGCCAGTAAGAGCCAGAAAAGGACCAGAGTAGACGTCGAGATGTTCAATTACTTGGCCAGAATCGAGACCGACCCACGCTTCACGCAGATTTCTGAACATGTCCGTTTTGCTTGAATTAGACTTCAGAACGACGGCGTAGGGGAAGAAGTAGTCATTAAATTGGCTTCCAAACTTTTCGAAGAAAGGCTTCCATTTAGTGTCGTGTAGATGCTGCGCATCCTCAGCATCGTAACCCTTTCGGGCAAACACCTCGTTCTTCACCAGGTCACCTACAGAGATCGGCTTTCCGGGATCATTCAACCCCTCAAACACTGTTGTCGCCGAACCAGGGTCCTTTAGTAAGATGAAAACAAAGGTTAAGCCATTTCGGGCAGCTTCGACCAACTTTTCTACGTATTCAAACCCACTATCGCGAAGATACTTTGCCAGTAGTGACTTGATGTTTTTATACTGTCGAGTGAGAGGGCCAATTTCTTCATGCCCACCCAGAGGCAACTTCACCCGGTGAGCCAACGATTTTTCGAGGTCCCCAGATTTTATTACCTCCTCAAATATTGCTCTAAACTGAGGTCGATCCTCAATCGATGGAGCTAGCTTTGTGTTGTAGTGTACGTCCTGTGCCCAATCCACATACAGATTTGTGCCGATTAAGCCCTTTGCGTAGTCTATCCTCCCATCTTTAGCTGCCAACTGAGCTGCAGCGAGCAAAATAAGGTAGAGAGTTGTGAGACGCTGTTGACCGTCTACAATTTCATATGGATCGGGCTGAGAGGGATTTGTCACCCGCCGAACGGCGATGACAGCACCAAGAAATCTGCTAGCCGTCTCTTGTTCAACCACGGACCGAATTTCATCAAACATTCGGTCAAGTTCTCTTTTTGACCAAACGTACCTGCGCTGAAACAACGGCATAACCAAAGTGGCGCTCTGACTGGTAAGTTGATGAAAGGTATTTTCGTCGCTGTTGTCTGTGATCTTCTCGATCATTGCGTACGCTCTCTAGGTTACACTGTTTTCACAGCGATAGTGCATTGGGCTTCCTGATGCCAGTTGTGCTTGAAGTCGGCGTGTTCATTGAAACAGCGAATGATCCGTTGTGCCGTACTTGCACGACTTAATGAACTGAGCTTTCGCTTTGCAGTACTTGTAACAGAAGATACTCAATTTCGGTGAAAGACGACTGACCAGGCTGTATCTCGTCTCTGATTCACACTTAACGTTGGATGCTTCCACTTAGGGCTGTGACTAGCCGATTGCGACCGCAGCAGACAGTTCAGACGGCACTGGCGGCTCAGGACTTCGGTAACGGGGGCAGTTCAGTCAAGCGCTTTCGTGCACTCAAATCGATCCGCCAAGGCGGTTCTGTTGGTTCAGTTTGA
>NZ_JBQFSA010000003.1:0-384231 GCF_056537745.1 Ruegeria sp. C12
TGCTTATGTTCCCCCATAATCCCCATCGGATACTGAACAGGCATCTCCCAGCCCGCAAAATCAACCAGCTTACCTCCCAACTCAACGTGCAAGGCGTACAAGGGCGTGCGTTTCGGTGAGGTCATGGCGAAAACCTTCTGTGGTTCAATTTGTCAGAACGCATATCCGCCAGTCTGACCAAAGTTGCATTTTTTGCAACGATTCAGCCCAGGATTTCCGGCCTGTGCCGCCACCGGACCGGCCAGTATACGGGCGCATGCATCCTTGATGTTCCTATAGGAAACTTTTTTCCGTTGCGCAACACTCGCAAAACGATCAGGGTGGCACAGCTTCGTGAAGATCTGCGGCAGAGGCCAAACCTGTATGACATAGCTTAGAATTTTCCGCCATATATCAGTGAATTGGCAACCAAGCGTCAATTCTGACCATTCAATGCGGCGACGGCATGTTCCAGCACCCGGAGACCGGCGATCAGGTCACTCTCAGCCGTGTCTTCGGCAAAATCATGGCTGATTCCGTTGATCGAGGGCACAAACAGCATTGCAACCGGCATCAGGCGTGACACGTTGGTGGCATCGTGCAAGGCCCCCGAGGGCATCTGCTGCCAATTGCCCGGCGCGACCTGCTCGGCCCCCCGCTCTAACGCACTGCGCAATGTCTTATCCATGGCAACAGGCTCGAGCCCCAGCATCGTGCCGAAATGCAGCACCATCCCCAGTTCCACGGCCACGCTTTCGGCAGTTTCCCGGACGATATCTTCCATGCGGACCAGACGATCTGCATCGCCATCGCGCCATTGCATCGAGAATCGCACCCGCCCCGGCACGATGGAGGAGGCATTGGGATGAAGATCCACGCGCCCGATGGTCCAGACGGTTTGCGGCGTCACAACATTCTGAAACCGGTCATTCAGGCGCGCATTGAACAGGGAGAGGGCCTGAAACGCATCGCGGCGCAGATGCATGGGTGTGGTGCCCGCATGGTTCTGCTGACCCTCAAACGTGATCGACATATCGCGAATGCCGACAATATCCGTGACAACGCCGATCTGCTGATCTGAGGCGTCAAGCGCAGGGCCCTGTTCGATATGCATCTCGATGAACCCGCTGAACCGGGAAGGGTCCACAAAGCCTTGTGAAAGGTCGGCCATACCCGATCGCGCCTCAGCAAATCGGACACCGGAACCGTCGGTCAACGCATCCGCCTTCTCCAGCGGCAACCCGCCGGACCAGACCGCGGACCCGGTGGTGACGCCAAAGCGCCCCTCTTCATCCTGAAAACTCACGACCGAGATTGGGCGGTCGCTGGATCGCGCCACTTCAAGCGCAGCGATGACGCCCAGCGCGCCGTCCAGCCAACCGCCTTCGGGCTGGCTGTCGGAATGCGACCCCATCAGCAAAGACGGACGGTCTGCCAACCCGAACAAGTTCCCGACCGGGTCGAAATGCGGTGTCAGGCCAGCCTCGGCCATGCGCCTGGCCAGCCATTTCCGCGCAGCGATATCGGCCTGTGAATAGGCGGGACGGACCACCCCCTTGCCAACACCAGACGCGCCGAATGTGCGCAGCATGTGCAGATCGGACAAGAACCGTTTGTGATCGACTGGCATTGACCCCCTCCTACGCTATCCGCGCCGAACATAGCCACAAATGACCCCGCAGCGAGGATTTTTTCGGGCGGGCGCGAAACCCCTCTGGTCCCTGCATGGAACGTGCCCTAAGACGTCTGCGTAAGAGGGACCGACATGTCACATATCACTTTGGTGCGTCACGGGCAGGCCAACACGGCGGCGCGGGACGAGAAGAACTATGACAAGCTCAGCGATCTGGGGCATCAACAGGCCCGCTGGCTGGGTGCGCATCTGCGGGACACGCGCAGCCATTATACGCGCGTCTATTGCGGCACCCTGACCCGCCACGCCGAAACCGCCTCCAGCATGGGGCTGAATGATCCGATCCGAGACGCGCGGTTGAACGAGATCGAGTATTTCACGATTGCCCAACTGTTCGAGGAGCAGCACGGCGTTGCGGTCCCCACGGATCGCGAAGGCTTTGTCGAGCACCTGCCCAAGACCTTCGCCGCCTGGGCCAAGGGTGACATCGAGAACGCGCCGGAAACTTTCGACCAGTTCGAAACCCGCGTTCGCGATGCCCTGCGCGACATCGGAACCGAGGGAGGGCCAGCCATCGTTGTCACCTCGGGCGGGTTGATCTCGATGGTGGTGCGGCAGGCGATGGGGCTGGACATACCAGCCATGGCACGAGTGGCCTTTGCCATCATGAACACGTCGATGCATCGTCTGCACCCGATTGGCGCGCATCTCAGCCCGGTCCTGTTCAACGCCGTCCCGCATCTGGAGGCCCCCGACCGGCAGTTCGCGCAAACCCATCTGTAAGGAGGCCCCGATGCAGCTTTATTATGCCCCCCGCACCATCTCGGTCGCAGTTGCCATCGCGCTGGAAGAGGCGGGGCTGGACTATGAGGCCATCAGGCTGGACTTCGCCGAGGGGGAGCAGACGAAACCGGCCTACAAGCAGATTAACCCCAAGGGGCGCGTTCCGGCGCTGGTGGTCGATGGCGGTATCCTGACCGAAACCGGTGCGCTGCTGGATTATATCGCAGCCGTTGCCCCCAAGGCGGAGCTGGTGCCCGACGATCCGATCATGGCGGCGCGGATGCGCGAGGTGATGTATTACCTCGCCTCAACAATGCATGTGAACCACGCCCACAAAATTCGCGGGCCGCGTTGGGCTGACAAGAAAGCCAGCTGGAAAGATATGAAGGACAAGGTTCCGCAGACGATGACCGCGTCCTGTGACTATATCTCGTCGAACGGGCTGCGCGGGCCGTTTGTGCTGGGCGATCAGTTCTCGCTGGCGGATGCGTATCTGTATGTCGTTTGCAGCTGGCTTGAGGGCGACGGTGTTGACGTCTCGGCCTTTCCCAAAATTCTGGCCTTCCGCGAGGCGATGGAGGCACGCGCATCGGTACAGGCGGTGCGGGCCGCCGGAATGCTCTGACAAAAGGACAACGCATGACACATCTCTGGGTCCGGGCAGAACAGCGCCCGAACGAGGAACGGGTGGGGCTGACCCCCGAAGGGGCCGCCGCCCTGATCGCGGCTGGTATCCGCGTGACAGTCGAGGAAAGTTCGGTTCGCGCCATTGCGATTGATGGCTACCGGGATGCGGGCTGCGAGATCGCGGCTGAAAATTCCTGGCCCGAAGCGCCGCTGGAAGCGATTATCTTCGGCCTCAAGGAACTGCCCGAGGACGGCACCCCCCTGCCCCATCGCCACATCATGTTCGGCCATGCCTACAAGGGCCAGCATTCGGGCCGCGCATTGCTGGAACGGTTCAAGGCTGGCGGCGGCACGCTTTATGATCTGGAATATCTGGTGGATGAGGATGGCCGCCGTGTCGCCGCCTTTGGCTACTGGGCGGGCTATGCCGGGGCTGCCGTCACGCTGAAAACATGGGCCGCGCAGCAACGCGGACAGCAATGCCCACCGGTTGGCGTCTATCCCGGCAAAGATGCGCTGAATGCCGAACTGCTGGCGGAACTGGACGCCACGGGCGCAAACCGCCCCCGCGCCATCGTCATCGGTGCCCTTGGCCGTGTCGGCACCGGGGCGGCGGATCTGTGCGAGGCGATGGGAGTTTCCGTAACCAAATGGGACATGGCCGAGACCGCCAGCGGCGGGCCGTTCCCCGAAATCCTGAGCCACGACCTGTTCCTGAACTGCATCTTCGCCCGCCCCGGCACACCCGTCTTTGTCCCGCAAGAGGCCTTGACCGCCCCGCGCAATCTGACCGCAATCGGCGACGTCGCCTGCGACCCGGACAGCGATTACAACCCGGTGCCTGTGTACGACCGCGCCACCACATGGGACGCCCCCGCCCTGCGCGTGGCCACCAACCCGGTGATGGACGTGATGGCGATCGACAACCTGCCATCGATGCTGCCGGTCGAAAGCTCGCAAGACTACGCCGCGCAACTGCTGCCTTCTCTGCTGACGCTGACCGATCTGGACAGCGGCGTCTGGGGCCGGGCAGAAGCAACCTACAAAACCCATATCGAAGGGATCTGAACGATGACCATTCACTGGTGTGGCACCGGCCTGTCGGCCATCCCCGGCCTGCGCCGCCTGATCGAAGGCGGGCACAAGGTCACCGTCTGGAACCGGACCGTCGAAAAAGCCCAGGCCGAGGTCGGAGACCTGACCGACGACATCCGCGCCTTTGACATCGACGCCTTGGGCGCGGTTCTGGCAAAAGGCGACGTGATCGTTTCGATGCTGCCGGGCGACTGGCACGTGCCTCTGGCGGAACTGGCGATTTCGAAACAGGCCAACTTCGTCTCGTCGTCCTACATCGCGCCCGAGATGCGCGCGCTGGACGACAAGGCCCGCGAGGCCGGTGTGGCGCTGGTCAACGAGGTCGGGCTGGACCCCGGCATCGACCACCTGATGGCGCACGCGCTGGTCGACGACTACCGCGCCTCGGACGCGTTTGATGCGGAAAACCACCTGAGCTTTATCTCGTATTGCGGTGGCATCCCCAAGCACCCCAACCCGTTCCGCTACAAGTTCAGCTGGTCGCCGCTGGGTGTGCTGAAAGCCCTGCGCTCACCTTCGAAATCGATCCGCGACTACGCCCCGCTGGACGTCGCCCGCCCTTGGGACGCCATCAGCAGCTATGTCGCGCCGCTACCCACGCCGGAAAGCTTTGAGGTCTACCCGAACCGCGACTCCCTCCCCTTCATGGCCCAGTACCATTTCGAGGATCACTGGCCGGTCAAGGAATTCGTCCGCGGCACCCTGCGCCTGAACGGCTGGGCCGATGCGTGGGCGGATGTGTTCACGGAAATCGAGACCCTCTCGGGAGCGCAAGGCGATGCCCGCCTCAAGGAAATGTCGGACCAGTTCTGGACCGAAAACGCCTATGACGAGGGCGAGCCCGACCGCGTGGTCCTCTGCGTCGCCCTGAAGGCCGAGAAAGACGGCATTCCGGTCTGGCACAAAACCTACGTCATGGACGCCTGGGGTGACCAACGCGGCACCGCCATGGCGCGGCTGGTGTCGATCCCGGTCTCACTGGCCATCGAGGCCGTCCTGAACCGCGCCATCCCCGCAGGCGTGCACGCAGCCCCCAGCGATCCGAAACTGGTTCAGGGCTGGATGGCTGAGATCGATAAATTGGCGCAGCATCTGCAAGTTGTGGATCATCTGACCTAAGGCTGGTCACGACACCCGAAACACCAAATAGCCATTCCGTTTCGACTGGTATGGCTATTTGGTTTCAGCGGTCACCAAAGACAACGCAAGCTCTTCGACGTAGTCGCGTCTGACGACCCCTTCAAATATAGCGCTGGATTGTGTCCTCGACATCACTTCGGTTTATGCCAAGCTCCGACAGCTCGTGATCTGACATCCGGTTCAACTCCTGAGCCGCACACACAATATCGGCACTGATCGCGCGTATCTTCATTGCACGATCAAACAGTAATAAGGCGCTTGCCGCAGGCGTCATTTCACTCACAGGGTTTCCGTCAAACATCTTTCAACCTCCCGACATGTTCCAAAACCAATGGTGTTCCGTTGCGCCTTCATCTGCGGAGGCGCGGGCCGTTGTAGGTATTGTCATATGCAATCTGGTTGATCTGACTGCGAGGGACGCCAATGTCCTGCAATTGACGGTCGCTCAGGTTTTCCAATACGCGGGTGGCTTGTGCATATGTCCGACGCCGGTTGAGTTCGATGCGGGCGTCTGCGTAGGTGGACATCAGGGAAGCAAGCAGGCTGTTCTGCGGTCTGGCGGTGTGCAAAAGTTCCATTTCTCTCTCCTCCTTGAACTCGGGGTTTCAGGCCGTCTGAGTTCAAATAAAGGAGCGGGTCATTAACGAAGCTACGCGGCCTCGTTAATGTTCGTTAACTTTTTGAGATGGGGGATCGCACCGTATCAAACCAGGGCGCTGGCCGAGGCTACATCAGATCATTCTCAACATCCTCAGCCGAAATCCCCAGCGCATCCAGCCCGTTCTCCAGGTGATCCGACAGGTGCGGCGTGCCGATCAGGTAATCCGCACAGGGGGTCGAGGCTTCGGATTTGGCCGTTGCGATGGCTTCGGCAAGATCTTCGGCGAAAAAGCTCTCGCGGCCGATCCACATGATGGCCACCAGTTCGGCCTGTTCGTCCTCGCTCATGCGGTCGACAAAGGCGCGCAATTCGCCCTCTGCCCGTTCCAGCTCGCGGCCCATCATGGCCACCTGGGCGACTTTTCTTGCCGAAATTTCCAGCATGTCTTCAGCTCCTCGTGTTCGCGGTTCACGGCCATCTGACCTGTTCGCCACGCCCGAGTCTTTGATCTTACGCAAACAAGGCCCGCGCTAGCGCCGGACCCGCGATACCGGGTGATCGGGCACCGGCGCGGTGCGAAACGGGCGGAAGCGCGCCTTTTTCAGCCACAGCTTCATCGCCTGCCAGACGATCAGCGTGAATGTCCGCCGCGCCCCAAACGGGCGGCGCAGCAGCGACCAAAGGATCGTGCGGTTGGTTAGCGGTTGGCGTGGTCCGGTCAACGTGGCGATCAGGCCACCGCCCTTTCGTCCGTAATCGATCCAGACCCCAACCCGCTCGGGCCGATAGTCAAAGCGGAACGTGTACCTTCCTTCGATGACCTGAAACGGCGAAACATGCATCAGCTTGTCCGCAACCACCCGATCCGACGGGTCGATCGGCACGAAATCCGGCTTGTGACAGACATAGCTGTGGCGGGTGCCATAGGTGTTCGTGACCTCGGCCACCACGGCGTATAGCTGATCCTTGCTGTCGAAGCAGAACCAGAAGCTGACCGGGTTGAACACATGGCCCAGCACGCGTGGCTGAGTCAGCAACATGATTTGCGCGGGCTGCGGCACATCCATCTCATCGAACCGCGCCCGCAGCCATTGTGCGCCGACACCCTGCCCCGGCTCTCCGCCATGGTCTGTGCTGCGCCAGTTGGTAACGTTTGCCCGGTCGATCGAGAACAGGAAAGGTGTCTCGGGGTCGGCCTCGGGGTCCAGCAGGATATAGTCGACCGAGTAGCGAAACGCATTCCGTATCGCGCCTTTGCGTCCGTGATAGGTGTGACCTGCGATATGGTCGATTTTCTTCATTTCGCCGCGTATCCGCTGTGCCTGTAAACTGTTCAAATGGCGCTCTTTTCCGCGAACACCGTTTGTATCCAATACGAAACCTAGCGCAGATTGGATTATTTTGTCGCGCGAAAGTGATCCGTCTTGGGCCACCCACCGTAATGTGGTTATGTTTACCGAGATCAATACCGTGACCTTGGACGAACCCGCGGCCGAACGGGCCGCCCCTCAGCCTTGGCGCGCAAAGAAACGCATCAAGGGTAGACAGGTGAACGGAACGAAAGCCAGTTGCGACACCAGGACCGAGTGGGTGGACCATGTTCGACGCATCCGGGACGCGCAGGATCAGGCGGCTTTTGCCGAACTGTTCCAGCACTTCGCGCCACGCATCAAGGCGTTCCTGATGAAATCAGGATCAGACGCCGCGATGGCCGAAGAATGCGCGCAAGAGGTGATGGCGACCTTGTGGCACAAGGCCCATCTGTTCGATCCGGCACGGGCAACGGTGGCCACCTGGGTGTTCACCATCGCTCGGAACAAGCGCATTGACGTGCTGCGCAAGCAACGCCGCCCCGAACCCGAAGAGCTGGGATGGGGACCCGAGGCCGAGCCGGATCAGGACGATGTCATTGCGTTGCAACAGGAAACCGCGCAACTGCGCAATGCCCTGTCGGCATTGCCAGAGGCGCAGAGACAGTTGATCGAGAAGGCGTATTTTGGCGATCTGAGCCATCGAGAGATTGCATCTGAGACCGGATTGCCGCTGGGCACGATCAAATCACGGATACGGCTGGCGCTGGACCGCTTGCGCCACGCGATGAACTGAGATGAGTAAGATGAGCAACCCGATCAAACATCACCTGACGGACGATCTGCTGATGGCTTATGCCGCCGGCTCTCTGCCCGAAGCGTTCGACCTGATGGTCGCGACGCATCTGTCGCTGTGCGACCATTGCCGCGCACGGGCCGAGAGCTTTGACGCTGTGGGTGGGCATGTTCTGGAAGAGCAATCCGATGCGATGAGCATGAGCGACACGTCTCTGGCTGCCACAATGGCCCTGATCGCCCAAGGCGCACCGACCCCCAAGCCCGCCCGTCCGGACTGCGCCGTCCTGCCGACCCCCCTGCAAGATTATGTCGGCGGAACTGTGGACGACATCAAGTGGAAGCCTATTGGTATGGGCGTCAAACAGGCGATCCTGCCGACCACAAACGAGGCGACCGCGCGGCTGTTGTTCATTCCGGCGGGTGTGGCCGTGCCGGATCACGGGCATAACGGCACCGAACTGACTATGGTTCTACAAGGCGCTTTTTCGGACGAAGTGGATCGCTTTGCCCGCGGCGATGTCGAGATCGCAGATGAGGATCTGGAACATACTCCGGTCGCTGATATGACAGAGGATTGCATCTGTCTGGCCGTGACGGATGCGCCGCTGAAATTCACCAAACTGGTGCCGCGCTTGCTTCAGCCCTTCCTGCGCATCTGAACAACAGATTTCGTTTTCGCGGGAACACGCGACGTAAGGGGAAGGAATGTGATCCCAAGAATCCTGATGACATTGGCGCTTGTTTGTGTTGCCCCCATCGCCTCGGCCCAGATGAAGGCCGAGGTGCAGTTTGAGCCGGGCAATTTCGGCACGATGGTCAGCGGGACTGTCACTGGCGATGAGTATTTCGACTATTCGCTGGATGCGCAGGCCGGGCAAGAGATGTTCGCCGAACTTCAAGTCAGCGACACCAATGGAAATGGAGTGATTTACTTCAACATCCTGCCACCCGGCAGCGATGGCGTGGCGATCTACAACGGGTCAATTGAGGGCAACACGGCCCGGATCACCCTGCCCGCAGATGGAGACTATACAATCCGTGTCTATCTGATGGGCAACGACCGCGATTCCGGAAAGACGGTTGGGTACAATCTGGACCTGTCGATCCAATAGGCCCTAGCCTTCGGTCTTGCCCAACGGAACCACGTTTGTGCGATCGTCGGGGGCCAGTTCCTCGAAATCGAAATTGTCCAGCCGCTGCGCCCTGCGGCCCGCCTTTTCCGCGCTGATCTTGATTTCCGAGATATCCTTGGCCGCCTGTCCGAAATGCCGATCCAGATTGGACACCCGGTCGCCCAGACGTTCCACATCCTTGTGCAGCAGGCCCAGTTCCTTGCGGATTGCCCCTGCCTGTTCCCGCATCCTTGCGTCTTTGAGGATCGCGCGCATGGTGTTCAGTGTCGCCATGCAGGTGGTGGGCGAGACGATCCAGACTCGTTTCGAAAAACTCTCCTGCACCAGTTCCGGGAATTTGGCGTGCAACTCGGCATAAACCGCCTCGGACGGCAGGAACATCAGCGCGCCGTCGGCGGTTTCGCCGTCCAGAATGTATTTCTCGGAAATATCATTGATATGCTTGCGCACCGTACTGCGGAACATCTGCACCGCGGCTTTCAACTCGGCGTCGTTGGTGGACGCGATCAGCGCCTCATACGCCTCGAGCGGGAATTTGCTGTCGATCACAATCGGCCCCGGCGGGTTCGGCAGGTTGATCAAACAATCGGCGCGTCGCCCGTTCGACAGCGTCGCCTGCAACTGGAAACTGTCCGACGGCAGCGCCTTGGAGACGATGTCGTTCAGCTGAATCTCACCAAACGCGCCGCGGGTCTGTTTGTTGGACAGGATATCCTGCAGCGACAGCACATCGCCCGACAGTTTGGTGATATTGTCCTGCGCCTTGTCGATGGCCGCCAGACGTTCCTGCAACTGCGTCAGGGATGTTGCGGTCTGTTTCGATGAGCCGTGCAGCGATTCCTTCATCCGCTCCTGCATCTCGGCCAGCGCGCGCGCTGATTTCATCGCGTTATCGGCCAGCCGGTCATTCATCTGCTGCTGCACCGAGGACAGGCGCGATTCGACTGTCTGGATCACCTGCACCTGCGCGTTGGCCTGCGTGTCCGAGACATGCTGCAACCCGCCGCGCAACTGTTCCTGCCCCTGCCCCAACTGCTGCACATGCTGGCCCAGATGCGCCATCTGCCGCGCCAGCGGTTCCGTCATCCGGGCCGAGCGGTTGGCCGCCCGCAACGACAGGAACAACAGAAGCAGAATCAGCGCGACCACGCCCCCAACAGTCAGGACCACGGGGTCGTTCAGCGCGTATTGGGTGCCTGCAATCTCGATCATGTCGCTCAATATGTTCTCGTTTTGTTTCTATCTTCTTAACGCGTCCGGGGCACCGGATCAACTGCGCCCGAACAGCCGTTCGATATCGCTGAGTTTCAGTTCCACATAGGTCGGCCGCCCGTGGTTGCATTGGCCGGAATGGGGCGTCGCCTCCATCTCGCGCAGCAGGGCGTTCATTTCCTCGGCGCGCATCCGGCGGCCCGAACGGACCGAGCCGTGACAGGCCACCCGGCTCAGGATCGCCTCGATCCGCGCCTGCACCATCTGGCTTTCGCCCTGATCGGACAGTTCATCAAGGATATCCAGGATCATCGCGCTTGCATCGACCTCACCTAGAATGGCCGGGGTTTCGCGCACGGCGACAGCCCCGCCGCCGAAGGGTTCGAGGGTCAGGCCAAGGTTCGACAGGTCATCGGCCACCGCCATCAGACGGGCGCAATCGCCCTCGGACAGTTCCACGATTTCCGGGATCAGCAGCGCCTGCGCCGCGACGCCGTTTTCGGCCATCTGGGTTTTCAGCTTCTCATAGACCAGCCGCTCATGCGCGGCGTGCTGGTCGACGATCACCATGCCATCGGCGGTCTGGGCGATGATGTAGTTCTCATGTACCTGCCCGCGTGCCGCGCCCAAAGGCAGGTCCTGCGCCGGTGGCTCTTCGGCGACCGGCGCGACGGGGCTCGGTTCGACAATGCTGCCGCTGTAATCATTGGCCAATTCGGCAAACCCCGGAGACTGCGCGCGGTACGCGGCCTGCCGTGCTGCAGGAGAGGGCCGGTCCATCTGATAAACCCGCGCGGGCGCAGGTTGCGCCGGTTCCGGACGCATCGCCCCCAAGGTCGCGTTGGCCACGGTCGAGGACGCGCGATGACCGGCCTCGGCCAGGGCGTGCCGCAGGGCGGACACGATCAGCCCCCGCGCCACACCGGGGTCGCGGAACCGGACCTCGGATTTGGCAGGGTGCACGTTCACATCCACAAGTGTCGGATCACAGTCGATGAACAGCGCCGCCGCCGGGTGACGGTCACGGCTGAGGAAATCGAAATAAGCCGCCCGCAGCGCGCCGGTCAGCATCTTGTCACGGACGGGGCGGCCATTGACGAACAGGTACTGCGCCACCGCCGCACCGCGCGAATAGGTGGGCAGGGCGGCATAACCGTACAGACGGATATCCTCGCGCGTGGCGTCGATCCGCAGGGCGTTTTCGGCAAATTCGCGGCCAATGACGCGGGCCAGACGGGCGTGCAGCGCGTCGAACAGATCGCCATTCTCGCGGTCGGCGCGGAAGGTCACCCGCCCCTCGCCCCCGCCCGAGACATCGCGCAGGGTGAAGGTCACAGCCGGTTCCGCCATGGCCAGACGTTTGACGGTATCGGTGATCGCCTGCGCCTCGGCCCGGTCGGTGCGCATGAACTTCAACCGGGCGGGCGTGGCGAAGAACAGATCGCGCAGTTCGACAACGGTTCCTGCGCGCAGAGCGGCGGGTTTGACCGCCTCAGCCTTGCCGCCCGCAACATGGATTTGCGCAGCCTCGGCCCCAGGCACCCGGCTGGTGATCGTCAACCGACCCACGGCGCCCAGCGAGGGCAGCGCCTCACCCCGGAACCCGAACGTGTGAATATTCAGCAAATCCGACCCGTCGATCTTCGAGGTCGCGTGCCGTGATAAGGCCAGCGGCAAATCCGCAGCCGCGATGCCGCAGCCATCATCGGTGACCCGGATCAGGGTCTTGCCGCCATCGGCAATATCAATGGCTATCCGTGTGGCCCCGGCATCGATTGCGTTCTCGACCAGCTCTTTCACGGCCGAGGCCGGACGCTCCACCACCTCGCCCGCTGCGATTCGATTGATCGCAGCCTCGTCGAGTTGCCGGATGACAGGGCGAATGTCGCTGATATTGGGGTTTGATCGCGCCATACCACCACACCTAGCATAGCCGCACGCGATTCTGCCACCGGTTTGAACGGTGATTCAGCATGGACTAGCGTTCAGAGAGGGGGAAGTCCGGGCAATTATCGGCGGGCGCATTCGCTGGCCTCGCACCGCAACTGCCCGGACATGCCGAAGTGAGTGGTAGGTATTCAGCCTTCAATGAACACGATCTAACACGCGCTTGCCTAAAAGGCTTATTAAGACTGTCGCTTTGGCCGTCTTGGCAGAGTTCAGCCGATGACGTGCGGACAGCACTGGCAGGAAAACGCCAATTCACGCAGTCGTGTGCGCCCCGACCCGCGTCCGACATGGACCAAAGATTGCGGTCAGGGCCAGGATCAACCCGGACATCGTGGCGATCATGCCTGCGGCGCTGACAGCATCCGCCGCACCCAGCCAGAGCGGGCCGTAGCCCGCCAACACATAACCCGACACGGCTGAAATTACCGCAAAACCAACGCTCCACGCGATTTGGGTTTCCAGCCGGTTGGTCATCATCCGGGCCGCTGCGGGCGGGCAGATGAACATGGCGATCACGATGATCGACCCGACCGCATCAAACGCGGCGACCGCTGCAATCGCCGCCACGATCACCAGGGCCAAACCCAACGCATTGGTGCGGATGCCCATGGTGCGTGCGAACCCTTCGTCAAAGGTCGAGATTTTCAGCGGACGCCAGAACAGGAAGGTGAACAGCAGAACGCCCAGCAGAGCAATGGCGATCCGGGGCAGTTCGGGCGGCAGGCCCGCCAGCGCCTGCCAATCCCAAAGCGAGGACCAGCCGGTTGCATCCAGCCAGATCAGGCTTTCCAGATTGCCGTAAAGCGCATGTTCCACATCCAGATGCACGGTCGAAGTGTCGGTCTGCTCCAACAACAGCACGCCCGCTGCAAACATGGTGGTAAAGACCACGCCCATGGCGGCCCCCGGTTCGATCTGACCCAGCCGCCGGATCGCCTCGATCAGGATCACGGCCACAATCGCCGCGCCCGCCGCGCCCAGCATCATGGGCCAGGTCGAAATCGCTCCGGTCACCAGAAAGGCCACGACAATGCCGGGCAGGACCACATGGCTGATTGCATCCCCGATCAGGGCCTGTTTGCGCAGCACCAGAAAGTTGCCGGGCAGCGCGCAGGCAATGGCCGCAAAGGTACCGATCAGCAGCGGCGTCAGGGACAGGGGGACAAATTCCTCACCGCTCATGCCGGAACCTCCTGCGGGTTGCCGATCCGGCGGTCGATGTCAGCGATCTGGTCGCGGGTCAGCACGGTTTCAATGTCGCGCAACCCGTCATAGAGCGCCGCCGTCGCCTCATGCGCTTGGTCCGCGCGCACGATCTCCCACCGTTTTTCGTCACGCAGGGCCTTGGCGGCGCGGGCCTTTCCGGCCTCGGTCGCCACCCCGTCGGCGCGGACCAGATCGGCGCGGCGCAGCAGGCGCAGGGTCAGCGGTTCGTAGATCTTTTGACCCTGCGCCAAGGCCAGCAACCCCTGACGGATGTGAACGCGGCGCTGGAAACGCAGGTGACGCAGCACAGCCGCCAACACACCGCGCACCGGCGCAAAGAATAGCGACAGGACAAAGAAGCCGAAACTGACCAGAACGATGATCGGCCCGGTCGGCAGATTTGGTGCGGTCGCCGACAAAGCGGCCCCGATATAGCCCGCCAAACCACCTGCCAGACCGGCCAGCAGCACCACCCGATCCGACCGTTCCGACCAGAACCGGGCCGTGACCGGAGGGATGATCAGCAAGGCCACAATTAGGATCAGGCCGACGATCTTTAGACCAACCACAGTCACGGCCATCACAAGGCCCATCATGGCAAGATCGATGCGATGCACCGGCAGCCCTCGGGCTGCTGCGTATTCGGGATCGAAGGCAACCAGAGTCATAGGGCGGCGCAGGATCAGAACCAGTACCAGCGTCGCCGCGCCACCGATGGCGATGATCAAGGCATCCGCCCATAACATCCCGGCGGTCGAGCCCAGCAGGAACCCCTCAAGCCCCGCCTGACGGCCAACGCCCATGGTTTGAACGACCGTCAGCAGGACGATGCCAAAACCGAAAAACACCGACAGGACCGCGCCAATCGCGGCGTCCTCGGCCAGGCGCGTGTGGCGGGTCAGCCAGTTCATACACAGCAGGCCAATCCAGGCCGAGACCGCAGATCCGGCCAGCAGACCCAGCAGATTGCGCCCATCCCCGCCCAACGCCACCAGCACCATGAAGGCCAGACAGACGCCCGGCAGGGTCGCATGGCTGATCGCATCGCTGACAAGTGCACGTTTGCGCAGAAACAGGAAAGTCCCGGTCACTCCTGCCGAGACGCCCAGCAAACTCGCACCGATGGCAACCAGCGTGGCGTTATAGCCAAGCTGCAGACTCAGAGCATCCCAGAGCATGTGTCACCCCAGCGCGCGCGAAATCTGGTCGATTTGCGCGGTGGCCAGACGGCCCCCATAGGCGGATTGCAGGGTTTCGGCGGTAAACGCCTCGGCTACCGGGCCTTCGGCAACCTTGCGAGTGTTGATCAGGAAGACATGATCGAAATAATCGGTGACGGTGGCCAGATCGTGATGCACGACCACGACGGTCTTGCCCGCCTCTTTCAGCGATTTCAGCACCGCGATGATGGCCTTTTCGGTTGCCGCATCAACCCCGGCAAAGGGTTCGTCCAAAAGATACAGGTCAGCGTCCTGCGCCAGCGCGCGGGCCAGAAACACACGCTGTTGCTGCCCCCCCGAAAGCTGCCCGATCTGACGATCCGCAAAATCGCGCATGCCCACGCGGTTCAGGCAATCCATCGCCGCCGCCTTGTGGCGCGCACGGACCCGGCCCAGCAAGCCCAGCTGCCGTGACAGGCCCATCAGCACCACATCAATCACCCGGGTCGGAAAGTCCCAATCGACACTGGCCCGCTGCGGCACATAAGCGATCCGGGCACGCTGCGCCTCAAGCGGTTCGCCAAACACCGTTACCCGGCCCGACAAAGGGGACACGATCCCAAGCGCTGCTTTCAGCAAGGTCGATTTCCCGGCCCCGTTCGGGCCGATAATGGCTGTCATGGCCCCGGACTGAACGGTCATGTCCACCGAAAAGACGGCAGGTTTCTGCCCGTAGGAAACGGTCAGACCCCGAATGGCCAACGGGCTGTCGCCTATGCTGTGCTCAACGACCGAAACACCCTTATCTGTGGCCAGTTCAAGCATCGCTCAGAACCCCGCCGACAATCTGCCGTTCAAGCCGCGTTCCGGTACATCGGCCCCCAACGCCCCGCCAATCACCGTGATGTTGTGATCCAGCATGCCGACATAGGTGCCCTCATACGTGCCCGGCTCGCCCATTGCATCCGAGTACAATTCGCCACCCACAGTCACCTCATGACCCTTGGCCGCAGCCCCTTCGATCAGCGCGCGCATCGAGCGGTCAGAGACCGAACTTTCCACAAAAACAGCGGTCAACTGGCGATCCACCAACGTATCGACCAGTTCTCCGATCCGGTTCAAACCAGCTTCGGACTGGGTCGAGATGCCCTGAACGCCCATCACCTCGTAACCATAGGCCGCGCCGAAATAGCCAAAGGCATCATGGGCTGTGACCAGCACGCGGTTGTTTTCAGGGACAGCGGTCAAAACCCGATCAGCATAGGCTGTCAAAGCCTCCAGTTCGGCCAAATGCGCGGTTGCGTTAGCGGCGAAAACCTCTGCCGCTTTGGGGCGCGCCTCGGTCAGTGCTGCCTGAACCTCGGTCACGACATCGCCCCAAAGGGTCGGGCTCATCCAGACATGCGGGTCGTATTTGTCGGCGTAATCGTCATGGGCGCGCAGCTTGGTCTTGTCGATGCCTTCGGCCACCGCGATCACGGTCTGTTTGCGTCCGAGATCGCCGAAGAAATCTTCCATCTGCGCTTCGAGGTAGAGACCATGCCACAGCACAAGATCGGCACGGGTCATCGCAACGATGTCACTGCGGGTCTGGCGATAGGCATGCGGGTCGACGCCGTGGCCCATCAGGCCTTTCACCTCGACCTGATCGCCACCCACCTGTCGCACGGCATCCGCGATCATCCCGGTGGTGGCGACAACTTTCAGCGGTGCCTCCGCCCATGCGGCGAACGGCATCGATGCGGCAAAAGCCATGGCAGCAAGAAAACTGCGACGAATCATGTTCAGACCCCAGATTAGGTTCCGTGTTGAGATTGAATATGAGAACCATTCGCAACTAAGTCAACGCAATTGCGAATTATTCGCAACAAAACCTGCGATTATTTTTCCAAATGGTCAAAAAATTTGCACCCAAGCGCACCTGATACCTTCCATTTGCGGGCGTCCCGTGCGATTTTGGCGCAAACCTCCCAAAGGACGTGATGATGGATACGCAGAGCTCAGAAAGCCCCGTGCGCACCGCGCATCTGCCGCAAGTGACCGAACCCAGAAACCCCGGTATGGAGCTTGATCTGGACTGGGTCCGCGCGGTGCAGGCCAATACCTCGGCCATTGAACGGCGCGCGGCGACCCTGCCGGGTCGGCGGTCGGTGAAGAAAGAGTATCAGGCGGCGTGGCTGCTGAGGGCGATCACGATGATCGACCTGACCACCTTGTCGGGCGATGATACGGTCGGCCGCGTGCGCCGCCTGTGCGCCAAGGCGCGGCAGCCGGTTGCGTCGGCCACACTGCAGGCGCTGGACATGCCACCGATCACCACCGGGGCCGTTTGTGTCTATCACGACATGATCGACACGGCGGTTCAGGCGCTGGAAGGCACCGGTATTCCCGTCGCGGCGGTTTCTACCGGCTTTCCCGCCGGATTGTCGCCCTTCCACCTGCGCGTGGCCGAGATCGAGGAAAGCGTCAAAGCCGGGGCCGAAGAGATCGACATCGTCATTTCACGCCGTCAGGTCCTGTCGGGGGACTGGCAGGCATTGTATGATGAGATGAAGGCGTTCCGCGTGGCCTGTGGCGATGCCCATGTCAAAGCCATTCTGGCGACCGGCGAACTTGGGTCGCTGCGCAACGTCGCCCGCGCCTCGCTGGTCTGCATGATGGCGGGGGCGGATTTCATCAAGACCTCGACCGGCAAAGAAAGCGTCAACGCCACCCTGCCCGTGTCGCTGGTGATGATCCGGGCGATCCGGGATTACTATGACCGCACCGGATATCGCGTTGGCTACAAGCCTGCGGGTGGGATTTCCAAGGCCAAGGACGCGCTGGTCTACCTGTCGCTGATCAAGGATGAGCTGGGCGACCGCTGGCTGGAACCCGACCTGTTCCGCTTTGGTGCATCGTCACTGCTGGGCGATATTGAGCGGCAGTTGGAACACTATGTGACCGGGGCTTACTCGGCTGGGTACAGACATTCCATGGGCTGAGCCCGTGGACAGGTCTGGACAGCGAGTATTTGGGAAAAGATGAAGCAATGACAGTCAAAGAGATTTTCGAGACCATGGACTACGGCCCCGCCCCCGAAAGCGCTGCCGAGGCGCTGGCCTGGCTGGTCGATCAGGGCGACACGTTCGGCCACTACATCGATGGGGCCTTCACCAAGACCGGCAAAGGCTTCGACAGCCGCAATCCGGCGACCGGAGAGGTTCTGGCCAAGCTGACGCAAGCCAAACAGGATGACGTGGACGCCGCCGTTGCTGCCGCCCGCAAGGCGCAGCCCAAGTGGGAGAAGCTGGGCGGCGCTGGCCGCGCGCGATACCTCTATGCCATAGCGCGGCTGCTGCAGAAACATTCGCGCCTGTTTGCGGTTCTGGAGAGCATGGATAACGGCAAACCGATCCGTGAATCGCGCGACATCGACATCCCGCTGGCGCAGCGGCATTTCTATTACCACGCAGGCATGGCGCAGTTGATGGAAAGCGAATTGCCCGATGCACAGGCTTTGGGCGTGTGCGGTCAGATCATCCCGTGGAACTTCCCGCTGCTGATGCTGGCATGGAAGATCGCGCCCGCGCTGGCGATGGGGAATACGGTGGTTCTGAAACCGGCCGAATATACCTCGCTGACCGCTTTACTGTTTGCTGACATTTGCTCGCAGGCTGGGCTGCCCAATGGTGTGGTGAATATCGTCACCGGCGATGGGGCTGTGGGTGAGATGATCGTGGCCGCAGACGTGGACAAGATCGCCTTTACCGGATCGACCTCGGTGGGGAGGCGCATTCGCGAGGCGACGGCAGGTTCCGGCAAGGAACTGACGTTGGAGCTGGGCGGCAAGTCGGCTTACGTCGTGTTCGATGACGCCGACATCGATTCCGCCATCGAAGGTCTGGTGGACGCGATCTGGTTCAATCAGGGTCAGGTCTGTTGTGCCGGCTCCCGCCTGCTGGTGCAGGAAGGCATCGCCGACCGTTTCCACGAGAAGCTACGCTCCCGCATGGACGGGTTGCGCATCGGCGATCCGCTGGACAAGTGCATCGACGTCGGCGCGGTTGTGGACCCGGTGCAGTTGCAGACCATCAAGGGCATGGTCGAAAGCAACACGGTGGGCCATGTCCATCAGGCCGCCTGTGACCTGCCCGCAAATGGCTGCTACTACCCGCCGACGCTGATTTCGGGGCTGGAGACCTCCGATCCGCTGATGCAGGAGGAGATTTTTGGCCCGGTGCTGGTGTCCTCGACCTTCCGCACGCCGGAAGAGGCGGTGGAACTGGCCAACAACACCCGCTATGGGCTGGCGGCGACGGTCTGGACCGAGAATGTGAACCTCGCGCTGGATATCGCGCCCAAGCTGGTTGCGGGTGTGGTCTGGGTGAACGCGACCAACCTGTTCGATGCTGCGGCCGGGTTCGGCGGGGTGCGCGAAAGCGGCTTTGGTCGTGAAGGCGGCTGGGAAGGTCTGACGGCCTACACCAAACCCAAGGGCAAGGCCAAACCTTTGGCCAAGGTCGAGGCGGCGACCGGCGAAGGCACTCCGGTCGATCCCATCGACCGCACCGCCAAGATGTATGTGGGTGGCAAGCAGGCGCGGCCCGATGGCGGCTATTCGAAACCTGTCTGGGGCAAATCCGGCCTGCTGGGCCATGTGGGTCTGGCCAATCGCAAGGATGTCCGCAACGCGGTTGAGGCTGCGGCGGGGGCCAAAGGCTGGTCCAAGACCACCGGCCATCTGCGGGCGCAGATCCTGTATTACATCGGCGAGAACCTCTCGGCCCGCGCCGGTGAGTTCGCCGCGCGGATCGACGCCATGACCAGCAAAAAGGACGGCGCGAAAGAGGTCGAAGCCTCGATCCAGCGCCTGTTCACCGCTGCCGCCTGGGCCGACAAATATGACGGTCAGGTGCATGGTGTGCCGATCCGGGGCGTTGCCATTGCGATGAAAGAACCCGTTGGCGTCATCGGTGCGCTGTGCGCGGATGAGGCACCGCTACTGGGTCTGGTCTCGGCCATGGCCCCTGCGATTGCGATGGGCAACCGGGTGGTTCTGGCGGCGTCCGAGCCCTATCCGCTGGCGGCGACGGATTTCTATCAGATCCTCGAAACCTCGGACGTGCCCGCTGGCGTGGTCAACATCCTGACCGGCAGCCATGCGGAACTGGCGAAACCGCTGGCCGCACATCTGAACGTGGATGCGGTCTGGTCCTTCTCATCCACCGATCTGTCGGCGCAGATCGAGGCGGCATCAGCCGGGAACCTGAAACGCACATGGGTCAATAACGCGACGGCAGTCGATTGGGGCGTAGACCATTCCCGCCGCTTCCTGCAAGCTGCGACCGAGGTGAAGAACATCTGGGTGCCCTACGGCGAGTAGGGCTCCCGCATCACGGGAGGCCCATTTGGATTTTTCAGGACAAACCGTCATCGTCATCGGCGGCACCAGCGGCATCAACCGAGGCATTGCCGAGGCGTTTGCCGCCTCGGGGGCCAAGCTGGCCGTCGCCAGCCGGTCTCAGGAGAAGGTGGACGATACTGTTGCCGCATTGAAAGAGGTCGGTGCGGCGGGTGCCATCGGCGCGGCCTTTGACGTGCGCGACCCGGATGCGGTGGCCGAGGGGTTGAAACAGTTCCACGAGGCGTTCGGGGATTTCGACGTTCTGATCTCAGGCGCGGCGGGCAACTTCCCGGCGCTGGCCTCTGAAATGTCGGTCAATGCGTTCAAAACCGTGATCGATATCGACCTGATGGGCACGATCCATGTGATGAAAGGGGCCTATCCCTACCTCAAGCGCCCCGGCGCGAGCATCATCAATATCTCGGCCCCGCAATCCTATCTGCCGTATGAGGGCCAGTCGCATGTTTGCGCCGCCAAGGCAGGGGTCGATCAGATCACCCGCACCTTGTCGATGGAATGGGGGATCGAGGGCATCCGTGTGAACTCGGTCGTACCGGGCTTTATCGAAGGCACCGAAGGCGCCAAACGCCTGACGCCATCGGACGGCGCACATGAAGAGATCCGCAAAGATGTGCCGCTGGGCCGCTGGGGTCAGCCGCAGGATGTGGCCAACGCGTGCCTGTTCCTCAGCTCGGACATGGCCAGCTATATCAGCGGCACGGTTCTGGCCGTTGATGGCGCACTGTATCAGCGCGGCTCGGGCAAGTTCGGGCAGATGATGGGCGACATGCTGCGTAGCATGAAAAAGGGCTGAACCCCTTACAAGACGCGCAGCAACGTCCAAAGTAACCCGAGGCGCAACGCTCTTACAAAACGGAGCAGCCTCGCAGAAATCTGCGGGGGGCTTTCTGCGGTTCGCCTAATTGCTTACGCTTTTGAGAACTTGTTGATGGAACGCGCCTTGTGCATCCACATCAGTAGGTCTTACCACCCATTCCCTATCCAATTTCAGTGCTCCTGCGGGTACGATTTGCCGCGCGATCTCGGGCGGTGTGGTGTCGTCATACGTTCCGTTCTGCCAGTCGTGAAAGGCTGAAGAGTATCGCACGACCGCCTCGCTGGTCGGCAACTCCAGCATCCCGCCCTCGGCAAAGAATACCAACCCATCGCCCATTTCTTCCCCAATGAGTTTGAGCCTGTTTCCCAAACGATGTTTGAGGATGGCAACAAACACGATCGCGGCAGAGAACGTGAATTTGTCGACAAGCACAACGACCTGCTTGCTTGCGCTTTGCGAGATTGCGTCGATCAACGGCATCGTCAGAAGAAAATTGCCGCCAGTGTTTCCGCGAACGTCAATTAAGAGTGTTTTGTTTGAGCAGGCACCTACGCGGTCCGCTGCATCTGAAATGGCTTCAGGCAGATCACGTTCGCCCGGATCAAAGAAACTTGGCAACAGAATTGAAAGCCCAAGTTCGTGCCAGTCCTTTATGTTCACAAAGGTTTCGGGTTCCCATGCCGGATCAGCCCTGCCATGCTCGTTTCTCGGGTAGAGCGTTGATGCAGGAACCCTGGACCCGTTCTCTAGTTTGACATCGGTTATCTGCCCATTCTCGTCCTGCACGCGATACTCGGTCGTATCGTCCTCTGAGGCAAAACCCAAGCGAGCCAGAGCATAAGGCCACGCAAGAAGGATCGATCCGATGACCCGTTTCCTTTGGCGCGTTCCCGCCAGAAAACGTCTTGAGGCGGCTTCGATTTGCCCCAAAGGTGCGCCGTTGACGGCAATCAACTCTCCTCGTGGCGCTGCTATTTCTGGTGTTGCACCAACCAAATGGTAACCCGTCCCGACGCTTACAAACCTCAGCGGAAGCACCGAGATTGCATCGTTTGGAATCAACCGCGTGTGTCCGTTGTCGGGAAGCGCCAAAAGGCGCATCGCGGAAAACAGAAAATCCTCTTTGGACCCCTCGAAAGCGCATCGTCGGGTGTCACTGATACAGTTATCTATTACTGTTTGTTCGATCCGCCGAAAGCTGGGATCGGTCGGCAGGGCAGTTTCCAATATTTGCGCAAAGTCTTGCGTCAGCGACATACGTCACGGTGCGCAGAACTGATGGACGATGTCCAGACTGGGCTCTGCGCTGACACCAAGATCCAGAAGATCTGGCGGACCGCAGAGCCGCTGCCCCTTAAACAGCAACACTTCTGGTAGGAAACCGGGTCCGGGTCATCCCTGACTCAATTTGTGGTATCCAAACCCACTGGTTTTCCCACCACGGTGAAATGCAGGCCCTCGGGGTCCAGCAGTTCGCTGGCGACGCGGTTCACATCCTCAAGCGTCACGGCGTTTACCTTGTCGTTGCGGGTGGCGATGTAGTCGATGGGTAGGCCCTGCATCTGCATCCCGACCATGATCCCGGCGATTTGGCCATTGCCATCAAAGCGCAGCGGATAGGCGCCGGTCAGATAGGTCTTGGCGTCGTCCAGTTCCTTCTGGGTCACGCCCTCGTCCGCGGCGCGGGCCCATTCAGCGCGGATCACCTCGACCGCTTCGGCAATACGGTCATTGGCCGAAGACACCGATCCAAGATAGACCGAGGCCAGATCCTTGGGCACCAGATAGGTTGCCACCCCATAGGTCAGACCCCGCTTTTCACGGACCTCCTGCATCAGGCGGCTTTCGAAGCCGCCGCCGCCCAGAATGTGGTTCAGAATAAAGGCGGGGAAGAAATCCGGGTCGTCGCGATCCATGCCTTCATGGCCAAACAGGGCCACGGATTGCGGCGTGTCGAACTCGACCACGCTGATCCCGCCCTCGATCGTCACATCGGCCTTGCCGGGGATCGGCTTTCCGGTGTCCGGCAGATCGGCCAGCAGATTGTCCAGCAGCGCACCCAATTCCTCGGCTGTGATGTCTCCGACCGCGCCGACATACAGACGGTCCTTGGCGAAGACATTGCCATAGGCCTCGACCACATCATCACGGGTCAGGGCCGAGACGCTTTCGATGGTGCCCTTCCCTTCGGACCCATAGGGATGATCGCCATAGGCCATGGCAGAGAAATTGCGGCCCGCAATGTCATTGGGGTCGGTCGCGTCCGACCGCAGCCCCGACACAATCTGCGCTTTGACCCGATCCACTGCGTCCTGATCAAACCGGGGCTCGTGGATGGTGGTCCGCAACAGATCCGTCACCTCATCCCGGTTTTCGGTCAGAAACCGGGCCGAGATCGAAACGCTGTCATCCGAGGCGTTGTAGCTGAACGATGCGGCCAGAGCCTCCAATTCACGCGCATAGGAGCGCGAATCCATGTCTCCCGCACCTTCTTCAATCAGCCCACTCATCAGGTACACGGCCCCGCGCTTGTCGGGGTCGTCCAGCGATGTCCCGCCGCGAAAGCGCAGTTCCAGCGCTGTAAAGGGGATCGAATGATCCTCGACCAGCCAGGCGGTGATGCCCCCGGGCGAGGTGACCTCTTTGATCTCGATCTCGGCCCAGGCCGGTACAGCGAACAAAAGCGCGATCAGGGGGGCAAAAAACCGTTTCATTGCGTCACCTCATCTTCGCGCATCAGCCAGCCGGTGACCGACGCCTCGCGTTGCAACACGTCGCGCGCGGCGGCGATGATCTCATCGCCCGTCACCGCTTGCAGAATATCAGGCCAGGCCTGCACGTCCTCGACCGTCAGACCACTGGTCAGGGCCCGGCCATAGCGGTTGCCGATGCCGTCCACATTGTCGCGCGCATAGATCTGAGACGCGCGCAGCTGCATCTTGATCCGATCCAGATCCTCTTCGTTCACGCCCTCGGCGATGAAATCGGCCACGGCCTGATCCATGGCATCCTCGGCCTCTTGCAGGGACACGCCTTCGGCTGGAACCACCAGCAGATCAAAGGTCGTGTCATCCAGCGAAACCCCGCGGTAGAAGGACCCGGCATAGACGGCGATCTGCTGATCCAGTTGCAGCTTTTCATTCAAGTAAGAGGTCGTGCTGCCCCCCAAAAGCTCCGCCAGCAGAAACAGGGCCGCCGCCGTTTCCTGTGCGCCCGTATCGCGTTCAGGGGCCAGATAGCTGCGCTGCACATAAGGCTGCGCCACGCGCGGGTCCTTGAAGGTCAGGCGGCGTTCGGCAGTGTGCGGCGGTTCTTGCGACCGCACGCGTTCGGGCAGGTCCGGGTTGGCCGGGATCACGCCATAGTACTTTTCGGCCAGCGCCCGCACCTCATCCGAATCCACATCCCCGGTCACGACCAGAATGGCGTTGTTGGGCGCATAATGGGTTTCGTAGAAGGACAGCGCGTCCTCCATATCCAGCGTCTCCATCTCGTGTTTCCAGCCGATGATCGGTACGCCGTAGCGGTGGTTCAGGTACTGGGCCGCGTTCATCTGCTCGCCGAACAGGGCGCGCGGATTGTTCTCGGTGCGCTGGTTGCGTTCTTCCAAAATCACGTCGCGCTCGGTCAGGATGTCATTTTCCGACAGGCGGATATTGCGCATCCGGTCCGCCTCCATCCGCATCATCAGTTCAAGCCGGTCGGCGGCGACGCGCTGGAAATAGGCGGTATAGTCATACGAGGTGAAGGCGTTGTCATTGCCGCCATTGGCCGCCACGGTGGCCGAAAACTCACCCGGGGCCAGCGTGTCCGTGCCCTTAAACAGCAGATGTTCCAGAAAATGCGCAACACCGGACGAGCCGACGGGTTCATCGGCAGACCCCGCGCGATACCAGACCATATGTTGTACGACCGGGGCGCGGTGATCTTCGATCACCACGACGTCCATGCCGTTGTCCAGCGTGAAGGTTGTAACCGCCTCTTCCTCGTCAGCAAAAAGGGGCGTCGCGGCGATCAGGGCAGCCGACAGGGCAAGGGCCCGAACCATGGGGCATCCTCCGTTTCGTTATCCGACTAAAACTACGGTGGTGCGCGGCAGGTTCAAGGGAGATGACAGAAAGTTAAGAATTATTCATCCGGCGGTGACGACGGTGTCTCAAACCCTGCGCGGCGGGCGGCTTCGGTTTCAGCCTGCGGGTTGATCGACTGCCGCTCATAGACCTGTGCGTAACGATCCACAGGGAACAGGCGCAGGCCGGTCCAACGGCCGCGGCGTTTGCGGAACGCATCATCTTCGGCCTGAACCACCTGACGCGTATCTGGCGGCACACCGTAACGGCCCGATGCAGCCACCAGCGCGGCATCAGACGAAGGAACCGCCCCGTTCGGGTTCAGCGCGCCAGCGTTTCCGCCCAGCGCCGCAACCACATCAGCCTGCGGGTTCGGATCGGTCAGGTTGCCCCCACCCGGAGTGGGCGCAGGCAGGAACGCATAATCCTGTGGCTGTGTCAGCGGTTTGACCGGCAGGACCGAGAATTCATCGGGCCCCTGCCCCGGCGGTTCCAGCGTGCGCAAACCAGAGTTCGAGCACGCCGCAACAGCGACGGCAAAGATCAAAGCAATTGGGGCGCGCGACAACCGCATCAGAGTCTCCAGCCTGTTTGGGCCGTTTTATCGCATATCCTTGGGCGCGTCACGAGGGCTTTTTTCCATCGAACAAAACCAGCCCGATCGCGCCCGCAAAGACGAAAACATCCGCCAGATTAAAGACATAGGGGTTGTTGATGCCGCAACACGACATGTTCAGGAAATCGAGAACAAAGCCATACAGCACCCGATCCACCACATTCCCCAAGGCCCCGCCGATCAACAGACCGCCGCAGATCAGCATCAGTTTCGACGGCGTGGTACGCCGCAGCCAGACAAAAACGGCAACACAAATGGCAATCGAAATGCCGATCAAAACCCAGCGCGCGGCATCGGAATCGCCCTGAAACAGGCCGAAATTGATGCCGCGGTTTTCGCCGTATTTGAACACCACCAAGGGCGGCAGCACATCGATACCGCCGGGCTGTTCCGCCACGCGCATGACACGAACGACCAGAAACTTGCTGATCTGGTCGATCGCGATGGCCAAAAACGCGGCCCAGTAGAACAGCCGATACGACATCAGTGACGGAAGTGACGCATGCCGGTGAAGACCATGGCCAGACCGGCCTCATCCGCCGCCGCGATCACCTCATCATCCCGCATCGAGCCGCCGGGTTGGATGACGCAGGTTGCACCGGCTTGCGCCGCCTCCATCAGACCGTCAGGGAAGGGGAAGAACGCATCTGAGGCCACGGCGGAGCCGATGGTCAGCGGCTGAGGCAGGCCCAGCGCGTCGGCCATGCGCTCGGCCTTCTTGGCCGCAATGAGCGCCGAGTCCACACGGCTCATCTGCCCAGCGCCCACGCCCACGGTCGCGCCGTCTTTGACATAGACGATGGCGTTGGACTTGACGTGTTTCGCCACTTTCCACGCAAACAGCAGGTCGCGCATCTGGTCCGTGGTCGGGGCTTTCTTGGTAACAACCTTCAGGTCATCCATGCCGACAAAGCCGTTGTCCTTGTCCTGCACCAGCAGGCCGCCCGCCACCTGACGCACGGTCTTGCCGCCGGTGGTCACATCCGGCAGCGCCTCGGTCGTCAGCAGGCGCAGGTTTTTCTTGGCGGCAAAGATCGCCTTGGCCTCATCCGAGGCACCGGGGGCGATCACAACCTCGGTGAAGATGCCGGTGATTTCCTGCGCGGTTTCGGCATCCAGCGGCTGGTTCAGCGCCACAATGCCACCAAAGGCCGAGGTGCGGTCGCAGTCGAACGCAGCCTTGTACGCCTCAAGCAGCGTCGCGCCCTTGGCCACGCCGCACGGGTTGGCGTGTTTGATGATGGCGCAGGCGGCACCTTGCGCTGGATCGAACTCGGCCACCAGCTCAAAGGCAGCGTCTGTGTCGTTGATGTTGTTGTAGCTCAGTTCCTTGCCCTGATGCTGCACGGCGGTCGCCACACCGGGGCGGTTCGTACCGTCGGTATAGAACGCCGACTGCTGGTGGCTGTTCTCGCCATAGCGCAGGGTCTGTTTCAGCTCACCGGCAAAGGCGCGGCGGCGCGGAGCCTCGGCCGCCAGCGCATCGGCCATCCAGTTCGACACGGCCGCGTCATAGGCGGCGGTGCGGGCATAGGCCGTCTGCGCCAGATTTTGCCGGAAAGCGTAAGAGGTCTGACCCTCATTCGCCTCCAGCTCGGCCAGCAGGGCGTCATAGTCCTGCACATCCACCACCACATTGACGAAAGCGTGGTTTTTCGACGCCGCGCGGATCATCGCCGGGCCACCGATATCGATATTCTCGATGCAGGTGTCATAGTCGGCACCTTTGGCCACGGTGGCCTCAAACGGGTAGAGGTTCACCACCAGCAGATCGATGGCACCGATACCGTGTTCATCCATCGCGGCGACGTGGCTGTCATTGTCCCGCAGCGCCAGCAGGCCCCCATGCACCATTGGGTGTAGGGTTTTCACCCGGCCATCCATCATCTCGGGGAACCCGGTGATCTCGCTCACGTCCTTCACGTCCAACCCCGCATCGCGCAGCGCCTTGGCGGTGCCGCCGGTCGATAGCAGTTCAACCCCGCGCTCGGCCAGTGCCTTTCCCAGATCAATCAGACCGGTCTTGTCGGATACGGAAAGCAGCGCGCGGCGCACGGGGTGAAGGTCGGTCATGGGTCCAAAGGTCCTTTTGGCGTCAGTCAAACTCGGGCTCGTCCCGGTGAATGTCGCGCACGGCATAGGCAGTATCCTGCGCCTTGCTCAACATCCACTGGATGCGCGTCGCATACTCCATTGCGCGGCCAGATAGAACGATCTGTTTTGTCGCGCGTGGCTTCAGGCGGCCTTTTTCAAGGTAAACGCTTGGCTCGACAGACAATTTTCCAACGCCATCGTGGCGGAACACCCAGATCTCACCGCTTTTGAGCGCCATCGACACCGCCGCACCGCCCAGATCAATGGCCGCATCGACGTCCGGGTGCAGGTGAAAACGGATGTCAAACCCGATACCCGAAAGGCCGGATGCGTCCAGCGCCCTGTCAAACTGCCGCTTGGCTTTGTCGGTTGCGGTCAGCAGAATATCTTCGCCAGTCAGTTCTCGCCCGTCAAAACGCAGCTCGTATGTGCGGGCATGGGTCAGACCGAAGGTTTTGGCATAGCCGTCATGCCCGGCCATAAAGCGAATACCTTCGAATGCGTCTTCGAACTCAACCGGAACCTCGCGTGGGGCGTCCACCAGCGCCTGATGCTCGCTATCTGGTGTCGGCTTGGCCAATCTTGCGCTGGAATAACCGTCCAGACACAGCGTCGAATGGGACGGGGTCGCCCGACCCGCCCGCCGCCAGTCCAGCCCGAAACTGGCCCCGGACCCGCAATTCACGATCAAAGGGCGACGGCCCGAGGTCACCTCAAACGCCAGTGTCGAGGCATGGGCGTTCAGTGACGCGGCCCCTGTCGGCGGAGAGCTTGCATCGACAATCACAGTCGTCCGCGCGGCGGACAGCCTTGCATAGCCCATCGGCAATTCGGTCGCGGCCTTATGCTTGACCCCGCTTTGCGCCAGCGCCTGTTCCAGCCGACCTTCGACCCCACGCCCGCCGCCGTGGAACCGGGCCAGCGCCCCGTCCGCGTGGCGCAAGCTGCGCAGCGTGGGGGCGATCCGCTTGATGGCATTGGCCTGCGCCACCGGCGTGCCCCGCCCCACATCGTTCAGCGCGGCCGAGGTCCAGCTGAGCAGAGTGAACACCTCAAGCAATTCCTCCGGGTTGCGGGTGGGAATGCCGCCCTGGGCGTCCACCTGACGTTCACATTCGCGGGCCAAAGCACGCAGGGCCGGATCGGCCATTGCCTCAAGCCCTTCCAGCGCCAGTCCGGATTGCACCAGACCGGCCAGCGCCTCGAACCGTGGCAGGCCCGGCGTGGCGGCCTGCCAGCGTTTCGACAGGAACCAGGTTTGTTGCGCAAGGGATCGGAAGAACAGCTTGCTGTGCTTGTCATCAACGCCGCGTAACAGAAAGATCGCGTGGTTGATCCAGCGCATGACCCGCCGCCCGGTCAGGTCCGGCACCCATCCCGGACCATGGCCACGCCCATGCGCCTCGATCCAGCCCCAGACCCAGCGCTGCGCCTTTTCCCGCGCCCGCATGTCACCGACAGCAGCCAGATCGTCCAGCCATGCAAAACCGTGGCGCTCATCGTCAAATCCCACGCTGGGGGCTGCGACCTCCCACAAGCCGGTATCCTGTGCCTCGACCAGATAACCGGCGAACAGCAGGTTCCCGGCGACCAGTTGGCGGCCTCGGGCGAAGGACCCGACAGTGCGTGGTTCGGGCTGCGATACAAACCCCGTGACCGCCTTTTGCCGCTGGCTCAGGCGCGCGTAAAAACGGTTCTGAAACCGCATCCACCGGCTGGTCATGGTGTCCGTTTCTGACATGACGCGTGTTTCTCTGCCCCTTGCGCTCTGCTGGCGCTTGAGACCCAACGATAGACCGTGCCGATCGTCAAGTCATCGAAAAGCGTGTGCTCAGGCGGATTTGGTGAGGCAGGCGATATAGAACCCGTCCATACCACCAAGATCAGGCCAGTAATCGGGGCGCAGACGCAGGCCACCTTCTTCGGTGATCCAGTCCGGCTCGACCCCGTCGATGTTCAGCGCGTCGCGGTTTACGGACATGTCCGGGAACATATCCCGCGCCTCTTCGACCTGCACCTCGCCTTCGTCGGGCAGCAGCGAACAGGTGCAATAGACCAGCCGCCCGCCGGGTTTCAGCAGGGTCCAGGCATGAGCCAGCATCCGGGCCTGCAATTCGATCAGCCCTCCGAACTCGGAACCGTCCTTGGCAAAGGGCAGGTCGGGGTGGCGGCGGATGGTGCCGGTGGCGGAGCAGGGCGCGTCCAGCAGGATGGCGTCATATTGCCCCTGATGATCCAGCGCGTCGCCTGCGATGACATTTGCCTTCAGGCCGGTCCGCGCAAGGTTTTCGCGGACGCGTTCCAGCCGTCCTTCCGAGATATCCAGTGCCGTGACCTCGGCCCCTGCAGCGGCCAGTTGCTGCGTCTTGCCGCCCGGTGCGGCGCAGAGGTCCAGAATTTTCTCACCGGCATTGGGTGCCAAAACGAGCACCGGAAGGGCTGCTGCTGCATCCTGAACCCACCAATCGCCCGTGTCGAACCCCGGCAGGGCCGACACCTGCCCCGCATCCCGCACTCGCATCGACCCCGTTGGCAGAGCGTCACCGGGTCCGCTCGCACCGGGTTTCAGCGACAAGTCCAGCGGCGCACCGGCAAAATGGGCCTGTTCCATGCCCGCAACGGCCTCGGCCCCCCAGGCCATAACCAGCGGGTCGCGCAGCCATTCCGGCAAACGCGGCACCCGCATCTTCGGCCAGGCCTCCGGGCCTTCGGCGGCGACTTTGCGCAGCACCGCGTTGACCAGACCCTTGAGGCGCCCATGCTTGCGCGACCGGCCCACAATCTCGACCATGGAATTGACCACGCCATGCGCGGCCTCACCGTGACACAGCTCAACCGCGCCCAAACGCAATGCGTTGTGAACGGTCAGGGCAGGCGTCCGGTTCAGGTGATTGTCCAGCAGCCGGTCCGCACGCTCCAACCCGCGCAGGGTTTCCAGCGTCAGGCGCTGCGCCCGCGCGCGATCCTCGGGGTCCAGCCGGTCCAGCGCACCTGCGGCCAGACATTCGGACAGCAGCCGCCCCTCTCCCAGAATCTGATCCAGCAGATAGATCGCGCTGCGTCGCGCTGCCGTTGCGTTGTCGGACATGAAACCGCCTTTGATGTGACCCTCGCCCGCATTGCCAAGGGCGGACGGGGGCGTATATCAAGCCCCTGCACGGAAAGGAACCCGATGTCATGAGTGACGACCGCAAAGACCTGCCCCCCGCCGCCCAGCGCGCACTGGCCGAGGCCGAGGAACGCCGCAAACAGGCCGAGGCAAAAGAGTTGCCCAAGGAATTGGGCGGGCGCGATGGCCCCGACCCGGCCCGCTATGGCGATTGGGAGAAAAAGGGCATCGCCATAGATTTCTAGAGTCAGGACCCTAGGCGCTCAACCCCGTAGCGCCTGAAGAAAATCACCAATCAGGGCGCGTTGTTTTTTCGATTTGGCCCGGTCCTCGGGCCATGTCAGACAATAGCCATCTTTGGTCTGCAACTCGGGCAAATCCAGCCTGCGCAGCCGACCCGCCTGCAAATCCGCTTGCGCAAGAGGCACCGAGCCCAGCACCACGCCCATCCCCTGACGGGCTGCGGAAAGGGCATGTTCCATCGAATCGAAACTGATCTGTGACGGGGGCAATTCCGCCGGATCCGTCTTCCGCGCCCAGTCGCGCCAACCGGGCCGTTCGCCGCGCAGATCAATCAGCGGTACGCCCCAGCCGATACCGGGCGCGGCCATCGGCACCAGCACCTCAGGCGCGATCAACTCCGCATCCCGCCCCGGCCACGCCCCGCGACCATAGCGGATTTGCAGCCATGTCCGTTCCTCATCCAACGAGGATCGACGCGCCACGGAATCGGTCATCACCCGCACCTTGGGTTGCATATCCTGAAACCGAGGCAGCGCAGGCAGGACCAGCGCATGGATGTTCGAGGCCAGCCCGGCCACCCGCAATTCACGCGGAGATTTGCCGAACAGATCCTCGGTATTGCGTTCCAGCGCCTGCAAACTGTCCTGCACCAACGGCAGATAGCTTTCGCCTTCCACCGTCAGCGACACACCCCTCGCCTCGCGCACGAACAGGGTCCGGCCCAGCCACGCTTCAAGATTGCCGATCCGCTGGCTGACTGCCGCCTGAGTCAGGCCGAACTCTTCCGCCGCTGCCGAGAAGCCGCCCAGCCGCCCGGCGGCCTCGAACACGCGCAGCCAGTCCAGCGGGGGCAATCCGATCTTTTTCTTAGCCATAAGTTTTTCCAAGCCTCAGCCGAAAGAAGGATTAATTGTCGTAATGCCACGAGGCGCGTATTTCCTCAACCAAAGCCGCGCTGAACAGGAGATCCCCATGCTGCGCACCGCCACCCATGACACCTCGGTCGTGACTGTCGCGTTCGACACCGGCACCACGGCCCGTTTCCACGCCATCTGGCTGCGCGACAACGCGCTGGACTCTGAAACCCGCGCGCCGGGCAATGGCCAGCGCCTGATTACCATCGGTGATATTCCCGCCGACATTTCGGTCAGCGCCGCCGAAGTCGCCAATGGCGATCTGACCGTGACGTTCCAGCCCGAAGACAAAACCGTCACCTTCCCCGCCACCTGGCTGGCCGATCACAGCTATGACCGCGCCCATGCGCAAGACATCGGCCGCACCGCCCCCGGCATCACCACCTGGGAACGCGGCATAGCCGCGCCCAGCGGCGATTGGGATCAGGTCCACGCCAACCCCGAAGCCAAGCGCGGCTGGCTGGCCGCCGTCGCGGAATACGGTTTCGCCAAGCTGACCGGCGGCCCGACCCAGCCGGAATCGCTGCTGAAAGTGGCCGATCTTTTCGGCTATGTGCGCGAGACCAACTATGGCCCCTATTTCGAGGTCCGGACTGAGGTGAACCCGACCAACCTCGCCTATACCGGGCTGGGTTTGCAGGCGCATACCGACAACCCATACCGCGACCCGGTGCCGACGCTGCAAATACTCTATTGTCTTGAGAACTCAGCCGAAGGTGGCGATTCCATCGTCGTCGACGGCTTCCGCGCCGCCGAAAAGCTGCGTGAACAGAACCCCGAAGGTTTTGCCCTGCTGGCAGGCTATCCCGCCCGGTTCGAATACAAGGGCTCGGACGGCGTCTGCCTGCGCTCGCGCCGCCCGATGATCGAGTTGTCGCCGGATGGGGAACTGATCGCCATCCGCTTCAACAACCGCTCATCCGCGCCGTTCGTGGACATCCCGTTCGACCAGATGGAGGCCTATTACGCCGCCTATCGCCAATTGGGCGAGATCATCGACGATCCGGCCATGGGCGTGTCGTTCAAGCTGGAACCGGGCGAAAGCTTTATCGTCGATAACACCCGCGTCCTGCACGCGCGTCTGGGCTATTCCGGCACAGGCTCGCGCTGGTTGCAGGGCTGCTACGCCGACAAGGACGGGTTGCTGTCCACACTGGCAGCGATGGAGATGGCACAGCCGGAGGCCGCGGAATGAAACCGGATTTTTCGACCCTGAACCGGGACAATATCGTGGCCTTCATCGGTGACATCTTCGAGCGTCGCGGTGGTGAGGAATATCTGGGCGAACCCGTCACCATGGCCGAACACATGCTGCAAGGTGCCACCATCGCCGAGCAGAACGGCCAGCCCGAGGAAATCATCGTCGGCGCGCTGCTGCATGATATTGGTCATTTCACCTCGGAATTCGGCACCTATCACCCCGACGACACCGAAGACCGCCATCACGAGGACGCGGGGGCCGAGGTGCTGGAGCAGTTCTTCCCCTCGGTCATCACCGATTGCTGTCGCTATCACGTGGCGGCCAAACGCTATCTCTGCGCCACCAAACCCGAATATTTCAACCGCCTGTCTGCCGCCTCGGTCCATACGCTGGAATTGCAGGGCGGCCCGATGAGCGCCGAGGAAGTCGCCGCATTCGAGGCCAACCCGAACCTGAAGGAAATCATTCAGGTGCGCTATCTGGACGAGGTCGGCAAACGCGCCGATATGGAAACGCCCGATTTCGCCCATTTCGCGCCGATGGTGCAGCGCATGGTCGATAAACATCTGGGGTCGGCATGAGTGCGCCGGAATATATATTTGAGGCCAGTTCCAAACCCTCGTTGCCGTGGCATGAGGTTCCGTTGATCCGCGCCACCGATACGTCGGTCAAAGGCTATGGCTGTCTGGTCGATGACCCCGACACATTCGAAATCGAGATAACCCGCTGGCCGCAGCAAGGCTGGCGGCCCATCGACGAGGGCACCGGCGACGAAGGCGGGTGGGTGGAGGGCACGTTCAAATGCGACTGGCAGGGCGATGTGCTTTATGGTGAGAACGAGGCGGTCAAGGGCCACTATGTCCTTGGCTGGTCCGCTGACCCTCTGCAGGCACAGACTGACCGGCAAACCGCGCCCCGCGATCAGGTCTTGCTGTGGCACATGAACTATCATCCCGATGGCGGCCAGATGTTCTGGCCACTGGACAACAAGCCATTCATCGTGCCCGCCGCCCTGCCCGGCGACAACCTAACGCCCGACAAGGTTGTGGCATTCTGGTGCGACGGCTCACGCGGTCTCTATATTCATCCTGGCATTTGGCACGAGGGGATTTTCCCGGTCGAAGACCACCAGCGGTTCCTCGACCGACAGGGACGGGTTCATGCCCGCGTCAGTGCAGATATCGGGAAAGAGTTCGGCGTCTATCTGGCCTGCCCCTTGCGGGCGGGTAAGATCAGGGATGTGTGACCAGCACTCCTTCATGGCCCGAACGCTTACGCATGATCCATATCTGAACGATCAGCAGATAGGGTACAAAGAACGCAAAGTTCTGCACCAGATCGAAAGGGCCCGAGAAATCGGGCTCTGACCCAATCCCTCCGGTCAGCAGATACCAAAGCGTATAATGCACCCGGTAGAGCCACGACCCCAGCGCCAGCCAGAACAGTCGTAATCCCCAGGCCCAATGGCCCGCGCGATCCCGAATGATCGCCATGCGCGCCAACATCAGCGCCGAGGTAAACAGGCACAGGCCGTACAAGAAAAAGCCCGCGGACATATCCGGGCCGCCGATTGTTCCGCGCAAGGGGATATAGGTCATCCCGGCCAGCCCGGTGATCAGAGCCAGCGCAATCAGCATCGTCCCCAATGCACGGTGAAACCCATTGAACCTCTGCCGAAGGGGGCGGATCAATTGCAAGGGCACCAGCGTCACCAACACCGTTCCGGCAAAGATATGCAGAATCATCGCCGCGTTTCCGACGCTCTGACCGTCCGCAAACAAATAGCTTTGCGCGGGCGCATTGTGCGACAGCCCAAGGCCGATCATTCCGAACCCATGCACCACAAACGGCAGCAGCGTCAGATAGAACACTGCCAACAACAATCCGATTGCCAAACGAGATTTCAGGATCCGCATAAGCAGACCTTAGCGCCTTAGGGCGATCCGTCTATGGGCCTACAACCCCAACACATCCACCATGTCATACTGACCCGGCGCTTTGCCCTGCCCCCACAGCGCCGCCTTCAGCGCGCCGCGGGCAAAGATGGCGCGGTCCGAGGCCAGATGGCGCAAGACGATGCGCTCTCCGGGTGCGGCGAACAGGACGTCGTGTTCGCCAACCACATCTCCGCCGCGAATGGCGTGAAAGCCGATATCGCCGCGTTTGCGCGCGCCGGTGATGCCGTCGCGGCCCCGGTCGGACACATCGTTCAGCTTGACGCCGCGCCCCTCGGCGGCGGCCTCGCCTAACATCAGCGCGGTGCCCGAAGGCGCATCGACCTTGTGGTGGTGATGGCCTTCTATGATCTCGATGTCGAAATCCTCATCCAGCGCAGCGGCGACCTTTTTGGTCAGTTGCATCAACAGGTTGACGCCAAGGCTCATGTTGCCCGCCCGCACGATGACCGCATGGCGCGAGGCCGGTTCCAGCGCCGCGATCTGTTCGTCTGTCATGCCGGTGGTGCCGATCACATGCACGCAACGCGCCTGTGCGGCCAGTGCGGCAAAATCCAGCGTCGCCTCGGGCGCGGTGAAATCGATCACGGCCTGCGCCTGCGCGAATGCCTCCAGAGGGTCGTCCGTTACAGTCACGCCCAATGCCTGACCGCCCATCGCTTCACCGACGTCCTGACCGATCCAGTCGTGGCCTTTACGCTCGACCACACCGACCAGACGCGCCTGATCGCTATCAGACACGGTCTTGATCAGCATCTGCCCCATACGGCCCGAAGCCCCTGTGATGACGATCCCCGGAATATGGGTCATTGCGCTGGTCCTTTTCGCTAAGTCGGCTCAAAGCCTCCTACCCCGTTCGCGCCTGCTTGGCAAAGCCCTGCTTTGCGCTTAGATCGGGAATATGGCAAAGAACAAATTCCACGATGGCCCCGGCCCGTCCCAACGGCAACTGCGTGTCGGCGAACTGATCCGCCGCACCCTGTCCGAGGTTCTGGCGCGCGGAGATGTCCACGACCCCGACCTGAACCGCATGTCGATCACAGTGGGTGAGGTGCGCACCTCGCCCGATCTGAAGATCGCCACCGCCTATGTGCTGCCCCTTGGCGGCAAAGGGCAGGAGGACGTGATCGAACTGCTGGCCCGCAACAAGGGTGAGCTGCGGCGCGTGATTGGCAAGAAGCTAAACCTGAAATTCTCGCCCGATCTGCGGTTCCGTCTGGACGACACGTTTGACCGTCTCGACGACACCCGCCGCATGTTCGAACAGGACGCGGTGCGCCGCGATCTGGACGAGTGATCCGCACCCTTGTCACGTTGGGCGCTGTCATGTGGGCGGCGCAGGCGGGCGCGGTGACCTGCGAAAAGCTGACCCATGAGGACAAGCGGTATACCGTCTGCGAAGTGGACACCGCCAATGAAGACCTGCGCCTGTTTCTGAATGATGAAAACGGCGCGGTGCTGGGGCATTTTTCATCCGTGAACGAAGCGCTTGCGCCCAGCGGTAAGCAACTGGCCTTTGCGATGAACGCGGGCATGTACCACGACGACCGCTCGCCCGTCGGGCATTATGTCGAAGAGGGACACGAGCAAATGCGCGTGATCCCGAATGCAGGCCCCGGCAATTTCGGCCTGTTGCCCAACGGCGTATTCTGCATCCGTGACGGTCGCGCCGATGTGTATGAGACATTGACCTATGTCGATCAGGCCCCCGATTGCCGGTTCGCCACCCAGTCCGGCCCGATGCTGGTGATCGACGGAGAACTGCATCCGCGTTTCCTGCCCGATTCGACCTCGCGCTATGTGCGCAACGGGGTGGGCACCAGCGCCGATGGCACCCGGGTGGTGTTTGCGATCTCGGAGGATTACGTGACCTTTCACGAGTTCGGCAGCCTGTTCCGCGATGTGATCGGCACCCCGAATGCGCTGTTCTTCGATGGCAATATCTCTCGCATGTATGACCGGGCGGGCGGGCGCTCGGATCTGGGGTTCTCGCTGGGGCCGATTGTGGGTGTGGTGGAAGATACGCCCGCAAATTGACAGCGGCAATTCGATCCGCTAACCCGCGCGCCTCAGCAAAAGGCAAGGTGCAAGATGGGACGCAAACGCAAGGGCCGCGACATTTCCGGTTGGCTGGTGGTGGACAAGCCTGCGGGCATGACCTCGACATCCGTAGTCAACAAGGTGCGTTGGGCGATGGATGCCAAAAAGGCGGGCCATGCGGGCACGCTGGACCCCGAGGCAACCGGCGTTCTGGCCGTGGCTTTGGGTGAGGCGACCAAGACCGTTCCTTACATCACCGACGCCTTGAAAGCCTACACCTTCACCGTGCGTCTGGGTCAGGCCACCAATACCGACGATGCCGAAGGCGAGGTGATTGCGGAAAGCGATGCACGCCCCTCGGATGACGATATCAAACAGGCGCTGGCTCCGTTTCTGGGCGACATCATGCAGGTGCCGCCCAAGTTCTCAGCCGTGAAGATCGACGGACAGCGCGCCTATAAGCTGGCCCGCGATGGCGAGGATGTGGAACTGTCTGCCCGGCCCCTGTGGGTCGAGGAACTGGTGGTGGTCGACCGCCCCGACGAAGACCACGTGGTGCTTGAGATGACCTGCGGCAAAGGCGGCTATGTCCGCTCGATCGCGCGCGATCTGGGTGCAGCGTTGGGATGTTACGGCCACGTCAAGGAACTGCGCCGCATCTGGTCCGGCCCGTTCGAGGCCGAAGATGGCCTGGCCATCGAACAGATCGACGAGATGGCCAAGACCGAGGCACTGGACGAGTACCTGCATCCGCTGGAAACCGGCCTGTCGGACCTGCCCGAGCTGAAATGCACCCCCGAGGGTGCCACCCGCCTGCGCAACGGCAATCCGGGCATGGTGCTGGCGTCGGACGTGGAATATGGCGACGAAGCCTGGGCCTCGCTCGATGGCAAGGCCGTGGCCGTGGGCATCTACAAATCCGGCGAATTGCATCCCAGCCGGGTGTTCGTCGCCTGAACGCTGTGCTAGCCGAAAGACATGATCACACGCACCCATACCAAGGGCGACGCGCCCTCGACCGCCATCTATTCGGATTGCGAGAAGTATCGCTATAGCCTGACCCGCGTTTGGAATGCGGCGGGGCGCAAGGCGCTGTTTGTGATGCTGAACCCCTCAACCGCGACCGAGGTGCAGAACGACCCAACGGTGGAACGCTGCGAACGCCGCGCGCGGGCGCTGGGGTTCGGGGCGTTTCAGGTGACAAATATCTTTGCCTGGCGCGACACCGACCCGCGCAAGATGCGCGCCGCTGCCGATCCGGTGGGGCCCGAGAATGACGCCGCGATTCTGGACGGCGTACAATGGGCCGATCAGGTGATCGCCGCCTGGGGCACCCATGGCGCGCATCTGGAACGCGGCCCGGCGGTGGAAACCCTATTGCGCGGCTCAGGCCAGCCTCTGTTTCATCTGGGGCTGACAAAGGACGGGCACCCCAAACACCCGCTTTATATCGCATACACCCAGCAGCCCGAGGCGTGGTGACAAAGGGTTAACCACGGACTCAGGCTTGCTTTGACCAAACCGGGAGCCGGATGGGATAGTTCAACCTCGGAGCAGTGTGCTTTCGGAGGGTTCCCATGTTTCTGGCCGGATTGCTTGGATTGGCCGCCGTCGGCGGCGCGGCTTACGCCATGAGCGACGTGTTCGCGACCGAAGAGGAACCCGAAGACGACGAACCGATAAACGACACGCCCGAGGAACCAACCGAAGGCGAATTTCTGGATATTGGCGAGAACGTTGAAGAACCTGAAACACCCGAGGGTCCGGAGATCTCGACCGGCACCGTAATCTCCGAACATCTTGGTGATCTGGTGATCGCAGGCTCTGACGGTACAGATGAAATCACCGGGCAGGAGGGGGACGACCAGATCAACGGCTATGGCGGAGACGACATCATCAATGGCGGTTGCGGCGATGACGTTCTGCACGGGGGCGACGGTCAGGATGTGATGTCCGGCGGGCACGGATCGGACATTCTGCATGGCGAGGCGGACGACGACCTGCTGTCCGGAAATGCAGGAGACGACAAGCTGTATGGCCATTTCGGCGCCGATGAGCTGGACGGCGGCGAGGGCGCGGATGCGCTCTACGGTGGTCAGGGCGACGACAGGCTGGCAGGCGGCGCAGGCGATGACGCGCTGCACGGTGGATATGGCAATGACACACTATCCGGGGGCGAAGGCGAAGATGTGCTGTTTGGTGGTGATGGCGATGACGTGCTGTTTGGCGGCGAAGACGGCAATTCGCCCAGCACCGACTTTCTGAACGGTGGCACCGGCGACGACACGATCCTGGCCCAGGGCGGAGATGTGGCCAATGGCGGCCAGGGGGCCGACCAGATCATCCTCGACACCGAAGGGGATGACGAAGAGGTCACCGTCATGGGTTTCCAGCCCGGTGAGGACAAGTTGCTGATCACATGGGACGCCTCGGACGATCCCGACATTCAGATCCAGCAGGACGAAGAGAACACCAACCTGACCCGCGTTGTCATCGACGGGCAGGAGGTTGCGCATCTTTACGGGGCCGACGGGATGACCAGCGACGACATCCGATTGATTACCGAAGCCCAGCTGGCCAAGTACGGGCAGACGCACTAGCCTCGCAGAATCCCTTTGCCATTGGCAGAAAAAGCGCCTATACGCGCCCATCCGCATCGGAATCGGTGCGGGTTTCTCCATGGGCCTGTGCTGGACGACATCCCGGCCTGCGCCATTAACTCTAACCTTTAAAGGAGACCCCGATGTCGATCACTACTGCTGAAAAAGCACGCGTCATGAAAGAATTCGCAACCAAAGAAGGCGACACCGGTTCGCCTGAAGTTCAGGTTGCGATCCTGACCTCGCGCATCAACACCCTGACCGAGCACTTCAAGACCCACAAGAAAGACAACCACGGTCGTCGCGGTCTGCTGAAAATGGTTGCTCAGCGCCGTAAACTGCTGGACTACCTGAAGGGCAAGGAAGAAGCGCGCTATCAGGACCTGATCAAAAAGCTGGGCATCCGCCGCTAAGCGTTTGCACGTCTCGTCCCGAGCACGAGACCCGGTTCAAGAAAACGCGACGCCCGCCAACAGGTGGGCGTTGGTGCATTTGGGCAACCCTTTGCACACCGCAAATCGTCAAGAAATTGCCGATCAAGCGACAGGCTAATGACACGATCATCATTAGTAGTATTATAAATTTGGCAGTTGCGCTTAACCGGTCCTTAAGCGTGCGACTGCAAGTTGGGTAACAAGTTTTGTGAGTAGGCGCGATGGCGACACTGGATCAGGCCATATGGCTGGATGGTACGGGCACGGCCCAGGATGGCAGCACCGTTGTATCGGACGGGGCAAATTCTACAACGATCACGGCAGATTTCACCGGTGATTGGGTGAGCGACAACCCCGGAAATTCGGGCGCAGACATCAACTCCAACTTTGCGACCACTCCGAACACAGCGGATTTCAGCTTTTCAAACCCCGTAAACAATCTGTCGTTTGATCTTGGGGGGGTAAACGCCAGCGGGTCATTCAACGACGGGTATCAGATTCTGATTCTGGATGAAGACGGAAACCCAATCCCATTGTCCGAAATCACGATCACTCAAAGCGCCGGCGGGACGATCAACATCACCCAGGACGCCGCAGGCAACATTCTGATTGACCCGGATACCGCAATCCCTAACGTCCTGTCGTTTTCGACCGCTGGTCCGGTGTCTCAGGTCATCATTACCTCGACCCCGTCGCCTGATGGCTCATCCACAGGCGGCTCGGGGATTGGCGACTTCTCGTTCGACGTTCCCCCGCCGCCACCCTGTTTTGCGCGTGGTACGATGATCGAAACCCCGGACGGGCCAGTTGCTGTGGAAGATATTCAGGCCGGTGATCTGGTGGTCACCAAGGATAACGGCGCGCAGCCGGTCCGATGGATCGGATCACGCCGCGTTCCCGGCAAGGGCAATCGGGTGCCGGTGGTGTTTCAGGCCGGCACAATCGGCAATGACCGTGACCTGACGGTCTCGCAGAACCATCGCGTTTTGCTGTCCGGCTGGAAGGCCGAGATGTTGTTTGGCGAAACCGAATGTCTGGTTGCGGCGAAAAGCCTGATCAACGGCGAAACGATTTACCAACAGCCTTGCGCCGAGGTCGAATACTTCCACATCCTGTTTGACCGGCACGAGATCATTTTCAGCGACGGGGCCGCAACAGAAAGTTTTCTGCCCGGTACCGTTGGCTTGTGCAGTCTGGATCATGACCTGCGCTCGGAAATTCTGGACCTGTTCCCAGAGTTGGGGACATCAGGCAGCAACTCCTACAGCCCGGCCAGACCCCTGTTGAAGTCTTTTGAGGCGGTTGCCCTCTGATCCGGTTGCGACAGACCAAAAGAAAACGCCCGCCGATTGGCGGGCGTTTCTGTGACTAAAGGTGCTTACATCTTGGCGTGCTCTGATTTCAACGCCAACCACAGGCAGTAGCACATCATCAGCACCACCAGCGTGAATGGAATGCCCGTCGACACTGCCGCCCCTTGCAGCGCGGACAATCCGCCGCCCAGCAACAGTGCAATGGCCACCAGACCTTCCAGCGTGCACCAGAACACGCGCTGAACAACAGGCGCATCCATCTTGCCACCCGCCGTGATCGTGTCGATCACCAGCGATCCCGAGTCGGACGAAGTGACAAAGAACACCACGATCAGGATCAGCGCGATCGGAGCCACGATGCCATAAAGCGGCAGTTCTTTCAGGAAACCGAACAGCGCGCCTTCGGGGGCGTAGCTGTCGATCACTGTGGCGCGGACACCTTCTGCGCCGCCCGCGTTCAGCATGTCGATCGCGGCACCACCAAAGGTCGACATCCACAACGCACAGACGGCCGTTGGGGCCAACAGCGCGCAGAGGATAAACTCACGCACCGTGCGACCCTTGGAGATGCGAGCAATGAACATGCCCACAAAGGGCGACCACGCGATCCACCATGCCCAGTAGAAGGTCGTCCAGCCATGGAAGTAACTGGTATCTTCGCGCCCGAACGGGTTGGACAAGGCCGGAAGGTGCGTCACATAATCCACCATGACGTTGAAATAGCGCGCAATGGCTGTACCAACACCGGTGACGACGATCACGAAGATGAAGAGGCCCACGGCCATGATCATATTGATCTCGCTTAGCCGTTTGACGCCCGCATCCATACCCATCAGGACCGAGCCCAGCGCGATCAGCGTGATACCGATGATCAGCAGAACCGTCACGGTCGGGCTGGGTGTGATGCCGAACACCTCGTTCAGGCCAGCCGCAACCTGTTGCGCCCCAAGACCCAAAGAGGTGGTGAGGCCGAACAACGTGGCAAAAACCGCCAGCGTGTCGATAATGTGGCCCCACCAGCCCCAGACCCGCTCGCCCAGCAACGGATAAAAGGCCGACCGCAGGGTCAGTGGCAGGTCCAGATTGTAGGCAAAAATCGCAAGGCTCAGACCCACAGCGGCGTAAACCGCCCAGCCTTCAAGGCCCCAATGATGGATCGTGCCCACGATGCCTGCGTATTCGTTACCCGGCACGGCAATGTCGATGCCCAGGGGCGCGGCGTTGCCGCCTTCGGCGAAGTTGTAATAAACCGGCTCCATCACGCCAAAGAACAGCAGACCGATGCCAATACCGGCGGCGAACATCATCGCGATCCAACCGGCATAGGAATAATCAGGCTCGGCGTCCTTGCCGCCGATCCTCACCTTGCCGACAGGCAGAACGATCAGCACCAGACAGAACAGGGTGATTGCATCGACCGAGAGTACAAGGAACCAGTCAAACGTGCTGGTCAGCCAGGGCCGAAGCCAGCCAAAGAACGAGGCCGCGGCCTCCTGATTGGCCAATGCGATCAGGACGAACGCAAAGATCAGGATACTCGAGATCAGGAAGACCGGATTGTGTATGTCCAGACCGAATGGCCGGACGTTATCCTGCCCCAGCTCATATTCGGTTTCGAAGTCATAAATCCGGGGATCCGGATCAAGCATTTTCTTGGTTTCAGCCATTCGACTTTCCCTCAGTTTGCTACGTGCAAACGCCAAGGTATTCGGTCGAAGACGGCCTTATTTTTGTAGTCCCTTGGCGCGTTCCCGTCCTTGCGACCGCAGGTCTTGTGGGTCGAGCCTACACCGTCATCATAATATGGCAAAATTATTCTTTTTTCGGAATGTGTTGATCACGGAGTCAAGGCAAAGGGCGCAAACCGGTTCATGGGCCTTCGACAGGCCCGCCGGATTTCTGCTGAAGCGCCGCGCGTAAACGATCATGCACCGTCAGGAACTCCTGAAAATGCTCCTCGCCGCTGCCCAAGGGTTCGGCGTTGTGGACATCCAAACGGAACGTGGCCCGCATCGGAACCTGCCCGTCGATCACAAACATCTCGTACTCCGTCGGCGCAATGGTCAATCGCCCGGTCAGGCGAACACGCTCATAATACAAGGTCGGGGCCCACTGGTCCGAAAGCCGGACACGGATCATCTGATTGGGCGGGGGTGGCGGCAGGTGGCTGCACATACCGGGCTGAGGCACCAGATAGGCCACACCATGCCCCTGTTCATCCGAAGGGGCGGGGATCACATAGCCGGTGATTGTGACAACCTGATCGTTGACCTTGGGGTTCCCGGCGGTATCAGCCATCTCGCGACGCTGAATCACCGCATCACGCTGGGACATGAGCCGGTCGATATCGATCTGATCGGCGGCCAGCGCCTGTTCCGTTTCGGACAAAAGCTCTTGCCATTTGTGTTGTTCGTCCGCGCTGCCGACATCCTGCTGCAAGCGCCCACGCAAGCGCAGCGCAAAGCGCAGGTCATCAAACTGCTCGGCGCTCAGCTCGCGAAACGGGTCTTCAAAGTCCTGCGCGGCAGGGTCCGGCAGATCAGACCACTCGACAGGTTGGGACGCCAGTGCCGCAAAACCCCACAGGGTCAGCAACGCGACGCTCAGCAACCGCAGGCAAAAGGTCATGGCATCCTCGGGTATGTGACATGTGTTACCATGTAAGCAATCCTGCGTGTTTTGCCACACACGGTTGTTCAGCAACGGTCACACTCCGGGCATGGCGGTCCACCGCCGCCTTGTGCGGTTTCGCTTTCCTTCCAACGTTTTCTGCTGTATGCGCGCGGTATCTGAGACGTTGTGCCCTGACCCCGGCACTCGAATGGAAGATAAAGTGGGGTCGGCGGCAATGGGGCCGCCATGCAAACCGGAGACCCGCAGGGGCGGGAGTGCTCCGTTCTAGGATACGCATATGTTTGATGTAACGAAGAAATCGATTCAGTGGGGCGAAGAGACGCTGACACTGGAAACCGGCAAGGTTGCCCGTCAGGCCGACGGCACCGTGATCGCCACGCTGGGCGAAACCAGCGTCATGGCGAACGTGACCTTTGCCAAGCAACAAAAGCCCGGTCAGGACTTTTTCCCGCTGACCGTGCACTATCAGGAAAAATACTATGCCGCCGGTAAAGTTCCGGGTGGCTTCTTCAAGCGCGAGGCGCGCCCGACCGAGAAAGAGACGCTGACCGCGCGTCTTATTGACCGTCCGATCCGCCCGCTGTTCGTTGACGGCTTCAAGAACGAAGTTCTGGTCATGTGCACCGTGCTGAGCCACGATCTGGTCAACGACCCCGACATCGTCGCGATGATTGCCGCTTCGGCTGCCCTGACCATCTCGGGCGCGCCGTTCATGGGCCCGATCGCCGGTGCTCGCGTTGGTTTCGTGGATGGCGAATACGTCCTGAACCCGACCGTGGACGACATGCAGGACCTGCGCCTGAACCCCGAACAGCGTCTGGATCTGGTTGTGGCCGGTACCAAAGACGCCGTGATGATGGTCGAATCGGAAGCGTACGAACTGTCCGAGGCCGAAATGCTGGGCGCCGTGACCTTCGCGCACGAGCAAATTCAGCCGGTCATCGACCTGATCATTTCGCTGGCCGAAGAAACCGCGAAAGAGCCGTTTGACTTCGCCGCCCCCGATTACTCGGAGCTGTACGCCGCTGTTGCCGCTGCCGGTGAAGAGCAGATGCGCGCCGCCTTCGCGATCACCGACAAGCAAGAGCGCACCGCCGCTGTTGCCGCTGCCCGTGAAGCGATCAAGGAAGCATTGACCGAGGAACAGCTGGAAGACGCGAACCTCGGCTCGGCGATGAAAAAGCTGGAAGCTGGCATCCTGCGCGGCGACGTCGTCAAAGGCGGCAAGCGCATCGACGGTCGTTCGACCACCGACATCCGTGGGATCGAAGCCGAAACCTCGATGCTGCCCCGAACGCACGGTTCCGCCCTGTTCACCCGTGGTGAAACACAGGCGCTGGCCGTGACCACGCTGGGCACCGGCGATGATGAACAGTTCATCGACGCGCTGCATGGCAACTTCAAATCGAACTTCCTGCTGCACTACAACTTCCCCCCCTATTCGGTTGGTGAAGTTGGCCGCGTGGGTGGCCCGGGCCGTCGTGAGATCGGTCATGGCAAGCTGGCATGGCGCGCCCTACAGGCGGTTCTGCCTGCGGCAACCGACTTCCCCTACACGATCCGCATCGTGTCGGAAATCACCGAATCCAACGGCTCCAGCTCGATGGCGTCGGTCTGCGGCGGCTCGCTGTCGATGATGGATGCGGGCGTTCCGCTGAAAGCACCGGTTGCCGGTGTGGCCATGGGTCTGATCCTGGAAGATGACGGCAACTATGCCATCCTGTCGGACATTCTGGGTGACGAAGACCACCTGGGCGACATGGACTTCAAAGTGGCTGGTACCGAAAACGGCATCACCTCGCTGCAGATGGACATCAAGGTCGCAGGCATAACGCCCGAGATCATGGAGAAAGCCCTGGCGCAAGCCAAGGACGGCCGGATGCACATTCTGGGTGAGATGGGCAAGGCGCTCTCCGAGACCAACGAGTTTTCGGTCCACGCTCCGCGCATCGAGACCATGAACATCCCGACCGACAAGATCCGTGAAGTGATCGGCTCGGGCGGCAAGGTCATCCGCGAAATCGTCGAGACCTCGGGTGCCAAGGTCGACATCAACGACGACGGCGTCATCAAGATCGCCTCGCCCGATGGGGAGTCGATCAAAAAGGCCTATGACATGATCTATTCAATCGTGGCCGAGCCGGAAGAGGGTCAGATCTACACCGGTAAAGTGGTCAAGATCGTCGACTTCGGTGCCTTCGTGAACTTCTTTGGCAAGCGCGACGGCCTGGTCCACGTGTCCCAGATCGAAAACCGCCGCCTGAACCATCCGTCGGATGTTCTGAAGGAAGGCCAGGAAGTAAAGGTCAAGCTGTTGGGCTTTGACGATCGCGGCAAGGTCCGCCTGTCGATGAAAGTGGTCGATCAGGAAACCGGCGAAGAGATCGTGCCCGAAAAGAAAGAAAAGAAAGAGGAAGGTGCAGAGTAAATCTGCTTCCCTATTCTAATGATGAAGGCCCCGGTGATCCACCGGGGCCTTTTTTATGCCACTCTGCCGCCCGTGGGCTTTGATATAGCCTGATCGAACGCATAAACCTTGGTCCAATTGCATCCAATTCAACCAAAGCCCAATCGAAACGATCCGGGCACCCTCCCAACTCCATTGCGTTGAAACGCGCAAAAACAGGAGATGCGATATGGAAAACCTGAAAATTCTGACCCTTGCCGGTTTGATTGCAGCAGCCCCCGCGCTGGCCCTGGCCAATGTGGGGCTGGGCGAAAAACTGGGGACGGATGAGGCTGACATCCGTGCGGCGCTGGAGGCGCAGGGCTATGTGGTCGAAGAGATCGAATTCGAAGACGGCGAGATCGAGGTTGAACTCAGCAAGGATGGCGTGGAAACTGAACTGGTCCTGAACAAAGTCGATGGCACCGTAACCGCCATCGAACTTGAAGAGGATGACGACTGACCGCGCGACCCTGAAGGAGCATCATGAAGATATCGCAAACGTCTTTGTTGTGGCTCCTTTTGGTGGTGCAGGCCCTCTGCGCCACCTTTTTCCTGACCGATGCACTGCTGGATTGGACCGGGGGCGAAAGCGCCGGCTTCCGGTACTTGCACAGTTTTGAACTTTTGATCTCAATAGCGCTTTTGGGTGGATTGGCGGCAGCGATTGCGCTGATCCGCGCCCAGAACCGGCGCGTTCGGGATATACAACGGCAGCTTGGCGTGGCCCAAGGCGCGTTCGCACAGGTTATCGGCACCCAGTTTGACGAATGGCGGCTAAGCAAAGCCGAACGCGATGTTGCGCTGCTCTCGCTCAAGGGCCTGTCGATTGCCCAAATCGCGGAACTTCGGCAGACCAAAGAAGGTACGATCAAGGCCCAAAGTGCTGCAGTATACCGCAAAGCTGGCGTGTCCGGCCGCTTGCAACTGCTCAGCTTCTTTGTCGAGGAACTGCTGTCAGAACCCCTCATGGAACGACCAACATCCCGAGGGTAAGCCCGCCCTGCGACTGCAATTGTTCAATGGGCTACTTATTCACTCACCCACACCCAAAATCCCGTGACGCGAAGTGATGGTCGCGCGCCTTCCTTTTGACCTCCGATTGCCCACATCAGCGCCATGGACCATTCGGAACAAAGGACATGGATTATGGTTTCTCGACTTCTTCTTACCTCGGCGGCGCTGATTTTGGGTGTGACCGCCGCGTCAGCGCAAAGCCTGACGGACGGCACCTATATCCACGGCTTCCTGGGCTATAGCGACCTTCAGGATACCGACTTCAGCGGCAGCATCGGCGGCGCTTCCGAATCCGTCGACACCGATTTCGATGGCGGTGTCGGTCTGGGGATCGCAATCGGTAAAGAGATCCCTCAATGGTCCAATGACGCCATTGGCACGCGGATCGAGCTGGAGCTGTCCTATCGCGACAACAACGTGGACGGCGTCAACTTCTCCGGAAATGGCCCGGGGGCCGAGGGTAATATCTCGGGCGATGTGACCCAAACCTCGCTCTTTGCCAATGTGCTGTTCGACTTCAAGGGTAACAGCGCCTTCACCCCCTATGCCGGTTTCGGTCTGGGTGCGACCTATTCTGATATCGATTTCGCCTACGGCCCCGGCGTCACGCTGGATGACAGCGGCACCGATTTCGCGGCACAGCTGATCGCCGGTGTCGCCTATGACATCAACGAAGACACCGCCTTTACCGTTGATGCGCGCTATACCCGTGCCTTCGACGTCTCATCCGCGCGTCTGGCCCCCACCGGCGCTTCGACGGGAACGGTCGAGGATGACTTGGACACGTTCAGCATCAATTTCGGCCTGCGCTACGGGTTCTGAGCCCCACCAAGGGCGGTGTTCGTCTCCGGTTTCGCCGCCCCTGGCGTGCCTCCGCCCAAGTGGCGGGGGCATGTATTTTCAAAACTCCTGTTATCCGTGAAAGCCCGGTTCTCGGGATTCACCCCATCCCATATCCATGAGGTCGCGCGCTCGGTTTAGTAAACCATATGTTAACACTTATAAGTTGAATTAGCCCAAACTTAAGGAAAACTTTTGTAAATTCTGGGAAGACGTTCCGCCGTGGCCTCCATCACCATCTACGAACTCAGCGCGGACCCCTTCAGCACCAATAGCGTTTCAATCGAAGCCGCATATAGCGCGGACATCATCGATGATGACACGTTTCTGCAAAGCTCGGATTCCAGCACTCAACTGGATCTCAGCGGTGTCCCGAACTTCCACAACTCTTCCTCCAGCTTTCAGGTGTTCGAAACCTATCAGGGCGAAATCAACGGGCAGGCTGTGTCCTTTGTCCAATTGCAGTTCACCTCTCCGATCTATGTGGTTGTCACATCGGGTCAGGCCAACGTCGGGGACACGATTGCAGTCACCAGCAGGCCCTCATCAACACCCCCAACCGAATACAGCACACTACCGTCCTTTGTCTGCTTCACCTCCGGATCGATGATCCTGACACCAACAGGCCGCCGCCGGGTCGAGGCTTTGCGCCCCGGAGATCCCGTCATCGTTGCCGGAGGTCAGGTTCGGCCCGTCCGCTGGATCGGCAAACGCAGGCTGTCCCGGCAAGACCTGCGCCAATCCCCGCATCTCTGTCCGATCCGGGTCAGGTCGGACCATTTTTCAACCACCTGCACCAATCGCGATCTGGTGGTTTCACCGCAACATCGGATCGCGGTTTCCTCCCCAAAAATGGAGCTTTTTTGTTCCGCCCCAATGATGCTGGCCCCGGCCAAAAATCTGGTTGATGGCAAATCTGTCCGCCAGTTGCCACCAGATGAAGGCGTCGACTACATCCATATCCTGTTCGATCAGCATGAACTGGTGAATGTCGATGGCATCTGGTCTGAATCCCTTTATCCGGGCGACACGACGCTTAGCGCGATGACCGCCGAGACCCGAAAGGAACTGCTAAACCTATTCCCGACGCTCAGGCAGGGCGCAAAAGGATACGGCCCCACCGTCCTGCCCGTCCTGAAACCCTTCGAAATACGCCTGCTGCGGCACACGCTTATATTAAACTGCGGGCTGGAAAATCCCTGGTCGATAACCCGCCCCGCCGCCCACGCAGCTTGAACCCCTGGAAAACGGCCATTATCTGCCAAATGGAACATTTCAAACAGTCACGGCTCTGTGTTTCGCCATCACCACCCTTCCCCAACACGCCGGGGTGCTCTATGCACATGCCAATGCGCTCGTTCGTCATTCATATGTCTTCCAGCACCGCCCGGCGGGAAAACGCCGAAAGGCTTTGCGCGGACCTGCCCAACGCCAAATTGTTCGAGGCCGTGAACGGGCGCGACCCGGAACAAATTTCGGATGTCTGCCTGCATCCCGGCAATCTGCATCGGCCCCACTACCCTTTTGCGCTGCGGCCCACCGAGATCGGCGTGTTCCAAAGCCACCGCCGCATCTGGCAGAAAATGGTGGACGAAAACATCGATCTGGCACTCATCACCGAAGATGATCTGCGTATCGACCCTGCCCAATTGCAGCAGATCCTGGCGCTTTTGAATCGCGAGGCGACCCCGGATCACTACATCCGCATACCGGTCAAACAACGCGAGATTCCGGCACAAACCATTGCCGAGGAAAACGGGCTGCGCCTGGTTCTACCTTGGGTGGTCGGGTTGCAATGTGTCTGCCAGATGGTGGGACGTCGCGCCGCCGCGCGCATGTTGGCCGCCACGGATCAGATCGACCGCCCGGTCGATACGTTTCTGCAAATGCACTGGCTGACCGGCCAACCGATCCACACCCTGCTCGGCAGCGGCAACCGGGAAATCGCCGGTGAAATCGGCGGCTCGACAATCCAGAAAAGCCCGCCGTTCAGCGACAAGCTGACCCGCGAATTCAAGCGCGCGGCCTACAGGGCAAAACTCTACAGCTACCCACAGCGCCCGCCTGCTTCATCTGGCCATAAATATCCTCGGGGGGAGTCGCGCCTCTAGGCGCGGCGGGGGGCAGACAGCCCCCCTGACCCGGTCCGTCTTAAGACGGCGCCTTGGTCTTACGCAGATAAGGAAAGATCGTCTCGAACTCGCCAAATTTCTCTTTGGCATCTTCATTCGACACGGCAGGTGGAATGATCACATCCTCGCCCGGCACCCAGTTCGCAGGCGTCGCAACACCTTTGGCGGACATCTGCAACCCGTCCAGCGCGCGCAGGATCTCGGCAAAGTTCCGGCCCACGGTCATCGGATAGGTCATCGACAGTTTCAACTGCTTGTCCGGCCCAATGATAAAGACCGACCGCACGGTGGCGCTGTCGGCGGGGGTGCGCCCGTCGGGCAGGTAGGCTTCGGCAGGCAGCATGTCAAACGCTTTGGACACGGCCAACCCATCATCGGCGATGATCGGAAAACCGGGATTGGCGTTCCCATAAGCCTCAATGTCTTTCTTCCACTTCTTGTGATCTTCCACGCCATCGACCGATACGCCGATCACCTTGGTGTTGCGGGCCGCCCATTCGTTATTCAACTGGGCCACAGCCGAAAATTCGGTGGTGCAAACCGGGGTGAAGTCTTTCGGGTGCGAGAACAGGATCGCCCAGCTGTCACCGATCCAGTCGTGAAACTGAACGGTGCCCTGATCCGTTTCTGCGGTGAAATTGGGAACCGTGTCATTGATGCGCAAACCCATGGTGCATCTCCTTTCCTGTGAAAAACCCGAGTCGGTTGCCGTAAACCTAAACACTCTGCGTCAGAGTTAAACCATTGGCCCGCGCAAGGATACGCCATTCCCGCTGCAAGCGGTAAGAGATTTGATCAAAACACCCTCTTGCCCCGCTATGCCGCCAGTGCCAGAGTGCCCCGAAACCGGCCCCAATGCCGTCTGATCAGGAGGGAGAGCCATGATCGAAAAGCGTGAATTCTACATCAACGGCCAATGGGTTACCCCATCCGCGCCCAATGACTTCGACGTCATCAACCCATCGACAGAAGAGCCCTGCGCAGTGATCTCACTGGGCGGGCAGGCTGATACCGATGCCGCCGTTGCTGCCGCCAGGGCGGCCCTGCCCGGCTGGATGGCCACCCCGGTTGCCGAGCGGATTGCACTGGTCGAGAAACTGGCCGGGATCTACCAGACCCGCAACGAGGATCTGGCACAGGCTATGTCGCTGGAAATGGGAGCCCCGATCGATTTGGCGCGGGCGGCTCAGGCAGGGGCGGGCATGTACCACCTGAACACCTTCATCCGCGCAGCCAAGGCCTTTCCCTTCGAACATCCGCTGGGCGATCATGCCCCAAACGACCGCATCATCCACGAGGCCGTCGGCGTTGCCGGTCTGATCACGCCCTGGAACTGGCCGATGAACCAGATCACGCTCAAAGTTGGGGCCGCCGCGATTGCCGGATGCACGATGGTTCTGAAACCGTCCGAGCAAAGCCCGCTGAACGCGATGATCTTTGCCGAGTTGATGGACGCCGCCGGTTTTCCGCCCGGCGTGTTCAATCTGGTGAATGGCGACGGGGTTGGCGTCGGTTCGCAATTGTCCAGCCATCCGGATGTGGACATGATCAGCTTTACCGGCTCGACCCGTGCGGGAACCGCAATTTCCAAGGCAGCTGCGGAAACATTGAAGAAAGTACATCTGGAACTGGGCGGCAAAGGCGCGAATGTGGTCTTTGCCGATGCGGATGCCAGCGCGGTGAAGCGCGGTGTCTTGCATATGATGAACAACACCGGCCAAAGCTGTAACGCCCCCAGCCGGATGTTGGTCCAGCGCCCGATCTACGATCAGGCCGTCGAAACCGCCGCCGAGGTGGCCAACATGGTCAAGGTTGGCCCCGCTGCCGAGGAAGGCCGCCATATCGGCCCTGTGGTGAACGAGGCGCAGTGGAGCAAAATTCAGGACCTGATCCAGAAAGGCATCGACGAAGGCGCGCGTCTGGTCGCAGGCGGCACCGGACGGCCTGAGGGTCTGAACAAGGGCTACTACGTGCGACCCACGGTCTTTGCCGATGCCAATAACCAGATGACCATCGCGCGCGAGGAAATCTTTGGCCCCGTCCTGACCATGATCCCCTTCGACACCGAGGAAGAGGCAATCGAGATCGCCAATGACACGCCATATGGCCTGACCAACTATGTCCAGACACAGGATGGCGAGCGCGCCAATCGCATGGCGCGGGCATTGCGCTCGGGCATGGTCGAGATGAACGGCAAATCGCGCAGCGCGGGGTCTCCGTTCGGGGGCATGAAGCAATCCGGCAACGGGCGCGAAGGTGGCATTTGGGGGCTTGAGGATTTTCTGGAAGTCAAAGCCGTCGGTGGCTGGGCCGCCGAGTAACGCCTGTTTTCTACGATCAAAATGTGAGGCACCCCAGGGTGCCTCGCTTTATTTTCAGGCTGGTTGGACGACAAGCTGCGGCTCTCCGTCCGATGTATGACGGGTAGACCGCCCGTCCCAACCGATCTCGCCGGTCACGCGCTGCCGGAAGGCCGAGAAGCTGTCAAACCGCACCACGTCCACGGGCGCGTCGAATTGCAGCGTCACACGGCGGTGCCCGCCATCACCCAACATCGTCAAACCGCGAATGACCGCATTGAACGGCTGACCCAGATAGCGTCCTTTGACCCGGTCACCGACCCTGAGATGCAGCCGGTTGCCAGCCATCGCACGCAGCGTGTTCCAGTCTTTGGCCCCTTGTTGATGGGCCACCAGCTCTAGGGCCTCGCTATGCGACAGGATCACATCCGCGCTGCGCAGCCTCTCGCGCAGTCGCTTTGCCTGCGCCTTCAGCTCCGAAACCGGAGCGATGTCTTGATCAATAGTCATGTCTTGCCTCGCTTCCTTATAGGGGCGCGAAATCAGGACGGTGTTCGCATTGCCATCCGTGCGCCAGGAAAGGGCAACAGATATGCATTCAACCGGGTTTCACCAAAGCCAAAGGCCGCGAACGGCAGGGGACCCGTACCTGGCGCGCCATATGACAGCGCCGGGACGTTCTGTCAATCAGGCATCCGCCTGCGCGGCTTCATAGGCCAGCATCGCGCGTTTGACGGGCAGGCCCCAGTGATAGCCGCCAAGCCCGCCCGATTTGCGCAGCGCCCGGTGGCAGGGGATCAGCCAACTGACCGGGTTGCGCCCGACCGCCGTTCCGACTGCACGAACGGCCTGTGGCGAGCCCACCCGCTGCGCGATCTCGGAATAGGTGGTGACTTGACCCGAGGGGATGTGCATCAGCGCCTCCCACACCTTGATCTGCAGGGGTGAGCCGATCAGGTACAAAGGCGTCGGCTGCAAACGGTCGCTGACAGACCCGAAGGCGCTCAGCACCCAGGGCCGCAGGTGCATCGGGTCCTCAACGAACTCGGCCAAGGGCCAGCGCGACAGCATATCCTCCATCGCCTCTTCCTCGCCGGTCTCGGCCCCGAAGGCCATACCGCAAATGCCCTTGTCGGTGCCCATCACCAGCGCGGGGCCAAAGGGGCTTTCGAACCAGCCCCAATAGATCGTCAGACCTGCGCCTTTGCGGGCGTATTCGCCGGGGCTCATGGACTCCCATTTCAGAAACAGATCATGCAAGCGGCCACTGCCGGACAGGCCCACGTTATGGGCGGTTTCCAGCGTCGTGAACCGCTCGCGCAGCAGCGCTTTGGCATGGCCCAGCGTCAGGTATTGCTGGTAGCGTTTCGGTGATACGCCGGTCCAGCGCGAGAACAGTCGCTGGAAATGGGCCGGGCTCATATCCATCTGCTGCGCCAGTTCCTCAAGACTGAGGCCCTCGCCGCCCTGATCGATCAGCTCGATCGCGCGGCGCATGACGTTGTAGTGGTATCCGCTTTCCGGGGTCTGGACGTTCATGGCAGTCACCTCATCTGATGCCAAAACCATAGCGCGCGGGTCACGCCCCTGCGACCCGGAACTTGCGCATTGGCTTTGGGCCAGAACCAAGGGGTTGTGTCATGGCCTTGCGGGCGGCATTAAGGCGCGGATGGCAAAGCAACTCGATTACCACACGATCCGCGAGATCTTTACGCGTTTTCAGGCAGCCGACCCCGAACCCAAGGGCGAGTTGGAGCATGTGAACGTCTACACTCTGGTCGTCGCCGTGGCGCTGTCGGCGCAGGCGACCGATGCGGGCGTCAACAAGGCCACGCGCGAATTGTTCAAAATCGCCGACACGCCGCAAAAGATGCTGGATCTGGGCGAAGAAGGTCTGACCCAGCATATCAAGACCATCGGCCTGTTCCGCCAGAAGGCCAAGAATGTCATCAAGCTGAGCCGTATTCTGGTCGACGATTATGGCGGCGAAGTTCCCAATTCCCGTGCCGCGTTGCAATCCCTGCCCGGTGTCGGGCGCAAGACCGCCAATGTGGTGCTGAACATGTGGTGGCGGCAACCGGCGCAGGCGGTGGATACGCATATCTTCCGCGTCGGCAACCGCACGGGTATCTGCCCCGGCAAGGATGTGGACGCGGTCGAGCGCGCCATCGAAGACAACATTCCTGCCGACTTCCAACTCCATGCGCATCACTGGCTGATCCTGCATGGCCGGTACCATTGCAAGGCGCGCAAGCCGCAATGCCCGACCTGCATCATCCGTGATCTCTGTCAATTCGAGGACAAAACCCTATGAAGACCTACCAACTGACCGGCATCGGAAATGCCGTTGTGGACGTGATTTCCCAGGCCGATGACAGTTTCCTGGAACTAATGGGCATCGAAAAAGGCATCATGCAACTGATCGAGCAGGAGCGTGGCGAGGTGCTGTATGCTTCGATGGAAGGCCGGGTGCAGACACCGGGCGGCTCGGTCGCCAATACGATTGCCGGTGCCGGGGCTCTGGGGCTGGACGCCGCCTTTATCGGGCGCGTGCATGATGACGCCTTGGGTCGGTTCTATGCGGATGCGATGAACGAAGACGGCGTCGATTTCGTGAACCCGCCGGTGCCGGGGGGTGAGTTGCCGACCTCACGCTCGATGATCTTTGTCTCGCCGGATGGTGAGCGGTCGATGAACACCTATCTGGGGATTTCCTCGGAATTATCGTCCGAGGATGTCTCGGCCGATGTGGCCAATAACAGCCAGATCATGTTCCTTGAGGGCTACCTGTTCGACAAGGAAAAAGGCAAGGCGGCATTCCTTGAGGCCGCGCGCACTTGCCATAAGGGTGGCGGCAAGGCCGGGATCGCGATTTCCGATCCGTTCTGCGTCGAACGGCATCGCGTCGATTTCCTGCTGCTGATCGAGAACGAACTGGATTTCGTGATCGGCAATGAGGCCGAAATCAAATCGCTGTTCGAAACCGATGATCTGGAAGAGGCGCTGGCAAAAACCGCCGGTATCTGCCCTTTGGTCGTGTGCACCCGGTCCGGCGATGGCGTGACTGTTCTGCATGATGGCCAGCGCGTCGATGTGCGGGTCGATAAGGTAGTGCCGGTGGATGCAACCGGGGCCGGAGATCAGTTCGCCGCAGGCTTCCTGTTTGGCATGGCCACGGGCCGCGATTACGAGACCTGCGCCCGCATCGGCAATGTCTGCGCCCGCGAAGTGATCAGCCATATCGGTCCGCGTCCCGAGGCCAACATGCAGGACTTGCTGCGCAGCGAGGGGTTGCTATAGGCGCGCCAGCGCCGACCTGCGGGGTGGCGCTTGTACCAATTGAACCTCGCACTTAATGGTGCAACCAACTGCGCGGGTAAAACAGAGATTGACGGTGCAAAAGCGCCGCCCCGTGGGGGCGGGTCGGCGCTGGCGCGGCGGCCTTTCGGCCTTGATCCCGCGCCTTTATGACCCCGCCGCCGCGCCGTTCAGCGCCCAGTCGTATCTATAAGCCTTAACGCGCCGGACTTCTTGCAATCTGGCGCGCAATTCAGGGGCGGCTGCGGTCTGGATATAGGTCAGCACGTCCTGCTCATTCGCTCCGAAATCCTCGCGGAACCAGATATAGATCTTGGACAGGATCAGCCCCCCGCGATCATCAAAACGCACGCCGCGCGGGTCGTTGATATAGGCCCGCTCGGCTGCGGCGAGGTCTTGTTTCAGAGTTCCGGCCTCCCACGCCCGATCCATCAGGTTCGGGCAGCCCACGGCGGCGCAGTTCAGAGCGTAATGGATGCGCGGCTCATCAAATCCGGGGCGGATGATCCGGTGTTCGATATCGTTGAGCGTCAAACTCTGCCCTGCGACCGTGGCCAGGGGGCGATCCCATGGGCCAAAGGAAAGCGGCCCGTCGGTGATGTCGCGGATCGAGTCGACCGGATAAGCCTCAAGGACGACATCCACGGTCAGCGCGTTGTAGAGGTTGATCCAATAGGCCAGTTGCTGATCGCGTGTCAGGCGTGCCGGGTCAACGGATTGCAATTGCCCCAGATACTTATCCAAACGATCACGATCAGACGCGGTGACGCTGGCATAGGCCACGCGGTTCACCCCCTGCGCATCGGGCGCGACATAGCGGGACAGAAACGCGCTCCAATCGCTGTGATTCACGCGCTGCCCGGGCGGCGGGGCACTGCGGGTCAGGGCGTTGCCCGGCAAGGCCTCGGCAGGTGGCAGGGCCAGCCGTTCGACACTGGCGCAGGCCGCCAGCAAAGGCAGCAGCAAGACGATCAGCAGCTTTTTCACGAGGCATCCTTTCGGTCCCGGCGGGTCAGACGCATCTGCCCCTTCAATCGCTTCAGCGGCGCATGGGCCGGGTCGCCCAGCGCAGGAATTTCCGGCCGCGACGACAACCCTCGCATCGCCGCGTTCCACCAATAGGTTCCCATCGGGCTATCGATCCGATCCGGAGCGGCCAGATGCTGATCGCGCTGGGCATTGTGGACGCACATGGACAAGGGTCCGTTCCCGGTCGCCACCATGAACACGCATGAGGCGCAGCGATCCGCCTCTAACGCATCTGCCGCCATGAAGTTGTGGATGAACACCGCCTGCCGCCGCACCCGACCGCGGAGCAAGCCCGGGCCAAGTCGGGCGACCGAGGCCACCAAATGCGCCACCGCCCACACCGCCAAAACCGGATGCCGCAGCACCAACCGACGGACCGTGGACCGGATCACAAGATGCGCCTCGCGCCCCGTGTCCAACCGCTCCAACGCGGCGATCACCTGCTGCACCAGCTTGGCGTTCGACAGCAAGGAGACCGCTCGCCCCCCGGCGGTCAGGACGCTGGCGTAGCGGTTGCAGGCAGAATGACCGACGGAAGCCGCATCAAAATCCAGTGTCGTGCCATATCCACGCTCGATCGCGCGCATCACACTGTCCTGCGTGATGGCATCCGGGCGGGCGCGCAGCACGCCGCGCCCTGTATCGGCCTGCATCTGGAACGAGACAAAGGCAACCTCGGGCTGGTCCCGGAAGAACCGCGCCAGATCGGGCAGATCGCCAAAGTTGCCGCCAAACACCGTCGTGTTGAACAGGACCCGCACACCCAAGCCACGGGCGCGGGCAAGGTATTTTTCGCGCACAGTGTTCAGTTCAGCCTCTGATCCGAACCCGTTGCGGTCCTGAGTCATATCGACATGGAACGCGACATCATCCAGACCGGCCGCCGCCAGACGGGTCAGAAACGCCCGGCTGGCGCGGATGCCGTTTGTCATCAGGCAGGACCGCATGCCCAACCGCTTGATCTCGCGGCACAGCGCCTCAAGGTCTTCGGTTTTGCGCAGGGTCGGGTCGCCGCCGGTCAGCTGTACCGATGCACCACGGCCATAGTGGCTGTTGATTGTCGCAATCCGCGCAAACAGGACCGACAGCGGCGGATCATAGGTCATCTCGGCCCGGTCCGAGAGGTAACACAGCGTGCAGTCCAGATTGCAGCGCTGCGTCACCTCAAGCGCAACGCAGGCCATCGGGTAGAACCGGCCTGCTGTTTGAGTGGCCCCAAACTCACCGCACCCTTTCAAACCGTCGCGCAAGGGCGCGCGTCGGTCTGGGCCTTCAAATCGGCGTCCGGCGGGTTTGGCTGTGATCGGTTCGGGTAAGGTGTCTTTCATGGACCCCAAGCTAAAGGGGGTCTCAGGACGCGACTACGCCCCCTCACGCCAACGTGCGGGGCGGTGATCAGCCCAGATGTTCGGAAAACGCAGCCACCACCTGTTCATAGACGTCACGCTTGAAAGGCACAATTTCTTCAATCAGCCGATCCGGGTCCTGCCATTTCCACTTGGTGAACTCAGGATGTTCGGTTTCGATGTTGATCTGATCGTCGCGGCCCGTGAAGCGCAGCAGGAACCATTTCTGCTCTTGCCCGCGATAGCGGCCTTTCCAGATCTTGGGCACGATGTCATGCGGCAGATCATAGGGCAGCCAGCCATCGGTTGCGGCCACAACCTCGACCAGATCAGAGGTGACGCCGGTTTCCTCCCACAGCTCGCGTAGCGCCGCATCGCGGGGGTCTTCGCCCTTGTCCACACCCCCCTGCGGCATCTGCCAGGCGTCCTTGTGGCGATCGTTGCGCTGACCGACAAAGATCTGCCCATCGGCGTTCATCAGCATCAGACCAACGCAGGGGCGATAGGGCAGTTTGGCGATCTGATCAGGGGTCATGCACGGCCTCGCAAGGTTGTTTTGCCCACCTCTAACAAGCGCCGCCACGGTAGCATAGGGGGTGACGTTAGGTTTCGCGTGACAAAGTTGACGTGAACGTCAATTTAAAACGCGGAGACGGGAGGGAGAGTTTCACCATGACTGCGTACCCAAACATGCTGGCCCCGCTGGATCTGGGCTTTACCACGCTGAAAAACCGCGTGCTGATGGGCTCGATGCACACTGGACTGGAAGAGACCGGCGACTGGAACCGGGTGGCCGAGTTTTATGCCGACCGGGCGCGCGGTGGCGTGGCGCTGATGGTGACGGGCGGGATCGGTCCGAATCTGGAAGGCTCGGTTTTGCCGGGGGCGTCGATGATGACCAACGACAAAGAGGTGGCAAACCATTCCATCGTGACCGAACGTGTGCATCAGGCGGGCGGCAAGATCGCCATGCAGATCCTGCACGCGGGCCGCTATGCCTATGGCCCGAAATGCGTGGCCCCCAGCCCGGTGAAATCCCCAATCTCGCCCTTCCCGCCGCATGAGCTGGACGAAGAGGGTATCGAGAAACAGATCAGCGACATCGTGAATGCGGCCCGAATGGCCCAGAAGGCAGGCTATGACGGGGTCGAGATCATGGGGTCCGAGGGCTATTTCCTGAACCAGTTCCTTGTGACCCACACCAACAAGCGCACCGACCGCTGGGGTGGCTCGTATGAGAACCGGATGCGCCTGCCTATTGAGGTCGTGCGCCGCACGCGCGAGGCGGTCGGAACCGATTTCATCATCATCTACCGCCTGTCGATGATCGATTTGGTCCCCAACGGCTCGACCCATGACGAGGTTGTGCAACTGGCGCAAGAGATCGAGAAAGCGGGCGCGACGATCCTGAACACCGGTATCGGCTGGCATGAGGCGCGCATTCCGACCATTGCCACCAGCGTTCCCCGCGCGGCCTTTGCCTGGGTGACGAAAAAGCTGATGGGCAAGGTGTCGATCCCAGTTATCACCTCGAACCGGATCAACACGCCGGAAGTGGCGGAAGAAGTCCTGTCGACCGGCTGCGCTGATATGGTCTCGCTGGCGCGGCCGATGCTGGCGGATGCGGAATTCGTGAACAAGGCCATTGCCGGTCAGTCCGCGCAGATCGCGCCGTGCATCGCCTGCAATCAGGCCTGTCTGGACCACACGTTCAGCGGCAAGCTGACCACCTGTCTGGTCAACCCGCGCGCCTGTAACGAAACCGAACTGGTGATTGCTGCGGCTGATACCGTGAAAAAGGTCGCCATCGTCGGCGCGGGTCCGGCTGGCCTGTCCACCGCAATGACCGCTGCCCAGCGTGGCCATGACGTGACACTGTTCGACCGCGCGTCCGAGATCGGCGGGCAGTTGAACATGGCCAAACAGGTGCCGGGGAAAGAGGAGTTCTGGGGCCTCGTCGACTGGTACCGCACCATGATGGACGATCTGGGCGTGAACGTGGAACTGAACCGCGAGGTTGATGCCGACGACCTGACCGGCTTTGACGAGGTGGTCATCGCAACCGGCGTCACTCCGCGTGATCCGCAGATTCCGGGACAGGATGGGGACAATGTCCTCAGCTATATCGACGTGCTGCGCGGCAAGGCCGAGGTTGGCAAATCCGTCGCCGTTGTCGGCGCGGGCGGCATCGGCTTCGACGTTTCGGAGTTTCTGCTGGAAGACGGCCATAGCGCCACCACCGATCTGCCGCTGTGGATGAAGGAATGGGGCGTGACAGACCCGGAAGACCACCGCGCTGGCCTTGCGCCCGAAGGCCCGCAGCCCGCGGCCCCAGCGCGTCAGGTCACCTTGTTGCAGCGCAAGAAACAGGCGCACGGCAAGGGGCTGGGCAAGACGACCGGCTGGATTCACCGCGCGACGCTGAAGATGAAAGATGTCAATTTCGTCGGCGGCGTGAATTACGAACGCATTGACGAAGACGGCCTGCATGTCAGCTTTGGCGAGGAACGCGCGGACCCGACCTTGATCGCAGCCGACAACATCGTGCTGTGTGCCGGTCAGGTCTCCGAGCGCAGTCTGGCAGACGCGCTGATCGAACGCGGCATCACTCCGCACGTGATCGGCGGCGCAGATGTCGCGGCGGAACTGGACGCCAAGCGGGCAATCAATCAGGGCACACGTCTGGCGGCCGGGCTTTAGGCCCGGTCAGTCAGACAGTGCAAGCTTCACCCCAAGCGCGCCAAAAGCCGTTGCAAAGCAGCGTTTGATCCAAGCCATCACAGATGGGCGATGAATGATGTAATCCCGCGCCAGCGCCGCGCAGGCCCCGTAAGCGATGAACACAACAAAGGTCATCGCCATAAAGGCAAGCGCCAGTTGCACCAGCGCCAGACCGGCATGCGCCGTGTCCGTGGGCAGGAATTGCGGCAGGAAGGCAAGGAAGAACAGCGACAGTTTGGGGTTCAGCACGTTGATCAGCGTGCCGGTCGTTGCAATTTTAAGGTAGCTCTTGGTCGTTTTCTCGGCACTAACTTCCATCGCGCCGCCCTCGCGGACGATGCCCCAGGCCATATAGAACAGATAAAGCACACCAAGGTATTTGAGCACCAGAAACGCCAGCGCACTGGTGTGCAGCAGCGCGGCCAGCCCGATAATGCTGGCCACAGCGGCGGGCACGATCCCAAGCGTGCAGCCTGCCGCCGCCGCAACGCTGGCGCGAAACCCCCGGCCAAGCCCGATGGCCAGCGTGTAGATCACGCCCGTACCCGGCAACAGCACGACGATCAGCGATGTAAGAAGAAACTCAAGCGACATGGAACCCTCCGATCACACGTCGGAGAGTTCCTTACATCAGCGTGAAAGTAAACAGGCGTATCTGGGCGTCTACTCGACCGTAATCGTAATCACCTCGGACACAATCGGCGGGTTGTGCGGTACATGACCCGCATCGCCCAGCACCAATTGCAGAGTGTGCTGGCCTGCGGGCAGGTCCAGCGTCACCTCGGTCTGGCCGCCGCCGAAATGCATATGATTGTCGTCGGCGGGCAGGCCATAGGCCAGCTCATCCGCGCCGTCCTCGCCTTCGCCAATCGGCGGGCGGTTGATCAGCAGATGGTGATGGCCGGTATTCTCGGCCTCGGTCCCGGCTGGCGCGACGCCCATACCGCTCAGGCCAAAGACCACCGTCACCGGCGATTGAACCGTGTCCCCATCCGCAAGGTTCACGAAATAGACCTTGGCGTCAGGGCTGGATTGGGTCTGCGCTTGGGCCAGAGCCAGACCAGCGGACAGACAAAACGCGACAATGGCAAATAGTGATTTCATGATCTCCTCCCAGGACACAAAAATGCCATTCTCAGCATAGCACAAATGAAAAAATGTCCAGAAATCACCGTTTGACCGGGGTGTTATTGGATCGGAAACCATTGTTTCAACGTTTCTGAACTGCAAACGATCCGATTCAAAACCCTGATATTATCCCATGTCTGCCCCGTTTCCGCCCAGATTGAGCGTCAAAACTGACGTCGAACGTAAGACCTGGGGAACGAGTATGGATCGATTGACCGAAATGGAAGCCTTCGCCAACGTGGTGGACCAGGGTGGCTTCACCGATGCGGCCAAGAAGATGGGCATCTCCAAATCGGCCGTGTCCAAGCACGTCTCGAGCCTTGAGGCGCGTCTGGGTGCGCGGCTGCTGAACCGCACAACGCGCCGGGTGTCCCCAACTGAAATCGGATTGGCCTATTACGACCGCGCGCGCCGCGTCCTGAATGACGCGGGCGAGGCGGATGCACTGGTTACCTCGATGCAATCGGCCCCGTCAGGCCTGTTGCGGATCAGCGTCGCGACGGATTTCGGGGTCAATCACCTGTCCCCCGTTCTGTCCGAGTTCCTGTCCGCTTACCCGGATATCACCGTCAACATGGTGCTGAACAACCGCTATGTTGAGTTGATTTCCGAAGGGTTTGACGTGGCCGTGCGCATTGGTGAGCTGGAGGACAGCACCCTGCGCGCGCGCAAACTCACGGAAACCGTCAAACGCATGGTTGCGGCCCCCAGCTATATCGAGAAATTCGGACGTCCGCAGAAGATCGACGACCTGAACGAACACAAGCTGCTGCATTATTCCAGCCAGTCTTCGGGCAATGTCTGGAAACTGACCGCGCCATCGGGCGAAAAGCGTCAGGTGCGCACCGCCGGTTGGCTCAGCGTCAATGACGGGCAATCCCTGCTGAATGCTGCGATCTCGGGCCTCGGGATCGCTTATCTGCCCAGCTATCTGTACGCGGATGCGTTGAAATCCGGCCAGGTGCTGGACGCGATGCCGTCGCTGCCGGATGAAGTTCAGGGCGTTTACGCCGTCTACCCGCCCGGGCGTTTCACCCAGCCGAAAGTGCGGGCTTTCATTGATTTTCTGGTCGAGTCCTTCAACGAAAAGGGCCCGATGGATTGGTAAATTCTCCCGGTGAACTTTAGCGGCCCGCGCTTTCTGGTGCGGGTCTTTTTTTATGCGTCAGTTGACCAGCAATACAGCCTCGACCCGGCGATTGACATCGCGGCCCTCGGCGGTGGCGTTTGAGGTGATGGGGGCCAGATAGCCGACGCCCTGCGCCTCGATCCGGTCGGCGGCCACGCCATGCGCCTCGATCAGACGGGTTCGAACGGCCTCGGCCCGGCGCTTGCTGACTGCGATATTGGCCTGCAAGGCGCCGGTATCGTCGGTATGCCCCACAAGCGCCAGCCGCGTGTCCGGCTTATCCGTCAGGAACCCGGCCAGCAACGCGAGCGAGGCAAAGGGGCCTTCGCCCAGCGCAACCTCGCCGGTGCGAAAGTGCAGGTCGTCCAGAATGACATGACCGGTTTGCTGGAATTCAGCCAGCAAACCGCCGGCCCCATCCACACTCTGATCGATCACGACAGGTGCCGGGGCCGGCGCATCAACCGGAGTTACCCGGATCATCTGCACATAGCCATCCGGCGGATTCCGGCTGACCAGCAGGCTCAGCACCTCGGATCCCTTCTGCGCGGACAGAAACCGATAGTCCTGAATGGCGACATACATATCCGGCGTTGGCACCACTTCGGTGCCGAACCTAAAATCGAAGCCGCCGCAAATGCGGGCCTCGCATTCGTACAGAATGTCATACCCCTGCGCTTCGATCTGGTCGCGCAACGGGGCAAGCAATTGCAGCGTCGTGCTGGACCCGGCCTGCAACCGCCATGTGACCCTTTCAACCTGCCCCTCGACCGTTCGGGCCGGAACCGCTCCATCTGCGAATGGCCCGGTTGGCAGATCATAGCTGTCCAGCGGTGAAATCCGCTGACTGATCTGCTGTGCGGATTGCGGCAGCGTCAGTTCCTGCGCAACCAGCGGGCTGGCCAGGATCACGGTCAAAAGGCTTAGCGTTCGGATCATCTGTACTGTGCGTGATACTCGGGGTTTGGAACCATAGCCGTGGCGCTGGCCACGCGATTGGACATGTTGAAGAACCCGGTCACGTTGGCAATGTCCCAGATATCCCGGTCAGAGAACCCGACATCGCGCAGACGCTGGCGGTCGGGCTCTTCAATTTCGGTACTGGCTTTGGTCATCCGGGCAGCGAAATCCAGCATGGCGCGTTGGCGGTCGTCCAGCGGCGCGACGCGGTAATTCATCACCAGCATCTCACCCAGCTTTGGGTCGCCCGACAACTGCCGCACGGCAGCCCCGTGGGCCACAAGGCAATAGAAGCACTTGTTGATGGATGAGACGACCACCGCAATCATCTCGCGTTCCAGCTTTGACAACCCGCTATCTGCCAGCATCAGGTCGTTATACATGGTGGTAAAGGCGTTCAGCTTGTCGATGTCAAAGGCATAAGCCTTCAGCACATTTGGCACCATGCCCAGTTTCTCGACGCAGATATCAAAGTATTTCTGCGTCTCGGGCGGCAGCGGGTCGACCATGGGCAGGTCCAGCGCGGTGGGCATGTCTTGATGTGTCACGAAAACCTCTGTGTTAGATAAGCTGACGGTAATGGTATTCGCCCGCGATCTCCATCCCGAGCGCTTGGTACAGGCCATTTGCCCCGTCGTTCACCTTGGTGCAGATCACGCTGAAGGTTTCGGCACCATGGTCGCGCGCCCAGATCGCGGCACCCCGCACCGCCCACTGGCCCATGCCCTGACGGCGGTGATCGGGCAGAATTTCCAGCGCATGAAGCATGGCAACACCTTCATGTATCGCAACAAAAGTAACCCCGCAGGGCTGATCGCGATGGCGCAGCAGCAAGCCGATCTTGGGGCCTTTGGCACGCTCCATCACGGCGATGCGTTCCGGCCCGATGCCCCCAGTTGCCCAAAGATCCCGCATGATCGCAAGCGGCTCCCATACGGTGAACACCATGACACGCGGGATCGGCAGATCGGTTAGCCGGGATACCGGACAGGAATAGATGTTGACCGGATCCAGCACCTCGTACCCCCGTGCGGCAAGCTGCGCGTCAAGCGCCTCGTCCCCCGGACGCAGGCAAAAGATGCGCTTTTGCCCCATCGCCAGCATCGCCTGTTCGGCTGCTTCAATATCCGTGTCGTTGACAGGGCCAAGCGCATTGGCCGCCGACACCCGCGAGCCACCGCCCTGCCCTTCGCGCAATTGAAACGGGCCAAGCTGTTCATAGCGGGCCGCGGGCCAGGTGCCGTCGACAATGTCGGCCCAGTTGACGCTCACAACTCCAGCTCTTTCGCCAGTTGGGTCATGGCGGCGTCGATCCGGGTGCCCTCGGTACCGCGAATGACGACATTTGCGCCAAAGACACCGTTGATCTGGAACGGGTAGCACCCGATGGTCAGGTCATCATAGGTTTCGGCCAGCGCAGAGAGGGTCGCTGCGATATCGCCCTCGCCCCGATCCACCCGCAGGGTCTGCGACAATAACGGGCTGCCGCCGGTCAGTTTGGGCAAAACGCTGGCCACCATGGCCTGAAACACCGAAGGCACCCCAGCCATCACATGCACGTTTTCGATGGTAAAGCCCGGCGCGGTCGAGACCGGGTTGTCGATCAAAACCGCCCCGTCCGGGATGCGCGCCATGCGCAGGCGGGCCTCGTTCAGTTCGAGGCCGGATTTGTCGTAATGCGCCTGCAACAGCGCCCGCGCATCATCGCGAATGTCGATATGCGCCCCAAAGGCCCGCGCGATGCAATCGGCGGTAATGTCGTCATGGGTCGGGCCAATGCCGCCGCTGCTGAACACATGATCGTACCGGTCGGACAGCGCCTTTGCGGCCCCTTCGATCTCGGGCGCGTCATCGCTGACAATACGAACCTCTTTCAGGTCGATGCCCTGTTTCGTCAACTCTCCGGCGAGATAATGCATATTCGCATCGCGGGTCCGGCCCGAGAGAATCTCATCCCCGATCACCAGCATTGCGGCGGTTGGATTGGCCATGGCGCTCTTCCTCTTGATCGACCCCTGGGGCAGGTATAGGCCGTGGGGCATGCGATTTGAAACCCCTCTTGTCCCCGCCCGCCTGATCCGCCGCTACAAACGCTTTCTGGCCGATTGCACGCTTGAAGACGGGCGCGAGGTTACAGCCCATTGCGCCAATCCCGGCTCGATGATGGGGCTGGCCGAATCCGGGCAGAAAATCTGGCTGGAGCCAAATAACGATCCGAAGAAAAAGCTGAAATATGGCTGGCGACTGGTCGATCACGAAAACGGTCATTTCACCGGGGTCGATACATCGGTCCCGAACAAGGCCTTGCGTGCGGCGTTGGAGGCGCGTGAAATCCCCGAACTGGCCGCCTATGAAACCGTCCGCGCCGAGGTAAAATACGGCGAAAACAGCCGCATCGACTTTCTGCTAAGCGCACCGGGCCTGCCCGACGCCTATGTCGAGGTCAAAAGCGTCACCCTGTCCCGCCAACCCGGTCTGGCCGAGTTCCCCGACAGCGTAACCGCGCGCGGCACCAAGCATCTGGGCGAACTTGCCGCGATGGCCGCGCAGGGGCACCGGGCGATCATGCTGTATCTGGTGCAACGCACCGATTGCGACCGGTTTGCACTGGCCGGGGATATTGACCCGGCTTACGCGGCGGCGTTTGAGGCGGCACAGGCGCATGGAGTTGAGCGGTTGGTCTATGGGACACGGATTACGCCGGAAGGTGTTTGGGTAGTTGCCAACAAACACCTAACTGCTCCATCCAATTAAATGAGATCAAACAGCGTACAAAGGTAATTGAAGATGAAAATTTGGACGATTAGCTATTTGTTTTTCAACGTATTATTGGCAACCGAGCTTTCTGCTGATAGTGCCGCACCTTCTTCGATTTTGGACGATCCGATTGCACGGTATACAAAGGAAAACTTGGAAGTTGATCAGTTGAGTTTCTGGTCGGAGGAAATTGTCATGCAAATTGCAGGGCAAGTTTCTCCAGATACGGCATTCTACTCAGCCTCTTTGGCTAAGATACTTGCTGACAATGCCGGTAGCGATCTGCGAATGATGGGAGACCCTGATACATGGTTTCTTTCCCAAAACTCACTGAGTGGAGGATCGAACCTGATTTTGATATTCCAAAACCTCGAAACCGAAAATCGCGAGGTGAAGGATACACTATTCCCGCAAGACATTGATGTAGATTTTACCAACTCCGCGCTTCAGGTTCGTCGTGCAGTCGGCAACGGTCTGAAGATGAGTAGACCTGGTTGCTATGGGAATTGGTCAACCAGTAGCAGCAACGTCATTGAAGCAACTGTGCAAGTCATCGATGTCAATTTATCAAACGATGAACAGAAACGGTGTGCAAATACTCTTATGCACGCGTCTTTTGGAGTCGCACCGACTTTTACAACACTTACATTTTCGGATATTCCCGGTATCGACAGCGACAAGGTTTTTGTAGACTCTACTGAACCAACATTATTGTTGAGGATGTTGACGTTTTGTCGGGAAGAATTGAACACCACAACAATTCAGTGTCCAAAGGACATATTGGAAAACCTGTATATGGTGCATGCGAAACGCTTGGCCAATCAATAGCGCTTCAGTTTGATCCGTAAACTCTTCCCGCGACCCCGCACCCTCTGGAACTTTCTGCGCAAGCAGCGTAAGTAAGGGGCTGCGCGAAACACTTGGAGCTTAGCGTCGATGAAAGACCATCGTGGCCGTCTGACAAAAGACGGTATCCGCATCTACGAACAGGGTGACTTTGCCGGCATGCATGCGGCAGGGGCCTTGGCTGCGCGGATACTCGACGATATTGCCCAGCATGTGTTTCCCGGTCAGACGACCGGCGCGATTGATGGACTGATTACCCAAATGGTCGAAGATGCGGGCGCGACCTCGGCGACCATCGGCTACAAGGGCTATCAGCACGCAAGCTGCATCAGCGTGAACCACGTGGTCTGTCACGGCATTCCGGGTGAGAAAAAGCTGAAAGATGGCGACATCCTGAATATCGACGTGACCGTCATCGTTGACGGCTGGTTCGGTGACACCTCGCGCATGTATGTGGCGGGCAAGTTGCCGCGCAAGGCTGAACGTCTGATCCAGGTCACTCATGATGCGCTGTTCAAGGGTATCGAGATGGTCAAGCCGGGCAACACCTTCGGCGATATCGGCCACGCGATTCAGGCTTATGTCGAAGCGCACCGGATGAGCGTTGTTCGCGATTTCTGCGGTCACGGGCTGGGCCGGGTGTTCCACGCGCCGCCCAACGTCCTGCACTATGGCCGCCCGGGCACCGGGGCCGTGCTGGAAGAGGGTATGTTCTTCACCATCGAGCCGATGGTCAATCTGGGCCGCCCCGAGACCAAGACGCTGGCCGATGACTGGACCGCCGTGACCCGCGACAAGTCGCTGTCGGCGCAGTTCGAGCATTCGGTGGGTGTAACGGCGGATGGGGTCGAGATCTTTACCCTGTCGCCGGGCGGCAAATTCCACCCGACCTATTCCTCCTGATCGGCGGCCTGGTCGCGTATCAGTTTCAGCAGCAGGGTTTCGTGACCCCATGGCGTCAGTGCGTCATTGATGAAAACCGGCGCGCGCATTGGCTTGCGCTCGGGGGCCGGTGTGGCCTCAGCCTCTTGTGAGAATGACCAAATCGGTGGTGTCAGTGCGCGGTCCATGACCAAGACACTAGCACGGAAGGGTCAAATTCCCAAAAGGCGCGGCACTTCGGCCATGTCGGTGAAGACCTCTGCGCCAATCTCTGACAGTTTGGCACCACCCCCTTCGGGCGCAAAGCCAAGACACCGCATGCCCGCGCGCATCGCGGCTGTGACGCCGTTATGGCTGTCTTCGATTACAACCGGGGCGGATGCGCCAAAATGCTGCGCGGCCAGCAGAAACATCTCGGGGTCCGGTTTTGCGGTTCCCAGTTGGTGGGCCGAGAACATGGCACCCTGAAACCGATCCCAAAGCCCGTTCTGGCCCAGCGTGATCGCCATTTTGTCCGGGCTGCCATTCGAGGCCACGCAGAACGGAATCCCGTGCTTATCGAGCCGATCCAGCAGGTCCCGAATACCCGGCATCAATGCCACACCCTGACGCAAACGCTCGTAGGTTTCCGCATAGACCTCATTGATCCAGTCATCCGGCAAATCGGCCCCCAACGCACGCGCATTGTCCCGCACGCCAGCCATTGTCCCGCCGAGGAAAAACCCGACGCTGTCTTCCAGTGTCAGGTCCAGGCCGTACCGGGCCAGATTGTCCACCAGAACCTGATTGGACAGCGGTTCGCTATCGACCAGAACGCCGTCGCAATCGAAGATGACCAGATCGTGCATGAAGCCTCCGCGGATTTTGCGCCCGGCTTAGCCCAGTGCAGGCCCCTGCGCAATTCCACGCTCAGCAGCAATCCGCGCGCGCCGTTTCAATCTGAAACAGTTCGCCTTGTCAGAGTGTTGGGTCAAGTGCACCGAACCGGTCACAACCCGTTCAGGATGCCGAGCATGTGCCCCTGTCAAATTGCTGCCCCGCCCCCTTGACCATCATGTCATATTCCATGCTGTGATAATCGACGACAAAGGTGATCACTCCGGTATCCTGCATCAGCAGGAATGTCATGCTGTCCAGGCCGGGGTAAATATCCGCCTCGCCCTGCACGTCAGTTGTCATGATGTAGCCTTTGTCGGATCCACCGGAACGCACCAGCGTCACACCCTCGCTGTTGACGTCTGAGATGCAGTTGACGAAGAAATCATCCATGTCGATCTGGGTTTCGGCCACACTGGCCGAGGCGGCGGCACAGCCGATCAGCAGGGCTGGAAGGGTCTTGGAAAACATTCAGGTACTCACTGTCCGGGTTGCTAAACTCAATTTCGGCTACCGGCGATTCTGGCCCAAAATGTGTCCCCAACCTCCGCAAAATAGGGCATTAACCATTCGGCAGGGTCGATCACGGGAATGTGGATCCAGCCTTGCTGCGGATCAGCGTCAGTTTTCCGGGCTGCGCCACATCAGCGAGATATGCGTGTCGCCATACTTGCGGGCGCTGTGCAGATCGAACCCGTCCGGCGCGGCCATGGGGGCGTTTTCCTCCCACACGATCAGCGCGTCCGGGGCGATCCAATTGCCCTCGACCGCCCTGGCGAGGGCCTTTTGACCCATGCCCTTGCCGTATGGCGGGTCCAGAAAGATCAGATCGTAAGGGGTATCCGGGTTGTCGCCCAGCCGCGTTGCATCGCGGCGGATCAGATCGGTACGGTCCGTGCTGCGGGTCAGGTCGATATTCTTGCGGATCAATCCCTGCGCCACCCGCCCGTCATCGACAAAGCTGACATGGGCCGCTCCGCGCGACAGCGCCTCAAGCCCCAGCGCGCCGGTGCCTGCGAACAGGTCCAGCACGCGCAGGCCGTCGAAATCGATCTGATGGGTCAGGACGTTGAACAGGCTCTCGCGCACCCTGTCCGTGGTGGGACGCAGATGCGCGCCTGCGTCCCCCTTGCCGACCGAGGCCAAAGCCCGGCCCCGGAATTCTCCGGCAATGATCCTCACGCCTTGAGCAGCGGTTTCAGGTTCGCATCCGGGTCGGCCACAATGGCCGGATCGGCGGTTTTTCCCATTTCGATCAGCCGTTTGGCGACCATATAGGCGCGCGGATCGTTCATCGCGTCCACGGCAATCAACCGGTCTCCGTCATAATACCAGAAGGACACACTCTGGCCTTCGCCCTGCCGGGTCACCACGCGGTCATAGCCGGTGTTCAGGCCCGCGATCTGCAGTTTGACGTCGAATTGATCCGACCAGAACCACGGTGTTGCCACATAATCCCTGGCCGCGCCCATCATGTTCTGGGCTACGATCTCGGCCTGATCGATCGCGTTGGGCACGCTTTCCAGACGGATACGCGTGTCGCCATGCGGGAAGGACGCGCAATCCCCGGCGGCCCAGATCGACGGGTCCGAGGTGCGGCCATGGGCATCGGTCTTGATCCCGTTGTCCAGCTCCAGCCCTGCCATCTCGGCCAGTTGGGTCGAGGGGGCGATACCAACGCCCACCACCACAAAATCCACCTCAAGCTCGGTTCCGTCGGTCAGAACAGCGCCAACCACCTTGCCATTGTCACCAACCAGACGATCCAGCCCGACGCCTTCGCGGATATCGGCACCGTATTCCGTATGCAGCGCGCGGAAATAATCGCTGGTCTCGGGGGCTGCGACCCGTTGCAGGATGCGGTCGGCCATTTCGACCAGAGTCACTTTCACGCCGCGCTTGGCGCAGACGGCTGCGGCCTCAAGCCCGATATAACCGCCGCCCACGATCAGGGCACGCGCACCGTCCGTGACGCGAGGCTCCATCTCATCGATATGGGCCAGATCGCGCACCACATGAACGCCCTGCAAGTCGCCACCGATGGCAGCCGGCAGGCGACGCGGGTCCGATCCGGTGGTCAGCGCCAGTTCGTCATACGAGATGACATCATCGCCCACGGTCACCGTTTTGGCCTGCGGATCAATCGCCGTCACAGGCTGGCCCAGACGCAGGGTGATGTTGTTGTCTGCATAGAAGCTTTCGGGCCGCAGGAACAGACGCTCCAGCTCCATCTCACCCAGCAGATAGGCCTTGGACAAGGGCGGGCGCTGATAGGGCAGATGCGGCTCGGCCCCGATCAGGGTGATGTCCCCGTCAAACCCATCATTGCGCAAACGCGCAACCAAAGATGCCCCGGCCTGCCCGGCACCGATCACGACAATATGGCTCATGTTCCTCCCACCCTGTCGAATTCCCGTGGTCTCATCCACGTGGTCACCTATATTGCGGCTGAACCCGACTCTGCAAATCCAATCAACAGGAGTGCTATAAATGATTTCGACAGGTGACCAGCTACCAGATGCGACTCTCACTCAACTGGGTGCGAACGGCCCGGAAGAGGTGCGGATTTCAGACAAGACCAAAGGCCGCAAAGTTGTGATCTTTGCCGTGCCCGGCGCGTTCACACCGACATGCCATTCAGCGCATGTGCCCAGCTTCATGCGCACCAAGGACCAGTTCGACGCCAAGGGCGTGGATGAGATCATCTGCGTGTCCGTCAACGACCCCTTCGTGATGAAAGCCTGGGGCGAAGCCACCGGCGCGACCGAGGCGGGCCTGACCCTGCTGGGCGACGCAGCGTCCGAGTTCACCAAGGCGATCGGGATGGATTTCGACGCCCCGCCTGCCGGGCTGATCGCACGCTCCAAACGCTATGCCATGCTGGTCGAAGACGGCACCGTCACAGCCCTGAACCTGGAAGAAAACCCCGGCGCGTGCGAGGTTTCCGCGGGCGAGGGGCTGCTGGACGTGATCTGAACCCTGACGGCCCCGGCATCGTCGGGGCCAGATGAACCCAAATTAACTTGATACAACGCCCCGTTGCGCGAATACTTGGCGCATAGAACACGGGAGTTGATTTATGTGCCTCAGATTTATTTCCCTAATTGCCGTCAGCGCAGGCGTTTTGGCCGCCTGCGGTCCGGCCCCCACCCCGCAACAACAAGCCGCGCGCCAGCACGAGATTGCCTGCCTCAGTGGCACGTTGGGCGGCGCGTTGATCGGCGGCGCAATCGGCAACCAGTTCGGCGGCGGGTCTGGCAAGACAATCTTGACGGCGGCGGGCGCTGCTGCGGGCGGTTTTGAAGGCCAGAGATTCGCATGTTGAGGGGATTGAGAATGAAACCACTTATTCTTGCCGCGACTGTCGCCCTGACGGGTGCAGCCAGCGCGGAAACCGTGGCCGAGTTGCACGAAAAAGAACTGAACAACATTGACGCCAACAATGACGGGTTTCTGTCCAAGGACGAGTTCAACGCCTTTTCCGATTACGCCTTTCAAACGATGGACGAGGACAAGAACGGCACGCTGGGTCTGGACGAAGCCAAACCGTTTCTGGACATCAATCAGATCCGGGACGTTGACCACAACGGCGACGGCTTTATCTCAAGATCAGAATACGACGCGCAGATGGGTCGCGATTTCACCTCTGCCGATCAGGACGGAAACGAACGACTGGACTAGGCCAACTCTGAACAGGAGCGTGGGATGAACAAATGGATCGCCTTTGGGGCGCTTGTTGCACTTGCGGCCTGTGATGTACCGCAAGCCCCTGTTGTCACGGGGCCGGACGGACAGCCCCGCATTCAGATCAATCTCAGCGGGCTGACCTGCTACAATACCAAATGCCTTGATATTAATCCGGCTGCACGCAGCGTGCGGCAGGTGGGCAACCGCACAACCCGCATCCCCGGAAATATCAATGTCAGCGACGGCACTGTCACCCCGGCCGAGTTCCAGCAGATGGGCGTTGCAGCCTCATTGGCCGGCGGAATGGGATCGCGCGGGGATCGGGGCTAGATCAGGCTGTCCATCTTGCGCGCCAGTTTGGCGTCCAGCGCGGACAACCCGCCGACGTCATGGGTGGACAGCGTCACCTCGACCGTGCGGTAGACGTTGGACCATTCGGGGTGGTGATTCCATTTCTCGGCCCAGATCGCCACCTGTGTCATCCAGCCAAAGGCGGCAACAAAATTGTCGAAAATGAAGGTCTTGGTGATCGCGTCCCGGCCTTCGACCATGGTCCAGCCATTGTTGAACAGCGGGTCCAGAAGGGGGCCACGGGTCTCGGTCGACAAAAGCTCGGTCATTGCTGTTCCTCCGGGTTCGATTTTCTGAACGGGCCGTAATCCGTCAGAATCTCAATCTCTTCTCCCACCGCGCGGCCTTCGGCGTCCAGATATTTTTTGACGGCATCGGCAAATCCCGGATCGCCGACCCAATGCAGGCTGTAGGTGCGCGTCGGAAGATACCCGCGCGCCAGCTTGTGTTCCCCCTGCGCGCCCGCCTCGACCCGCTTCAAGCCCTGAGCGATGGCAAAGTCGATGGCCCTATAATAGCACAGTTCGAAATGCAGGCAGGCGTGATGTTCGACACAGCCCCAGTAACGACCGAACAGCGTTTCGCGCCCGATAAAGTTCAACGCCCCTGCAATCTGATACCCGCCCCGCTCAGCCAGCACCAAAGCCATATCATCGGCCATTGTATCCTGAGCGATATCGAAGAATTGCCGCGTCAGGTAGGGTGAGCCCCATTTCCGCGCACCGGTGTCCTGATAGAATCGCCAGAACGCATCCCAATGCTCGGGGCGCAGATCATCGCCGGTCAGCGTGCGTATCTCACCGCCAAACCCGTTTGCCTGCGCCCGTTCCTTGCGGATATTCTTGCGCTTGCGCGAGGACAGGGCGTTCAGAAACCCGTCGAAATCGGCATAAGTGTCGTTCAACCAGTGGAACTGTTGCGATTGGCGCAACATCAGGCCCATCTGTTCGCCCGCCAACGCCTCATCCTCGGTACAAAAAGTCGCGTGGATTGACGAGACCCGATTGTCTGCCGCCAGTTGCACCGCACCCTGCACCAGCGCCGACATGCCAATCGCTTCATAGCCCGGACGCACCAGAAACCGCCGCCCGGTTGCGGGGGTAAAGGGCACGGCAATCTGCAACTTGGGATAATAGCGCCCGCCCGCGTTTTCATAGGCATGTGCCCAGCTATGGTCGAAGATATATTCGCCCTGACTGTGCGACTTGGCATACATCGGTGCCGCCGCAATCAGCATCCCGTCCAGATAGCAGGTCAGATATTGCGGCTGCCAGCCAGTGCCCCGCCCGACCGAGCCGCTGTTTTCCAGCGCCAGCAGAAACCGATGGGTGGTGAACGGGTCCAGCGGGCGCCCGCCATCGGCAGCTTCGGGACACGCGCAGGCATCCCACTCGACCGCAGAAATCTGCGAAAGCGTGCCTACGACCTGAACCTCGATTTGCGCCTGATCCATGTGCCCTCCGCGTCTGACCTTTATCTGTGACGGTCGGGGGTGGGTTCAACCCGGATGCGGGGCCAAATACCCTTCGAAAGTCACATTGTCGGCAACCGCGCGGGCCTGTGCCTCTTGCTCGGGCGAGCGCACGGTCCAGCACAGAATAGGAACGCCCTGAGCTTTCAACTCGGCGACGCGTTGACGGTCCAGATCCGTGACCTCATGACTGATGAAACTGGCACTGACCCTGTCGAAATCCGGAATGCCGCGCAGGTGGTCGCAGATTTCGTCAGACAGCGGCCAGTCCTGTGGATCATAGCTGCTGGTTACAATCCCGCGCGGCAGATGCGGGGCCAACCGGGCCAGTTCGGCCACGCTGTTTGGGTTGAAGGACATCAGCGCCACCGGACCTTCGTAACCTTGCAAGGCCCGCACGGCATCCGCCTCAAGCGGGCCGACATCGGTGCCCATCGCGCCATCCTGATCCTTGAACTCGATCAGCAGCGGCACTTTTCCAGCGACCATCGCAAGCACCTCGTCCAGTGCGGGGATACCGTCATCGCCGTGCAGCAATGGGGTCTGTGCCGCCTGCGCCGAGGTGATCCGCCGGATTGGGCCGGGCTGGCCGGTCAGACGCTCCATGTCATAGTCGTGAAAGACCATCGCACGATTGTCCGCGGTCAATTGCAGATCGATCTCGATCCCGTAACCGGCATCAATCGCCGCCTGAATCGCCGCCCGGCTATTTTCCGGGCGGTTGTCCGACGTGTCATGCAGGGCCCGATGCGCAATCGGGACCTGCAGGAATTCCGGTGGCAGTCTGGGGGTCATTGGACCTCGAAAATTCCTTCGATCTCAACCGCGACACCCAGCGGCAGGGATGCGGCACTGACGGCTGATCGTGAATGACGCCCGGCATCGCCCAGCGCCTCGACCAGAAAATCGGACGCGCCGTTGATCACCTGCGGCTGGGCGGTAAAATCAGCGGTCGAGTTCACAAAACCGGTCAGCTTGATCACGCGCACCAGCTTTTCGATATCGCCGCCACAGGCCGCTTTGACTTGTGCCAACAGGTTGATGGCGCAGACCTTTGCCGCCGCTGCACCGGCCTCGACATCCATGTCGTCGCCCAGCTTGCCGGTGATCAGATCATCCGCCTTCGAAATCTGGCCCGACACGTAAACAATGTTGCCCATACGCACGAACGGCACATAGTTTGCCGCAGGCGCGGGGGCGTCGGGCAGGCTGACGCCCAGACTTTCCAGTTTTGCTGTGATACTCATGGGATCGTCCTCACCAATTGTCGACTCGGCCGGACGCTACCCGGTCAAGCGCGGCGGGGAAAGCGATAAACCGGCATTTTGCCGATCGGCTGCGATCTGGGCGTAACTTCTCTTATTCCGAAGTGTTGAAGCTATGTCACTTTACCGCGCAGTAGCAGACGCGCTAAACGCTAGATGTTTCATTTGAGACGCGAAACAACTATGTGACAACGACTTGTGCCAACGCGGCACTATATTATCGATTGAAAGCCCGACCCGCCGGGTCAGGTCACTTTGGAGTAGCTAAGACCGTGTTGAGCAGATTGCGCCTGAAACACCTTATTGTGCTGTCCCTGTTGCCGATCCTGTCGGCCTGCGCCACCCAGCCGCCCGAGCAGGCCGCCCGGGGTGAGGTGTTTGACCCCTACGAAAACACCAACCGCGGCATCCACAGATTCAATCTGGGCGTTGACCGGTTCCTGTTCCGCCCAGCCTCGAAAGGGTACGTGAAGATCGTGCCCGATCCGATGGTGACCAGTTTCAGCACCTTTGCCGAAAACATCTCGTTGCCCGGACAGGCGGTCGACTACCTTTTGCAGGGCAACCCCAAGCAGATGGGCAACGCGTTGCTGCGCTTTGCGGTCAACATGACCGTCGGCGGGTTTGGCCTGTCGGCCCCTGCGGACGAACTGAATCTGCCGCCGGTCGATACGGATTTCGGCGAAACACTGCATGTCTGGGGATTTGGTGAGGGGGCTTATGTCGAACTGCCCTTCTACGGCCCCTCGACAACGCGCGACGCGGTCGGCGTTGTGGTCAACCTGTTCTCGAACCCGATCAATTTCACTCCGACCCGGCCCGCCGACAACCTTGGCGTCTATGCCGAGGTTGTGCGCCGCATGGGCGACCGGGGACGATTTTCGGACACGGTTGACTCGATCCTCTATGAAAGCGCCGACAGCTATGCCCAGGCCCGCCTGATCTATCTGCAAAATCGCCGGTTCGAACTGGCGCGCGATGATGAGGACGCCTATCTGGACCTGTACTCCGATCCCTACGCCGAAATCGGAACCGACCCTGTCAGGGACCCCTACCTAGACCCTTACGAGGACCCCTATGCCGAGTAATTCTTTGAACCGTCGTCATTTTCTTTCTGCCGGTCTGGCCGGATTGGCACTGACCGCCCTGCCTTTGCCCGCGCTGGCCCAGACCGAAGCCAGCGCCAAAGCGCTGGTGAACAGCGTCGTGGCCGAGATCAACCGCGTCATCGCCTCGGGCAAGTCCGAGAACGCCATGCTGCGCGATTTCGAGAAGATCTTTGTGCAATACGCCGATGTGCCGATCATGGCGCGCTATGCGTTGGGGGCCGATGCCCGCTCGGCCAGCCCGGCACAGTTGAGGCAGTTTACCAAGGCCTTCCAACACTACATCTCGCGCAAATATGGCCGCCGCTTCCGCGAGTTTATCGGCGGTGAGGTCAACGTACGTAACGCCCGCAAAATCCGCGCCGGTTTTGAGGTCCGGACCATGGTCAAACTGCAGGGCTCATCCCCGTTCGAAGTGACGTTTCTGGTCTCTGACAAATCTGGGCGCGACAAGTTTTACAACATGTTCATCGAAGGCGTGAACCTTCTGTTGACCGAACGCACCGAGATCGGAGCGATGCTGGACGCCCGTGGCGGCGACCTGAACCGGTTGATCAAGGATCTGAACCGCACAGCCTGACCGGCTATTCAGAAACATCTGGGCCGCGTTGTCGAACACAACGCGGCCCTTTTCGTTCAGACAAGCGCTTTGAAGCCGTGATTGACTGTCTGAAAGAGGGGCAGCCCTAAGGCAAGTAACTGCGCACCAACGCACTGGCGATCAGGGCCCAGCCATCGGCGATGACGAAAAACGCCAGCTTGAAGGGCAAAGACACAATTGCAGGCGGCACCATCATCATGCCCATCGACATCAGCACCGCCGCGACCACCAGATCGATGATCAGAAACGGCAAGAAGATCAGAAACCCGATCTGAAACGCGCGCGCGATCTCGGACAACATGAAAGACGGCATCAGAACGGACAGCGGGGCATCTGGCGACAGTTCCATCGCCTCCCCCCCCGGGCGCAGTGCGGCCATGGCCTGAAACGTATCGCCATCCAACCGCGCAGCCATAAAGGCGCGAAACGGCTGCAGCGCGCGCTCCAGCGCTGGTTCCACCTCCATCGTTTCGTCGATCATCGGGCGGATTCCGGTCGTCCAGGCCTCTGTAAAGACCGGGTCCATGATGAAATAGGTCAGAAACAGTGCCAGGCTGACGATCAGCATATTCGGCGGCGATTGCTGCAGCCCGATCCCTTGACGCAGGATCGACAGAACCGTGATCAGGAACGGAAAACAGGTGATCATGATCGCCAGCCCCGGCGCGAGGCTGAGGACCGTGATCAGAAGGATCAACTGGATCGTACGCGCCGAGAGTGATCCACCCTCACCCAAAGACAGCGAGACCTCCTGCGCGGCCACAAGCGACGGCATCAGAACCGCCGCCAAGACCAGCCCGATCAGCAGGCGCATCAACCAATCCCGTTTTGCAGATCGGCAATTTCCGTCAGTCGGACCGCCAGTTGACCCGCCCGGTCGCCCTCCATCTCCTCCAGCAGGCCGCGGGCAACCAACTGATCCCCGACATACAGATCCACCGGGTCTTCGATCCTTTTGTCCAACGTCAGCACAGCGTTTTCGCCCATGTTCAGCAAATCCCGGATCAGGGGGCGCGCGCGACCGACGGATACGGTCACTTCGATGGGCACCGCGTCAAAAGGGTTCGGTTTTTCAGAGTTTTGGGTCTGGGGGTCACTCATTTGACAATGCCTCTTTTGCCTCAAAAACATATGCGTCGAAGGCCCGCGTGACCGAGTCCAGCAGCGCGCTGCAATCCACCTCGCTGCGGGCTATGCCGACCTGCAACCGGGCCTGTCCCTGCTCGAGCGCGGGGTCTTCGATCACTTTCGGCCTCGGTGACAGGGTCGCGGGGATCAGGGCGTCCACCTCGGCCATACATCCGACCGGCACGATGACCTGCATCGGCTGCCCGATCTGTTCACGCGCCATCTCGGACAGGTGTTCGACCAGTTGCGCGGCAAAGCCCCGGTCGATCATGTCCGGTAAGACCAGATTGGTCAGGCTCTGGAACATCGGCTCCAGCGACAGCGACATGCGGGTGATCGCCTCGGTATAGGTAAAGGACATATCCTCAAGCGATTTACCCAACTCGGACGAGATTTGCCCCCGGCTTTGTTCCTGCGCCTGCAAGGCGTCTTCCCACCCCGCCCCATAGCCTTGTTCAAAGGCGGCCAGGCGCTGTTCCTCCAGTGCGTCTTCGTCCAGCAGATGAACCTGCCCGCCGTTGGCCTGAACGGTGAAATCTTCAAGAAGATGAGCAATTGTCATCACACGCGCTCCTCACCTTCTTCCAGCCAACTGCGCAGGATTTCGACCGTCTCCTCCTGTTTGTCGCCAATCATCGCGCGCAACCGGTCAACCGGATCCTGCGACGGGGCCACACCAAGCGCGGGCACTTCGGCCTGCGCGGCCAGCGGCGCGAAGTCCGAACTGCCATCCGGTGCGATTTCGCCGGTCAGCACAGGTGCGCCTTCGGTGACATCCCCGGCGCTTGCGGGCAGCAAGGCCGGTGCCGTCGCGGGTTTCATCAGGATCGGGCGGATGACGAACATGGCCAGAACCAGCGAGACCGCCGCCAATACAGCCATCTGGATCAGCGACATCGCGTCCAGATGAATGGACTGCCACATCGATGCCGACACCAACGTCCCCTGCGGGTCAACCGGCGGCAAATCCAGCGATTTCAGGGTGATCACATCCCCGCGGTCCGCGTCAAATCCAACGGCCGAGGCAACCAGCTCCTCTAATGCATCCAATTCGGTCTGCGGCAAAGGCGCGAAACTTTCGGCCTCACTGGCGTCAACCGTGCGCGTTCCATTGACCAGAACTGCAACGGTCAGACGTTTGATGGCACCCGGCGCTGTGTGAACCTCCAACTCGGTCTCGGAGACTTCGTAATTTATCCGTTCGCGCGTCTGCGTTGCGGTCGAATTCGATTCGTCGCCCCCTGCCCCGTCGCCATCGGGCAGGTTCGAGGCGACCGTCACATCCGCAGATTGGTTGCGGGCGCTGTCCGAACGCTCTTCGACATCGGTACTGATCGCGACGCGTCCTTTGGGATCAAAACGCCGCTCGCGGATCGATTCGGTTTTGGTCACCGTGTCCACGCTGACCTCGACCACAGCGTTGCCGGCCCCAACACGCGCCTCGACCAGACGCAGAACACGCTCGCGCAGCTGTCGGGATTTGTCATCCGCCGTCTCGGCCGCAACCGCAGTGTCCTGCACGCCAATCACGGCCCCGTTCGAATCGACAACCGTTACATTTTCCGGCGCCAGGCCACTGACAGCCGAGGCGACCAGAAACCGGATCGCCTTGGCCTGATCGCCGGTCACATCCGCGCCGGACGGCACCAGATAAACCGAGGCCGTGGGCGCCACGCTGCGCTGAAACGGATTGGCCGATCCATTTGCGATATGCACCCTCGCCTGACTGACATGAGGGCTGCCGACGATCGTCCGGGCAAGCTCGCCTTCTTTCGCGCGCCAATAGGCGGCATCGAACATCTGAGATGTGGTGCCAAACCCGCTGAGGGAATCCAGCAGCTCGTACCCGCGATTGCCGTTCGCGGGCAGGCCTTCGCTGGCCAGCGTCATCCGCAGCTCATCCCGCTGCCCGCCGGGCACATAAATCGATCCGCCCCTGATTTCGTAGGGCACACCGCGCTGATCCAGTGAACGGACGATGTCACCAGCGGCACCGCTTTCCAGCCCCGCATACAGCAAGGTCATCGACGGCGCGGTCGCCAGCCGCGACATGCCAAGGATCCCGAGAAACACCAGCACAACCGCACCGGCAACGATGATTTGTTTTCGCCTGTCCAAACTTGCCCAGACAGTTCCGATCTGCTGCACGCTCACCTCCGACTCGCCGACATTCTGCCCGGCGCATCCCCTGTTTGGACGATTGCCCTTAACAATCGGTTAGTCTCTGAGGGGATATGACGGATTCACAGCAGATGGATGAGGACGTCATGGCCGACGCAACAGCAGAACAGGCGGAAACCCCTGAGAAAAAAGGGAAAAAAGGTTTGATGGTCGGGTTGATTCTGGCCGTGGCCGGGGCGGCAGGCGGCTATTTTCTGACGACAACAGGTCTGTTGCCGATTGGCGGCGGGGCTGAAAAATCGGCAACAGATGGCCAAACGAAAGAGAGCAAGGCCAAACCCCTTGCGGATGTTGGATTCGTCGATTTGCCGCCGGTGATCATTTCTCTGATCGAAGGCCAGTCGCGCCATCTGAAATTTCACGCACAGCTCGAAGTTAACGCTCCGTACATCGCTGATGTGGAAAAAATACAACCGCGAATCATGGATGTGCTGAACGGCTATCTGCGGGCGGTCGAGGTGTCAGATCTGGAAGACCCGCTGGCATTGACGCGGATCCGGGGACATCTGCTGCGGCGGATCGGGATTGTTACGGGCGAAGGCCGGGTGCGCGACGTGCTGGTCATGGAATTTGTACTGAATTAGGAGGCGGGATTGGAGCTTATTGCGGATATTTTGCTGGTTGCGGGCGCTTTGGGCGCGGGTCTGTATTGCTTTGTCCTGTCGCGCAGGTTGCGGCGATTCACCGACCTTGAAAAAGGTGTGGGCGGCGCGGTGGCTGTGTTGTCGTCACAAGCGGATGAGCTGAAAAAGTCCCTCGACAACGCGCGCGCTGCCTCGGATCAGTCGGGCGATGTGTTGAAAGAGCTGACGCAACGCGCAGAAAGCGTGGCACAGCGGTTGGAATTGATGATGGCGTCCATGCATGACGTGATTCCAGCCGAAGAAGAAAAGGTTGAAAAAGCGGGTCCTAAGGCACCAAAGGTCGAGGCTTCAGAATCACCTGAGGCCGCGGATGAGACCACGCCTGAAGAGCAGCCGAACCAAGACTCCGAAGATATGGCGGAGGAGACCACGGCCAAGGCCCCGGAAGGCCTGATGTTCTTTCGGCACGGCCGCAAGATGAATGAGGCCACCTGATGGGCATCCGACGGGCGACCAAAAGACGAGACCGCCCTCGCGCCGGGGTGCTGACGGTGATCTCACTTCTGATGATCGGGTCTGCGGCCATCCGCGTCGGGTTAGAGGCGGGGCCTGCCCTTGCCAAATCTGCCGAGCCTGAACAGGCCAAAGCCACCCAAACCCCAACCGATACGCGCGACGTTCAGGTCGTTCTGACGGAACTGCTGCGCCGCGAAAAGCGGGTGAAACAGCGTGAAGATGTGGTGTTGGACAAGGAAAAGGCGCTCCAGATCGCAAGCGAGGCCATCGAAACCCGCTTGGCGGCGTTGCAGGAGGCTGAAGAGTCTCTGCGTGCGACCCTGGCGGTTGCGGACAAGGCGGCAGAGACCGACCTGACGCAGCTGACGGATGTCTACCAGAACATGAAACCCAAAGACGCAGCCGCCTTGTTCGAAACCATGGACCCGACATTTGCATCCGGATTTCTGTCCCGCATGCCGCCGGAAGTCGCCGCGAACATCCTGGCCGGTCTCAGCCCCGATGCGGCCTATACGGTCAGCGTCGTCATGGCGGGCCGTAACGCCACCGCACCGCAAGAGTAGACGGCCATGCAAACCAAACCTGTCCTGAACACATCTGGGGATCGCAAATGATTGGAATTGTTGGAATTGTCGTCATTTTCGTGATGGTGTTCGGCGGCTATCTGGCCGCCGGGGGCAAGATGACCATCATCCTGAAATCGCTCCCGTTCGAGATGATGATGATCGGCGGTGCGGCGGTTGGGGCCTTTCTGATCAGCAACGATATCGGCGGTGTCAAACACACGATCAAAGACATGGGAAAGGTCTTCAAGGGACCGAAATGGAAGCCCGAAGACTATCGCGATCTTTTGTGCCTGCTGTTCTCGCTGATCCGCATCGCGCGGGCCAATCCGGTCGAGGTTGAACAACATATCGAAGACCCCGAAAACTCCAGCCTGTTTTCCGCCTATCCCAAGATTCAGTCCGACAAAGAAGCCGTCGATCTGATCTGCGACACGATGCGTTCAGCCGCAATGAACTATGACGACCCACATCAGGTCGAGGAGGTGTTGGAAAAACGGATGGAGGCGAATTTCCATCACGCCATGCACTCGAGCCACGCGTTGCAAACCGTCGCGGACGGGCTTCCGGCACTTGGGATTGTTGCTGCCGTTCTGGGTGTGATCAAAACCATGGGCTCGATCGACCAGCCGCCCGAGGTGTTGGGCAAGCTGATCGGCGGGGCGTTGGTGGGGACATTTCTGGGTGTTTTTCTGGCCTACGGGCTGGTCGGCCCCTTCGCGGGTAAGCTCAAGACCGTTGTGGAAGAGGACAACCATTTCTATCAACTCATAAAAGAGGTGCTGGTCGCCAACCTGCACAACCATAACGCGGCCATGTGCATCGAAGTCGGCCGCCAAAACACCCCTACGCATAACCGCCCCGGTTTTTCCGAACTTGAAGAGGCGTTGAAAGAGCTCAAGCAGGCGGCGGCATGACCCGACTTTTAAAGCTGATTGCTGCCCTGATCGCGCTTGCGTCACCTGCATTCGCGCAAGAGGTGACGGTTCGGTCGGGTGAACACGCGGGCTTCACACGACTGGTGTTCAACGTGCCGCCCGACACGGGTTGGGTTTTGACCCATCGCAAGAACGGGGCGCGATTGTCGGTCGATCTGGAGGCTGCGACCTTCCAAACCAACGCGGTCTTTGGACGGTTGACCACAAATCGTCTGGCCGCAGTGTCGCAAAAGAAACCCGGGGACGGGCTGGATCTGGAATTCGGCTGCGACTGTGTTGCCTCGGCTTTCCTGTATCGGAAGTCGATGATTGTTCTGGACATCGCGCCGGGTACAGCGTTGCCTTCTTTGTTGGCCGATATCCCCCCGCCCCGGCCTGAACCACAGAAGAAACGCGCACGTCAAGACCCCGTGACATCGTTCGAATTGCCTTTACTGTCGATGAGCGGTCAAGCGTTCAAAGATCAGTTGTCGACCAGACTATTGCAGGGCGCGGACCGAGAGGTGCTGGACCTGAACCTGGCCGGAATCCGCCCAAGGCGGTCCTCCGATTTACCGGCTTTGCCCATGATCGACGGCTTGCAGTCGAATGTGCAGCTGTCGACCGTTCTGGACGACCTGAATGCCATTCTTGGTGCTGAATTCCCGCAAATCGATGCAAAACCGGCGTGTTTCACGACGGTCGAGCTTGGGTTTGAAACATGGTCGGATTCGCGACCGTTTCAGGAGCAGGTCGCGCAGCTGCGCGCTGGCTTGTTCAAAGAGTTTGATGATCTGGATGAGGACCGGGCAATGGCTTTGGCCAGGCTGTATGCGTTCCATGGTTTCGGTGCTGAGGCGGTTCAAATGCTAAAAATGCTGGCGGATCAAAACTCTGACGCGGACCGTGTCCAGGCAATCGCCCATATCGTGGACAATCGGCCGCTGTCGGCAACATCTCCGTTTCAAGGGCTGCAACGCTGCGACAGCGATGCGGCCCTGTGGGCGGCGTTGGCTGAACAGGAATTGGCGCCGGAGGCAAGGGTTGAGGCGATCGAGCAGGGCTTTGCGCGGCTGCCTGATCACCTGAGACGCAGTCTCGGGCCTCGGTTGTCTTCGATTTTGGTCAACGCAGAAGAATTGGAAGCCGCCCGGCGGATCTTGCGGTCGGTGGACCGGGTTGAGGATGCAACCACCCCGGCACTCTCACACGCCAGGGCAAAAGTCGCCGAAGCCGAAGGCGATATGGCGGCTGAGGAGGAACATCTGTCCCAGGTCATCACCGCACCGGACGCGCCGGATGAGGCCGCATTGGCTCTGGCCCGGCTGGTCGAGAAGCGATGGACCGACCGGGGGGCCGTTTCCCCGCAGGAACTGGAATTGGCGGCGGCTTATGCGACGGAACTCCGCCAGTCAGAGATGGGGCCGATGATGACCAGAACGCATGCGGTTGCTTTGGCACTGACCCAGGAATTCGACGCTGCGTTTGACCTGATCGATACGCTGCCGGACGGTTCTGACGCGCCTGCGGTTTTGGACCGGCATCTGCAATTGCTGGCTGAGCGTGCTGATGACGTCACCTTTTTGCGGCAGGTTTTGACTTTGTCGGGTGATCAAGCCGACGGTGTATCAACGCCGACGGCGATAGCTCTGTCTGAACGGTTGATGGGGCTTGGCTTTAGGTCCCGGGCTTTTGCATTTGCCAACCGGGACCAAGACCGCGCACGACGATCCGAACGGGCGCGGTTGCGGGCGCGGGCAGTGTTACAGAATAACCGCCCACATCAGGCGATGCTGGAGCTTGCGGATGACTCCTCGGACGAGGCCAGTGCTTTGAGGGCCCGCGCGCTGGAGGCCAGCCAAGAATTCGCAAAGGCCGCAGAAGTGTTGAGCGAACTGGGTGATCTACAAGCGGCCAATAGGTATTTCTGGCTCGCGGACCTGCTGGAGAAGACAGACGCGAACGCAGTAGGTAAATACGTAAAGCTGAGCGAAACCACGCAAGCCTTGAGAAACCCGCCCGAGAGGTTGGCGGATAAACCCCTTGCGGATGCGGCCAACCTGTTGAACGACAGCATCGAAGCGCGGCAGCAGATCAGCACGTTATTAAACGCCGTTGAGTCTGAGTGATCCAGTGCCGATCCACGCATCCTTGATCTGAGTGTCGCAGCCTATCGCTTTTTGGGCCTGATCCGTTCGTGACAAGGAACTGGTTCGAACAGCAAGGGGTCAGTATTCAGTGAATAAATTGTGCCCCGAGCAGGCCAACCTGCCTTATCCTCCGAGCGGTGGCTGATACAGCAACTCGGCCAGATCCGCGTAGCGAGAATGTGGATTGGTCCAGCCCAGTATTGCCGTGCGGATTTGCTCGGCGCGGGTTGGGCCGATGACCGGAGCGGCAAATTGCGTGTACTTCTCGATCACCTCTTGCCGCGAGATTGGCGATTCCGGCCCGCCTCGGGCATGGGTGTCTCCGGAGTGCAGAACGCGCCCGTCGGTGGTTTCGATCTCGACATCCGCCCAGCGCCCTTCGGGAAAACGGGCAGAATGCCGATTACGTTCCGTGACCTTTATGCGCGACATGAACCGAGCGACGACCGGGTCAGACAGTCCGGTGCCCGAGATATGTTCGACGCCGATACGGCCATAAATCGCGTGAACAGCCGCCGCAAATGGCAGAGAGTATTGGGCTTGCGACGTTGTTTGCGGGACACCTGCAAACAGGCAGGCCGCCTGATGGAAACTGTTGATCTGCACCGATTTGATCTGATCAGGGGTCAAATCGTGGTCGATCATGACAGCCCTAAGCGCGTCGATAGCAGCATGCGCCCACCGACAAATCGGATAGGGTTTCACATATTGATGCTCGACCTGCCAGAACCTGCCCAAATCGTCCCAATGCGGGGCCGCACTGTCCGCCTCAATCGTGATCGCGGGGGCCCCGGTAAATCCACGCTCGGCCAGAACAGCGGCTGAAACACCGACCATTGCCCCCCAGCCCGAGCCGTCATGCAGCATGGTAGGGTTCGCAATCTCGCGCATCATCTGGCTGCGCGGCCCGTGGTATTCGGCAATGCCCAGCGCCTGCCGCAACTGGTCGTCATCATGCCCGCGCAAACGTGCGGCCATGGCGACCACACCCAAGGCATTCCAGGCGCCGGACGTGTGGTAATCACTGACGCTGTCATGCAGCGAAAGCCCCGCGCGGCCTGCGATTTCGTAACCGGTGATCACCGCAGCCAGGGCCTCGGGGCCCGTTAGATTGGGGCAATGTTCAGCCAAAGCCGCCAGCGCGGGCAGAACCACAACACCGATATGCCCCTTGGTCGGGTTATAGCCGTCATGCCCGTCCAGATTGTCGGTCTGCGTTGCCGCCGCATAAGCCGCGCCCGCCATGCTGACCGAACGGCCATCGAACATCATGCGCGCGCTGAAGGACGGATCGGAACTGGCATACAGCAGCGCTGCGGTGTCGCGCGCGATCACGCCCGCCTCCATCGGTCCCGCGGCGATCAGGATGCCCATCGTGTCCAGCATCATCAGCGCCGCAGCCTCCTGCGCGCTGGTCGGCATGTCGGCAGCCGCCCGCGTCAGCGCAAAATCGGCAACACGGGCGAAGCTGTTGGTCACGCCGCGCCCTCCATCACCGGTTTCACGTCACGCAAACGGTGGCCTGCCGGATCGAACGGGGGGTCTGGCAGGATCTTGGCCTTGTGGGGTTTGCCAAGAATGTAAATCTCGACCGTATCGCCGGGTTTGGCCACCTTAGGGTCGGCATAGCCGATGGCCAGCGATTTTCCGACCGAATAGCCGTATGCGCCCGAGGTCACGCGGCCCACCGGCGTGCCATCCGGGGCAAAGATCGGCTCACCCCCGCTGGCGTCGGCATCTGCGGCGTCAACCTCGAAGTTCGACAGGACCTCACGCGCGGCATTGTCCTTGATGGACAGATACGCGTCTTTGTGCAGGAAGTCCTTGTCCAGTTTGATCAGGCCCGCAAGGCCAACCTCTTGCGGCCAGTATTCCTGAGAATATTCGCGCCCCCAGGAACCATAGCCCTTTTCGATCCGCAGCGACCCCAGCGCGCGGCCGCCAACCGGGCCGCCGCCATGGTCCTTCGCGGCCTCCAAAAGCGCTGAATAGAGCCTGATTTGGTCGGATTCAGCACAATGCAGCTCCCACCCCAGATCGCCCGTAAAGCTGACACGGATCGCCAGGCAGGTAACGCCTGCGACTTCGATGGTTTGCGAGCGCATGAAGCGGAACGCCTCGTTCGACAGGTCCGCGTTGGTCAGGCGTTGCAGGACATCGCGGGATTTCGGACCGGCCACGTTGAATCCGGCGATCCGGTCGGTCGCGACGTCCAGCGTGGTACCGTCGGGCAGGTCGACCATGTTGAAGAAACGCTGGTGATAGCGCTCGGCCATGCCCGAGCCGATCATCATATATTCGTCTTCGGCAACCTTGGTGATGGTGAAATCCCCGGCCACACCACCGCGCACCGAGATCAAAGGGGTCAGGCAGGACCGCCCGACCTCGGTCGGGACACGATTGGCGACCAGACGATCCAGCCAATCATAGGCGCCGGGGCCCTTGATCACGTAATTGGCAAAGTTCGAGATATCGATCACGCCGACCGCGTCCCGCAACATCTGAACTTCACGCCCGACCGGCTCCCACCAGTTCTGGCGGGTGAAGCCGTTGGTTTCGACCGTGCCGGGCTGGTCGGCAAACCACAGCGGATGTTCCCAGCCGCAGTTCAGGCCGAACACGCAGCCCATATCCTTTTGCATCTCATAGGCCGGGCGCACGCGGGCGGGGCGACCGGCGCTGCGTTCCTCGTTCGGGAAGTGGATGGCGAAGCGATGCGAATACTGATCTTCGACCCGCGCCCTGGTGAATTTTTTGTCGGCCCAATCACCAAAGCGGGCCAGATCCCAGGCGAACATGTCGTATTGCGGCTCGCCCTCGATCATCCATTGCGCCGCCAACAGGCCCAGCCCGCCGGATTGCGAAAAGCCTGGGATGATACCGGTGCAGCAGAAATAGTTCTGTAGCTCGGGCACCGGGCCCCAGATCGCGTTGGAATCCGGCGACCAGATCATCGGGCCGTTGATGACGCGTTTGACGCCCGCGGTGGCGGCAACCGGAACACGTTCGGTGGCGCGGATCACGTTTTCCATGATCCGATCCAGATCGTCGGGGAACAGATCATGCGCGAAATCCAGCGGCGTGCCGTTTTCAGCCCAGAACCGCATGTCTTTCTCATAGGCCCCGATCAGCAGGCCGTTGCCTTCCTGACGGAAGTAATACTCGCCATCTCGATCCGCGATCGACGGCAGACGGCGGCCCATATTGGCCACTTCATCGATGGCCTCGGTCACGAAATACTGATGCTCTGTCGGTTGCAGTGGTAATTCGATCCCGGCCAGCGCCGCAACCTCGCGCCCCCAGAGGCCCCCGGCATTGACGACCCATTGCGCGTGGATGTCACCCTTTTCAGTCCGCACGATCCACGAGCCGTCTGACTGTTGTTCAGTCCCTATTACAGGGCAAAACCGCTCAATCGTGGCACCCATGGCCCGTGCGCCTGCGGCATAGGCCATGGTCACACCGGACGGATCGACATTGCCACCATCGGGTTCGTACATGATGCAACGGATATCATCGAACTGCGCCAGCGGGTGCAATTCCTTGGCCTGCTCGCGGCTGATCTCATAGAAGTTCAGGCCGTAGAACCGCGCCTTGGCCTCCTGCAACCGCAACTGATGCTCGCGGTCTTCGGTTTGAGCCAGATAAAGCGAGCCCGGCTGGAACACGCCGCAGCCCTGACCGGTTTCCTTTTCCAGCTCTTTATACAGGTTCATCGTATAGTGCTGGATCCGCGTGACATTGTTGTTGTCATGCAGCCCGTGGATGTTGGCCGCCGCGTGCCAGGTCGAGCCTGACGTCAGTTCATCCCGTTCCAGCAGAACAACGTCAGTCCAACCGAGCTTGGCCAGATGGTAAAGGATTGAACAACCAACAAGGCCCCCTCCGATAACGACGGCCTGTGCGTGGGTTTTCATGGGGTCTCTCCTGTAAAGCGGTCGCGGTCAGAGCGGCACGGTTACAGGTAAGTCAGCCATAGGTTGGAAATGGCATGTGTTCTGTTCCCGACGCGAAATGTCGGGAACAGAACTTATTGGCATGAGCCTATCTCATGCGAAACTCACTTAGTACGGAGCCTCAACGTCGTTCATGGACACGTAGACCGTCTTCATTTCGCTGAAATGGTTGATCGCCAGCTTTGAATTCTCGCGCCCGACACCTGACATTTTTGATCCGCCAAAGGGCGCTTCGACCGGGGCCAGGTTATATGTATTAATGTAGCAGGTCCCCGCCTCGAACCCGGCGACGATGCGGTGGGCGCGGGTCAGGTCATTGGTAAAGACCCCGGCGGCCAGACCAAACTCGGTGTCATTGGCGCGGGCCAGAACCTCGGCCTCGGTGTCGAAATCCAGAACCGACATGACCGGGCCAAAGATCTCCTCGCGCGCGATGGTCATGTCGTCGGTGACGTCGGCGAAAACGGTGGGCTGCATGTAGAACCCGTCGCCCTCGATCCGCTTGCCGCCATAAACCAGACGCGCGCTTTCGGCCTTGCCCTTTTCGACATAGCCTAGCGCGATGTTCATCTGGTTTTCGCTGACCATGGGGCCGAAATTGACCTCTTCGTCCAGCGGGTCGCCGATTTTGGCAGTGGCCAGACGTTCGGACAGGCGGGTCAGGAACGCCTCTTTGATGCCCTTTTGCACAAACACACGGGTGCCGTTGGAACAGACCTGCCCCGAGGAATAGAAGTTGCCCAGAATCGCGCCCGAGACAGCGTTTTCGATATCGGCGTCGTCGAACACGATCATCGGGGATTTGCCGCCCAACTCCATGGTCACGTGCTTCATCCCATCTGCCGCAGCGGCATAGACCTTACGGCCCGTCGGCACCGACCCGGTCAGCGAGACCTTGGCCACGCGCGGATCGGTCACCAGCGAGGCACCCACATCGCCATAGCCCTGCACCACGTTGTAGACCCCCTTGGGCGCGCCCGCTTCGATCAGAATCTCGGCCACTTGCAGCGCCGACAGGGGCGTGGTTTCCGAGGGTTTGAAGATCATCGTATTGCCGCAGGCCAGCGCCGGGGCCCCTTTCCAGCAGGCGATCTGGGTCGGATAGTTCCACGCACCGATGCCAACGCAAACGCCCAGCGCCTCGCGGATGGTGTAGACGAAATCGCCGCCGCCCAACGGGATATGCTCACCGGTCAAAGACGCAGCCAGACCTCCGAAGTATTCCAATGCGTCGGCACCGCTGGTTGCATCGGCCACCAGCGTTTCCTGCAGGGGCTTGCCGGTGTCATGGGTTTCAAGGATCGACAATTCGCGATTGCACTCGCGCATGATATCGGCGGCCCGGCGCAGTACCCGGCCGCGCTCGGTTCCCGACATCGCCGCCCATTCCGCCTGAGCCGTTTTTGCGCTATTTAGAGCCATATTTACAATATCTGGCGTGGCCGAGTGCAGGCGTGCGATGACCTCTCCGGTCGCCGGGTAGATGACGTCAATCGGCGCGCCGTTGGTGTCTTCGACATAGACACCGTTGATGAAATGACTGGCCTTGGGTTGAAACTTCATACCGGGTTCCTCTTGGTCTGATGCGCCAATGCACGGCGCGAGGGGCAGTTTATCCCGGCCTATCGGTTGTTGATTGACCAGTCAATAAAAACCGCACAACGGCAAGATGACGCCTGCGCGCCAAGGGCTACCCTTGAAAATCTTGGTTAATGTTCTATTTATGTTCTACATAGTCAGAGGATCGACCGATGACCCAGAACACGCGAAATTCAGCCCTTGGAGGCTCGAGCAACGACTACCACCTGCTTCCGGTCACGGACCGGCAAATGCGCTATGCCCAAGCGATTGCTGAACGGTCGGCATTGGAAATCCCAGTCGACGTGCAGCGTGACCGAAAAATGCTGTCAGACTGGATATCGGCGCACAAACCCCGTGCGACCTCGCAATTCGACAACTACCCGACCGGCAAACAGGTCGCCTTTGCCGAGCGTATTTCGCGCAGCAAGCGACGCCCGATCCCGTCTGAGTGCTTTCGTGACAAGCGAATGATGTCGCGTTGGATTGATCAGAACAAATAGGCTCTAATTCGGGTCATTTTGACCGTGATTGCGCGCGTAAAGCGCAACCGCAGCAGCAACGAACATTCCCAGCAGAATGTATCCAGTCACCGCTTCGGCCACGGCAAGACCACGGCACAACCCCGTCGGGGACATGTCACCGTATCCGACGGTGGTGAAGGTCACGTAGGAGAAATACAGAATATCCGCCGGACCCTGCGCGCCAATCACGCAGTTGTCGTTGTATCCAAACGCACCATACACAGCGGCGAACAAGAACGGCACGACCTGAATGAACGAAACGCCCATCAGGAACAGCAGCCGACGCGGCGATTTCACCTGTGTCATGTAGTACCAGGATTGCGAAACGATCCAGAGCAGCAGACCGACCGAGGCAATCGAGCCGATGGTATCCCCGGCTGTTGCTTCACTCAGGCGCGACAACCCGAACCAGGCCAGAAAGCTAGCCAGCACCAGCCCCAGCGCGGCCAGAAGGGTGGATTTCCATTCAGCAAGGGTTGTGGGTTCGCGGTGCATGGACACTCCGTCAGGCTGGTCTGCCTGCGATCATCCGGTCTAAGCCGCGGGCCTGCAAGCCGAATTTAATCGGAACCCAAGTGTTCAACACCACGTTTGCGCGCCAGCAGGATCTGCTTTTGCCGTTCGCGAAAGCGCGCCTTGTCGGCCTCTGAAGTCTCATCGATACAGCGATGACAGGTCACGCCGTGTTCGTATTCGGGTCGCTTCATATCTTCGGGCAGGATCGGGCGGCGGCAGCCATGGCACAGCTTATGAGGGCCTTCGACCAGCCCATGCCCCACCGAGACGCGATTGTCGAACACAAAGCATTCACCCTGCCAGGTGCTGTCCTGCTTTGGCATCTCTTCCAAATAGCGCAGGATGCCGCCTTTCAGGTGATAGACATCCTCGACCCCCTGCCCCAGCAGGTAGTTGGTCGATTTCTCGCAGCGGATACCGCCGGTGCAGAACATGGCAACGCGCTTGTTGTGGAAGCGGTCCTTGTTTTCTTCCCACCAGGCGGGAAATTCGCGGAAACTGGCGGTTTCAGGGTCTATAGCGCCCTCAAACGTGCCAATCGCCACCTCGTAATCGTTACGCGTGTCGATCACCACCACATCGTCGGACCGGATCAGGTCGTTCCAGTCCTCCGGCTCGACATAGTTGCCGACGCGCGCGCGCGGATCGACATCTGGCTGGCCCATGGTCACGATCTCTTTTTTCAGGCGCACTTTCATCTTGCCGAATGGCGGATGGTCTGCGGTCGCCTCTTTCCACTCAAGGTCCGCACATCCGGGCAGTGCCTTGATATGCGCCAGCACAGCATCGATCCCGGCGCGCGGGCCTGCGATGGTGCCGTTGATCCCCTCTTGCGCCAGCAGCAAGGTGCCTTTGACCGACTGGGCGCGGCAAAGCTCCAACAGCGGGTCGCGCAGGGCGGCATGATCCGAAAAGCGGGTGAAGTGATAGAGGGCAGCGATCGTATACATGCGCGCGGTCTAAACCCGCGCGCGCAGAGTCGCAAGTGACCGGATTGACGCCCCCCGCGGCACGCCGTACCGATAGATCAAAGGAGACCGCGATGACCCACGCCCTGATCGTAATCGACGTCCAGAACGATTTCTGCCCCGGTGGCGCGCTGGCCGTCGCAGGCGGGGATGAGGTCGTGGCCCCGATCAACGCCATGATGGGTGATTTCGACGCCGTCATCCTGACGCAGGACTGGCATCCGGCGGGTCATTCCAGCTTTGCCAGCTCACACACCGGCAAATCCCCGTTCGAGGTGATCGAAATGCCCTATGGCCCGCAGGTCCTATGGCCCGATCACTGTGTTCAGGGCAGTCAGGGGGCCGAATTTCACCCCGACCTGCGGACCGATGCGGACCTGATCATCCGCAAAGGGTTTCGCAGTGCCATCGACAGCTATTCAGCCTTTTTTGAAAACGATCAGACAACGCCAACGGGCCTGAAAGGGTATCTGGAAACGCGGGGCTTGTCGCGCGTGACTCTGGTTGGGTTGGCCACGGATTTCTGCGTGCATTACTCGGCAGTGGATGCGGCGCGACTGGGTCTGGATGTCACCGTCCGGCTGGATGCCTGCCGGGGCATCGATATGGACGGGTCGATGGCGGCAGCCGAACAGGCGATGCGTCAGGCCGGGGTCAAACTGGTTTAACTCCCGGCACCCGCCGCTTCGAGGAATTTGAACAGCACAAACAGGATTACGGCCAAACCAAGGGCGAAGCCGATCCGCCCCGGAACCGCGCGCCGTTTGGACCGGCTGACCGGGGTTGGCATCGGAGGCTGAACAACAGGCTCGGATCGCATAACGCCCTGCACCGGGCGCGCCCGCTGGACGTGATCCAGAAACTGCATGAAATCGAACTCGCCACTGTATTCGCCCTGAACGCCCTGACTTTTGATACTGGCGAACAGCGCCGACAGGATGCGTTCGCGCTCGGGCTGGTCCGCAGGTGGGTAGACGTCAGGCGCAATTCCACTGTCATGCGCCGCCAGCCCGAAGCCCGCATCCTGAAACATCTTGCGGATCTTGGGCGACGCCCCGCGCAGCGCATCAGACGTCTTAACATCCCGAAACAGCGCAATCACCTGACCCCCGTCCGGACCAGAGGTCGGCGGCGCGTCAGGCGTTTGTTCGTCCAGTGCTTTCCTTACAATATCAAAGTCGTACCGAAGACTCATACACCACTAACAGCCTTATTCTTCCATCCCACACCCTCACTAATCGGTGATAAGACCAAACAATATGCCCGCTTTGTGACGTCAAGCGGGCATTGTCACCAGATCAGCGACTCTTGCCATTCCCCGTGCTGATTGATCTAACAACGGAAATCGCAGGAGTTCCCCATGGTCGATATCGCGACCCGTGTCTACAACCACAAATGGAAGATCGACCCGATTGTTCGGTCTTTGATCGACACAGATTTCTACAAACTGCTGATGTGCCAGTCAGTGTTTCGAAATAAGCCTCAAACAAATGTGGAATTTTCACTGATCAACCGGTCGAATCACGTGCCTTTGGCCAATTTGATCGACGAAGGAGAGTTGCGGGAACAACTGGATCACATCCGTTCGCTCAGCCTCAGCCGTGGGGAAAGTACCTGGCTGCGGGGCAATATGTTCTACGGCAAACGGCAGATGTTCCGGTCAGATTTCATGGAGTGGTTCGAGAACACACGCCTGCCGCCCTATCATCTTGAGCGGAAGGGTGATCAGTATGAGCTGACGTTTGAGGGCAAATGGCACGAGGTCATGTTGTGGGAAATCCCCGCTTTGGCCGTATTGATGGAACTGCGCTCGCGCGCCGTGCTGAACCAGATGCGCCGGTTTGAATTGCAGGTGCTCTACGCTCAGGCCATGACGCGGTTGTGGGAGAAGATCGCGCAGCTTGGCTCGATCGAAGGGCTGGGGATTGCGGATTTCGGGACAAGGCGGCGGCATTCCTTCCTGTGGCAGGATTGGTGCGTTCAGGCGATGATCGAAGGCCTGGGGTCATCCTTCACCGGCACTTCGAATTGCCTGATCGCCATGCGGCGCGAGGTTGAGGCCATTGGCACCAACGCCCACGAACTGCCCATGGTTTATTCCGCGCTGGCCGACACGGATGAGGAATTGGCGCAGGCCCCCTACGATGTCCTCAGCGACTGGCATGATGAGCATGACGGCAATCTGAGGATTATCCTGCCCGACACCTACGGCACCAAAGGGTTTCTGGATCGCGCACCCGATTGGCTGGCCGGCTGGACCGGGATCCGGGTCGACAGCGGCGATCCCGCTGCCGGGGCCGAAGTGGCCATCGACTGGTGGAAATCCCGCGGTGAGGATCCGACGCAAAAGCGGATCATCTTTTCGGACGGATTGGACGTGGACAAGATCAAGGAATTGCACGGCCAGTTTGCGGACCGCGCCAATATCTCCTTCGGTTGGGGCACTCTGCTGACAAATGACTTTCGCGGTCTGGTACCGGGCGACGCGCTTGCGCCGTTTTCACTGGTGTGCAAGGCGATCTCGGCCAACGGGCGACCGACGGTCAAATTGTCGGACAACCCGGAAAAGGCGATGGGACCGGCGGATCAGATCGACCGTTACAAACGGGTGTTTGGGGTTGGCGCGCAGAAGGCAATCGAGGTGATCGTCTAGCCGTGATAGGCCGCAACGGTCTTGAGTTGCGAAAAGCCATAGAGCGCCTCGAACCCTTTTTCGCGACCGTGACCGGATTTACCGACCCCACCAAATGGCAATTCGACGCCGCCCCCGGCACCATAGTTGTTGATAAACACCTGACCCGAGCGCAGACGTTTTGCCAACCGCATCTGCCGCGCGCCATCGCGTGTCCAGATACTGGCGACAAGGCCGTAGTCGGTGCTGTTGGCAATGGTTAGAGCCTCATCTTCCGTGTCGAACGGGATCAGAACCTGAACCGGGCCGAATATCTCATCCTGCGCCAAAACGTGATCGGGGGGCACGTCCGCGAACAGGGTTGGTCGGACATAGGCCCCGGCCGCTGGCGCGTTGGCGGTGATCTGCCCCTGCGCGGCGATGGTCAGATCCCCGCCTTTCGCCAGAAACCCCGAGACGATGGTCTTTTGCCGGTCCGAGATCAGCGGGCCGACCCGAAGGTCATCCATAGCGCGACCGACATTCAATTGATCATAGGCCTCGGCCATACGCGCCCTGACCTGATCATAGACACCACGCTGCACCAGAATGCGGGACGAGGCCGAACAGGTCTGCCCGGCGTTCTGAATGCCTGCATTGACCAGAAACGGCAGGGCCGCGTCCAGATCGGCATCATCAAAGACCAGTTGCGGTGATTTCCCGCCCAGTTCCAGCGTCACGGGGATCACATTTCGCCCCGCCGCCTGCTGCACCAAAGCACCCGTCGCAACCGAGCCCGTGAACGAGATATGGTCAACGCCCGGATGCCCGGATAGCGCGGCCCCAGCCTCGGCCCCCAATCCGGGCACAACATTCAGCGCCCCGGCAGGCAGCCCGGCCTCGGTCGCCAGATGGGCAAAGGCCAGTGCGGTCAGGCAGGCCTCTTCCGCCGGTTTCAGGACACAGGCATTGCCCATGGCCAGCGCCGCCCCGACCGAGCGGCCTATGATTTGCATCGGATAGTTCCAGGGCACGATATGACCCGTCACGCCATGCGGTTCGCGCAGAGTGTAAACCGTGTAGCCGTCCAGATACGGGATCGTCTCGCCCATCACCTTATCCGCTGCACCGCCATAAAACTCGCAATAGCGCGCCAGGGCGACAGCATCCGCCCGCGCCTGAGTCAGCGGTTTACCAACATCCATCGCCTCCAAGGCAGCCAGATCCTCGACCCGTTCCTGAACCAACCGCCCCAGGCGGCTCAGGATGCGCCCCCGCTCGAACGCGGGCATTTGGCCCCAGTCGCCGTCCAATGCAGATCGGGCCGCCGTGACTGCCGCATCCATATCTGCGGCACCGCCCCGCGCGATGCGGCAAATCTCCGATCCATCGGACGGGTTGACCAAGGGCAGCGATTGTCCCCCGTCCGGCGACTGCCATATACCTCCGATCAGACAGAGGCTGGGATCAAACCAAATCGGGTCGGTCATCGAAAGCTCCTATTTCGGCTCTAATACGGGAAAACTCATGCGGCACCCTTCCCGATCTCAGGCAATTGCGGCGCGGCCGAGATCAGTTTTTGGGTGTAGGGATGGCGCGGGTGGGTGAAGACCTGCTCGGTCTCGCCCTGTTCAACGATCTTCCCGGCCTGCATGACCATCACCCTGTCCGTAATTGTGCGCACGACGCTCAGGTCGTGACTGATGAACAGGTAGGTCAAATCATAGGCCGAGCAAAGTTCGGCCAGCAGGTCCAGAATCTGCGCCCGGACCGAAACGTCCAAGGCCGAAACCGCCTCATCAAACAGGATCAGTTCTGGGCGGATGATCAGTGCACGGGCGATGGCAACCCGCTGCCGCTGCCCACCCGAGAATTCGTGGATGTACTTGTCGGCGTCCTCAGGACGCAGCCCCACGGCGGTCAGCATTTCGGCAATCCGATCCTGCCGCTCTGCCCCTTTGGGAGGGGTTTCGAGCAGGTGAAAAGGTTCCGTAATCAGCCGCGCAACGCGGTGGCGCGGGTTGAAACTGCCATAGGGGTCCTGAAACACCACCTGCATCTTGCGGCGCACCGCCGGGTTGGGTTTGTGGCCTGAAAAAACCGGCTGACCGTCCAGCCGGATGTCACCGGATTGAACCTCTTCCAACCCCAAAATAGCCCGTGTTAGGGTCGATTTCCCGCATCCGGACTCTCCGACCAGCCCCAGTCGCTCGCCCCGGTTGAGGGTGAAGCTGACGCCATCCACAGCGCGGGTATGGCCCGGCGCGTCGAACAGGCCTTTGCGGGGCAGGCGATAGTCGCGGATCACCTGCGTGACCTCCAGCAGCGGCTGCGGCTGCTGGGCGTCGGGCAGTGTCACCTGATGGTTCGACGCCTCGAACAGCATCCGCGTATACGGGTGCTGCATATTGCGCAGCAGATGATCCGTCGCACCGCTTTCGACCACCGCGCCATGGCGCATGACCACGATCTGATCCGCCATATCGGCGACAACGGCCAGATCATGGGTGATCATCAGCAGGCCCATACCGTATTCGGTCACCAACCCCTTGAGCAGCTCCAGAATTTGGGCCTGAGTGGTCACATCCAGCGCCGTTGTCGGCTCATCCGCGATCAGCAGTTTGGGACGCAGGGCTATGGCCATGGCGATCACCACACGCTGACGCTGCCCGCCCGACAACTCGTGCGGGTAGCGGGACAAGGGGAAGCGATCCGGCGGCAGGCCGACGCGCGTCAGCACTTCCTCCGCCCGCTCCCGCGCTTGCGCGGGGGGCATCGCTTTGTGGATCAGAATGGTCTCCATCACCTGATCACCAATGGTCTTGACCGGGTTCAGCGCGGTCATCGGTTCCTGAAACACCATCCCGATCGAGGCGCCGCGCAAGGCACACATCTCGGCCTCGGGCCGGTTCAGGATTTCCTGCCCGTCCAGTAGGATAGAACCGTCACCGTCCGCCCCGTTTGGCAACAACTGCATCACGGCCAGCGCCGTCATCGACTTGCCCGAGCCGCTTTCCCCAGTCACCGCCACAATCTGACCGGGCGCAATCATCAGGCCGACCTGTTTCAGAATCTCGACCCCGTGGATACCAAGGGACAGGTTTTCGATCCGTAACAAACTCATGCCCGCGCCACCCGGATTCTGGGGTCCAGCCAGTCCCGCAGCCCGTCCCCCAGCAGGTTCAGCCCCAGCACGGTGACGATGATCGCGAGGCCCGGAATCAGAGCCAAATGCGGGGCGAAACTGACCATTGTCTGCGCGTCGGCCAGCATCCGACCCCAGCTTGGCGTCGGTGGTTGAGCGCCCAGACCGACGTAACTCAGCCCAGCTTCGGCCAGAATGCCAAGGCTGAACTGAATCGTGCCCTGCACGATCAGCAGATTGGCGACGTTAGGCAGGATATGCTCCACCGATATCCGCGCCGCGCCCTTGCCCGAGACACGGGCGGCGAGGATGAACTCGCGCTCCCACAGCGACAGCGCGGCCCCTCGGGTGATGCGCGCGAAAACCGGGATGTTGAAGATGCCGATGGCGATGATCGCGTTGATGGCTCCGGCCCCGAAAACGGCCGTGATCAGGATTGCTATGACGAGCGAGGGGAAGGCAAAGACCAGATCATTGCTGCGCATAATGACCTCATCCAGCCACGACCCTTTGCGTGCCGCCGCTGTCAGACCCAGCGGCACGCCCAAGCCGATGCCAATCCCAACTGCGACCAGTGCCACCGCAATCGACGTCCGCGCGCCGACCATGATCATCGAGAACATGTCGCGCCCGAAATGATCGGTGCCGAACCAGTGCTGCGCGCTGGGCGGCTGCAATTTCTGCGGAATGTTCAGAGCCGCAAAATCATACGGCGTCCAGACAAAAGACACCAACGCCGCCAGCAGGACCAGCAAGGACAGCGCCGCGCCAAGGATCAGGTTGCGGCTCATGTCCGGCTCCTTAGCCTTGGGTCAACGGCGGCATAGGCCAGATCGACCAGAAAGTTCACGGTGATGACGGCGAAGACCAGCAGCATGACCACCGATTCCACCACGATCAGGTCACGGGCCGAGATTGCCTGGAACACCAGCCGCCCGAGGCCGGGCAGGTAGAAGACCTGTTCGATGATGATCGACCCGGCCAGCAGGAACGAGAACTGAAGGCCAATAATGGTCAGCACCGGGATCAGCGCATTTCGAACCCCATGACGCCACAGCGCCTGACGGCGGGACAGACCTTTGGCGCGGGCGGTGCGCATGAAATCCTCGCCCAGAATGTCCAGCAAGGACGACCGCATCACACGCGCCAGAATGGCCGCCTGCGGCAGGGCCAGGGCAATCGCGGGCAGGGTCAGGGAATGCATACCGGTCCAGAACCCTTTGTCCCAGCCTGCAAACCCGCCCGCATTGAACCAGCGCAGGTTGATGGCAAAGATCAGGACCAGCATCATCGCGAACCAGAAGTTCGGCACGGCGATGCCCAGTTGCGTGGCTCCCATCACCGTCAGATCGCCGGGTTTGCCCCGGCGCGCGGCAGCGTAGATGCCTGCCGGAAAGGCGATCAGGGTCGACAGGGTCAGCGCATACAAAGCCAGTGGCAAGGAGACCCAAAGCCGATCCGCAATCATCTGCGAGACCGGCGTGCGGTAGGTGTAAGAGGTGCCGAAATCCCCCACCAGCATCCCACCGACCCAGCTGAAATACCGCTGTACTTTGGACCCGTCCAAGCCCAACTCGGCCCGCAGCGCAGCCAGCGTATCGTCTTGCGCGTTCACACCCAGCATGAACGAGGCCGGATCGCCCGGCGCGATCTCGATCACGGCAAAGATCACCACCGAGGCGACAGCAAGGCTGATCATCAAAGAGATCAGTCGTTTGAGAGCGTATCCGAGCATTTCCGGTCTGTATTAAGGTCATATGTCTGGCAGGCCGATACGATGAGCCTGCCAGTCAGAAACACCAGTTTACTCGGCCCAACTGATCGCCGTCAGATCAATCGCCGCCGTGGGCGCGTTCTGCCACAGCCCCTGCACGCCAGCCTTGGCCACGCCCAGTTTGGCCAGTTGGAACAGGTATCCGTTGACATAGTCGCTGGCGATCAGGCGTTGTGCCTCGCCCATCAACCGGGTGCGTTCGTCCGGGTCGGTTGTGGTGTTCAGCAGATCCATCAGCGCCTGAAAATCGGTGCTGTCATATTGGAAATAATAGTCAGGCCGCGCATAGATACCGATATCCATCGGCTCGGTATGGCTGACGATGGTCAGGCCGAAATCCTTGCCTTTGAACACCGATTCCAGCCATTGCGCCCATTCGACATTGATGATCTCGGCGGTAATCCCAACCTCGGCCAGTTGTGCTGCGATGATCTCTCCACCCCGACGGGCGTATGACGGAGGCGGCAGGTGCAAAGTGGTCTCGAACCCCTCCGCATATCCGGCCTCGGCCAGCATCGCTTTGGCCTTTTCCGGGTCATAGGCCGACTGACCCGTCAGATCGACATAGGCCGGGTGATGTGGCGCGAAATGAGTACCGATGGGCGTGCCATAGCCAAACATCGCCCCGTCGATGATGGCCTGACGGTCAATTGCATGGGCCAGCGCCTGTCGGACAAGAATATCGTCAAACGGCGCCTGCTTGTTGTTGGTGGACAGGATCGTTTCCCCCTCGGTCGAGCCGACAAGGACCTGAAAGCGCGGATCAGCCTCGAACTGAGGCAGATTCTCGGGCGCGGGGAAATTGTCGAACACATCCACATCCTCGGCCATCATGGCGGCAAAGGCAGCGGTCGGGTCCGAGATGAACTTGAAGGTAGCAGTCTCCAACGCGGGCTGATCGCCCCAATAATCGGGATTGCGGTTCAGTGTGATACTGTCGCCCTGCACCCATTCGCCAAAGGTAAAGGCTCCGGTGCCGACGGGGTTGGTCTTGATGTCCTCGATGCTTTCGGATGCGACGATCACCGCATCGCCCCAGGCCATGTTGAACAGGAAATTGCCGTTTGGCTCGGACAGCGTGACCTTGACGGTGAGCGGGTCCACGGCTTCGACGCTTTCGATCCCGGCAAATAGGGCTTTCTGCGCGTTGGCGCTGTCATCGGCATTGGCGCGGTCCAGACTGAACTTGACGTCTTCGGCATCCATCGTGCTGCCGTCATGGAAGGTCACACCCTCACGCAGCTTGAACGTATAGACCGTACCGTCATCCGAGATTTCCCAGCTTTCCGCCAGCCCCGGCACGACCGAGCCGTCACCCATGAACCGGGTCAGCCCTTCGAAGATATTGGTGTAAACCACCGAATCGATTGCCTGCGCAGCAGCACTGGTTGGATCCAGATGCGGCGGTTCCAACTGCATCGCAATCGTAATGTCGGACTTGGCCATCGCGCCCGTTGCCAGCAATCCGGCGCTCAGCGCAAGCACCGAGCCAAAGGTTCGAAACACCTGCTTTGTCATGAAAATCTCTCCCCGTTGAAGTCAACGTAACCGCGTTTGTGCGGGTTATTCCTGGGCCAGTGTTCCTTTAAACCTTGGGTCATTCAAGGAAATGTTCGCGCAACCGGGGTTTCTATGGCCCTGCCTGATCTGTTATGCCGCGCTGCAACATGAACCCCGCGAGGAGCGAGCATGAGCGCCACCGCCCGCAAGAAAGCCCCGAACGCCCAGGATATTCGCGCCCGAAAAGGCGGAGAGCCCCTGGTCAGCCTGACCGCCTATACCACGCCAATGGCCCGGCTGATGGACGCTCATTGCGACTTTGTTCTGGTCGGTGACAGCGTCGGCATGGTGCTGCACGGGTTGGAATCGACCCTTGGCGTGACGATGGAGATGATGATCCTGCACGGTCAGGCCGTCGCGCGCGGCTTGAACAGCGCGATGATGGTCATCGACATGCCCTTTGGCAGCTACGAGGAAAGCCCGGCGCAGGCGTTCCGCAACGCCGCCCGCCTGATGGCGGAAACCGGCGCGGGTGCGGTCAAGCTGGAAGGCGGCGTTGAAATGGCCGAAACCATCCGCTTTCTTGTCAAGCGCGGTATCCCGGTGATGGCGCATATCGGCCTGACGCCGCAGTCGATCAATACGCTGGGCGGCTACAAGGTGCAGGGCCGGGATGAGCAGGCACAGGCGGTTTTGGCCGATGCCCATGCGGTGACCAACGCGGGCGCATTTTCCGTCGTGTTAGAGAAGGTGCCGCAAGGTCTGGCCGATCAGATCACGGCCGAGGTCGCGATCCCGACCATCGGCATCGGTGCATCCGCCGGGTGTGACGGGCAGATTCTGGTGGTGGATGACATGGTGGGCTTTTTCACAGCGTTCAAACCGAAATTCGTCAAACGCTATGCCGAGCTTGGTCCACTGGCCGAGGCTGCAATCTCCGAATACGCCGCCGAGGTCCGCGCGCGCAGCTTTCCGGCAGCCGAGCATGTCTTTGCCGATCAGGCCCCCGCCAAGGGCACCAAATCATGACCGCACCGATCCTGCGCCGTCTGGCTGACCTGCGCGCGCTGACCACCGAATGGCACCGCAAGGGCGAAACCATCGGCGTTGTGCCCACCATGGGCGCGCTGCATCAGGGCCACCTGTCGCTGGCCGAGGCCGCGCGGGAAGGCACCGACCGGGTGATCGTCACCATCTTTGTGAACCCCAAACAGTTCAACAACCCCGAGGATTTGGCCAATTACCCGCGTACCGAACTTGAGGACGCGGAAAAGCTGGCCCCCTACGGCGTCGATGCAATCTATGTGCCCGAGCCCGACGAGATCTATCCGCAAGGCTTTGCCACCAATGTCTCGGTCACCGGCCTGACCGACGTGCTTGAGGGCGAATTCCGCCCCGGCCACTTTGACGGCGTCGCCACCGTGGTCGCCAAGCTGTTCCTGCAAACGCAGGCAGATCGGGCGTATTTCGGGGAAAAAGATTATCAGCAATTGCTGGTCGTACGCCGGATGGCGCGCGATCTGGACATTCCGATCGAAGTGATCGGCTGCCCCACGGTGCGCGAGCCTTCGGGGCTGGCCATGTCCTCGCGCAACCTGCGCCTGTCGCCCGAGGCGCTTGAGGTGGCCGCGCATCTGAACAGGGCTATGAGGGACGTGGCGGCGGCGGTCAAAACCGGCGCAGAGTTTGATCCGCTGGTGAAACAGGCGCAGGCCGATCTGCTGGCTTCGGGGTTTGCGCAGGTCGAGTACCTCAAGCTGCATTGCGCCGAAACGCTTGAGCCTTTGCCCCATCCGGATCGCCCTGCCCGGCTGCTGGCTGCCGCCTGGCTGAACGGAATCCGCCTGATCGACAATATTCCCGTCTGAACGCTCTGGTCCGAGCGTCATTGTTTGCGCTAAAGTCCCGCAAAACGGTTTGGGAGAGGCGCGCAGGCATGACCTATATTCTGGCAATCGATCAGGGCACCACGTCCTCACGCGCGATATTGTTTGACGCGCAGATGAACCGTGTCGGCACGGCGCAGCGCGAATTTCCACAGCATTTCCCGCAAGAAGGCTGGGTCGAGCATGATGTCGAGGATATTTGGGACAGCGTCCTGACCGTCTGCCGCGAGGTGATGGAGGCCAGCAAGGTCTCAGCCGACCAGATCGCCGGGATCGGCATCACCAACCAGCGCGAAACCACCGTGGTCTGGGACAAGACCACCGGCAAGGCGATCCACAACGCCATCGTCTGGCAAGACCGTCGCACCGCCGAGATCTGCGCCCGCTACAAACAGGCCGGGTGCGAAGATGACGTGACCGCCCAGACCGGCCTGCTGCTGGATCCTTATTTCTCGGGCACTAAGGTCAAATGGCTGCTGGACACCGTCGATGGCGCGCGCGCGCGGGCCGACGCCGGAGAGCTGCTGTTCGGCACCATCGACAGCTTTCTGATCTGGCGTCTGACCGATGGGCACAGTCACGTGACCGACGCCACAAACGCCGCCCGCACCCTTTTGTTCGACATTCACAAGGGCGCATGGAGTGCAGAAATTTGTGAGCTTCTGGATGTGCCGTTGGCGATGCTGCCTCAGGTGCTGGATTGCGCGGCGGAATTCGGCAGCACGTCCCTGCTGGGTGGCAATATCCCGATCCTCGGGGTTGCCGGGGACCAGCAGGCCGCTACCATCGGGCAGGCCTGTTTCCAGCCCGGCATGATGAAATCGACCTATGGAACGGGATGTTTCGCGCTGCTGAATACTGGCACGCAGCCGGTTGCGTCGAAAAACCGCCTGCTGACCACCATTGGCTATCAGTTGGACGGGCAAAAGACCTATGCGCTGGAAGGCTCGATTTTCATCGCCGGTGCCGCCGTGCAATGGTTGCGGGACGCGCTGAAAATCATAGATGCCGCCCCACAAAGCGGCGATCTGGCAGCGCAGGCCGATCCGACTCAGCATGTGGTGCTGGTACCCGCCTTCACCGGACTGGGCGCGCCCTATTGGAAACCCGACTGCCGGGGCGCGATGTTCGGACTGACCCGCAACTCGGGCCGGGCCGAAATTGCCCGCGCCACACTGGACAGCATCGCCTTTCAAACTCGCGACCTGTGGCATGCCATGCAGGGCGACTGGGGGGCCGAGGCCGATGTGATCCTGCGCGTCGATGGCGGGATGAGCGCATCGGACTGGACCATGCAAGGGCTGTCAAACTGTCTGGGCGCGCCGGTGGACCGTCCGGTGATGCAGGAAACAACCGCTCTGGGCGCGGCCTGGCTGGCCGGGATGAGAGCAGGTGTTTACCCCGATCAGGCCGGGTTTGCCGAGACATGGCAACTGGACAAACGCTTTGAACCGGAGATGGCGCAAGAAGCCCGCGACGCCGCCTATGCCCGCTGGCAACGCGCGGTACAGGCAGCGATGGCATTTTAATGGGATGAGCAAGGGTGGCGGTTGGTTTCTGCGGCTCTATCCTTGTGCTTCGGGCGATACCGGTGAAGCAAAACCTGAATGACGTTTACCCATAAAACCTGGAGGCCGAATTGACGCGTATTTTTGCAGCATTTTATATCGTGACCGCCCTGTTAGCAGGGCCGTCAGCGGCGCATGAACGGTTTGCTTTGGTGATTGGGAATGCCGGATACACAAATGTCCCGGCGCTCGACAACCCCGTGAACGACGCGCAATTGATGAGCGATGAACTGCGCGACGCCGGTTTCTCGGTCACAACGCTGACAGATGCGAACCGCGCAGAGATGATGCGCGAAGTCGAAACCTTTGCCAGCAAAGTACGCGCGGCGGGGTCCGAGGCGCTGGCCGTTTTCTATTTCGCGGGGCACGGGGTGCGCAGTGATGGTTTTAACTATCTTCTTCCGCTGGGTGTGAACATTCAGTCCGAGGCTGACATAGCGGGCGAAGCCGTCCCGGCAGAATGGGTTTTGGATCGCTTTCACTCGCCACAGGCTGTAAGCGTTATGATCCTTGACGCCTGCCGCGACAATCCGTTCAGCAGCCAATCGGACGTGGTCCTGGATGTGGGCGACGGGCTGGCGCGCATGACCGCACGCACGAACAACCTGATCGCCTATGCCACAGGACCCGGTGACGTTGCACTTGATGGGACCGGAACCAACAGCCCTTATACAGCAGCGATTGCGCGCGGGATCAGGACCTCGGGCCTGTCGCTTGATCAGATGTTTGATCAGGTGCGCTCGGACGTTATCAGCGAAACGGATGGCGTCCAGTCCCCCTGGGCGCGGTCGTCGCTGAACCTTAGGATCGGTATGAGAGACCCGACGTCCAACTGATTTAGGCTTTCAGACCAAGGCTTCGCAGTGGTCGGGGTGTTCCCCACCCTAGCTGTGATCTTTCATCAAACGCTGCTTTTGCCGTGACCAGTCGCGCTTGGCCTGGGTTTCGCGCTTGTCGTGCAGCTTTTTACCCTTGGCGATGCCGATCTTCAGCTTGGCCCGGCCCTTATGGTTGAAATACAGAACCAGCGGCACCAGCGTCATGCCTTTGCGTTGGGTCGCGTTCCACAGGTTCGACAATTCCTTGCGCGAGACCAGCAGTTTGCGGCGGCGGCGTTCTTCGTGTTTGAACACCTTGGCTTGTTCATAAGGTGCGATGTAGCTGTTGATCAGCCACAGCTCTCCGTCATCGACCGAGGCATAGCTTTCGGCAATGTTCGAACCACCGGCCCGCAGGGATTTGACCTCGGAGCCTTCCAGCACGATGCCGCACTCGATATCCTCTTCGATTGCGTAATCGAAGCGGGCGCGCCGGTTTTCGGCGATCACTTTGTAATTAGGGTCGGTCTTCTGCTTGGCCATGACGCGTTGATTTAGGCCGCTTGCAGCAGCCATGCAAGACAAGGATATGCCCTGCGCCTCAGGATTTTGCGGAAATGATCAGGTCGGGGCCAAAAATCGTGTCGGCATGGTTGTGCAGATAGATCTTCAGCCAGGGCGTGAACCGGTCCGGGTGGCGCTGCACCTCGGCCAGCAGGTCGTGATAGTCGATCCAGCGGATCTCCATCACCTCGTCCGGGTTCGGCTCGATCTTCAGCGGGCCGCGCACATGGGCCAGAAAGACATCCACCACCTCATGCTCGACCATGTCGTTGCCGACATCGGCGTGATATTCCAGCCGGTGGCGGTATTCCGGGTAAAGACCGGTGATCCCAAGCTCTTCCCGCAAGCGGCGCACGGCACACGTCGAGGCGTTTTCGCCCCAGTCGGGATGGGTGCAGCAGGTATTCGCCCACAGGCCGGGCGTGTGATATTTGCCCAGCGCGCGCCGCTGCAGCAAAATCTCGGTCCCGCGAATAACGAAAACCGACACCGCCTTGTGCCTGAGGCCTTTCTGATGTGCCTCCAGCTTGTCTACTGGGGTCAGTTCGCCATCAACCCAGGCCGGGATCATGATTCCCATCGGTCGTCTCCTGCTGCCGATCCGTAGGACGGGGGAAGTAAAAAGAAAAGCTAAGGCCGGATCGGCTTGGCGTCGCGGCCCCGTCGGAGTGTTGTTTCGCCACGTGAGGTCAAACTGGCAACGTTAAGGCCAGTTATCAAGCGCACGAAAGGCCGCAGGGGCTGCGGCCTTTCGTCATGTCACCTGTCATGAACGTGTGAATTTATTCGCCAGAGACGCTGACGATATAGGCAAAAACGTCCTCGGCCCCGGATTTCAGCTTGAAGGTCATTTTCGACTTGGCCGCGGTGTCATCCAGATAGCCTTTCAGGAACGCCTTGGGGTCCTGCGAGTAGGCGACAAAGGTTTCCTCGTCCCAGACCAGCCCGTTTTCACCGGCGGCGACGATGCTGTCGCCATATTTGAACCCTTCATAGGTGCCAGCGGTCCGGCCTGCGACGCCGTAGAGGTTGGGTCCGGTCTTGCCGCCTTTCACGATCACTTCGCCGGCAGGGTCAGCGATCAGGTGGCAGGATTTACACTTGTTGAAGGCTTTCTTGCCGGCCTCGGCATCACCTTCTGCATACGCTGGCAGGGCCAGCAGGCCGACAATTGCGGTAGCGAGGATACGATTCATTGTCTTAGCTCCGATACGAAATTGGCTGCACCGAATGGACCGTCGGTACAAAAAAGAGTCAACCGGCAGATTGCCGCGTGACGACACTCTGCCACTGCGACATAGAGGCTGTCCTTAACTTAAGTCATGTAACACGGACCAACAGGGCAACAGATCGCCTTGTGCCGGGGTCGCCAGATAAACCGCGCGCGCAATGGCACGTGCAAGGCAGATCGAAGCCGCGTGGCCGATCATCCCAAGCTCGGCGTCAGAGGACAGTGTCCTTGCCCCGGTGCCGACCCCAAAGACCAGATCCCCGTCGCCCGGCGTATGCGCCGGCAGCACAGCGCGGGCGATGCCGTCATGGGCCGCCACGGCAACGCGCTGGCACTGAGGTTTCGACAAAGCGGCATCGGTGGCGACAATCGCGATCGTGGTGTTTGTTTTCTCGGGATCGCCGCGCATCGCCTGTGCCTTGCGACTGGGGGGCGGACGGCCCAGACCGGCATTGGGATCAGGGCCTAAACCGCCGTATTCATCCCCGATTTCAAACGGCGCCGCCCAGAAATGACGCTCACCCGGTGTGGTGACGCTGCCCAGCGGGTTGGCCGCAACCAGCGCGCCAACGGTGATACCGCTTTCCAGCACCAGCGAGGCGGAGCCCAGCCCGCCCTTGTGCATCGCCGCCAGAGCACCCGTGCCTGCGCCCGCCGTACCCAGCGCGAAGTCTTCGCTGGCGTTTTCGAACGCGCTGCGCCCCAATGCGCGATAGGGGTTTTCCTCCCACTCCTTGTCGCCGCCATTCAGCAGATCGAACAGGATCGCGCCCGGCACGATCGGAACCACAGTGTCCCCGACCGGAAACCCCCGGCCCTGCGCCCGCAGCGCATCGGAGACGCCCGAACACGCATCCAGCCCGAAGGCCGAACCACCGGACAGCGCAATCGCATCAACCCGTGTAACCGATTTGTCCGGCGCAAGCAGATCGGTTTCGCGCGTTCCCGGCGCGCCGCCCATCACATGGACCGAAGCTGTGAAGGCCGCATCCGCCGTCAGGACGGTTGTGCCGGATTTCAGCGTGCCATCCTGCGCGTTGCCGACCCGCAGGCCAGGGACATCGGTGATCAGATTTCTGGGTCCAGGGGTCATTGATTTTGTCGAGGTTGGGGCCGGGAAGCGCGCAGGCGCGCTGCCTCCGGCGGGGATATTTTTAGCCAGATGAAGAGCGGATCAGATGCAACGGCCACCGTCGACCTCCAATGCGGTTCCGGTGATCATGCTGGCTTCGTCCGAGCACAAGAACAGGGCGGCGTTGGCCATGTCCTCGGGGGTCGAGAAGCGGCCGAGCGGGATTGTTGAGAGAAACTTGGCGCGAATCTCGGGCGTGTCTTCGCCCATGAAGGATTTCAATAGCGGGGTTTCACCCGCCACCGGGCAGATCGCGTTCACCCGCACACCAGAGGGGGCGAGTTCAACGGCCATGGTCTTGGTTGCGGTGATCATCCAGCCCTTGGAGGCGTTATACCAGTTCAGGTTAGGGCGCGGCGACAGGCCTGCTGTGGAGGCGACGTTGAGGATAGCCCCCGCGCCGCGGGCCTTCATCGCGGGGACAAAGGCGCGGGCGGTCAGGTAGACGGATTTCATGTTCACATTGAAGACGCGTTCAAAGTCATCCTCGCTGACATCTTCCAGCGGTGTGGGCAGATGCGTGACGCCCGCATTGTTGACCAGAATGTCGAGATGTTCGTATGTGGCATAGGCTGCATCGGCCATGGCCTGGACCGAGACACGGTCACCCACATCCACCTGCTGCGCCAAGGCGTTTGGTCCAAGTTGCGCGGCCATGTCCTGCGCTGCGTCGCCGTTTATATCGGCGATCATCACACGGGCCCCTTCGGCCAGAAACTTCTGTGCGATCCCTGCCCCGAACCCGGACGCCGCGCCGGTCACGATTGCGGTTTTTCCGTCCAGCCTCATGATGTTGCCCTCCTGCCTGTCAGGGGCAGAGTAGCAACGCATCGCAAAGATGCCAGATCATTCTTCCGACACTTTGCCACGCAGCGCCTTGACGTCACCACGCGCCTTTTTCGCTGCCAACCGCCGTTTGACCGACCCATAGGTCGGTTTCGTCGCGACCCGCCGTTTGGGTTTGACCAGCGCGCGGGCGATCAGTTCGGCCAGTCGGGCGCGGGCAAGTTCGCGGTTGCGGGCCTGAGATCGGGTTTCTTCGCATTGGATGATGATCGCGCCATCCTTGGTCCAGCGCCGCCCGGCCAGCCGTTTCAGCCTGTTCTTCACCGGGTCGGGCAGTGAAGGCGAGCGCGCGGCTTCGAACCGCAACTCGACGGCGGTGGACACCTTGTTGACGTTCTGCCCGCCGGGGCCAGAGGACCGCACGAAGCTTTCCGTCATTTCCCAGTCCTGCAGGGTGATCTCGTCGGTGATGCGCAACATGAGGCGGACCTTACAGGGACCACACAGAAACAGAAAGGGCCGCCCCGGCGGGACGGCCCTTCGAAAGTTCAGGAGGTCGGGTCGGTTAGATCAATCGACCAGCCGGAGCGAGCGCTCCGCCAAGGGCTGCCCTAGCAGGCGATCCCCCCGGTTGTTCCGACACCTCTCTCCAATCTCTTTCTCGACACTGGATCACCTCCTTTTCTATCTGTTGCGGTTGAAAAGGATGGTGGCACAAGTTGTGCCATTCTCCAAACGTTTTTTACGCGGGCTGCGCAGTCAGGCGGGAAACAATCACCTTGAACGGAATCAGCGCGATCAGCGCCAGGGACAGTTTCACCAGCCAATCGGCAAAGGCCAGTGTGACCCACAGGGGGGCCATCGGGCCGGACAGCATGAAGGGCACAGGCTCCCACGCCCAGCTGATGGCTGCGTCTGCGCCAGCACCGAAGACCGTAACCGAGGCCGAGAAGGCGAGGGTAAAGAAGATCGCAGTGTCCAAAGCCGAGCCCACAAGGGTTGAGACTAGCGGCGCGCGCCACCAGCGACCGCCGCGCATCGCATTGAAGATGGTCACATCGGTCAGCTGTGCGATCAGGAAGGCGGTACCCGACGCGACTGCGATCCGCAGCGGTACGGCGGTATAGGTGAAGCCGTCCCCTTGCAGCACGATCTGGCTGCCGATCAGCGAGCAGATGATACCGGTGACAAACCCGGCAAACACGACCTTGCGGGCCGGGCCCACGCCATAGACGCGGTTCATGATGTCAGTGACCAGAAAGGCCAGCGGATAGGTGAAGGCACCCCAGGTCAACAGCCCGTCAAGGATCAGGAACTGGACCAGGATGTTCGAGGCCACGACAATGGCGGCCATGGCAAGAATGCCGGGAATAAAGCTGCGTTGCATATTTTGATGCCCGTTTTGACAAGGTAGCGGCGACTTGGCCAAGGGCTCATCCCAAGGCAAGCCGTGCGTTTAGACCTTTGCCTGCGGCCTGTCAATCGGGCAGCAGGTATTCCACCAACTCGGTCCGTTGCAGCGCCAGAAAGTTGTCATCCGAGATCATGGTGGCGCGCAATCGGCCCTGTTCATCGCGCCAGACCGACAGCCCTTCGAGGTTGTCATGCGCGCCTTTGCCTGTCTCAATCAGGGTTTCTTCGGCCTTTGGCGTGTCATCAGAGACATCCCACCGCCGCAGGCGCGACCGAAAGCCGGTTATGGAAGCGGTGCGTTCCAACACATAAAACCGCCCATCCGGGCCGAAATCGCCAGCCACAGGCCGGAAATCCCCGCGTTGCAGCAGGACAAAGGGCGTAGACCACGCGCGCCCATTCCAGCGATAGACAGGGATGTCCCCCTGCGCCGTGCGGCTTTTCTCGGTCAGGGTATAAAGGCGACCCTGATCGTCGATTGCCAGCCCTTCGAACGAGCCGTTGCGATCCAGACCGTCAAACGCCTTGGGCCGGGGCAAGACCTGGGCCCTTGTTCCCGGCGCCGGGTAATAGGCCACGCGATGCACGCCTTCGAACGAAATATAGAACCCGCCATCCGGCGCCATTGCGATGCCTTCGGAATCCCCCGCATAGCCCAGCATGATGCGGCCCGCGCTGGACAGAACAGGCCATTGGCCCAGAATTCGGATGTCGGTGATCTGATCCCCGTCACGGGCGATGCGGGCCGTGACCAGCGTTGCCCGGTCGCTGAGCACCGTGATGTGAGTGCCGTTTTCCGACATATGGATGGCCGAAAACCCGCCGAACCATTCGGCGTTATGCCTCCAGACATAGCTGCCAAGTTGCGTGGCGGTTTTGACCTCAACGGCCCCGACCGATCCCGCAATAGCCGCCGCTGCTATCAGTTGGACGACAAAACGGCGGCGCATTGCTGGGGTAAATCAGCCAGAACATACTCCCGGCGTTTCTTGGGGGCTGGGGCGTTCGGGTCGGGTGGCGGAGGGTTGAGGATGTTGTTCACCCATTCCTGCGCCTGAGCGCACCCGTCGCCCCGGGGCGGCGGATCCTGATTGACGCAACCACGCGATCCGCGCGGGCATTTCAGACGGACGTGGAAGTGATAGTGATGCCCCCACCACGGCCTGATCTTGCGCAGATAGGCGCGGTTGCCTGTCTCGTTGTTGCACATCTGAACCTTGGCACCGGGAAAGACAAAGATCCGCGCCACGCGTTTGTCTTTGGCAGCTTCACGCAGGATCGCGTGGTGCTGAGGGGTCCAGTTGCCGTTCACAAAGGCCCCGCCAGAGCGGCGTAGGGAGATGGAAGAAAGGTTCTCGCGCGCAGTGCGGCTAAGGCGCATATCACCGCCGGGCAGCATCCAGATATCGATGTCCAACCCAAGTTGATGCGAGCGATGGCCCGAGGTCATCGGCCCGCCCCTCGGCTGGCTGATATCCCCGATATAAAGGCCGTTCCACCCCGGTTGTTTGGCGGCAAAACGGCTGAGGTCCTGCACGTAGTCGATTGCCTCTGGATGGCCCCAGTTTCGGTTCCGCGACAGCCGCATCGCCTGCCATGTGGGCCCGGTTTCCGGCAACTGCACTGAACCGGCAGCGCAGCCGCGCGAATAACTGCCGAAAGCGGCCGGTTTTTGCTGTGAACTGGCCCTCTGCGCGCCAAATAACTGTTTGGCCAAAGGCTCGGCCGTTGCTGTACTTGCCAGGGTAAGCGCGGCCAAAACTATCAAAAAACGTCGTAAAATCATCTGCTCTGATCCCCTTCCGGTTTCACCCAGCGCATTAGGAACAGCCCCAGAATAAACAACAGGACGATGGGTGACACCCCCAGTCGCGCGCTGCCAGTCACGGTTGTGGCAATCCCGATCAGCAGCGGCGCGGCAAAGGCTGTGGCGCGACCCGACAGACCATAAAGCCCAAAGCTTTCAACCGGGGTGGCGGGATCCGTGTGGCGCACCATCATCGAGCGGCTGGCCGATTGCAGAATCCCCCCCATGCCGCCGATCAGAACGCCGCAGCCAAAGAACACCAGATCCGGCAGGTTGGACCCTTCGGGCAGGCTGATGCCATAAATCTGCGTCCGGTCCATCATCACCACGGTGGCGCAGACAAAGATCAGCACCCAGATCGCGGTCAAAATCACCGGTTTAGGGCCGTATTTCCGATCCATCTTGCCGCCGATCCAAGCAAAGATGGCCGAGGCCAGAACGCTGACGATCCCGAACACGCCGATCTTGATCAGATCCCATTCCAGCACCAGCCGTGCGTAAACGCCGCCAAAGCTGTAAAGCCCGTTCAGCGCGTCGCGGTAGAACATGGACGAACCCAGATAGGCCGCCAGACTGCCCCGATGACGCAAGGCGGCGATCGACTTGCCCAAAAGGCGCAACGCCTCTCCGACGCTGCCCTTCTTTTCGGTTTGCGGATCATCGCGCACCCACAGGAAATAGGGCACCATGAACAGAACGAACCACCCGGCGGTGAACGGACCGACAAAACGCGTGCCCTCTCGCGCGGCGGCGTCCAGCCCGAACAATGGCTCCATTCCGATCAGGGTCTTGCCATTGGGCTGTTCCACAAACAGCGCCAGCATGATCGCGAGCGAGATCAGACCGCCGAAATACCCGAACGCAAAGCCCGAGCCTGAAATCTCGCCCACCTCATCGTCGTCCCCCAGATCGGGCAACTGCGAGTTGATGAAGATCAGCGCATATTCTGCGCCCACAAAGCCCAGACCAAAGGCCGACAGCATCAGCCACATGTTCGAGCCATCGGGCATCGTGTACCACAGCGCGGCCGAGCCCACCGCGTACATCACCGAAAAGGCGAAAATCCACGGGATACGCCGCCCCGACACATCCGCCATCGCCCCCAACAGGGGCGCTCCAAACGCAATGATCAGCCCGGTGATGGTCAGGCAATTCGCCCAAACCGTCTGCGCCTGCGCGGCGGCGGCCTCGGTTTCCAGCCCGGTATTGGCGTAATACCCGGCGGCGACCCCTGCGAAATAAGGGCCGAACACAAATGTCACCAGCAAAGTGTGATATGGCTGGCTGGCCCAGTCGAAAAACCACCATCCCCAGATGCGCTTGCGCTTGGAAATCTCTGCCATGACTGCCCCTGTTCTTCTTTGTCTTCATAAGACGGGGCTTTGTCCCAATTCGCAAGCTTTCAGTTGGGCCGGACTTGCTCTTTGCGACAGGGGCGCTTAGGTCTCTGTTCGGTGAAAGAACGGAGTGCCCATGCTGTCGCTGATCCAAATCCTGCTGCTGATCCTGGACATTGTCTGGTTCATCATCCTTGCCCATGTGATCATGAGCTGGCTGATCAACTTTCAGGTGCTCAACCTGCATCAACAACTGGTCGCGCAAATCTGGTACGGCCTGAACCGTTTGTTAGAGCCTATATATGGCCCGATCCGCCGTGTTCTGCCCAATATGGGCGGGCTGGACCTGACACCTTTGGTGGTGCTGATCGGGGTCTATGCGCTGCGGATCATCCTGATCAACAATATGGGCTATTTTGTCTGAGGCCTTGTTCACCGAATCTTAGTATGTGATTGTCCTGTCTTAAGAGCAGACAAACCTTAAAACAGGGCACCCCCGCAGATGTTCGACTCCGCGCCTTTGCTGCGAGATGTCTTTGGATTCGACGCCTTCCGCCCCGGGCAGGAAGAGATTGTCGATGCCGTGACCGCTGGCGAAAACGTGCTGGCGATCATGCCCACGGGGGGCGGTAAATCCCTTTGTTTCCAACTGCCTGCCCTGCTGCGCGACGGGGTGACGGTGGTGATCTCTCCGCTCATCGCCCTGATGCGCGATCAGGTTCGCGGCTTGCAGGAAGCGGGCGTTGAGGCCGGGGCGCTAACATCCGGCAATACACAGGAAGAAACCGATGCGGTGTGGGAGGCGCTGGAGGCCGGACGGCTGAAGCTGCTCTATATGGCCCCCGAACGTCTGGCCGCCGGGTCGGCGCTGGGGATGCTGCGTCGGATCAATGTCAGCCTGATAGCCGTGGACGAGGCGCATTGCGTCAGCCAATGGGGCCATGATTTCCGCCCCGATTACCTGCGGATCGGAGAGCTGCGCCGCGCATTAAACGTGCCGCTGGCCGCCTTCACCGCCACGGCGGATGCGGAAACGCAGGACGAAATTGTCGAGAAACTGTTCGACGGCACGGCCCCGCGCAAGTTCCTGCGCGGGTTCGACCGGCCCAATATCCATCTGGCCTTTGCCGCCAAGGATGGGCCGCGCAAGCAGGTCCTCGACTTTGCCGGTGCCCGCAAGGGCCAGTCGGGCATTGTCTATTGCGGCACCCGCAACAAGACCGAGGTGCTGGCGCAGGCGCTGCGGGCCGAGGGTCATTCGGCCTGTCATTACCACGGCGGGATGGAGGCCGAGGACCGCCGCATCGTCGAAACTCGGTTCGCCCGCGAAGATGGGCTGATCGTCGTCGCCACGGTCGCCTTTGGCATGGGCATCGACAAACCCGATATCCGCTGGGTCGCCCATGCGGACCTGCCCAAATCCATCGAGGCCTATTATCAGGAAATCGGCCGCGCCGGACGCGATGGTGGCCCTGCCGAGACGCTGACCCTGTTTGGGCCGGATGACATCCGTCTGCGTCGATCCCAGATCGACGAAGGCCTGGCCCCACCTGAACGGCGCATGGCCGATCATGCGCGGCTGAACGCCTTGCTGGGGCTGGCCGAGGCGCTGGTTTGCCGCCGTCAGACCCTGCTGGGCTATTTCGGGGAACAGGCTGAACCCTGCGGCAAATGCGACCTGTGCGATACTCCGCCCGAGGTCTTCGACGGCACAACCCCTGTCCGCATGGCCCTGTCGGCGACCCTGCGGACCGAGGAATGGTTCGGCGCGGGCCATCTGATCGACATTCTACTGGGCAATGAGACCGACAAGATCCGCGCCCGCCGTCACGATGACCTGCCCACCTATGGCATCGGCAAGGATTGGTCGCGGCCCCAATGGCAGGCGATTTTCCGGCAGATGATGGGCCACGATCTGGTCCGCCCCGACCCGGACCGCCACGGCGCGCTGCGCATGACTGAGGCCGCCAAGCCGATCCTCAAGGGCGAGGCGCAGATCAACCTGCGCAAGGACACGATCCGCAAGGCCACCCGGCGACCAGCGGTCAAGGCGATGGTGTCCGAAGAAGATGCACCGCTGCTATCGGCGCTCAAGGCCAAGCGCCGCGCCTTGGCCGAATCCGCGCGGGTTCCGGCCTATGTCATCTTCCCCGACCGCACCCTAATCCAAATGGCCGAGACCCGCCCCGCGACCCTGGACGACATGGCCCGGATCGGCGGGGTCGGCGCGAAGAAGCTGGAACGCTACGGCGATACGTTTCTGGAGGTGATTGCGGGCGCGGTCGAGGCCGTTCACCCGGCGCGCCGCAAACTGGCAGGGCGCGATCAGGGCGAGATTTATGACCGTTTGCTTGAGGTGCAGTCTCAGCTGTCGCGTGGCCCGGACGGGATCGACAAGCCGCTGACCTGCTCCGCATCGCAATTGGCCAAGGTGGCACAACTGCGCGCCGACGACCCACGCGGGATCGAGATGGTGCTGGGCGACCGCCGTCACGAAAGGTTTGGCGCGGCCTTTCTGGACGTGCTGCGGGATGCGGGCTAAATACCCGGCATCAGGCAAGGAACGAGGGCGGATATGCTGGTAGTGATTTCCCCGGCCAAACGGCTGGACTGGGCAGAGCGGGATATTGAGGTCACAGCACCCGATTTTCAGGACGACGCGATCCGCCTGTCGAAAACCGCCCGCAACCTGACGCTGGGCGATCTGAAAAAGCTGATGGACCTGAGCGACGATCTGGCCCGCCTGAACCGCGACCGCTATCGCGCCTTTGCCGACGCGCCTGAGGCTGACACCACCCGCCCCGCCGCGCTGGCCTTTGCCGGGGATACCTATCAGGGGCTCGAGGCAGCCTCGCTGGACGCGGACGAGATGGCCTGGGCGCAGGATCATCTGCGCATTCTGTCGGGTCTTTACGGTGTCCTGCGCCCGCTGGATGCGATTCAGCCCTATCGGTTGGAGATGGGCAGCAAACTGAAGACCCGCCGCGGCAAGAACCTTTATGAATACTGGCGCGACCAGTTGAGCAAGGCGCTGAACGCGCAGGCCGAAGAGATTGGCGGCGATGTTCTGGTGAACTGCGCCAGTCAGGAATATTTCGGTGCGGTCGACCTGAAGGCGCTGAAACTGCGGGTGATCACGCCCGTGTTCATGGAAGACAAAGGCGGCACACCCAAGATCGTCAGCTTCTTTGCCAAGAAAGCGCGCGGCGCGATGGCGCGCTATATCATTCAGCATCGGTTGACCGATCCCAAAGGGCTGCTCGATTTCGACAGCGGAGGTTACGAATACCGCCCGGAACTGTCTGAGGAAAACAAGCCGGTTTTCCTGCGCCCTTATCAGGCGTGAACCTTACGCATGAAACCGGCCTGTGGTCCTGGTTGTTGATGGCGGAGCGAGGGGCGCTGCCCCTCGCGCTCCCCGAGATATTTTTGGCCAGATGAAGGGGATCCGGTTGCGCGGTTTGAAGCGTGGCGTGTGTGGGGCGAGCGGCGCTAGCCTGTCGGTGCCGGGCTGTCCGAGACCGGTTGGGCTTCATCCGGGCGGTGATCCAGAATCATCTGGTGGATCAGCTTCTTGTGCAGCGGTTTGGTCAGGTAGTGATCAAGCCCGGCGGACAGGATGCCCTGATCGTCACCCGCCATGGCATGCGCGGTCAGGGCAACAATGGGGACATGGCCGCCCGTTTCAATCTCATGCCGCCGGATTTCGGCGGTCGCCTGCTTGCCGTCCATTTTAGGCATGGAAATGTCCATGAAAATCAGGTCAGGGGCGAATTCCTGATAGGTTTCAACCGCCTCTAGCCCATTGCCTGCAAACTGAAGATCGATGTTCAGGTCTTTCACCATCTTCTTCAGGATCAGTTGGTTGGTGCGATTGTCCTCGGCCGCAAGGACTCGCATCCGCCTTTGGCGTTCTGGTTTCTGCGCAGAGCCAGCTTCGGCCACTTCCGGGGGGTCGGGTTTCAACGCGGCGTTGCCCAGCGCCATGAGGCGGCTGTAAAGCTCGGATCGCGGGATTGGCTTTTGCAGAACGCCTTCGATCAGGTGCCGGGCGGGATCGGCGTAGATGACGCCCGGATTTGCCGACATGATCACCACCGGCAGCTCTGACCAGCCGCGATCTTTCACAGTTGTCGCAAGTTCCAGCCCGTCCATATCCGGCAGGTCGTGGTCACACAGGACCAGATCGACGGTTGCATCCAGCTTTGCCAAAGCCTCACCCCCCGAGGCGCACATCGTGACGTCTGCGCCAAGGCGGCCGAGTTGCTTGGCAAGGATGGCGCGGTTCACGGCCATATCTTCGACCACCATCACATGTTTCAGGCGACCATCCAGATCAGGCGGCGCGGGCTGAGGACCTTCGGCGGTGGGCAGCGACACCCGGAACCCAAAGCAAGAGCCCTGCCCCACCTCGCTTTCGACCCAGACTGTGCCGCCCATCATGGTGATCAGGCGCTTGGTGATCGCAAGACCCAGCCCGGTGCCTTCGAATTGGCGATTACGCTCATCCTCGACCTGATTGAACTCGCCAAAGATGTGACTGATCTTGTCCGGCGCGATCCCGATGCCGGTGTCTTCGATAGCGATATGGATGTCGCATTCCTGCGTGTCCGGATGCGGCACACCAGTGACCCGGATCAGGACGTGACCGTCACTGGTGAATTTGACGGCGTTGCCCACCAAGTTGGTCAGCACCTGCCGCACCCGACCCGGATCGCCCACAAACAGCGTCGGCAGGAACAGGTCGTAATCCACCAGCAGCGTCAGCCCCTTGTCCCGCACGCTGGGCTGCAACAGCATCGCCACTTCCAGAATGCAGCGTTCCAGATCGAACTGTTCGGGATGCAGGATCAGCTTGTCGGCTTCGATCTTCGAATAATCCAGCACGTCATTGATGATAACCAGCAGCGCCTCGCCCGAGTTACGGATGGTGTTGACGTAAAGGCGTTGTTCCTCGTCCATCGGGGTTTCGGACAGCAACTCGGTCATGCCGACGATGCCGTTCATCGGTGTGCGAATTTCGTGGCTCATATTCGCGAGGAAAGCCGACTTGGCGCGGTTGGCGGCCTCGGCCCGGTCGCGGGCGGCCTGCAATTCAGCCTCGTGCCGGACCGAGGCGGTAATGTTCAGCGCCAGGCTGACCACATCGCCGCCATTGCCGCGTTGATCGATCAGACGGATGTATTCGCCGTTCCACAATTGAATTACCTCGGACGGCGGATTTGCCAATGCCCATCGATCCTGCATCCGGGCGCGCCATGCGGCGGCTTTCTCATCGCCGATATCCACGATCCCCTCGGTCGTCAGCAGGTCGAGAATCCGGGTGTATGAGATACCCGGCGCGACCTCATCCAACCCCTCAAACACGCTCAGATAAGCGGTGTTGGCGCTGATCAGGCGGCTTTCACCGTCAAAAAATGCGAACCCGTCCTGAATCGTCTGGATCGAATGCCACAGGCGGCGTTCTGCAACCTCGACCTTGGCATGCGCCACTGTCAGATCGGATTTGACCTTTTCGTTTTCATCCCGGACCGTCTCAACCTCGGCCTGAGTCTCACCGATGCGCTTGGTCAGGGCCATGGCGTGGCGACCCAGCTTGCGATTGGCCGCGTAAAGCTCGGCCTGTTTCATTTCCAGCATCCGCTCGGCCGCGAGACGCGCGCGCCGTTCCTGTGCCAGTTTCTGTGCAAGGCTCATGATGTTCAATTCCGGTCTGATCCGCACCCAGCATCCGGCCAACCGATGAAAAAGTGTTTAAGCCGTTGCGTGACCCGCGGGCCGCATGCGAGATTGATGGGGAATAGGAGGTCCCGATGCACCGCTTTGTTTTTATTTCAATTGCTTACATCTTTTCTTTGCTGATCCTGCCCATGGCGTCAGTGGCACAGACAGCGGTGCCGGAATTCCGCTATATCACCACGCGGGATGCGGATTTTTATGGCTCGGATCTGGACGCGCTGTTCGACACGGATCTGCAATCCTGCATTCGGGCGTGCTCGGCCAATCAGCAATGCACAGCGTTCACCTACAACACCCGATCCGATGCCTGTTTTCCCAAAAGCGGCGTGAACCGGCAGGAGCCCTATCAGGGCGCAGTGTCGGCGCAGAAGGTGGCGACGCCGGAACAGACCCTAACACTGGCGAAAACGCGCGCGGAGGCAATGACCTTCATCCGTCAGAAAGACCTCAACGCGGCCGCACGGCAAGCGCGCGACCTTGGGTTTTTGCACAATGCCGGGGATCGTGATCTGCAGACTTTGCTGGAGGCGGCGCGGAACGCGGATACCGACAGGTTGGCAATGCTCTGGACCGGGGCGGCTGTGACCCTGAGCGACGCGCCAGAATTGTGGGCGGAATATGCAAGGCTGTTGCTGGGCCTGGACCCCAATGGCTATCGCGAAGGGCGTGAGTTGCGCGAACGTGCCCTGAACGCAGCCGTCAACGGGTATCTACGTTCGGATGCGCCGGGGACTCAGATCGCGGCTTTGATGATCCTGGCGGACGCGCTGGAAGCGGCGGATCGCGGGCGGGACATGGTGTCTGCCCTGCGTCTGGCGGAACAGGTTCAGCCGCGTGCGGATGTGCTGGCCGCGTTGGATGAGGCAATCGGGAAATATGGCTTCCGCGTCATCGACAGCACCGTTGAAAGCAACGCCGCCGCGCCGCGTATCTGTGTTGAGTTCTCGGAACCGCTGGTCAAGGCCGGGGTCGACTATGACCCCTATGTGCAGCGCAGCACCGAGGGGTTGGTGGTGCAGGTTGAAGGCAAAAACCTCTGCGTTGATGGCGTGGCGCACGGCCAACGCTATCGTCTGAGCTTGCGTGAGGGGCTTCCAGCCGCATCGGGCGAGGCTTTGAACCGCACGGTGGAATTGACGCATTACGTGCGGGATCGCGCGCCGTCGGTCCGCTTTCCCGGACGCAGCTATGTGCTGCCGAAATCGGCGGATGCCGCCCTGCCGGTCGAAACGGTAAATACCGCATCTCTGGACCTGACCCTGCGGCGTGTCAGTGACCGCAACCTGATCCGCGCGGTGCAGCAGGATTTCTTTGGCCGCCCGCTAAGCGATTGGCAGGAAGAGACGTTCTCGGAAGAGATCGCCGAGGATATCTGGACCGGCACAGCTGATATTTCGAACGAGTTGAACCAAACCATGACCGCCCGTCTGCCGATGGCCGAGGCGATTGCCGAGCAGCCCGCAGGCATCTACGCGCTGACGGCGCGTGTTCCGGGCGTCGATCCCTATGACGATCCGGGTGCGACGCAATGGTTTGTCCTGACCGATCTGGGGATCAGCACGGCTTTGGGCACTGACGGTCTGCATGTGACCGTGCGTGGGCTTCATGATGCCGCGCCTCGGGCGGGGATCGACGTCTCGCTAGTGTCCAACGCCAATGCCGTGATTGCCCAGGCGCAGACCGATGACAGTGGCTACGTGCGGTTTGAACCCGGTTTGACTCGCGGCACGGGCGCAAGCGCGCCTGCTTTGGTGATGGTATCCGACGGGGATACAGATTTCAGCTTTCTGTCTCTGACCGACCCGGCCTTTGACCTTTCGGATCGCGGGGTCGAAGGGCGCGCGCCTGCCGGGCCGGTGGATGTGTTCCTGACCACCGACCGGGGGGCCTATCGCGCGGGCGAGGTGATCCATGTCACCGCGTTGACGCGCGATAGCACAGCGCAGGCGATTGACGGCCTGCCGCTGACGGCCATTCTTTCGCGCCCGGATGGGGTGGAGTACCGCCGCGCAATCTCGGATGGTGGGGTCGCCGGGGGGCATGTCTTTGCTTTGCCCGTCGCGGCCGATGTGCCGCGCGGGGCGTGGAAGATCGAAATCAAGTCCGATCCCAAGGGCGCGGCGCTGGCCCGCCAAACCGTTCTGATCGAGGATTTCCTGCCCGAACGCATCGACTTTGACCTGACCCTGCCGGACGCCCCGCTGCGCCCCGGCGACACGCCGCCCTTGCAGATCGACGCGCGTTATCTGTTCGGCGCGCCGGGGTCGGATCTGGGCATCGACGGTCAGGTCATCGCCCGCCCTGCGGACACCGTTCCCGGCTATGAAACCTATCGCTTTGGCCGGTACGACGCCGAAACCTCGACCAAAAGCACTTATTTCGGTGACGCCCGCACGGATGCCGCCGGGCAAGTCACAATTGCCGTGGAAATCCCTGTGTTAGAGACCGATGGCGCTCCGGTCGAAGCGGTTGTCATCGCCCGTCTGTCCGATGGATCAGGTCGTCCGGTGGAGCGTCGGCTGACAGCCCCAGTCAGATCTGCGCAAGCGATGATCGGTGTCCGGCCCTTGTTCGACGATGTGATCCCCGAGGGGACCGAGGCCGCCTTTCAGATCGTCGGCCTGTCGCCCGACCTGACCCCGGAACCCATGCGCCTGCGCTGGACGCTGAACAAGGTGGAAACCCGCTATCAGTGGTACCAGCTATACGGCGACTGGAATTGGGAGCCGACCACCCGCCGCACCCGCATTGCCACGGGTGAGGTCGAAACGACCACAGACCCGCTGACCCTGACGCAGCCCGTAGATTGGGGGCAGTATGAACTGGTCGTTCAACGCCTTGATGGCGCTTACGCCGAGACGGCGGTTGAGTTCTCGGCAGGTTGGTATCAGGCGGCAGATGCATCCACCTCGCCCGACCGGTTGGAGATGTCGCTGGACCGCGACAGCTATCGCCCCGGCGACACCGCGCAATTGCGGATCGTCCCACGTATGGCCGGTATGGCACAGATCGAAGTGCTATCGAACCGCCTGATCCACCGCCAGATGGTCGAGGTGCCCGAAGGCGAATCCGTGATCCCCATCGAAATCACCGAAGACTGGGGCGCGGGCGCCTATGTCACCGCCACGGTGATCCGCCCGATGGACGTCGCCGCAGGCCAGAACCCGGCGCGGGCCATGGGTGTGGCCCATGCGACGGTCGAACCGGTGGGGCGCATGCTGGATGTGGCCATCGACGTGCCCCAGGTGACCGCGCCGCGGCAAACACAAAAAGCCCGTATCAGGGTCGAAAATGCGCGCGAAGGCGACCCGGTCTGGCTGACCTTGGCGGCTGTGGATGTGGGCATCCTCAACCTGACCGGATTCGAAACCCCGGACCCGCAGGGATATTTCTTTGGCCAGCGTCGTCTGGGCGTGGACCTGCGCGATGTCTATGGGCGTCTGATCGATGGCATGAACGGTGCGATGGGAACGATCCGCTCGGGCGGTGACAACGCTGGCACACGCCGACAATCTCCGCCACCAACGCAGGACCTGATGGCCGTTTTCAGCGGACCGGTTCAGGTCGATGCAAATGGCGAGGTCGAGATTGACATCCCCCTGCCCGCCTTCAACGGAACCGTGCGCCTGATGGCTGTGGCGTGGTCAAACGCTGCCGTCGGTCAGGCCGAGGCCGAAATGATCGTCCGCGACCCGGTGGTCGTCACCGCCAGCCTGCCACGCTTTCTAGCCCCCGGCGATCAAAGCCGAATGCTGTTGGAAATCGTCCATGCCGACGGGCCAAGCGGGGAAATGGCACTGGGGCTGACATCCTCATCCACGCTGCAACTGGGCTCAGCGCCCAGCAGTTTCGTGCTGGAAGACGGCGGCAAAACCACGTTCGAGATCCCGGTCAGCGCTCTTGCGGTTGGCGATCCTGAAATCAGCGTTGCGATCACCACTCCGGATGGCCGCGATCTATCGCAGACCCTGAGATTGCCTATCCGTGCAAATGACCCTGCTGTGGCTCGAACACGGCGGTTTTCGCTGGGCGAAGGCGATAGTTTCCTGCTTACACAGGATGTGTTTGACGGGTTCCAGCCCGGTTCGGCCAAGGCCATCCTGTCCGCCGGAGCGCTGGCGAAATTCGACACGCCCGGCTTGCTGGACCAACTGAACCGCTACCCCTATGGCTGCACCGAACAGATCACCAGCAAGGCGCTGCCCCTGCTCTATCTGTCATCGGTCGCGCAAGCCTCGGGGCTGGGGGATGGCCCGGCGGTGGATCAGCGCATCACCGACTCGATCCGCAGCATCCTGACCCGGCAGGCCCCGAACGGCGCCTTTGGCCTGTGGCGCGCGGGCAGCGGGGATTTCTGGCTGGACGCATATGTCACCGACTTCCTGTCGCGCGCCCGTGCGCAGGGGCACCCGGTGTCCGACCGCGCCTTTGCCCAAGCCATGGACAACCTGCGCAACCGCATCAACTATGCGCCCGACTTCGACAAGGGGGGTCAGGACATTGCCTATGCCCTGATGGTGCTGGCGCGCGAAGGGGCGGCCTCGATGGGCGATCTGCGATACTACGCAGACGCCAAGGGCGACGCGTTCGACACTCCGCTGGCTGCGGCTCAATTGGGGGCGGCGCTGGCCTCTTATGGGGATCAGACCCGCGCTGACGCCATGTTCGCCCGTGCCGCCCAAATGCTGCAACGCCGCCCCGCGCAAGAGAAATACCTGTGGCGTGCAGATTACGGCACCGATCTGCGCGACGCCGCCGGTCTGCTGACACTGGCCGTGGGTGCGGGCAGTCAGGCCGTGGACCGCGACGCCCTGATCCAGCGCGTCAGCGCCGGTCGCGGGTATCTGTCGACGCAAGAGGCCTCGTGGTCCCTGCTGGCAGCTCACGCGCTGGTGTCGGACCCGTCCGGGTCGGGGCTGATGGTGAACGGCGCACCGGTCTCTGGGCCCTTCGTTCAGGTGCTGGAAAGCGGATTGACGGATGAGTTAAACATCACCACCACAGACGCAAACCCAACCGACATCACGCTGACCGTCACCGGCATCCCGACCACACCGCCCGAGGCAGGCGGCACCGGCTATGCAATCGAGCGCAGCTATTACTCGATGGATGGTGAGCCGCTGGACCCGACCAACTTCGCCACCGGCGACCGGTTTGTCACGGTCCTGACGGTCACACCCTTTGAGCGCGGGGGCGCGCGGCTGATGGTGGATGATCCTCTGGCAGCGGGGATCGAGATCGACAATCCGAACCTGCTGCGCTCGGGCGATGTGCGCGCGCTGGACTGGCTGGACCTGTCCGAGGCGACGCATACCGAGTTCCGCTCGGACCGGTTTCTGGCCGCGGTTGATCTGTCCGGCGGTGAGACCGTGACGCTGGCCTATGTGGCCCGCGCGGTCACGCCGGGCACGTTCCACCACCCGGCGGCCTCGGTCGAGGATATGTACCGCCCGCAAAACCGCGCCCGGACCGGAACCGGGCAGATCGAGGTTCGGTGATCGGTCGCCCGACATATCAACTGGCAGAGCGTCGGGATGCCTAGAAGCTCCGCGATATTGATGGCGCTGGCCGGTGTGCTCTATCTGACCGCCTTTGCGCGGGACCGGGCGGCGGAGTGGGTGGATGCAACCGTCCTGCCCCCGGTTCTGGCGGAAACCTCGGTCGAGATGCGGGACCGGAACGGCACGTTGTTGCGCACCTTCCCGGTCGAAGACGGGATCTGGCGACTGCGCCCCGGCGCGGTCGATCCCGCCTTTACCGACATGCTGATCCGCTACGAGGATAAACGGTTCTGGTCCCATTCCGGCGTTGATCCAATGGCGATGATCCGAGCGGCCGGGCAGGCGCTGTGGAACGGGCGCACCGTTTCGGGCGGATCGACCCTGACCATGCAGGTCGCGCGGCTGATCGAGGACGGCCCCACCGGGCGCTGGAGCGGCAAGATCCGCCAAGTTAGGGTCGCTTTGGCGCTGGAACGACGCCTGAGCAAACATCAGATTCTGGGCCTGTATCTGACCCATGCACCCTATGGCGGCAATCTGGAAGGCATCCGGGCGGGCACCCGCGCCTGGTTCGGCAAAGACCCGGTTCGCCTGACGCCTGCACAGGCTGCGTTGCTGGTCGCCCTGCCCCAATCCCCCGAAACGCGGCGACCCGACCGCGCCGCCGAGGTCGCCCGGATTTCGCGCGACCGGGTTCTGCGACGGATGCAGCGGCATGGGGTGCTGTCTGACGCCCAGATGCTCAGCGCGCTGACCGAAACGGTTCCCACGCAGATGAAGGCCTTCCCGCGCCTCGCACCTCATCTGACCGACCGGGCCCAGCGCGCAAACCCCGAGACCGAGGCGCTGGATTTGACATTGGACGCCGGGTTGCAGGCCCGGCTGGAATCGCTGGTGGCTCAGGCCGCCGATCAGGCGGGGCCGCGCATCTCCGGTGCCCTGATCGTGGCGGATCACCGTAGTGGTGAGATTCTAGCTTCGGTCGGATCGGCGGGCTATCAGGACGACCGGCAGGGCTTTGTCGACATGACCCGCGCATTGCGGTCGCCGGGGTCTACGCTGAAGCCCATGATCTATGGGCTGGCCTTCGATCAGGGGCTGGCCCATCCCGAAACCCTGATCAGCGACAGCCCGGTGATGTTCGGGCGCTATGCGCCGCGCAATTTCGATGGTGTCTTTCGGGGGGACATCCGGGTGCGTGACGCGCTGCAATTGTCACTGAACATCCCGGTGGTGCGCCTGACCGACGCGCTTGGTCCCGCGCGGGTGATGGCCGCGCTGCAACAGGCCGGAAGTGATCCGCAACTTGGCGGCGGGACACCGGGCCTTGCCATCTCGCTGGGTGGTGTGGGGCTTAGCCTGCACGATCTGGTGCAACTCTACGCCACGCTTGCGGCAGGCGGGCAAGGGCCGGTTCTGCATCATGACGCACTGGCCGAGCGGACCGAAACCGCCCGCGCCCTGTCGGACGTCGCCGCGTGGCAGGTGAGCGACGTACTGGCTGGACTCGCCCCGCCACCGGGGGCCGCCGCGCAGGGGTTGGCCTACAAGACCGGCACATCCTACGGGCATCGGGATGCCTGGGCCATTGGCTTTGACGGCCAGCATGTGATCGGTGTCTGGCTGGGCCGTGCCGACGGAACGCCGGTGCCCGGCGCGTTTGGCGGCGAACTGGCTGCGCCCCTGCTGTTCGAGGCGTTTGGGCATCTGAAACCCATCCCCGTTCCGCTGCGCCCGCCTCCCCCATCCACCCTGATTGTCGGAGCCGCCGAATTGCCGCAACCCCTGCAACGGTTTCAGCCGCGCGGGGCTGCGTTTGAAGATGACCCAAGCGCCCCTGACGTGATCTTCCCGCCAAACAATGCCGTGTTAGAGACCGACGGAGCCCCTTTGACGGTCAAGCTGCGCGGCGGGGTCGGGCCGTTTTCCCTGCTGGCCGACGGGGTTCCGGTTTTGACCGGACAGCGGCACCGTGAGTTCGAAATACCCAACCCGGGGCCGGGGTTTTCCGCGCTGGTGGTGGTTGACGCCCATGGCGCGTCTGACCGGGTTTCGGTCAGGATCGACTGAAAGGAGATCGATATGCGGACGTGGATAACCCTGGCGCTCGCGATGACGGCCTCTCAGGCAGTTGCGGACTGCGCCTCTGACGCGCAGATCGAGACCTTTGTGCGCGACTATCTCTCCAATACTGCAACCGCCGCCCTGTCGCCGGATGGAACGATGGAGGATGCGCTGTGTACCCAGGCCAAGCTGGCCGAGGTCATGGAACCGCATCTGGGCCCGGTCATCGGCTACAAAGCGGGCCTGACCAGCGCACCGGCGCAGGAACGGTTCGGGGCGTCCGAACCGGTTCAGGGTCTTCTGTATCGCGACATGATGCGGGACGATGGGGCCACGGTTCCGGCGAATTGGGGGGCCCGACCCGTATTCGAGGCCGACCTGATCCTTGTCGTCGGCGACCCCGCGATCAATCAGGCCACAACGCCCGAGGAGGTCATCCGCAACGTCTCGGCCATTCGCCCGTTCATCGAACTGCCCGATCTGACACTGGCCGAGGGGCAACCCATCACGCCTGTGACCCTTACGGCCATCGGTGTGGGGCCGAAACTGGGCGTGTTAGGCTCGGAAATCGCCGTAACGGACCCATTGGCCATGACAACGGCGCTGGGTGACATGACGGTCACGCTCAGCGCAGCAGATGGCGAAATACTGGCGCAAGCGCCGGGGCGGGCAGTTCTGGGGCATCCGGCCAATGCCGTGATTTGGCTGACCTCCAAAGGCATCACCTTTAAGCCCGGCGACATGGTTTCAGTCGGTTCTTTTGGTCCGCTGTTTCCGCCGGCCAAAGGCAAAGGCGGCGCGTCCGTCAGCTATGAGGGTCTGCCGGGGAACCCATCGGTCAGCGTTATTTTCAGCGAAGACTAACGACGGCCTTCGCGCAGCCAACCACCCAGCAGGAACCCACCCGCCAGCAACAGAACCAGCCAAGGCGGCAGCAACCCGGCCTGCGTGACATCGCGAGTCTCATAAGCCTCGCGCGGGGTCAAACCGATCCAGCCGCGTCCCGCCGCAGGACGCCCGGCCCGGACATTGCGGATCGAGGGCAAGCCATCTTCCAGCCGGATCACCCCGCCACGCATCTGCGCGATTACAGGATCAAGCACATCGCCGGTGGCGATGGTGCGTTCAAATTCCTTGGGTGCAGCGGGGCCAAGGCCGATCACCGCCATCAACTCGCCTTCCTGCAAGCGGTAGAGGCCGATCTCAGGCCCGAAATACTGCGCTTCGAACCGGCCCGGAGTGACCTCGTCCAGCGTGATCTCAAGCGTCTCGCCATTGGGGCGGGTGATTGTGACCGGCCCGACCTCATCCTCAAGCGTCTGACGGATGATGCGCATGGATTGACCATTGGCCTCGGCCCATAGCGCCTCTTCCTCAAGCTCGGGCTCTTTCATCATCCAATGGGCCAACCGGCGCAGCAGTTCTAGCTGCGGCCCGCCACCCTCGTAACCCCTGCTCCACAGCCAGGCATGGTCCGAGGCCAGCATCGCCACGCGCCCCTCGCCCACGCGGTCCAGTACCAGCAGCGGGCGTTCGTCCAGACCGGTCATCAGAACCTGACCCGAGCGCTGGTTCACATCGATCTGACGCAGCCATGCGCCCCAATCCTCGGAATCGCCCAGATTGGTGGTCACCGGATGCCGATGCCCCAGATCGCTGACCATGGGCACATAGCGTTCCTCGATCACCCGCGCCGTGGGTTGCGCGGGCAGGATGGGCGCAAGCGGTGAGCGGAAGATACTGTCTGCACTGGCGAAATCGGGACCCGCCGCGATCAGCACAGCACCGCCGCCGTTGATGTAATCGGTCACGTTATCCAGATAGATCGCGGGCAGGATGCCGCGACGTTTGTAGCGGTCAAAGATAATCAGATCGAAATCGTTGATCTTTTCCAGAAACAGCTCGCGCGTCGGGAAGGCGATCAGTGACAGTTCATCGACCGGGACGCCATCCTGCTTTTCCGGCGGGCGCAGAATGGTGAAATGCACCAGATCAACGGAACTGTCTGATTTCAAAAGGTTCCGCCATGTACGGCCACCGGGATGCGGCTCGCCCGAAACCAGCAGAACGCGCAGCCGGTCGCGCACGCCGTTCATCTGGATCAGCGCAGTGTTGTTGCGGTCGGTCAATTCGCCTTCGGCCTGCGGGACCGAGAACTGGATCACGTTGCGCCCGCCATGGGGCAGCGTGATCGGCAGTTCCACATCCACACCGATCGGAATGCGGAACTCTTCCGCCTCTCCACCGTCGACCGAGATCTGAAGCGGCGCGTTGGGCGCGCCGCCCGGCGCGGCACCGCTGTCCTCGACACGCAGGGTCAGGGTCACAGGCTCACCGATAATGGCAAAGGCGGGTGCGTTGCGGACGATCAGCCTGCGGTCCCAGTCGTTTTCGCGCCCGGTTTGCAGCAGATGCAGGGGCGCAGGCAGGTCCGGGGCCTGATCGACATCGTGCACGATCCCGTCCGAGACGACCAGAACGCCCGCAATCCGTGCGCGCGGTTCCTCGGCCAAAGCGGCGTTGACGGCGGCCATCACCTGCGTACCCTCATCACCGTCCCCGTCGCCAACGCGAATGCGGCGCAGCTCGGTGTTGTCGCGGGATTCGATCTCGGCGGCCAGCGCCTCGGCGGCCTCGGCAGTTTGATCCGCGCGGTCGGAAAGCGTCTGACTGGCGCTTTCATCCTTGATCATCAGAACAATGTCGGTCAGCGGCGCGCGGTCTTCGATCTGATACACAGGACCGGCCAGCGCGGCGATCAACACCAAAGCCGCCAGGCCCCGCAGCGCCCAGCCGGACAGGCCGCGCCAGACGGCCAGAATCACCCCGCCAACCGCAAGCGCGGCGACAATGGCCAGAACGGGCCATGGGATCAGCGGATCGAATATGACGGTTCCGGTCATTGTCCCAACCTGTCCAGCAGAGCAGGCACATGCACCTGATCGGATTTGTAATTCCCGGTCAGCACATGCATCACCAGATTGACGCCAAAGCGGCTGGCCAGTTCGCGCTGACGCTCACCCGCATAGCCGCGACCCACCGGCAGCAGGGCCTGCCCGTTGCGGTCCACCGCCCAGGCCCCGGCCCAGTCATTGCCGCCGATCACCACCGGCGTCACATTGTCGTTGAGGTTACGGAAGGGCATCCCCTCGATCTGTTCCGCATCCAACGGCGCGGCTTCGACCCAGACCTCGGTGCCTGAATAACGGCCCGGGAAGTCCTGCAGCAGATAGAAGGTCCGCGTCAGGACATGGTCTCGGGGAATCGGCTCTAACGCGGGAATATTCAGCGGCCCGGCCAGTTGTTGCAGCTTGCGCCCATTGGGGCTTGAGGCCCCGAACCCTGCGATATCGGCGTCCCGCGTGTCGAACAGGATCATCCCGCCCGAGCGCAGATAGGCGTTCAGCTTGGCATAAGCCTCGGCTGAGGGCTGCGACTGATCAGGCGTGATCGGCCAATAGAGCAGCGGGAAAAAGGCAAGCTCATCGCGTTCCAGATCCACGCCGATGGGTTCCGCCGGTTCCACGGATGTGCGGTAGAACAGCGTTTGCGCCAGCCCGCGCAGGCCCGCCTGCGCGATATCGTCCACCTGAGGATCCCCGGTCAGGACGTGGGCCAGAACCAATTCATGGGTGGCGGCCAGGGCGAAATCTGTCTCATCCGGCGTTTGCGCCTGTGCCTCGGGCACCAGCAGCATGGCCGCAAGGGCCGCTGCGGTCGCCTTGGCCAGACCCAACCGACCCGACAGCGCGAGTGAGGCGATCACGTCGATGGTCAACAGGATCAGCGCAAGGCTGAGCAGCAGGCCGCCCAACGGCGTCTCGGTCGTGACCTCCTGCCCCCGGATCGGCACGTCCGAGGGCCAGACCACCGGGCTCAGCACCGACTCCTCGGACAGAACGTTGCGCGCCAGCTTCTGCTTGCCGCTTTCATATAGGCCCGGGCGAATGTCGGGGCCGATCTGACCCGAGACAAGTTCCACCCCGTCCACACCGGCCAATGTGCCCGCGTCGGACAGCACGCCAAAGCCGTCCATGATCTGAACCGGCTCCCACGTGGTGCCTTGCAACTGTTCCACTTGCCGGGATTTGGCCGCCGAGGCGACAGCCAGACGGTCCAGCATTTCCACGAACAGGCCCGACAACGGCAGGCTGGACCATTCCGCATCCGCCGTCACGTGGAACAGCACGACCTGCCCCAAACCCAGCGCCTTGCGCGTAACCAGTGGTGTTCCGTCCGACAGCGACGCAATCACCCGATCCGCCAGATTAGGGTCTGGTTGCGCCATGACCTGCGTTGAAACCACAACATCACCCGGAATCTGCAACCCGTAGAAGGGCGAGTCTTCGGGGAACGGGGCCAGCGTCTTGGCCTCACCCCAACTCATCGCGCCGCCGACGGTGCGACCGCCGCTGCGCAGCCTTACCGGCAACAGCGTATCTTCCTCATCGCGGCCCAGATCGCTGGCGGCCATACGTGGCCCGGCAAAGCGCAGCAGCAGCCCGCCCTGTTCGACCCATGCGGTAAGATCAGCCTCTTCCATGGCCGACATCTGGGCGACATCCGACAGAACGATGACATCCGGATTCGCAGGCAAAACCTCAAGCAACCCGCCTTCGACAAAATCCGCTGTGGGGACCAGCACCTGAGTCAGGTAGTGCAAGGGTGATAGCAACTCCAACCCTTCGCGGTTGATCGATCCGGCAATCAGCGCGACCTCGCGCCGACGCAGGCTGTCATCGGTCAGGGTGACGGCCCCGGCGGAACGCTGGCCCTGAAGCTCGAACCGGGTGATCCGGGCGCGTAGTTCAGAAGGCAAAGCCAGTTCGATCCGCGCGTCGGTTGCGCCATTCTCAAAGGTCATTTCTGCGGATTGCAGAACGCGCGCTGTCCCCGCCGGGTCGCGACCCTGTGCCAGAACGGTGACGCGCTGTTCCGATCCGGGTTCGGCCCGCAGCGCGGTCAGTTGGATCACCCCGTCCTGATAGGCCGCGGGCAACAAAGCAACTGCGCCAAAATTGGGCTGATACACCGTGACCTCGCCACGGGATTGCAGATCAGACACTAAATCGGCGTGACCCTCATAGCTCAGCCGGTCGCTGAACCAATGGGTGTCAAAACCGCCTTCGACCTGCTCTAGCGCCGCAAAGACCTGTGCGATCTGCGTTGCGGTCGGTTGCCACGGGTTCGGTGCCAGCCCCGGCAAACGGTTCCGCCATGCCTCAGCCGCCTGAAACACCGGCGTTTCCGGCTCGGTCAGGCGCAGGATCGAGACAGGACGCCCTGCACGCCCGGCCTCGGTCAGTTGCGCATCGATCTGGTCCAGCGTCGCCGACCAGCGCGTCGCCCCGGCCCAGCTTGCATCCAGCACCAGCAGCAACGGCCCGGTGCCCGTCTGATCGCGTGAAGGGTTCAGGACCGGCCCCGCCAGCCCAATGATGATCGCCGCCGCCGCCAGCATGCGCAGCATGAGCAGCCACCACGGGGTGCGATCCGAGACGCTTTCGTCATCCTTCAACCCCAGCAGCAAAGTTACCGCCGGGAACAAGCGCCGGATCGGCGCGGGCGGCACGGCGCGCAGGATCAGCCACAGGATTGGCAGGGTCAGCAGACCCAACAGCACCCATGGGGCGGTAAAGCCGATGCCCGCCAGAACCGTCATCGCATGCCCCCGTCCAGCGCCCGGTAGAGCCATAACAGAGCCGCTTGTGCGCTGTCTCCGGTGTGGTGCAGGCCCAGTTGCCAGCCAGTTGCGCGGCACAGTTGGGTCAGCGCGTCCTTACGCTGTGCCAACCGGTCCAGATATCGATCACGCAGGTCTCCGGCCTTCAGCGTCTCGTGCCGGGTCGTGCCGCCGACACTTTCAAAGATGGTGCGGCCGCGATAGGGGAAGCTCTCTTCGCTTGGGTCCAACACCTGCAGGATCACACCCCGCACGCCCCGGTCGGCGGCCTTGGTCAAGGCCAGTTCGACCTCATCCATCGGGCCGAGGAAATCGGAGATGAAAACAGCCCGCGCATGCGGGATCATCGCCCGGTGTTCGGGCGGGGCATAGTCAGGTTCGGCATCCTCGGACCACGCCTGCGCCAGCCGGATGATCTGCGCATTGCCGCGCCGGGGCGGCAGGGTGGTCCCGGTCAGGCCCACACGCTCGCCCCCGCGCACCAATAGGATCGAGGTTGCCAATCCCAGCAAACGCGCCCGGTCGGCCTTGGTCGGCAACTCTTTGTTCGACGCAAAGCGCATCGAGGCACCCTGATCGACCCACAGCATCACCGATTGCGCAATCTGCCATTCGCGTTCGCGCACAAATTGCTGATCACCGCGCGCTGATCGCCTGTGATCGATCATCCGCCGACTGTCACCGATCTGTGCCGGGCGGTACTGCCAGAAATCATCGCCCAACCCCGAGCGTCGCCGCCCGTGGTCACCCAGCAGGACGGTCCCGGCCAGATGTTCGGCACGCGCCAACAGGGGCGGCAGCCGGGACGCCTCGGCCTCGGATCTTTCGCGAAGGGTCAGCGCGGCATTCACGCCGCGGCCTCGGTCCGGATCAGACCGGCGGCGGTGGATTCGATCAGTTCAGACAAGCTGTCGCCGCGTGCCCGCGCCGCAAAGTTCAGCGCCATACGGTGGCTCAGGACCGGGCGGGCCATATCCAGCACATCCTCGGCATTCGGGGCCAGCCGCCCTTGCAGCATCGCGCGCGCTCGCACGGTCATCATCAATGCCTGCGCCGCACGCGGGCCGGGGCCCCAGGCGACGGTTTCGGCGACACGTTCCGAGGCTCCGGGCTCATCAGGGCGGAAGGCGCGGACCAGATCGAGGATCAATTCGACGACCGAGTCCCCAACCGGCATCCGACGCAGCAGGACCTGCGCGGCCAGCAACTCTTCCTTGGTGAAAATCTGATGCGCCGCGTCCTCTTCGACGCCTGTTGTCGCCAACAGAATATCCCGCTCGGTCTGGCGATCCGGGTATTCGACGTCGATCTGAACAAGGAACCGGTCCAGTTGCGCCTCGGGCAGCGGATAGGTGCCCTCTTGCTCAATCGGGTTCTGCGTGGCCAAAACGTGGAAGGGCACACCTAACGAGCGATCCTCGCCCGCCACGGTCACCGTGCGTTCCTGCATCGCCTGCAGCAGCGCCGACTGGGTGCGTGGGCTGGCGCGGTTGATCTCATCCGCCATCAGCAACTGGCAAAAGATCGGACCCGAGATAAAGCGGAAATGACGGGTGCCGTCATCGGCGGTGTCCAGAACCTCGGAACCCAGAATATCGGCGGGCATCAGGTCGGGCGTGAACTGGATACGGTTGCCATGCAGGCCCATCACGGTCGACAGCGTCTCGACCAAACGTGTCTTGCCCAGACCGGGCAAACCGATCAACAGCGCATGCCCACCGCACAGAAGCGCGGTCAGGGTCAGCTCCACGACCCGTTCCTGCCCGATGAAGCGGCGAGTGATCGAGGACTTGGCCTCTTGCAGTTTTGTTTCCAGCGCTTCGATCTCGGACACGAGGTCGGCAGGTTCGGTCATGACTTTCCCTTCCGTGGACTATTATAAATGAAGTGTATCGCGCTAAGAGGAAATGGCAAAAGCAATGAGCGGACAAAAACCTGTGAAACCTTCGCCGGATGGTCTGGCTGCATCAGTCAAAGCGGCCAAAACCAAGGGTTTACCGCCCGTTCACCTGTGGAATCCTCCGTTTTGCGGCGATCTGGACATCCGGATCGCACGGGATGGTACCTGGAGTTACTTAGGGTCGCCGATCAACCGGTTCGAGTTGGTAAAGCTATTTTCCTCAATTCTTAAGAAAGATGGCGACAGATACTACCTCGTCACCCCGGTCGAAAAGGTGGGAATCACTGTCGAGGACGCGCCGTTTGTCGCCGTGGACTTTGACCAAACAGGCGACGGCGCGGCGCAAGAGCTGACATTCACAACCCATGTGGGCGATACGGCAGTGGCCGGGCCGGACCACCCCATCCGCATTGTCACCGATCCCGAAACAGAGGAACCCGCACCCTATATATTGATCCGCGCCAACCTTGAGGCGCGCATCGACCGCAAAAGTTTTTACCGGCTGGTCGATATCGGGACCGAGCACGAGGGGTGGTTCGGTGTCTGGTCCGGCGGGCAGTTTTTCCCGTTGATTGCGGCAGAGGCACTGACCGACGTTTAGGCCGGGCGCGGGAACCTGCGGTCCTGCGCGACCACCACCGCCAAAGCAACGATCCCCGCGCCCAGCGCGCGTGTCCAGTCCCATGCCTCGCCCAGCACCAGCATGATGATCATGACGTAGAAGGGCGCGACATTGATGTGGAACGAGGTCAGCGCGACGCCCATTTTGCCAACAGCGGCAATGAAGAACACCTGGCTGATGCCCATTGAGACCAGCGCGTAAAGCACCAGCATCCCGCCTTGGGCAAAATCAACGGGCCGTGAGGGGCGCAGATCAAACCCAAGCAGATACGCCCCCAACAGCAGCACTGCCGCCATCATCAACGCGCCGACGAAGGTGATCGTCGATCGGCCCATCTGACTGAGTTCAGGGAAGTCGCGCGCTGTGGCCATGCTGCCCCAGCAGAACAGAAACGTGGATACAACCGCGCAGGCCGCCCCCAGACCCAGTTGTGCCGGTGCCAGCGCACTGGTGGCGATGATCCCTCCGATGATCGAGACCAGGACGCCGAGGGCAAAGTTCCATCGCAGGCGTCGCGTGCCGGTTGCCATTTCAAGCAAAGTGGCGGCCAAAGGCGCGCAAGATGCGATGATCGCCACCGTCACCGGATCGGTCAGCTTTTGCGCCAGCAGGATCAGGAACATGCCGCCGCCGAACCCCACCGCTCCGACATACAGCGCCCGGCCCCAGCGGGCGTTCAGCACCCGCGCCGGACCGTCAAGCCAGATCCAGATCGGAACCATAACGGCCAAAGCCAACGCCATCCGCGCCGCAAACAGCGCAATCGGAGGCCAGCTGTGCAACAGGACCTCTGCCGCTGGAAACCCCGCTGCCCATGTCAGCATCGACGCGACCGCCAACCCGTTGCCGGACAGCGCAGCATTGCGGTCAGCGGGCAAAGATAATGCGGTCCCGCGCGCGGGGTCAGGGCTGTAAGCCATAAAGATCGGGCCTTTTTTGTCAAAGCGGCGTCGGAAATGATTCGCCACATTAAGGCGGATGGTCCCTCAGACCCGATCCTCGATCTGGTCGATTTTCGACAATCTGTCGTTTTCAGTCACTTTCCTGAAAACCGCCCGCCCGCTAAGGTCCGGGAACCAAACACCTGAACCGCTCATGCCCAGATTTGCCGCCAATCTCTCGCTGCTCTTTGCCGAGCTGCCCTACCTGGATCGCTTTGCCGCCGCAGCCGAGGCCGGGTTCATGGCGGTCGAGATTCTGTTCCCCTATGATCTGGCCGCGAAAGAGACCCGCCGCGCCCTGCTGGCCAATGGGCTGGAACTGGTTCTGATCAACGCCCCACCGCCCAACTACACCGGCGGGCAGCCCGGTTACGCAGCACTGCCCGGCGGCGAGGCGCGGTTTCAATCCGATATCCGCCGGGTTCTGCGCTACGCCGACGCGCTGCGCCCGAAGATCATCCATATCATGTCCGGCTATGCGTCCGGGCCACAGGCGATGGCCAGCTTCGTGCAAAACCTGCAATGGGCGGCCGAGATCGCGCCCACCCAGCAGTTCACCATCGAGCCGCTGAACCCGGTGTCCCAACCGGGCTACTTCCTGAACGACTACGCGCTGGCGGCCGAGGTTCTGGACCAGGTGGATCGCCGCAATATCGGTCTGCAATATGACAGCTTTCACGCCGATATGATCCATGGCGACGCGTTGGCCGTCTGGGATCAATACCATGACCGCGTGGTGCACGCTCAGATCGGGGCCGCGCCGGGTCGGTCGGAACCCGGCAGCGGACACACGGATTTCGACAGGCTTTTCAGTGCGATGGACAATAGCGGCTATGCTGGGTGGGTCAGCGCGGAATACACGCCTTCAACGCGCCGGACCGAGGAGTCGCTGGGCTGGATGCGGTAGTCTGACAGCAACCACTGGCATTTGCGGCCAAAATACCCCACATGTTGCCAAGGCCAATGAACGGATGATGCCCATGACCGCCGCCCGCTTATCGCATGTCGTGTTTTGCCTGATCATGTCAGGGCTGATGTCCTGCATCGTAACCGGTATTGCGACGGTCAAGGCCGTGGGGCTGGGGCCCACCACCGTCTCGGACTGGATGGCCTCGTGGATGTTCTGCTGGCCCATCGCCTTCGCGGTCATTGTGGTTCTTGGGCCTGCAGTGAAACGGCTGGTGGACCGACTGGTCAGGCCCAAAGCCTGACCCGCTGCGAAGAGGGCCCGCCGGGCCTGATGAGCAGCGCTTTCCTTAATGCGCTTCGGCCCAGTTGGCCCCCTGCCCGGCATCCACCTCCAGCTTCACATCCAGCTTGACGGCCGGGTCCGATGCACCCTCCATCACGTCGCGCGCCACACCGATCACCTGATCCACCGCATCTTCGGCCACTTCAAACAGCAATTCGTCATGCACCTGCAACAGCATCCTGGCAGGCAGCCCGTTGATCGCATCCGGCATCCGCACCATCGCGCGCCGGATCACATCCGCCGCCGTCCCCTGAATCGGCGCGTTGATCGCCGCCCGGCGCGAAAACCCGGCATGTGGCCCCTTGGCATTGATCTCGGGCGTATGGATTTTCCGCCCGAACAGGGTCTGCACGTAGCCATGTTCCTTGGCAAAGGCGACCGTATCGTCCATGTACTGGCGAATGCCCGGGAAGCGCTCGAAATACCGGTCAATGAACCCCTGCGCCTCGGCCCGGGGGATGCGCAGGTTGCGCGCCAGACCAAAGCCCGAGATACCATAGATCACACCAAAGTTGATCGCCTTGGCCTGACGGCGGATATCCGGCGTCATCTCGTCCAGCGGCACGTCAAACATCTCAGACGCGGTCATGGCGTGAATGTCCAACCCATCCGAGAATGCCTGTTTCAGCGCATCAATCCCGGCGATATGCGCCAATATCCGTAGTTCGATCTGGCTGTAGTCGAGGCTGACCAGCACATTGCCCGGCTCGGCAATAAACGCCTCGCGAATGCGCCGCCCCTCTTCAGTGCGCACGGGGATATTCTGCAGGTTCGGATCGGTCGAGGCCAGACGCCCCGTGCTGGCCCCGGTGATCGAATAAGACGTATGCACCCGCCCGGTATCGGGGTTGATATGGGTCTGCAAAGCATCCGTGTAGGTCGATTTCAGCTTGGACAGTTGCCGCCAGTCCAGCACCCGGCGCGGCAATTCATGCTCGGTCGCCAGATCCTCAAGCACATCCGCCCCGGTCGAGTATTTCCCGGTTTTCCCCTTCTTGCCGCCTTCCAGCCCCATTTTGTCGAACAGGATCTCACCCAGCTGCGCGGGTGAGCCGACGTTGAAATTCTCACCGGCCAATTCGTGGATTTCAGCCTCTAACCCGGCCATTTTCTGGGCAAATGCGTTGGACATGCGGCTGAGAACATCGCGGTCAACCTTGATGCCATGCATCTCCATCTCGGCCAGCACCGGCACCAGCGGGCGCTCGAGGGTTTCATACACCGTCGTCACCTGCACCTGATGCAGTTGCGGCTTGAACAGCTTCCACAGCCGCAGGGTGATATCGGCATCCTCGGCGGCATAGGCCGTAGCCTCTTCAATCGGCACCTTGTCGAAGGTAATCGCCGATTTGCCCGAACCCAGCAGCGGTTTGATCGGGATCGGCGTGTGGCTCAGATACCGTTCGGACAGCGTGTCCATGCCATGCCCATGCTCACCGCCATGCATCGCGTAAGACATCAGCATCGTGTCATCGATGGGGGCCACGTCGATGCCGTAGCGCGCGAAAATCTTGGTATCATACTTCATATTCTGCCCGATTTTCAAGATCGACGGGTCTTCGAATACCGGTTTCAGCAGGGTTAGAGCCTCATCCAGCGGCATCTGTCCCTCGGCCAGCGCGTCCGAGCCAAACAGATCATCGGTCGCGCTTTGCCGGTGGATCAACGGGATGTAACAAGCCTCGCCCGGCTCAATGCACAGCGAAATGCCGACCAGATCGGCGATCATCTCATTCAACCCGGTGGTCTCGGTGTCCACCGCAACCCAGCCGCGCTCATAGGCCTGATCGATCCATTTTTGCAGCGCCCCGGCATCGCGCACGCATTCGTATTTCGAGGCATCAAACGGGATAACCTCGGCTTCAACTTCTTCGACCGGCGCAGGCGCGTCGGCAATCACCGGAGCCTCAGCCCCCAACTTATCCGCGATGCGCTTGGTGAGGGTGCGGAACTCCATCTCGGCCAGAAACGCCAGCAACTTCTCCGGCTCGGGGTCTTTCACCTCAAGATCGTCCAAGGTGAAATCCAGAGGCGTCTGCTCATCCAGTTGCACCAGCTTCTTCGACAATTCGATCTGGTCGCGCTTTTCGATCAGGGTCTGGCGGCGCTTGGGCTGCTTGATCTCTTCGGCGCGGTCCAGCAGGGTTTCCAGATCACCATATTCATTGATCAACAACGCCGCCGTCTTGATCCCGATCCCCGGCGCGCCCGGCACGTTATCCACCGAATCCCCGGCCAGCGCCTGCACATCGACCACCCGTTCCGGCCCGACGCCGAATTTCTCGAGCACCCCGTCCCGGTCGATGCGCTTGTTCTTCATCGCATCCAGCATTTCCACGCCGTCGCCGACCAGTTGCATCAGATCCTTGTCGGAACTGACGATGGTCACACGACCCCCGGCCTCACGCGCCTGAACGGCCAGCGTGGCGATGATGTCGTCGGCCTCATAGCCCTCAAGCTCCTTGCAGGCGATGTTGAACGCTTTCGTCGCCTCGCGGGTCAGGGGCATCTGCGGGCGCAGATCCTCGGGCATCGCCTCGCGGTTGGCTTTGTAGAGATCGTACAGATCATTGCGGAACGTGTGCGAGCCCTTGTCGAAAATCACCGCCACATGGGTCGGCGCATCTGGCCCGGCGTTCCCTTCGACATATTTCTGCAGCATGTTGCAGAACCCCGAAACCGCCCCGATCGGCAGCCCATCGGATTTGCGCGTCAGCGGAGGCAGCGCGTGATAGGCCCTGAAAATAAAGGCCGATCCGTCGATCAGATGCAGGTGACACCCTTTTCCGAAATTGCTCATGCGCGCTCTCCCTGTCGGTCAGGGATGGTTCTGCCACAGGGGCAGGCGACTGACCAGTCAGGAACGTGGGTTAACCACCAAAGAGGCCGCTGAAAACGTCCGAGAAGCTGTTCAGAAGCGCCATGATCACCAGCACGCCAAGGAAGGCGAAAAAGGCAAAGGCGAAGAACTGGAACAGGATCGCACCGATGCCAACGCAGACACCCGCGATAGCAGGGCGCATCCGTTCGTGGCGCAGAATGCCAATTACCGAGACAACAATCGCCAGCCCGCCCAGCATGGCCACGCCGATTTGCAGGAAATCGTCCAGATCGCGGGTTTGGGCGACCGGTTCAGGCTGTTCCAGCCCAGCGGCAGCGCGGAGGGTCGATTTTCCAATCTCGGCGGCCAGTTCCCCCAGCGACACGCCGGTTGATTGCTGCGGCGCAAACGGCCCGGCCCAGAACACAAACAGCGCGGCAAACAACGCCATCGCCGCCAGGCAAAACCCGATCCAGCCAAAAACCGGGCTGGCGTTCTGTTTAGCAGTCATGTCGGTCATCGCACTCACCCGCGTTGGTCCCACCAAAGAGTTACCATGAGAAACGCGGCAAGATTTCGGCAGCGACCGAAGCAGCGGACGATCAGCCTTGCTCTGTGCCCCTCAGAACATATTTGCAGTCGCAATAGGGGCATTCGACCCAGCCGGTATCCTCGGGGATCTGCAACCAGACGCGCGGATGACCCAATGCGCCCTCACCCCCGTCACAGGCGACACGGGTGGTTTCGACGATCCTGGTTTCCGGGGCTTCGATGGTCACGGCTGGCGATCCTTCTGCGGTTGTCGGCCTCGCGGGCATGTACTAGGTGCGTTTATGAGCGATGAGCAAACCGGGGGCAAGAGCCACATGGCCGATGCGGCAATCAGGATCGAAGGGCTGCGCAAGACCTATCGCGGCGGCAAGGGCCAGCCCGAGAAACAGGCGCTGAAAGGTATTGATCTGACCATCCCGCGCGGGTCGGTCTTTGGGCTTCTGGGGCCAAACGGGGCCGGGAAATCGACGCTGATCAATATTCTGGCGGGGCTGGTGGTGAAATCCTCGGGCAATGTGTCGATCTGGGGCTTCGATCAGGATCAGAACCCGCGCCAATCCCGCGCCGCCATCGGCGTGATGCCGCAGGAACTGAACCTCGACCCGTTCTTCACCCCACGCGGCGCGCTAGAGGTTCAGGCCGGGCTGTATGGCGTGCCCAAAGCGCAACGCCGCAGCGATGAGATCCTCGAACTGGTCGGCCTCAGCGACAAAGCCGAGGCCTATGCCCGCACCCTGTCGGGCGGGATGCGCAGGCGGTTGCTGTTGGCCAAGGCGCTGGTGCATCATCCCAAAGTGCTGGTGCTGGACGAACCCACGGCGGGCGTGGATATCGAGCTGCGCCAGATGCTGTGGGCCAATGTGCGCAAGCTGAACGAACAGGGCATGACCATCATCCTGACCACGCACTATCTGGAAGAGGCGCAGGAGATGTGCGACCAGATCGCCATCATCAACCACGGTGAAAAGATCGCGCAGGACAGCACCGCAAACCTGCTGGGCCGCATGGACAGCCGCACCATGGTGATTGTCCCCGACCGTCCTGTCACCGATTTGCCCGCAACCGAGGGCGTCGAAGCCACCCTGCGCGACGATGGCAATCTGGTGTTGAACTACCGCAGCGCCCAAACCAGCGCCGAGCAGGTTCTGGAATCCGTCCGCGCCGCAGGTATTCGCATTCGCGATGTCCGGACCGAAGAGGCCGACCTCGAGGATGTCTTCCTTGCTCTGACATCTTCGCGCGCCAATGAACCGGCCGAGGATCAAGACCAGCCGCGCCGGGGGATGCACCGGGTCAGGCTCTAGGGTCCTGACCCTAGGCCCGGTCGATCCGCGCCTGATAGCAGTTGTTGCGGGCAGAGCGGACGTGGATATAGGCAATCTCTGGTCGGGCAAAGATATCCCGGACCTTTGCGCCAATCTGATCCGTAGGCGTGATCGCCCCGGTGCCATAAACGATCCGGTTGTCCGCACCATACCCCTTGATCAGATAGTCCGGCGAGGTGGTCAGGATCTCTGGCAGTTCCGCTCCCTCGTACCGCTCGCACGGGGCGGCGCACAGGAATATCGGGCCGGTTTCTGCATAGGGATGTGTCTCTAAAAAGGGTCTATGCGCCAGGATCAGCATCTCTTCGCCTTCCGGAATGTTGCGCAGGCAATGGCGGCAGGGATTGCCGGCGCCGGTCGAAACGGCCCGCTCGGGCGGGACACCATAGGCATCCGGGCCGCCTGCCTGAAGGGCGCGGACATCGTCGGTGGATAATGCGGTGATCTTGAACATATCGGGCCTCCTTTTTCCTGACCCTGCCCGCCTCATCGGCCTCAATCGACCCGTTTCCTGCGCAAAGGACTCGAAAAAGAACAAAACGTGAATATAATGTGGAATCGTCATGTATGCCGAGCTGTCGATCACGTCGAACTTCACCTTCCTCACCGGGGCCTCTCACCCCGAGGAGTATATGGAGCGTGCCGTCACCCTGAACCTGCCCGCCATCGCCATTGCCGATGACAACTCGGTCGCCGGAATCGTGCGCGCCCATACCCAAGGGCGCGAGATCGCCCGCAAGGTCCGCGAGCGGCTGGAGTGGGAGGCGCAGAACACCTCCATCGGCCCGCCCTGCCCGGACCATATCCCCAAACCGCCCTCTTACCCCATCCATGCGGTGCCCCGCCTGATCCCAGCCGCGCGACTGATCTTTACCGATGCACCTACTGTCACCGCCCTGCCCTTGAACCGGCAGGGCTGGGGCAACCTGTGCCGTATCCTGTCGGCGGGCCGCCTGCGCGCCGAGAAAGGCGATTGCATCCTGCACCTGTCCGATCTTTTGGAGTTTTCCGACGGTCTCCACCTGCTGCTCTGGCCACAGGCGGATCGACCCCCGGGCGGCGCGAGCCCTTGGCGGACACAGGCGCAGCAGCTGACGCGCCGCTTTGCCGGGCGGATGCATCTGTTGATGCACCCCCGGTATGATGGCGCAGACAGCATCTATTTCTCTTTATTAGAGACTGAATCCAAACATCTCGGCATCCCCACCCTCGCCAGCGCCACGCCGATGATGCATCACGGAGCCCGCCGCAAACTGGGCGATGTGCTGACCGCCATCCGCCTGCGCCGCAAGGTGGATGATCTGGGCCGGGACGCACTGGCCAATGGCGAACAGCGCCTGCGATCCGAGGCTGAGATGCTGCGCATCTTCAAGGGGCATGAAGGGGCTGTCGCCCGCGCCCATGACCTCAGCGAACGGCTTACCTTCTCGCTGGATGAATTGCGCTATGAATACCCCAGCGAGGGCAGCGCGCAGGAAACCCCAACCGAACGCCTGCACCGTCTGGCCCATGAGGGGCTGAAATGGCGCTACCCGGCGGGCGCATCCGAGAAGGCCAGGAAGATGCTGGCCCATGAGCTCACCCTGATCGGCAAGCTGAAATACGAACCCTACTTTCTGACCGTCCGGGACATCGTCAAATTCGCGCGGTCCCGCGATATCCTGTGTCAGGGGCGCGGCTCGGCGGCCAATTCGGTGGTCTGCTACTGCCTTGGCATCACCGAGGTCAGCCCCGAACTGGGCACGATGGTGTTCGAACGCTTTGTCTCTGAGGCCCGCGACGAACCGCCCGATATCGACGTGGATTTCGAACACGAACGCCGCGAGGAGGTGATTCAGCACATCTACGACCGCTATGGCCGGGACCGCGCGGGCCTCTGCGCCACGGTGGTGCATTACCGTGGTAAACGCGCCATTCGCGAGGTTGGGCGGGCCATGGGTCTGACCGAAGACACGATCTCGGCGCTGTCCTCACAGTTATGGGGTTTCTTCTCAACCGTCGGGCTCGAGGCGCACCGGATGCGCGAGATTGGCCTCGACCCCGAAGATCGCCGCCTGAAACAGACCCTGTCTTTGGTCTATGAGATCGATGGCTTCCCCCGTCACCTGTCCCAACATGTCGGCGGGTTCATCATCACCGAGGGGCGTTTGGACGAACTTGTCCCCATCGAAAATGCCACGATGGAGGACCGCACCGTCATTTGCTGGGACAAGGATGATATCGACTCGCTTGGCATCCTCAAGGTCGATGTGCTGAGCCTTGGTATGCTGACCTGCATTCGCAAGGCGTTCGACCTGATTGGCCAGCACCACCAGACCAGCTACACGCTGGCCACCCTGCCGCCCGAAGATCCCCAAGTATACGATATGCTGTGCAAAGCGGATTCGGTTGGCGTGTTTCAGGTGGAATCACGGGCACAGATGAATTTCCTGCCCCGCATGCGGCCGCGCAATTTCTATGATCTGGTGATCGAGGTCGCCATCATCCGCCCCGGACCCATTCAGGGCGACATGGTCCACCCCTATATCCGCCGCCGGAATGGCGAGGAAGAGGTCAGCTTCCCCTCGGACGAACTGGGCGAGGTGCTGGGTAAAACGCTGGGCGTACCGTTGTTTCAGGAACAAGCGATGCAGATCGCAATTGTCGGCGCGGGGTTCACCCCGGAACAGGCCGACCGGCTGCGGCGGTCTCTGGCAACCTTCAAGAAGCATGGCAATGTCAGCGAGTTTCGCGCGCTGTTCCTGCGCGGGATGAAGCGCAACGGGTATGAACAGGATTTTGCGGAACGCTGTTTCTCACAGATCGAAGGGTTCGGGTCCTATGGCTTCCCTGAAAGCCACGCGGCCAGCTTTGCGCTGCTGGTCTATGCCTCAGCCTGGATCAAATGCCACCACCCCGGCATCTTCGCCTGTGCGCTGCTGAATTCGCAGCCGATGGGCTTCTATGCCCCCGCCCAGATCGTGCGGGATGCGCGCGAACACGGGGTGCCGGTGCGCCCGGTCTGTATCAATGCCAGCTTCTGGGACAACGTGATGGAGCCGGATGGCCAGGGCGGCTTGGCCCTGCGTCTGGGGTTCCGTCAGATCAAGGGCCTCAGCGAGGAAGACGCCAGTTGGCTGACCGCCGCGCGCGGCAATGGCTACCATCAGGTCGATGACGTCTGGCGCCGGGCGGGGTTGGGCCCGTCGGTGATCGAGCGGCTGGCCGAAGCCGACGCCTTCGCCGCCTGCGATCTGACCCGGCGCGAGGCGCTGTGGCAGGCCAAGGCGATTGCCACCGCCAAACCCTTGCCCCTGTTTTCGCAGGATCTGGAGGGCGAGGCGCTGGATGAGCCCGAAGCCTATCTGCCGCAGATGACGTTGGGCGAGCAGGTGGTCGAAGATTACGTCGCCACCCGCCTCAGCCTGCGGGCGCATCCGGTCGCCCTGCTGCGGCATCTGCTGACGCCGGATCAGCGCGACAAAACCACGCCTGTCGCGTGACGACAGAACGGGATATTGGCCCGGAACAGAGTCGAAACCGGTGCCCTCATGACCAGACCCGCCCTGCCGCCGCGCTTTCCGGCAACGCCCGATCAGATCAACACTCAGGTCCGCGCCTTCTATGCCCGCGTGCGCGAGGATGCTGTGCTGGGTCCGGTCTTTGGCAACCATGTCACCGACTGGCCCAGCCATGAGGAAAAGATCGCCGCCTTCTGGCGCAACGCCATCCTGTTCGAGCGCTGCTATGACGGCAATCCCCAACGCGTCCATATCGAGCGGCCCGACGTGAAGCCCGAGATGTTCGCCCATTGGCTGGACCTCTTCGAAGAGGTCGCCACCCAGACATTGCCCCCGGAAACCGCAACCCCATGGGTCGCGCTGGCCCGGCGTATTGGGGTCGGGATGAAGGCTGGTGTGCAATCGGCACGCCAACCCAAGGACGCCCCGCCGATCCTGCGTTGATCCCTGAACATGGCGGCTTTGCGATGTTAGCGGTAAAATAGGGGCTATGCGCCCCGGTAAAATCGGTTTACTCAGGGGCAAGACAGCCTTTTTGCGCTGCGACGGCACAGTGCCACCACACCGACATCACCCGAGGCCATATCGATGAGCACTCAAAACACCACCCTTCGGGGACTTGGTTTCGCGTTTGCGGGATTCGCGGTCTTTGCCAGCCATGACGCGCTGATCAAAGTGCTGGGCGGGACCTATTCGGTTATGCAGATCATCTTCTTCGCCACGCTGTTTTCCTTTGTCCCCATGGCAGTCACAATCCTGACCGACCGGACAACGGGCAACTTCCTGCCGCATCACCCGTGGCTGGTGCTGCTGCGCTCGGCGCTGATGGTCACGGCAATGTCCTGCGCCTTTTACGCCTTCTCGGTCCTGCCGCTGGCCGAGGTCTATTCGCTGCTGTTTTCCTTCCCGCTGATCGTCACGGTCCTGTCGATTCCGATTCTGGGGGAAGTTGTCCGCGCCCAGCGCTGGGCCGCCGTTGGCGTCGGCCTGATCGGCGTTCTGATCGTGCTGCGCCCCGGTTCAACGGATATCACTTTGGGCCACCTCGCCGCCCTGACGGCCGCGTTTTGCAGCGCCTTTGCATCCGTTCTGGTGCGCAAAATCGGGAACGAGGAACGCTCGGCCGTTCTGATCCTCTACCCCATGCTACTGGCGATTGTGGTCATGAGCTTGCTGCAACCCGCCGTCTACCAGCCGCCCTCGCTGCTGCATCTGGCGATGATGGCGCTGGTCGGCGTGTTCTCGGTCATAGCGCAACACCTGATCATCCTGGCCTACCGCGCCGCGCCCGCCGGTGTTGTCGCCCCCAGCCAATACAGCCAGATCATCTGGGCAACGCTGTTTGGAATGATCTTCTTTGGCGAGCGACCGGACGGCTGGGTCGCCGTCGGGGCAAGCGTCATCATCGCGTCTGGTGTATTCGTGGTCTGGCGCGAGAGCCGGTCGAATACCACCTCAACCAACACCCCGGTTTTGCGGGTGCGCTCACCGCGCTCGGATACAGGGGCGTCGCGGCCGGGGGATTGAATCAAGGCTTTAGGTGTCACTGCACCTGATCTTGAGTCCTCCATTTATGTTACCTTCTTCAAAGCGGCCAATGGCTCTAACCAAATCGCTCAGCCTTTTGTGACCGTAAGTACGGGAGTCGAAGTCCGGATACATCTTACCTAATTGACTACCGACAAAAGCGAGACTGGCCCATCCATCCGCCTCGTTCGTGTTCAGCACAACGTTTCGGATCAATTGGTAAGCATGGTTCAACTCATGCTTCGCCTTTGGTGTCTCTGCACTCTTCGCGCGTGATGCAATGGGTTCGGATTTTTCAATATTCTCTATGTAAATGAAACGATTGCACGCATTGACGAACGCTTTGGGTGCTTTTCGCTCGCCGATTCCATATACATCCAATCCCTGTTCGCGAATGCGGCTTGCCATGCGGGTGAAGTCGCTGTCTGACGACACCAGTACAAACCCGCCGAAGCGCTCAGAATGCAGGATGTCCATGGCATCAATTACCAAGGCAATATCGCTGGAATTCTTCCCAGATGTATTGGCGAACTGCTGATGGGGAACGATGGCAAATTCAGCCAGCAATGCGGCATCCCATCCTTGGGGTGCGCCGTTGGAAAAGTCTCCGTAAATCCGCCTGAGACCGGCTTCGCCCAATGTCGCAATTTCTTCGAATATCTCTTTGGCATGTTTCGCGGGCACATTGTCCGCATCTATCAATACTGCCAATCGGTAGGATTTTCCTGTTGTCACTTCAAATCCTCAATTCAAAATAATTCTATCATCAAAAATTAGGTACGAAAAAAGGGCGAGCTAAAGCCCGCCCTTCAAGAACATTTCATTGTATCAGTAAACCACAACCGACCGAATGCTCTCACCTTTATGCATCAGGTCGAAGCCGTGGTTGATGTCGTCCAGACCCATAGTGTGGGTGATCATCGGGTCGATCTCGATCTTGCCGTCCATGTACCAGTCGACGATCTTGGGAACGTCGGTCCGGCCCCGCGCACCGCCAAAGGCGGTACCGCGCCAGGATCGGCCGGTGACCAGCTGGAACGGACGGGTCGAGATTTCGGCACCCGCAGGGGCCACGCCGATGATGATCGACTCACCCCAGCCCTTGTGGGCCGATTCCAGTGCGTCGCGCATGACGCCGACATTGCCGGTGGCGTCGAACGTATAGTCCGCGCCGCCCTTGGTGAGGTTGACCAGATAGGGAACCAGATCGCCTTCGACCTCTTTGGGGTTCACAAAATCGGTCATGCCGAATTTCGTCGCCATTTCCACCTTGGCAGGGTTCAGGTCAACGCCCACGATCTGATCGGCCCCGGCCAGACGCAGGCCCTGAATGACGTTCAGGCCGATACCACCCAGACCAAAGACGATGGCCCGGCTACCGATCTCGACCTTGGCGGTGTTGATGACGGCTCCGATACCGGTGGTCACGCCGCAGCCGATATAGCAGATCTTGTCGAACGGCGCGTCCTCGCGCACCTTGGCCAGCGCAATCTCGGGCAGGACCGTGTGGTTCGAAAAGGTCGAGCAGCCCATGTAGTGCAGGATCGGATCACCATCCAGCGTCGAAAAGCGCGAGGTGCCGTCGGGCATCAGGCCTTTACCTTGCGTTTCGCGGATCGCCTGACACAGGTTGGTCTTGGGGTGCAGACAGTATTCACACTCACGACATTCGGGGGTGTAGAGCGGGATCACATGGTCGCCGGGCTTCAGGCTGGTGACACCGGGGCCGACCTCGACCACGACGCCTGCGCCTTCGTGGCCCAGAATGGCGGGAAACAGGCCCTCGGGGTCGGCACCCGACAGGGTGAATTCGTCGGTGTGACAAATGCCGGTCGCTTTGATTTCAACCAGAACCTCGCCCGCTTTGGGGCCTTCCAGGTTCACGTCCATCACTTCCAAAGGTTTGCCCGCCTGAACGGCGACGGCGGCACGGGTGCGCATTGTGCTTGTCTCCCTGTCTTGTTTGCCCCGACCCTGCGCCAATTGCAGGGTGTTTTCAACTGTGCTTTGATGACAGGCAGGTTAAACGCTTGATATTGCAGAAACGACATTGCCGGAATGAGGAGCGCCAATGCACCGATTTATCCCGATCCTGATCCTTCTTGCGGCCTGCGCCGAACCTCCTGCCCCGGAAGAGGCGCGGACCGAGCCCGAAGCCGCGCCGGTCGATCTGGCCTTTTGTCAGGGCGATCCGTTTGCTGACTCGGTCGGTCAGCCCGTGTCTTCCATTCAGGCCGATCTGCCCGAACGGGCGCGGGTTCTGGGACCAAACGACATTGCGACGCAGGATTATCGCATCGACCGGCTGAATGTCTTCGTGAACGGTGCGGGCGTCATTCAGCGTCTGACCTGCGGGTAGGCGTGGACTCGGGCGCTGATTCTCAGGTAAGAACAAAATAAGAACATTTTGATGTCTGCCGATGCCAAAACGCCGAATACTTTCACTGTGGTTTCCCCGTCTGGGGGCTGAACGGCTGATCCGCGCCGCGCGGGGGCTGCATAGCGGACCTTTGGCTGTCGTGGCCGAACAGTCGAACATGCAGGTCGTGACCTCTCTGAACGCCGAAGCTCAGGCTGCCGGGCTGCGCGTGGGTCAGCCGGTGCGCGATGCCCATGCCATGTGTGCCTCGCTGATCACCAGACACCGCAACGCCCCGGCCGAGGCTGCGTTTCTGACCGCGCTGCGCCGCTGGGCGGGCAAGTTCAGCCCGTGGGTGGCCGAGGAAGCGCCGGACGGGCTGATCGTCGATCTGTCGGGCTGCGCCCATCTGTTCGGCGGGGAAGAGGCATTGCTGAGCGTGCTTGAAACCGACTGCGCCGATATGGGCCTCAGCGTGCAGATGGGGATCGCGGATACGCTGGGCGCGGCCTGGGCGCTGGCACGCTATGCAGGGCAAGAGGCCACATCCGACCGCAATGGCGACGCCATCAGTCAGGAGGCCCGTGCCACCCGCGCGCGGGCGGGCAAGCGGCGGCACTGGACCAGAGGCGGGGCCGCGCCGCAGGTGATGGCGCTGGGCGGCGGGGCCCGGATCGCCGCGCCAGGGCAATCCTACGGCGCGCTCAGCCCGCTGCCCATCGCGGCGCTGCGGCTTGAGGATCAGGTGGTCGCACAGCTCAACCGTCTGGGCCTGCGCCGGATCGGCGATCTGCTGGGGCAACCACGCGCCAGTTTGGCGCGGCGGTTCGGACGCGGGCTGGTGCTGCGGCTGGATCAGGCCATGGGCAGCGCGCCCGAGCCCGTCTCGCCCGCCCGCCCGCCACATCAGTTTGCGGTGCGGATGACCCTGCCCAACCCGATCGGGTTGATCGAGGACGTGATGGCTGCTGTTGATCGCGTTCTGCCGACGCTTTGTACCAAGCTGGAAGAGAAAGGGCGCGGCGTCCGGACCCTGCGGTTAGAAGCCCACCGCGCCGATCAGGCGGCTGAGATCATCGAGGTCGGTCTGGCCCGTCCGACCTATGACAAACACCGCATTCGCCCCTTGTTAGAGATGAAAATCGATAAGATCGACGCTGGCTATGGCATCGACATGCTGCGGCTTGAGGCGATCCAGACCGAACCTATCCACGCCCGAACGATGGCAGGACATGCCGAAGCCAGACAGGTGGCCCGCAACCGGCTTGAAGGGAATACAGCCGTGGATGACCTGATCGGCAAGCTGGGCGCGCGGGTCGGGCTTGAGGCGATCACACGGCGACATCCCGCCGCCTCGCACATCCCCGAGAAGACGGCGCAGGTGCTGGCGGCGGCGTGGTCGGAACCGGCTCGCGATTGGCCTGCGCCGGCACGTCCGCGCCCCTTGCAGATGTGGCAGCCCGAGCCGGTGATGGCCCCGGAAACCCCGGATGTGCCCGGCAGCTTTCGCTGGCGCGGGCGCGACTGGCAATTGGCACAGGCCACCGGCCCGGAACGGATCGCGCCCGAATGGTGGCTGGACGATCCCAACTGGCGCAGCGGCGTGCGCGATTACTGGGTGGTGGTGACGGAACAGGGGGAACGGCTGTGGCTGTTCTACGGCCATGGCGGCACCATGTCAGCGGGCTGGTTCTGTCAGGGGCAGTTTGGTTAGGGTCTATTTTCCACGATACACCAGCCAATCCGGCAGGTAATCTACCAACCGGACCACCCAGGAAAACGGTGCAGGAAAATCGGTGCGAAAACGACGGCGCGACATCGCTTTGATGACACGCTCTGCCGCGTCCTCAGGCGTCATCAGCATCGGCATCTTGAAGTCATTCTTCTCGGTCAGGCGGGTCTTGATGAAACCCGGATTGACGATCCGAACCGTGACCCCCGTGCCCGCCAGATCGAACCGCATCGTCTCGGCCAGCGACACCAACGCCGCCTTGCTGGCCGCATAACCCACCGCCGCAGGCAGGCCACGATAGCCGGACAAAGAGCCGATCAGAGTAATGTCCCCCCGACCTGCGCGCATGAAGCCCGGCACCGTCTCACCCAGTACCCGCAACGCGCCAGTGTAGTTCACGTCGGTCATGGCCAGAACCGCCTCGGTGTCCCAATCGGCCGAGCGCATCGGCTCATAGGCTCCGGCGTTGTAGACCAGCCCGTCGATCTCTCCGGTCTCGGCCACGGCGCGGCGTACGGCGTCCAGATCGGTCACGTCGAAGGGCACCGACCGCGCATTGGGCAGCTTGGCGCAGATTTCGGCCAGGCGGTCGGCATTGCGCGCCGACAGGATCAGATGCGCACCGTCGCGGGCCAGCCCCTCGGCCACGGCCCGGCCCAGCCCTTCGCTGGCGCCTACGATCCAATAGGTTTTTCCGTGAAAACTGCTCATCCCCGGGCCATATCTGTTGTGCTGTATCTTCTACGGTTGGGCCAAAGGGCTGGATCACGCAACCACACAGGAAACTCAGCCCAGACGTCACAGTCTAGAGCACGTGGCAAATTAATCTAATCTGATTGATCCGGCGTGAACCCTGCTACGTATCCCTTTGTAAAATGTCGCACTAAGGGGATCACATGTTCGACGAAACACGGGGCGTACGTAAGAAAATCGCAATCGTAGGTGCAGGCATTTCAGGTCTATCCGCAGCTTACTACCTTTCAGAAGACCACGACATCACAGTTTACGAGGCCGAACCCCGACTGGGGGGGCATGCCCGCACGGTCATGGCGGGAAAGAAAGGTGATCAACCGGTGGATACCGGGTTCATCGTGTTCAACTACGCGACCTATCCTTACCTGACCAAACTGTTCGACGAATTGAACGTGCCGGTCACCAAATCCGAGATGAGCTTTGGCGCAACCATCGACAACGGTCGGATCGAGTATGGGCTGAACAACCTGCGCACCCTGACCGCACAGAAACGCAATCTGGCGCGGCCGTCTTATTACAAGATGATCGCCGACATCCTGCGCTTCAGCAAAGAAGCGCCCGAGGCCGCTAAGGACGACGACACCACGATCGGAGAGCTGGTGGATCAGATGCGTCTGGGTCACTGGTTCCGCCACAACTATCTGATGCCGATGTGCGGCGCGATCTGGTCGACGCCAGTTGAATTCGTGGATCAGTTCCCAGCGCGCTCGCTGGTGCAGTTCTTCCGCAATCACGCCTTGCTGGCCAGCGGCCGCGCCAACCAGCACCAGTGGTACACGGTCAAAGGCGGCAGTATCGAGTATGTGCGTCGCATCGACGCCGCCCTGCGCGAACGGGGATGTGACATCCGTCTGGGTGCTCCGGTCGATCATGTTCAGCGTGACGACATGGGCGTTTCGGTTACAAGTCAGGGCCACACCGACCGGTTTGATGAAATCATTCTGGCCACCCATTCCGATCAGTCCCGCGCCATTCTGGGCGACAATGCCACCGCCGCCGAAGCTGCAGCATTGGAAGCGATCCGCTATCAGCCCAACAGCGCCATCCTGCATTGCGACCCCGGCCAGATGCCCAAGCGTCGTGCTTGCTGGTCCAGTTGGACCTATCGCTCGCAAGCCGGGAATGTCGGCGTCACCTATTGGATGAACCGTTTGCAGAACATTCCAGACAGCGATCCGCTGTTCGTGACGCTGAACGCGTCGTCAGAAATTCCCGCGGACAATATCTATGATCAGGTCGAGTTCGCCCATCCGGTGTTCGACAAGGCCGCCCTGAAAGCACAAGGGCAAATCCGCGAGATGCAGGGACAGAACCGGACCTGGTTCGCCGGAGCGTATAACCGGCACGGGTTTCACGAAGACGGGATTGCCAGCGCGATGCATGTCGTGGATCGCATCAAGGGCACCCCGCAAACGATCGGAGCTGACCATGGCACTTTGGAACAAGACCCGGCCATCCCTGCTGTTGCGGCTGAATAGGCGCCTCTGGCGCGCCGGGCTTTTGTCTTTGACGCTGCTGGCCCCGGTTGGGCTGGCAGCGGATCCGCTGTCGCGCGAATTGAAAGACCCCAAGCAGATCGGCAGCGGGACCTTTCGGTTTCTGGGTCTGCCGCTTTACGACGCGAAACTCTACACCCCCGGCGGGGCCGCGTTTAACTGGGCCGAGGATTTTGGCCTGCAACTGACCTACCGCAAGAACCTAAAACAAAAGGCACTTGTGGAATCGACGCTGGAAGAGATGGCCCGTCAGGGCAACCCACAGCCCACACAGGCACAGCTTGAAGCCTGTTTTCAGGCCGTCAGCAAAGGTGACAACTATCTGGCGATCTCGGAAGGGCCCAACAAGGTCGGGTTCTGGCGCAATGGTACCCAAACCTGCACGCTGGCGAGTACCGACATCAAGAAATCCTTCATGTCGATCTTTCTGGGCGACAACACCCGGTCGGCCAGCTTTACGCAGAGTTTGAAGGGTCGGTGATGCTGTACCCCCGTGTCAGCCTCTATGCGCTGATGCTCGCTGCGGCGGGTATTCCGCTTTATATTCACCTGCCGCGCTTTGCGGCGGTGAATCTGGGCATTGGCCTTGGGGTGATCGGTACGGTCTTGCTGGTGATCCGACTGGTCGATCTGGTGCAGGACCCGCTGATCGGCTGGGCCATCGACCGCTGGCCGGGGGGGCAGCTTTTGTTCGCAGCTTTGGCCGCGTTGGGATTGGCCATCGGCTTTCCCTTGCTGTTTGGCCTGCCCGAAGGCGCAAGCGTCACAGCCCTGATCACGGTTCTGATCCTGCTGTTTTCGGCCTACAGCCTGGGCACAATCCTTCTATACGGCCGCAGCGCGACGCTTGCGAAAAAGGCTGACGCGAAAGAACTGATGACACTCGCCGCCTACCGCGAAGGCGGGCAACTGACGGGCGTGGTCATCGCGGCCAGCGCGCCAGCCCTGTTCGTGGCCTTGGGTGCATCAGCGCAAGGTTACCCCGCTTTCGGGCTGTTTCTCGGCCTGTTGGCGCTGTTGACCCTGGTTCTGACAATACCGATCTGGCGGCGCACGCCGATCACCGGTCAGGGCCTGTCCTTCGCCGGTCTTGGGCAGGCCGGAGCGCTGAGACTGCTGGCATTGGCACTGGTCAACAGCCTTCCGGTCGCCATCACCTCAACGCTGTTCCTGTTCTTTGTCGAAGATCGCCTGCAACTGGCCGGCAAGGCGGGGCCGCTGCTGATCCTGTTCTTCCTCAGCGCGGGCGCAAGCGTGCCGCTTTGGGCCAAGCTCAGCAACCGGATCGGCCCGAAAAAGACCCTGATCATCGCCATGCCGCTCTCGATCGCGGGCTTCATCGGTGCCGCAACGCTATCCGCCGGAGACCTCACCGGTTTCGCCATCATCTGCATCGCATCCGGCGCGGCGCTTGGGGCGGATATGGTGGTGCTGCCCGCCATGTTCTCGGTCGTGCTGACGCGCGCGGGGCTGAACGCCTCGGCCGCGTTTGGCATCTGGTCATTCGCTGGCAAGCTGGGCCTTGCGCTCGCTGCCTTTTTCACTCTGCCGCTTCTGGAACGCAGCGGCTTTACACCCGGTCAAACCAACAGTGCCGAGGCGTTGAACACGCTCAACCTCGCCTACGCCGTGCTGCCCTGCATCCTAAAGCTTGGGGCGTTCGGGATGGTTCTGACCCTTCCTACGGAGGTTACAGCCAAATGAATACGCTTATCGTGTTTCTGCTCGCCATCCTCGCTGTTCTTGCGGCCCGGGGCCGGTTTCTGAGCTTTCGGTCCCAATCGCCTGCCGATTACACGGGCACCGGCCCGGATTTCTCGCTGAAGAAACACCTCAATGGCGAGATCCTGTCCGAAGGCTTGATCTATGGCCCCAATGGCAAGATGTCGAACAGCTTCGTGGCGCGCATGGTCGGCGAATGGGACGGCAACTCAGGCACATTGGCGGAATGGTTCACCTATTCCAACGGCAAGCAGATGACCCGCAAATGGTATCTGACTATGGGCACCGGCAACACTTTCATCGCCACGGCAGATGACATTGTGGGGGAAGGAAAAGGTGAAATCTCGGGCTCAACCGTCAAGCTGACCTACAGGATCATCCTGCCCGAAGATGCGGGCGGTCACACGCTGGATGTGACCGACTGGATGTATCTGACCGAAAATGGCGCGATCATGAACCGATCCGAAATGCGCAAATTCGGCATCAAAGTGGCCGAGCTGGTCGCGACCATGCGCCCTGCACCCGAGATCAAGACCACGCATCTGTCCGGCACAAACGGCTATGATGCCGACGCGGACGGCAGGCTGTTGCAATGATCCGTATCCGCGCGCTCATATCCATTGCCGCGATCGCCTGTCTGTTGGTGCTGGCGGCGTGCTCGGCCAAACCGAGGGTTCCCAAATCCTTCCTGTCGGATCGCGAGTTGAACCTTGAGGAGTTTTTCGAAGGCAAAACCGTTGCCTACGGTCAGTTTCAGGACATCCTCGGCAACGTCCCGCGCCGCTTTACCGTTGATATCGACGGCACCTGGGACGGAGAAACGCTCACCTTGGTCGAAGATTTCGTCTATGATGACGGCGCGACCGAGCAGCGTATCTGGACCCTGACCAAAACCGGCGCCGATACCTGGACCGGCACCGCCCCCGGCGTGCTTGGCACCGCTGAAGGGATCGAGCGCGGTGACACCTTCAACTGGAAATACAAGATCGACCTGCCGATCAAGGACGGCTCCATGCGCGTGAAGTTCGACGACTGGATGTGGCTGCTGGAAGATGACCGCCTGCTGAACCGCGCCTATGTCTCACGCTTCGGGATCCGCATCGGAGAGGTCATCCTGTTCTTCGAAAAGAAGTAGTTCGAGGGTTGGGATGCGCCTACATCCGACCCCAACGGTCTTTTGCATATTTCTATGCGGTTCCATACCGCTTGATTGCAGCTGACGCGGGAAAATCCCGCCTGTTCAAGCTTGCCTTGCGGAAAAAGTGGTGAGCCGTGCAGGATTCGAACCTGCGACCCACTGATTAAAAGTCAGTTGCTCTACCAACTGAGCTAACGGCCCACTCTTTCGTTGGATCTTGACGATCCGTGGCGCTCTGTAAGGCAATTACCCGACCGGGTTCAAGCCCTTATTTTGCGCCTCGTTTCGCCGGTTTAATCAGTGTTTCCCGCGACCCGATAGGCGGCCTAATTAGGCAGGTGGCGCGGGGGGGTCAACCCCTTTTTTCAGGAATCTGCGCGACAGGGTGGATTCATGTTCAGAGCAACGTTATATGCCCGCCATGCAACAGATAAGCGATACCGGTTTGCCCTTTATGAAGATGCACGGGCTGGGCAATGACTTTGTCATTGTGGATGCGCGCGCGCATGCCGTTCCGATCAGCGCGGAATTGGCCAGGGGAATCGGGCATCGTCAGTTTGGCGTCGGATTCGACCAGTTGGCCGTGATCGAAACCGGCCCAGCCGACGCACATCTGGTATTTTACAACGCGGACGGCTCGACCTCGGCCGCCTGTGGGAACGCCACCCGCTGTATCGCCCGGTTTCTGATGGAGGAAAGCGGGAAATCCGATCTGACGCTGACGACTGAACGGGGCACATTGTTGGCCAAAGAGGCCGGGAACGGCCTGACCTCGGTCAATATGGGGCAACCTCAGCTGGAGTGGCACGACGTCCCGCTGGCGGAAGAGATGGACACTCTGGAACTGCCCATAGAAGGCGCGCCAACGGCGACCGGCATGGGCAACCCGCACTGCACGTTTTTCGTGGATGACGCCGAAGCGATTCCCTTGACCGAGTTCGGGTCGCGCTACGAACACCACCCTCTCTACCCCGAACGCACCAATGTTCAGGTTGCTCAGGTGATCGGGCCGGATCATATCCGGATGCGCGTCTGGGAACGCGGTGTGGGCATCACTCTGGCCTCTGGCTCGTCCTCTTGCGCCACAGCGGTTGCGGCTGCTCGGCGGGGCCTGACCGGGCGCAAGGTGCAGATCGAACTGGACGGCGGCACCATCTGGATCGACTGGCGCGACGATGGTGTCTGGATGACCGGACCAACAGCCCATGTATTCTCGGGCACCCTGACGCCCGAATTCATAAGGTCGCTGGGATGAGCGCCCCAAAATTCACCACTCTGGGATGTCGCCTGAACGCCTATGAAACCGAGGCGATGAAAGAGCTGTCGCAACAGGCGGGGTTGACCGATGCGGTGGTCGTGAACACCTGTGCCGTGACGGCTGAGGCGGTGCGCAAGGCGCGGCAAGAGATTCGCAAGCTGCGCCGGGAAAACCCAAACGCCCGCCTGATCGTCACCGGTTGCGCGGCACAGACCGAGCCTGAGACCTTTGCCCAAATGGAAGAGGTCGACGCAGTCATCGGCAATACCGAGAAAATGCGGCCCGATACCTGGAAGGGTATGGCGGCCGATTTCATTGGCGAAACCGAAACAGTGCAGGTCGATGACATCATGTCGGTCACTGAAACCGCTGGCCACCTGATCGACGGTTTCGGAACCCGATCCCGCGCTTATGTGCAGGTCCAGAACGGATGCGACCATCGCTGCACCTTCTGCATTATCCCCTATGGCCGCGGAAACTCGCGCAGTGTCCCTGCGGGCGTGGTTGTCGATCAGATCAAGCGGCTGGTGGACAAAGGCTATAATGAGGTCGTCCTGACAGGCGTAGACCTCACCTCGTGGGGGGCCGACCTGCCGGCGCAGCCCAGGCTGGGCGATCTGGTGATGCGCATCCTCAAGCTGGTGCCAGACCTGCCCCGCTTGCGGATCAGTTCGATCGATTCCATCGAAGTGGACGAGAACCTGATGCAGGCCATCGCGACCGAGCCGCGCCTGATGCCGCATCTGCATCTGTCGCTGCAACATGGCGACGATCTGATCCTGAAACGCATGAAACGCCGCCACCTGCGCGACGACGCCATCCGCTTCACCGAAGAGGCCCGCAAGCTGCGCCCGCAGATGACCTTTGGCGCAGACATCATCGCAGGTTTCCCGACCGAGTCAGAGGCGCATTTCGAGAACTCGCTGAAACTGGTCGCTGATTGCGATCTGACCTGGCTGCACGTCTTCCCCTACTCCAAACGCGACGGCACCCCGGCGGCCCGCATCCCGCAGCAGGTCAACGGCAACATCATCAAAGACCGCGCCGCCCGCCTGCGCGCCGCAGGTGATGCGCAGGTCACCCGGCACCTGTCAGACCAGATCGGCAAAACCCATCACATCCTGATGGAAAACCCCCATATGGGTCGGACCGAACAATTCACCGAGGTCGCCTTCAACGCGCCTCAGCCCGAAGGCCAGATCGTGACGGCAACAATCACCGGGCAGACCTCGGGCCAACTCACGGTCTGATCCCCCCTTCTTCTGTTCGAAAATACCTCGGGGTGAATTGGCCGCGGGCCAAGAGGGGCTGGCCCCTTCTGGCGACCTCAAAAAGAAACCCCCGCAACCTTAGGGCGCGGGGGTTCTTGTGTCAGTATTCCGAAAAGGATCAGTCCTCGTTGCGAAGCTTACCCTTGTGCGGCGCCCACAGACGCTTGTTCACCAGGTACAGCAGCACCGACAGAACGGTCAGGAAGATCACGCCGACAAAACCGGCATTCTTGCGATCCATCATCTTGGGCTCGGCGGCCCACATCAGGAAGGCGGCAACGTCCTCGGACATGGCTTCGACAGTGGCCGGGTGGCCGTCGGCAAACTCAACCTGATCTTCCGAAATCGGCGGGGCCATCGAAATCCAGCCGCCGGGGAAGGCCTTGTTTTCGTACAGGATGGTGCCTGCCTCTTCCTTCTCTTCGCCAGTATAGCCATCCAGCAGCGAGGCGATGTATTCCGCGCCGCCCATACCTTTGACCAGCTGGTTGATGCCCAGGCCATAAGGACCATGGAAGCCCGCACGCGCCTTGGCCATCAGGCTCAGGTCGGGTGCGCCAACCGCGTCATTGACCGGGAAATGGTCGGTCGGGATCGCCGGGCGGAAATCGTCCAGCTCGGGGTCGAAGACCTCGAAATTGTCGGCCGCGTAGGTGATGACCTGCTCTTCCGAATAACCCAGCGCTTCCAGATCGCGCAGGGGCACATATCTCAGCCCGTGACAGGCTGCGCAAACCTCGGTGTAGACCTGAAGGCCGCGCTGCAGCTGGTTCTGATCCCAGGTTCCGAACGGACCCTCGAACGAGAAGTCGAAATCCTCGATATGCTGCTCGCCGCCACCTGCCGCAAAGGATGCAGCAGGGGTCAGAGCGAGGGCAAACGCGGCGCCGATTGCAAGTTTCTTGAACATGTTTCCGGTCCCTCTTCTTACTCGGCCGGCGTGGCTTCGGCGTCAGCCTTGCCATAATGCGCGTTGAAGTCTTCTTCGATGGTCTCGGGCTGCGGCAGCGGCTTCTCGATCACCCCAAGGATTGGCAGGATCACGAAGAAATAAGCGAACCAGTAGGCCGATGCGATCAGCGAGAAGGTTGCATAGGGCTCTTCCGCGGGCATCGCACCCAGCCACATCAGGGCGAAGAAGTCGATGATCAGCAGGTAGAACCACCATTTGAACATCGGACGGTATTTGCCCGAACGCACGGTCGAGGTGTCCAGCCAGGGTGCCAGAGCCATCGCCAGGATCGCACCGAACATCGCGACCACACCAAAGAACTTGGCGTCGACGATGCCGCCGGTGATGAAGCTGGCGAATTGCACAACCCAGACCTCGCCGGTGAAGGCCCGCAGGATCGCGTAGAACGGCAGGAAGTACCATTCGGGCACGATATGCGCAGGTGTCACCAGCGGGTTGGCTTCGATGTAGTTATCCGGGTGGCCCAGGTAGTTCGGCATAAAGCCGACAATGGCCCAGAACACGACCAGAATAACCGCCAGCGCAAACAGGTCCTTGATCACGAAGTAAGGCCAGAAGGGCAGCGTGTCCTTGTCGGCCTCGGCTTTCGAGCCACGACGCACTTCAACACCTGTGGGGTTGTTGTTGCCGGTGGTGTGGAACGCCCAGATATGCACGATGACCAGCGCCGCGATGATGAACGGCAGCAGATAGTGCAGCGAGAAGAAGCGGTTCAGCGTGGCGTTGTCCACCGCCGGTCCGCCCAGCAGCCAGGTTTGCAGCGCATCACCGACAAACGGGATGGCGCCAAACAGGCCGGTAATCACGGTCGCACCCCAGAAGGACATCTGACCCCAGGGCAGAACGTAGCCCATGAAGGCGGTGCCCATCATCATCAGATAGATCAGCATCCCGATGATCCACGTGATCTCACGCGGGGCTTTGTACGAGCCGTAGAACAGGCCGCGGAACATGTGAATATAGACCGCAACAAAGAACAGCGACGCGCCGTTCATGTGCAGGTAGCGGATGAAGTAGCCGCCATTCACGTTACGCATGATGTGCTCGACACTGGCAAAGGCCAAATCGACATGCGGGGTGTAGTGCATCACCAGAATGATGCCGGTGACGATTTGCAGCGCCAGGCAGAACGCCAGAACGATGCCCCAGATCCACCACCAGTTCAGGTTCTTGGGGGTGGGAATCATCAGGGTGTCATACAAAAGGCCGACGATGGGCAGGCGGCTGTGCAGCCACTTTTCGCCGTTTGACTTCGGCTCGTAATGATCGTGGGGAATTCCGGACATAAGTTGGGTCTCCCTTAGCCGAGTTTGAGGGTTGATGCGTCCACCCATTCAACGGGTGGAATCGGCAGGTTCTCAGGCGCGGGGCCTTTGCGGATCCGGCCAGCCAGATCGTAGTGCGAGCCGTGGCAGGGGCAGAACCATCCGCCGAAATCACCGGCGTCGCCCAGCGGAACACAGCCCAGGTGGGTGCAAACGCCCATCTGCACGATCCAGGCACCCGCTGCTTCGCCTTCGGGCGAGGGCAGCACGCGGTTGGCGTCGGTTGCGGGCGCGTCCGCGTTCAGGTTGAAGTTCCGGGCCAGCGGGTCGGGCAGGTTGCCAACCGCTTCCTCATCCTGTTGCTGCGCTTCGGCAATCTCGGCACCGGTGCGGTGGCGGATGAACACGGGTTTACCCAGCCATTTCACGGTCAACTGTGTGCCCGGCTCAACCCCGCTGACATCTGTACGGATCGAGGACAGGGCCTGCACATCCGCCGACGGGTTCATCTGGTTGATCAGGGGCCATACGGCTGCACCTGTCGCAACGACTCCTGCGCCGCCAGCGACGTAATAGAGGAAATCTCTGCGGGTGCCTTCGTGGTCTTCTGCGTGGGACACGAGGTTATCTCCGGTTTTCTGGCGCCCGCGGACGGGCAAATAGCTCGCGCACCGCACGAATGCGGTGTCTTAACCGCGCTGTCTATCGACGCAAATAGCGTTCGTCCAGCGGTCATAAACGCGCAATACGCCGCATCTGTGCTATTTGTCACAATGCATCGGGTATTTTTGGTGATTCAAGCCCACATCTTTTCCGATCATCCCGAATCGGCGGGGTTTGATTCGATGGTCAGGGACACATCCCCGCTATGCCTGACCCAAGCGGATTCGGGGCACATCTTCCGGCAGAAGATTGATGCCATGTCATGCAATATCCGCGACGGCAGAGCCGCATTGTTCCGCGACAAATGACACCTCTGAAATAGACCATTTGTTCAGTGAGATAGCGGTCTTTTTGCTGTTGAATCCTGTGCCTGAATGCCGGACATCCCGGTCTGCGCGAACGCCGATCAGGAGACCCCGATGTCAAAAACCCCCTTGGCCGCCGTTCTGTTAACGATTGCACTGTCCACCCAAACCGCCGCCGCTGGCGATCCCGCCAAAGGCAAGCAGCTTTATAACCGCTGTTCTTCGTGCCACGCGATCATCAAAGATGGCGAGGTTCTGGAGAAAGGCGGCATTACCGGACCGAATCTCTATGGCGTCGTGGGCCGCGTCGCCGGGTCCGAGACCGATTATCTGAATGGCAGCGAGCGCCTGCCCATCGGCATGTTCACCGACGATATGATCCGGGCGGGCGAACAGGGGCTTGTCTGGACCGAGGAAAACATCGCGGTCTATTCAAAGGACCCGATTGGTTTCATTCAGGAGTTTCTGCAGGACGAAACCGCCCGCCCCAACATGAGCGTCAAGCTCAGGAAAGGGGCCGAAGACATCGCCGCCTATCTGGCAACCTTCAGCGACTAGGGGCGCGGGTCGCCCTCAGCCTTGCGGGCGGGTGGCGACCATACTGGGCCGCTCGCCAAACTCGGCAAACCAAGCCGCAAGCGCATCATTGCCCTTGCGCCAGCCGCGCTCATCGTGGCGCAAATCAAGATAGCCCAGCGCACAGCCGACAGCCACTTGCCCCATATCCAGCGGGCCGGACAGATGCGCCATCCAGCGCTGGTTCAGGGCGGCACAGGCCCGGTCGATCTTGACCCATTGCGACTCGGTCCAGTCGTCCCATTGCTTGTCTTCGGGGCGCAACCGGTCTTCGTAGGTCATCGACAGGGCCGCATCCAGAATACCATCTGCCAGCGCCTCAAGCGTCAGTACATCCCAGCGGCGCGCGCCATCGGGATAAAGCCGCCCTCCGGCGCGGGCATCCAGAAACGCGCAGATCACCCGACTGTCGAACAGGGTTGGCCCATCCGGGCGTTCCAACGCCGGAACCTTGGTCAGAGGGGCCTTGCTGATCAAAGATGCCGCCGGTGAAATCGGCGTACTGGCCACCGTCTCAAGCTCGACATCCTCCAGCTGATCCGTTTCGTGCAGCAGCACCATGACTTTGCGCACATAAGGCGAGGTCAGACTGTGATAGAGTTTCATTCGCACGCTCCCTGATTGCGCCGACCTTACAACAAGGGCGAAAAAACAAAAGCGGTCAGTCGTCTGACGGCTTGGCCCCGCGCATCAGCGTCTGCAGCACCTGCAACTCGGACCCAATCCCCGACGCGATGTGATCGGACGCCTGCATCCGCACATCATCGGATTTGTTCTGGTTCAGCTTCCAGGTACCCTGAATGTCATCGATCCGCATCCGACAGGGCACAATCATCCGCATCATGCGATCCAGCGCCTCATCGGTCATCTTGTCGGTACGCCACGGCGGCTTCGGACGCAGCCGATCTTCGTAGAACGCCGACTGCCGGTCCAACAGATCGCGCAATTCCTGCGGCGGGCGCATCTCAAGAACGCCGGTCAGATGGGCGGCCACATAATTCCAGGTCGGCACCTGATCCGCGATCCCGTACCAGTCGGGTGACACATACCCATCCGGCCCCGATACCGCGATTCGCGCCGTCACAGGCTGCTTCAACACCCGCACAATCGGGTTCGAGCGGACTAGATGCAGCTCGGCCACCGCCCCGTCTTCGGACAGCAAAAACGGAACATGGCTTACAATCGGCGCGCCATCGGTCGAGATTGCCAACACGCCAAAGGCCCTATCACGGGCAAACGCAATATGACGCGCGCGGTCCTCGGCGCGGAAGGCGGGGTTCGGGTGCATGGCATTCCTCCTGCCAAATCTCTTGCAGAAGGGGCCCGATCTATGCAAGGTCCGTCTCGTTCTCAGGGCGGGGTGAAATTCCCCACCGGCGGTATGCGGGCAATGACCCGTAAGCCCGCGAGCGGCTTCGGATCATCCGGGGTGACAAGCAGATCTGGTGAGAGGCCAGAGCCGACGGTTAAAGTCCGGATGAAAGAGAACGTGCAGCGTGCCGCCTCGGCGCGTCTGCTCGTGATCGCCTTGGGTGACGTGTCTGTCTACTTAAGGAGGTCCAAATGACACACACCCGCTATGCTTTCATCAAAGCCAATTGGCATTCCGATATCGTCGACCGCGCGCTTGACGGCTTCTTTGAGCTCATCCCAGCCGAACAGGTCGACGTCTACGACGCCCCCGGCGCGTTCGAAATGCCCCTGCTGGCGCGCGATCTGGCCCAAACCGGCCAATATGCCGCGATCGCCTGCGCCGCCTTTGTCGTCGATGGCGGCATCTACCGGCATGATTTCGTGGCACAAGCCGTGGTGGACGGCCTGATGCGCGCAGGCCTGGATACCGGCGTCCCGATCCTGTCGGTCTCACTCACCCCGCACCAATATCAGGAAACCGACCACCACAACGCCATCTACCGCGCGCATTTCGTCGAAAAAGGCCGCGAAGCCGCACAAGCCGCGCTCAAGATAACCGCGACGCGCGCGACCATCGCAAAAGCCGCCTGATCCTTCTTCTGTTCAAAAATACCTCGGGGGAGTCGCGCTTGCGCGACTGGGGCAGAGCCCCCTCCCCGACCCCAAGAAGCAAATCCGCTTGAGGCCAAAGGCCCACAAGGCTAATCACTTCGCTCAAAGGAGCACGCCCATGTCGATGAACAGCTTTGGACACCTCTTCCGCGTCACCACCTGGGGTGAAAGCCACGGCCCCGCTTTGGGCGCCACTGTTGACGGCTGCCCGCCAGGCGTCACAATCGATGAGGGCATGATTCAGCACTGGCTGGACAAGCGCAAACCGGGGCAGAACAAATTCACCACCCAACGGCGCGAGCCCGATCAGGTGAAAATCCTCTCCGGCGTGTTCGAAGGCCAGACCACCGGCACCCCTGTCCAGCTGATGATCGAGAACACCGATCAACGCTCGAAAGACTACGGCGACATCATGGACAAGTTCCGTCCGGGCCATGCCGATATCACCTATTGGCAGAAATACGGCATCCGCGATTATCGCGGTGGCGGGCGCAGCTCAGCCCGCGAAACCGCGTCGCGTGTTGCCGCCGGTGGCTTGGCACGAGAGGCCATCAAACAGATCGCGCCCAATGTGCAGATCACCGGCTACATGACCCAGATCGGCCCGCACAAGATCGACCGCGCCAATTTCGACTGGTCGCAGATCGAACAGAACCCGTTCTGGACGCCCGACGCCCAAGCGGCCGGGGACTGGGCCGCCTATCTGGACGACCTGCGCAAATCCGGCAACTCGGTCGGTGCGGTGGTCGAGGTTATGGCGCGCGGCGTTCCCGCCGGGCTGGGCGCACCGATTTACGCCAAGTTAGACACTGATCTGGCCGCTGCAATGATGTCGATCAACGCCGTCAAGGGCGTCGAGATCGGTGAAGGCATGGCCGCCGCTGAACTGACCGGCGAGGCCAACGCGGACGAGATCTTCATGGGCCAGAACGGCCCGCAATACAGCTCAAACCACGCGGGCGGCATTCTGGGCGGTATCTCGACCGGGCAGGACATTGTGGTGCGGTTTGCGGTCAAACCGACCTCGTCGATCCTGACCACCCGCAAGACCATTACCAAATCCGGTGAGGAGACCGAGATCATCACCAAAGGCCGCCACGACCCCTGCGTCGGTATCCGCGCGGTTCCCGTGGGTGAGGCGATGATGGCCTGCGTCATCCTCGACCACTTGCTGCTGCATCGGGGTCAGATCGGCGAGAATCGTGGACATATCGGCTGATCTGTGCGCCCGTCTGCGGGGCATCGTCGCGCAGCGCATGCAGGCCGACCCGGCGCATGATCTGGCGCATCTGGATCGCGTCTGGAGCAATGCGCGGGCCATCGCCGATGAACAGACAGACATGCAGGTCCTTCTGGCCGCCTGCTATCTGCACGATCTAGTCAACCTGCCCAAGAACGATCCGAACCGGCACCTCGCCTCTCGTCTGTCCGCGCAGGAATCAGAGCCTATTTTGGGTGATCTGGGCTTTGATGCCGCGTCGATCCGCGCCACCCAGCACGCGATTGAGGCCCACAGTTTCTCGGCCAACATCCCCCCGCGCACTGCCGAGGCCCGCATCCTGCGCGACGCAGACCGGCTGGACGCACTGGGCGCGATTGGCATCGCCCGCACCTTTGTTGTTGCTGGCGCGCTGGGCCGCGACCTTTATGATCCCGATGATCCCTTTGCCGAAGCGCGCGCGCTGGACGATCTGAAATTCTCGCTCGACCACTGGAAAGTCAAACTGCTGACCCTGCCTGCCGATATGCTGACCCCTGCCGGGCGGGCGCTTGCACAGGAACGGGTGTCACAGATGCTTGAGTTTCTGGATGCCTTCGCGGATGAAATCGGCCACCCCGTTCCCGATCACTGGAAATCCACCTGATTGGTACAATCCCGTCGTTGATCTTTCGCCGCCAAAGGCGCAGGGTCCCGGCCAATGGCACAATCCTTAACATCGCATCGACCCATGCTTGCCGTGGGTTTGAAACTGGCTGCGCTGATGCTGTTCACCTCGATGTCGGCACTGGTCAAAGCCCTGTCCGAGGATTTCCCGCCCGGTGAGCTGGTCTTTTTCCGCTCGCTCTTTGCCATTCCGGTCATCATCATCTGGCTGATCTGGCGGGGCGAACTGGCGCAAGGTTTTGTCGTCAAGAAACCCATGGGCCATTTCTGGCGCGGCGTTCTGGGCACCAGCGCCATGGGACTGACCTTTACCGGCCTCAGCCTTCTGCCCCTGCCTGAGGTCACGGCCATCGGCTATGCCACCCCGATCTTCACCCTGATTCTGGCCGCGCTGATGCTGGGCGAGCGTATCCGCATGATCCGAATCGGGGCGGTCGCTCTGGGCTTGCTGGGGGTTCTGATCATGATCTGGCCCCGGCTGGGCAGCACTCAGATGGAGATGGCAGCAACCATCGGCGCGCTGTGCGTGCTGGGGGCAACCATCGCCCGCGCCTTTGTTCAGATCCATATCCGGCAATTGGTCAAGGTCGATCACCCAGCCGCCATCGTGTTCTACTTTTCCATGACCGCCACGCTGCTGTCGGCGCTGACCGCGTTCTGGGGCTGGACGATGCCAACGCTGAATCAGGCTCTGATACTGGTCACTATGGGCCTGATCGGCGGGGTTGCGCAGATTCTGGTGACCTCATCCTATCGGTTCGGGCAGGCCTCGATGCTGGCGCCATACGATTATTCGACCATGCTGTTTGCGATTTTCATCGGCTATGTCTGGTTCGATGAGTTGCCAACAGTCGCCATCCTGATCGGCGCAGCGCTGGTGATCGCAGGCAATGTCGTCGTGATCTGGCGCGAGCATCAGTTGGGGCTAGAGCGCAGCAAGGCGCGATCCGTCACCGACCCCAAAGCGTGACTTTACCTTTCGCAAACTTCGCCTAGGTTGGGCGCGACAGTCAAAGAGGGTTCCCCATGAGCGACGCACAGGATCACAAGGAAAAGATGCAGCAGGTGCAGGCCAAGCACCGCAAGAAAGTGTCCGAGGCGGTTGATCCGGGGCGCGGGCTGGTGCTGATCAACACCGGCAAGGGCAAGGGCAAATCCTCGGCCGCGTTTGGTGTGGTGATCCGGGCGCTGGGCTGGGGTCAGACAGTCGCGGTGGTGCAATTCATCAAGGGTAAGTGGAAGACCGGTGAACGCCGGTTTTTTGAAGACCGCGATCTGGTCACATGGCACACGATGGGCGAAGGTTTCACCTGGGATACGCAGGACCGCGAGCGTGACATTGCCGCCGCCACTGCCGCCTTTGACAAGGCCTGCGCTCTGATGGCCAGCGGCGAATATGATCTGGTCGTGCTGGACGAGATCAACATCGCCCTGCGCTATGAATACCTGTCGGTTGAGCGTGTGATCGAGGGGCTGAAGGCACGGTCCGACAAGACCAGCGTCTTCCTGACCGGTCGCGACGCCCCGCAAGCGCTGCGCGACTATGCCGATCTGGTCACCGAAATGACCGAAGAAAAACACCCGTTTCAGGCTGGTATCAAAGCCCAGCGCGGCGTGGACTTTTAGGAATGGTCAAGGTGGGCGTGGCCTTGCCCACCTTACCCCGCGCGCTTGCCTGACAGGTTTTCAAATACGTACCGCACAGACTTGCGGCGGCTTGAGGCGCTCTCTGGAAGAGTGTCACCTTTTCCCGCCGCATCGCGGGCAGCCTTGCGGTTCTTTTGGTCCACGTAAGCCGCGTAATCGGTGTCGCAGCAGCTGCACCCACAGGCAGTGGCGGCATCGTGCCGGGCAATGATCTCGTCCATCCTTTCGCGCATACCGAAGCCCTGCGATTGTCTCGTTTCCGAGGCGGCGGCAGGCCCTCACTGTGTCTCGCGCTAAGCCCGCAAACCGCCCCGAAACCCTGTGCTGGATAATACATCATCTGGCGTTGATTAATATCTGATTATTTTAGTCGGACAATTCAAGCCAAAAAAATGCGCCCACGAATTTCTTCGGGGCGCAAGTTACGGGGAAGATAGGATCAGATGGCCCGGTCACGCGGATCCAGCGTTACCGACCAAAGCTCGGTATCCGCGCGGTCCATCAGGCGAACGGTCATTTGTTGCGTTGAACCGTCGATATCCACGAGGCCAAAGAACTGCAGACCTGCACTGGGGGGCAGGTTCACCCCTTGATCTTCGGTCGGAGCTTTGACGAATTTCACCTCGGGCCCGAAGGTTCCGTCCAACGCGTTCGGACCAAATGTACCGGCGTGCAGGGGCCCCGAAACAAACTCCCAAAACGGTTCAAAATCCTGAAATTGGGCTTTGTTAGGGTCGTAGAAGTGCGCCGCAGTATAGTGAACATCTGCTGTAAACCAGACCGTGTTCGTGATGCCCGCCGTCTTGATAAAACGCAGCAGATCGGCGATCTCCAACTCGCGACCCTTGGCCGGCCCACTGTCACCGTTTGAGATCGCCTCCGCTCCGGCCTGTTCCTTCCAGTTGTCCCACACGATCAACCCGATCGGCATGTCCGAGGCAATAACCTTCCAGGTGGCTTGCGAGGCTGCAAGTTCGCGTTTCAGCCAGGCCAGTTGCGCGGCACCCAGAATGCGGGACTGATCAGTAATTTCTTCCTCCATCGCGGGCCCGTTGGGGCCGCGATAGCTGCGCAGATCCAGGAAAAACACATCCAGCATCGGACCGTATGAGATCTTGCGATAGACGCGACCGGGCTCAGCCGGGGTTATGCGCAGCGGTGTCATCTCGTGAAACGCCCGTCCGGCGCGGGCTTGCAGCACATGCACCGATTTCTCGGAATACCGATCATCCGAGATCAGGTCCTTGGCGTCCGACCAGTTGTTGACAACCTCGTGGTCATCCCACTGGAAGAAGGTGGGGCAGACGGCGTTCATGGCGCGCACGTGCTCGTCCATCATGTTGTATTTCCACTGGGCGCGGAATTCGTCCAGCGTCTCGGCAACCTTGCGCTTTTCGTCGATCAGAGTGGCGTTCTTCCAGATCACCTGCCCGTCCTTTTCGACCTCGTCCTGCATCGGGCCGTCGGCATAGACCGTATCGCCGGAATGGATGAAAAAGTCAGGCCGGTGCTGCGCCATGGTCGCATAGGTGCGCATCCCGTCATCATCAATCCCCCAACCCTGACCTGCGGTGTCGCCGGACCAGGCAAAACGAATATTCCGGCGCGCGGACGGAGCGGTGCGGAATTGCCCAATAACAGGCTCTGATACGGTATTGATGTCACTTAGATCGGCGGCGACAAAGCGATAGAAGATATCCTGATCCGCTGGTAGCCCGTCGATCAGGCGTTTGACCGCGAAGTCACCGTTCGGGATTGCATCCATTGGCGGCAACCGGCGGGCATCGGCAAAGCTCTCGGAGGTCGAGACCTCCATCATCACGCGCGCAGGCCGGTCGGTACGGGTCCAGATCATGCCCGAGCTTGCATCCACGTCGCCTGACTGAACACCATGTGTGAAAACGGGTCGCGACGCGGCACGGCTGATGGCAGGCATGGCCAGCGACGCAGCAAATGCAGTGCTGCCAGCCAGAAACGTGCGGCGGGTCGGGCGAATAATCTTGGTCATCTCGGGGCTCTCCTGTCTGGTGATCGTCTCAAAGATCACGCGATTGGTGAACCGATAAGAACCGCCCGTTTGTAAAACGCGCGGCTCAGTTTCTTGACAGTATCACGATGATACTGTGACAGCTGTGGATAATTCTCAGGCGGCAACACCCTGTTCAGGCGCGCTGAGCGAGATCACCAGCACCACCGCAGCACCGTTCAGCCAGTAAAAGACGGCATCCAGACCCGAAAACCCGAAAAGGCTGGGGGCGAACAGGAAGGTGATGCCGACGATCAGATCCACGGCCAGATGGAACTTATAGCTCAGGACACGCCAGATCCCCAGGCGATGGTCGGTAAGCACGGTCAGGACAAAGGCCGCAACCCCGGTGATAACCGACAGCCATAAGGCCATGGGGTTGGACTGACCCAGCCCCAGAACAAAGGGCAGCACGATCAGCGCTAGCGCGACAGGGTAGTCCAGATAGGCGTGAATGTTACGAGTTACAAAACGAAGAGACATCGGAAGATCCTTTTCTTGCTTGGGATAATCCGAAGATAAGGTAGTGAACGCGGACGCATCAGTTCGGTTCGTTCAGGTCTCGTTGCAGATCGTTCAGAAGTTAGGGCCTATCAGTGCATCGCCCGATAAGCCGCCGGGGATACGCCGACCTGCTTTTTGAACACCCGCGAAAAAGCCGCCTCGGACGCGTAACCGACCTCGGCCGCCGCATCCGCCACGTTCCAGCGGCTTTCCGTCAACCCGTGGCAGGCGATCTGCATCCGCCACGAGGTCAGGTATTGCATCGGGGTCGTTTCCATCTTCTCGGCAAATAACTGGGCAAAGGCGGTGCGTGACATCCCAGCTTCGCGGGCCAGAGTCTCGACACTCCATTCCTGTGCGGGGCCGTGGTGAAAGGCGGTCAGCGCGCGGGATATGCGGGGGTCGGCAAATCCGGCAAGCGCCGCGCCGGTCGGGCTTTGGCATTCCAGATAGGCCCGGATTGCCTGGGCAAACAGGACCTCGGACAGTTTCAGCGCGATCAGGTCACCGCCGATCCGCGCGCCGCCCACTTCGGACCCGATCATGCGCAGCGTGGCCTCGATCCAGGCCCCGGCTTCTTCGCCATAATTCTCGATCAGGATGTAGGGCGGCAGCCGGTCGATCAGCATATGCCCGGTGCCGCGTCGCCCCGGCGGACCGGTGAACGAGAAATGGCCGCAGATCAATTGCGTATCGCGGCTTTTGTCCTCGCCACCATAAACCAGAACGCCGTCGCCCTGATACCCGGCGTCCTCCAGCACCTGCTCCAGCGGCAGGGCGTCCAGCGGATTGACCTCATTGCACAGCAGCGCATGGGCCGCGCCGTGCGGGATCAGAATCAGATCGCCTTGCTTCAAACGCAGGGTTTCGCCTGTGTTAGAGACAAAAACCTTCAACTCCCCACGCTGCACAAAGTGAAACCGGGCCACGTTTTCGAACGCGGGCACCTGAATACCGAAAGGCGGTGTGAAGGAGGTGCGGAAATAGAATGTTCCCCGCAGGGACAGACGGGTGAGGATATCACTGAGCAGGTCCAACATGTGGGTAACGTAACCCCACCTGCGCGTTCGTCCAGCCATCTGAACGATCTGCACAATGTCTTGAACGGCAGGCAAAGAAAAACCCCTGCGCAAGGCAGGGGTTTGGAGTTCAGGATCTGCGCAGATCAGGCGCGGACAAGCTTTTCGTAGTCTTCGGCAATCTCGCGGGTCAGATCGCCCACTTTGAACGTATAGTCACCGATCTGCCCGACCGGAGTGACCTCGGCAGCCGTACCGGTCAGCCAGCATTGTTCGAAATCAGCCATTTCCTCGGGCTTGATGCGGCGTTCGTGGACGGTGATGCCCTTGTCTTTCAGCATCTGGATCACGGTCTGGCGGGTGATGCCGTTCAGGAAGCAGTCGGCCTGCGGGGTGTGCACCTCTCCGTCCTTGACGAAGAACACATTCGCGCCGGTCGCTTCGGCCACGTAGCCGCGCCAATCCATGAACAACGCGTCCGAACAGCCCTTTGCCTCGGCCTTGTGCTTGGAGATGGTGCAGATCATGTAAAGACCCGCCGCCTTGGCGTGAACCGGGATGGTTTCCGGGCTGGGGCGTTTCCATTCCGCGATGTCCAGCTTGGCACCCTGCATCTTGGCATCGCCGTAATAGGCACCCCAGGGCCAGACCGCGACGGCCATGCGAACCGGGTTCCGGGCCGAAGCCACGCCCATATCCTCGCCCGAGCCGCGCCAGACCAGCGCGCGGACATAGGCGTCCTGCAAGCCGCTGGCTTTCAGCGCCTCGTCCTTGGCGGCCTCGATCTGATCGACGTCATAGGGCATCGGCATATCCAGCGCCTCGGCCGAGGCGATCAGACGCTCGGAATGTTCGCGGCTTTTGAAGATCTTGCCGTTATAGGCGCGCTCGCCCTCGAACACGGATGAGGCATAGTGCATCGCGTGGGTCAGCAGGTGCACATTGGCCTCGCGCCAGGGCACCAGTTCACCATCCATCCAGATGACACCGTCACGATCATCGTACCCCGCCATGCGAAACCTCCTGAACCGGGTTGAATTTTCGATTGTTGCGCTATTTAGGTCCGGAGCGGACACATTCTTGCGCAAAAACTGCGATTCGATACCTGTCCGCCCTTGGAATGTCAATAAGGCTGACATAAACTGAGCATTGTGTAACGAATGAGGCAAGATATGTCCGAAATCCGCCCCGCCCCGATGTTTGGGGGCGAAAGCCTGTTGTTTCTTACGGATGAGCAGTTGCGACAGGGGATCGAGGCCATGTTTTTCGCCTATCGCGGCTTTACCGCCGATCCTGACCGCATCCTGTCCGAGATGTCTTATGGCCGTGCGCACCACCGAGCGATTCACTTTGTCAATCGCGCGCCGGGGACCACGGTGAACAACCTGCTGGCCATTCTGGGGGTGACAAAACAATCCCTGAACCGGGTGCTGCGGACGCTGATCGAGGATGGAATGGTCGAAAGCCGGGTGGGTACCGCCGACAAGCGCGAGCGGCACCTGTTTCTGACCGAAAAGGGCCGCGCGCTGGAGGCCACGCTGTCCGACGCCCAGCGCGCCCGGATGCGTGCGGCATATAAGGACGCAGGCCCCGAAGCCGTGGCCGGTTTTCGTAAAGTGCTTGAAGCGATGATGGATGCTGATATGCGTCATGCGTATACGAAGCTGCGGGATACGACCTCATGAGCGATATGGACGCCCATCTGCTGATCGTCGACGATGACGAACGCATTCGCGATCTGTTGAAGAAGTTCCTGATGCGGAACGGGTTTCTGGTAACCGCCGCCCGCGACGCAGCCCATGCGCGCCGGGTGCTGTCGGGGCTGGATTTCGACATGATCGTGCTGGACGTGATGATGCCGGGCGAGGATGGCGTGAGCCTGACAAAGGCGCTGCGCGAAACGCATGCGACTCCGATCCTGCTGCTGACCGCGCGGGGCGAAACCGAACACCGGATTGCCGGGCTTGAGGCCGGGGCGGATGATTATCTGGCCAAACCGTTCGAGCCGAAAGAGCTGTTGCTGCGCATCAACGCCATTCTGCGGCGGATGCCGGAAACGCCAGCCCAAGATACCGCGGCAAAGATCCTGACGCTGGGCCCGATCCGCTATGACATCGAACGTGGTGAGATGTGGCAGGGCGAAGACCCGGTGCGTCTGACCGCAACGGAAAGCCAGTTGATGAAGATCTTCTCGGCCCAGCCGGGCGAGCCAATCAGCCGTGCGAAACTGGTCGAGGATCTGGGCCGCGACAAGGGGCAGGCGCAGGAACGCGCGGTGGACGTGCAGATCACCCGGTTGCGTCGGAAGATCGAACAGGATCCGAAGCAGCCCAGATACCTGCAGACGGTTCGGGGTGCTGGTTACATGCTGGCGCCGGATTGATTTAGCCGCTGCGCGGCGATTTTATGCCTTCGGCGAGGATATTTTTAGCCAGATGAAGAAGGGATCCCGATGAAGACTGCCTTGTTGACCCATGCCGATTGTCTGGGGCACGTGACGCCGGACGGGCATCCTGAGCGGGTGGCGCGGTTGGAGCATATTCTTCATGCGCTGGAGGCTTTGGATCTGGATCGCAGGACGGCCCCGATGGCGGCGGATGATGATTTGCTGCGAGTCCATCCCGAAGATTACATCCGGGATATTCGGGCCACGCGGCCTGCGGATGGATTTTCGCAGATCGATGGAGATACGTTTATGTCTCCGGGCTCTGTCGATGCCGCCTATCGCGCGGCGGGGGCCGTGGTGCGGGCAGTGGATCTGGTGCTGGGCGGTGAGGCTGCGAATGCGTTCTGTGCGATCCGACCGCCGGGGCATCATGCGGAAACGGACAAGGCGATGGGGTTCTGCCTGTTCGGCAATGCGGCTTTGGCGGCGAAACATGCGCTGGATCATCATGGGCTAAGCAAGGTCGCTGTCGTTGACTTTGACGTCCATCACGGCAATGGCACGCAGGATTTGCTGTGGGACGAAAAGCGCGCGCTGGTGATTACCAGCCAGCAGATGCCCTTGTGGCCCGGATCGGGACGCCCGGATGAGACCGGCGCTTATGAGACCGTATTGAACATACCTCTGGCCCCCGGCACAGGCGGGACCGAGATGCGGGCAGCTTATGAATCGCAGGCTTTCCCGCGTTTGCGGGCGTTCAGGCCCGAATTGATCATCATCTCAGCCGGCTTTGACGCCCATCAGGACGATCCGCTGGCCAATCTGAACTGGTCCACGGGTGATTTTGCCTGGATCACCGCTGAGCTGTGCAGGATCGCGGATGAGGTTTGTGAGGGCCGTATCGTCTCGACTCTGGAGGGCGGGTATGATCTGAACGCACTGGCCGGGGCGACACGCGCCCATGTGGAAGAACTGATGAAGGCAGCACGATGACCGATACCCCCGTTGATCAGATGACGTTCGAACAGGCGATGAAAGAGCTTGAGGCCGTGGTCGGCCAGCTGGAACGCGGCGATGTGGCGCTGGATCAGTCGATTGCGCTGTATGAACGCGGGGCAGCGTTGAAGAAACGTTGCGAGGATGAGTTGAAGCGGGCCGAAGAAAAGGTCGCCGCGATCACCTTGGATGCTGGCGGCCAGCCGACCGGGACGACGCCTGTTGAAGGTCAGTAAATGTTTCGCGACCAGTTGGCGCGGGATGCGTCCCGGATTCAGGCGCAGTTTGACCATGTCCTGAGCGCCTTTGACGATTTCGATGTGACGCAGGCGATGGGTTATGCCACCGAAGGCGGCAAGCGGTTGCGCGGGTTTCTGGTGTTGGAAAGCGCCCGTCTGCATGACGTGACCGAGGCGCGCGCGATCTGGCCCGCCACGGCGATCGAAGCGCTGCATGCCTATTCTCTGGTCCATGACGATCTGCCTTGCATGGATGACGACGATTTGCGGCGCGGTCGCCCCACGACCCATGTGAAATGGGATGAGGGCACGGCGGTGCTGGCCGGGGATGCCTTGCACACGCTGGCCTTTGAGCTTTGCGCACGCCCCGAGGTTGGCGACGCAGAAATCCGCGCCGATTTGACCCTGACACTGGCCAAAGCCAGCGGGGCGCAGGGCATGGTCATGGGACAGGCGCTGGATATCGCGGCTGAGTCGGCGACCGAGCCCTTGTCGCTGGAGGCGATTACGCATTTGCAGGCCGGAAAGACAGGCGCTTTGATCGAATGGTCCGCCTGTGCTGGTGCCCGATTGGCACAGGCCGATCCCGCCCCGCTGCGCCAATACGCCCAGGCGCTTGGGCTTGCTTTTCAGATTGCCGATGACATCTTGGATGTGGAAGGCGATGCCGAAAAGGCTGGAAAACGCCTGCAAAAGGATGCGGATGCGGGGAAAGCCACATTTGTCTCTCTGCTGGGGCTGGGCCCGGCCAAGGCCCGCGCGGCGGAACTTGTCGATCAGGCCTGCGCCGCTTTGGACGGGTACGGCCCAAGGGCGGAAACCTTGAAGGACGCCGCCCGCTTCGTTATTGCCCGGGACAGCTAAGTCAGGAACGCGCTACATGTCTGATCGCCCGAATACGCCCCTGCTGGACCTTGTGAACCGTCCTGCCGATCTAAAGCAATTTTCGGACGCACAATTGCATCAGCTGGCGCAGGAATTGCGGACCGAGACCATTTCTGCCGTTTCTGTCACCGGCGGACATCTGGGTGCGGGTCTGGGTGTTGTGGAACTGACCACCGCCCTGCATGCCGTGTTCGACACGCCGCGCGACAAAATCATCTGGGACGTGGGCCATCAGTGCTATCCACATAAAATCCTGACCGAACGGCGTGATCGCATTCGGACGCTGCGGATGAAGGATGGGCTCAGCGGCTTCACCAAGCGCAGCGAAAGCCCGTATGACCCGTTTGGGGCGGCGCACAGCTCGACCTCGATCAGTGCCGCGCTGGGTTTTGCGGTAGCGCGCGATCTGGGGGGCGTCACGCCCGAAGGACTGGGCGATGCGATTGCGGTGATTGGCGATGGCTCGATGTCTGCGGGCATGGCCTTTGAGGCGATGAACAACGCAGGCCACCTGAAGAAGCGCCTGATCGTGATCCTGAACGACAATGAGATGAGCATTGCGCCCCCGGTGGGCGCGCTGTCCAACTACCTGTCGCGCATCTATGCCGAGGAACCGTTCCACGACCTGAAAGCCGCCGCCAAGGGCGCGGTGTCGCTGCTGCCTGAGCCGTTCCGCGAAGGGGCCAAACGCGCCAAAGAGATGCTGAAAGGCATGGCCGTCGGCGGCACGTTGTTCGAAGAACTGGGCTTTTCTTATGTTGGCCCCATCGACGGGCATGATCTGGACCAGTTGCTGCCGGTACTGCGCACGGTCAAGGCCCGCGCAACCGGGCCGATCCTGATCCATGTACTGACCAAGAAGGGCAAGGGCTACGCCCCGGCTGAACAGGCCCGCGACAAGGGCCACGCCACCGCCAAGTTCGATGTGGTGACGGGCGAGCAGAAAAAGACACCTTCGAACGCGCCGTCCTATACCTCGGTCTTTGGCAAGACGCTGGTGGATGAGGCTGCGCGCGATGACAAGATCGTGGCCGTCACGGCGGCAATGCCGGATGGAACCGGGCTGAACCTGTTTGCTGAACGCTACCCGTCGCGCTGTTTCGACGTTGCGATTGCGGAACAGCATGGGGTGACTTTCTCGGCCGCGTTGGCGGCGGGCGGGATGAAGCCATTCTGCGCGATCTATTCGACGTTCTTACAGCGCGGCTACGATCAGGTGGTGCATGATGTTGCGATCCAGCGCCTGCCGGTCCGCTTTGCCATCGACCGTGCGGGACTGGTCGGGGCCGATGGCGCGACCCATGCCGGATCCTTTGACATTGCCTACCTGTCGAACCTGCCAGGTATGGTTGTCATGGCCGCCGCCGACGAAGCCGAGCTGATGCATATGATCGCCACAGCCGTTGCCCATGATGACGGCCCCATCGCCTTCCGCTATCCGCGTGGCGAAGGCGTCGGCGTCGACCTGCCCGAACGTGGCGAAGTGCTTGAAATCGGCAAGGGCCGTATGATCCAAAAAGGCGCGCGTGTGGCATTGCTGTCCTTTGGTACACGACTGGCCGAGGTGCAAAAGGCGGCTGAGGCGCTTAGTGCGCGCGGGATCGCCCCGACCATCGCCGATGCCCGCTTTGCCAAACCACTGGATCGCGACCTGATCCTGACCCTGGCCGACGACCATGAGGCGCTGATCACCATCGAAGAAGGCGCTGTGGGCGGCTTTGGCAGCCATGTGGCGCAGCTTTTGGCAGACGAAGGCGTGTTTGATCGCGGTCTCAAATACCGCTCGATGGTATTGCCGGACATCTTCATCGATCAGGCCAGCCCGGCGGATATGTACGCGGTCGCCGGTATGAATGCCGAACAGATCGAGGCCAAGGTTCTGGATGTTCTGGGCGTTGCCTCGATCGGCGAAAAACGCGCCTAAGGCCGGGCGGTCATGCGGCTTGCAACCCTGATGGGCGAAAGTTAGGCTCGGGTCAGGCTGTTTGAGGCAGCCACCCGGTCCGCGGAAAGCTGTCATCGGCACCTCAGTAAGACGACTTGTAAACCAAATCGGTTTCTCAGCCCGGATCAGCGGACCATCGGGCAGCGGAGGGAAGACCGATGACCAAATCACTCGACCAACTGCGCCGTGACGCGAAGGCCTTGGGCAAAGCTCTGACTGCGGGCGACAAGGGCGCGATGTTGCGCGTCCATGGCATTGTCAAAACGCCCAGAAACGGGGTCTACAAACATGCCGACTGCCTGCATGTGATCGCCCGCGAAACGGGGTATGCCACATGGCCCGCGTTGAAACTGGCCGTCGAAACGCAAGGCATGGACCGGGCGCAGAAACAAGGGCGGCTGCGCTGGGCGCTTTATAACGGCTCGGCGGAAACGGTGGCGTATCTGCTGGCGCAGGAGCCCGACCTGGCCGAGGATCAGGTGCCGCTGTTGGTTGCGCTATACGACGTGAACGCGATGCGCAGGGTTCTGGCGCAGGATCCGGGCGCCGCAACGCGCGAATACCCTCCCCGGCGTCCCATGTGCCATCTGGCGTTTTCGCGGCACATCAAGACCGCCCCCGAGAAAGAGGGCGACATGCTGGCCATGGCGGATCTGCTATTGGCCCACGGTGCGGATGTGAATGACAGCTTTGCCTTCGATCCGGCGTCAGACCATCGCCTGTCCGCGCTTTATGGCGCTGTCGGCCATGCGGACAACATGCCCCTGGCCGAATGGCTTTTGGACCACGGCGCGGACCCCAATGACAACGAATCCCTCTACCATTCCACCGAGCTTGGCCATACCGACGGGCTGCAGATGTTGCTGAACCATGGGGCCGATCCCAAGGGCACAAACGCGCTGCCAAGGGCCATTGATTTCAACAGCACCGAAGCGGTGCGCCTGTTGCTGGACCATGGCGCGGACCCCAACGAAGGCATCGCGCCACATCCGTCAGGCGAGCCATCGCTGGTGATACCCGCCTTGCACCAGACCGCACGGCGTTTGGCGTCGGGTGAGATCGCCCGGCTCCTGCTGGATCACGGTGCTGACCCAAATGCCGTCAGTCGCGGCCATACGCCCTATGCCTTTGCCCGCGTCTTCGGGAACCGGGATGTGGCGGATGTGCTGGAGCAGGCGGGGGTATCCACGCAGCTATCAGAGACCGAGGCACTTTTGGCGCGTGCAGCGGATGGAGTGCCAAGGCCCGGCGACCGGATCGATATGACTGCCCTATCGGAAGAATTGACCTATCTTCTGGGTCGTCTGGTGTGGCGAGAAGGCAGCCTGCCCCATATGCAGCGCCTTGTGGAGATGGGCTTTGACGCCAACCTGCCGGATGAGATGGGGATGCCGCCGCTGCATCTTGCCGGGTGGGAAGGGATGGCCGATGTCACGGCCTTTTTTCTGCACCAGAACCCGGACCTTGACCACACCAACGCTTATGGGGGCACATTGCTGTCGACGATCATTCACGGGTCAGAAAACTGCCCGCAACGCGCGCATCGCGACCATATCGACTGCGCCCGGATGGCGTTAGAGCGGGGCGTACCATTGCCCCGAAAAGCCCCGCAATTTGCAACCCGGCCCGAGATGTCCGAATTTCTTGCCGATTGGGCGGAGGCGCATCCGGATCAGGTTGCGGAACACGGGGTGATTTGACACGCACCGACGAAAGAAAAGCGGCGGCGCAATTCAAGCGCCGCCGCCCGGCTTGCACTACTGGCGTCAGCCGTCCAGGCAGAAGCCTTCGATGTCGCCATTTGTCCAGTTGTTCGGACCACTGTTCAGAATGGTGCGGTCGCTTACATGGATGCGGATGTTGTAGCCGCAGGGATCCATGCCGGTGGTATCAAGCTCCCAATTGCCAGACGCGCCATCGGTACTCAGCGATCCAGCCGCGTAGCTGATCGTGACCGACGAACTGCCGCCCACAAACGGGGGCAGAACCGTCGCCGCAGGTGCGGCGGAAGTGATGACCATGGTGCCGCCCGCAGCCTCGGGCAGCGGGGTCACATGGATGCGCAGGCTTCCGCAGTGATTGCCCGTCATCGAATACGTGCCCGAGATCACTTCGCCAATGCCGAACTTGCCACAATTCCCTGCGCCGCTTGTGATTTCGACATCTGCGCCGGGCCGGGTGTTGTCGACCATAAAGACCGTCGATACGGTTGTGCCCAGAACCGGACCTGCCGGTTGCCGGAACTCGATGAAGACCGAGTGCAACCCGTTCTCCAGCCCCGTCAATGCGCCCAACAGATCGTCGGCGACCGAGACCAGCGGCGAGGCGGCCAGATAGGGGAACCAATCCCCAACCGCGTTGACCGTCTGCTTGACCGAAAACGGGCTTGGGAAGGTGGTAACATCGGCCTCGAACGGGTTTGTGTAGGCCCGTGGTGCGATATCGGAAGGTCCCTGGATCATGATCCGGTACTCCATCGCGCCTGCCGGGATGTTGAAGGCCCGGCCCTTCAGCAGCGTCCGCCCGCCAAACGGCGCATCGTCGGCATTGGGGATGATACCGCCCACGCCCGCGCCATTGGCATATCCCATGGCGTTGATCTGCGGGATCGGCATGTTTCCGATGGATTCCAGGAAGGGCAGGAACTGTCCGGGCACGCCGCCTTTCGGAAGATGTTCGACCTCGATCGTGCAATCGGCCCGGTCGCCCCAATGGGGCACGAAATCCGGATCATTCGGCGCGGGCGGGACGGCCCAGGACAGGATACCGCGAATCCGCGCCTGCCCGGTCTTGCACCATTCTTTGCGATGATCATCCAGATCCACCGGCAGCGAGGCCTGATACCACAGCCCGTCATCCGGGATCTGATCGATATTGTGCACATCGACCCAGGTGATGCCCTGGAATTCCCAGCCCGATCCGAAATCAAGGTAGAAGGCGACATATTCCCGCGACCCTTGCGAACACAGATCGCCCGAATAGCCACTGGCGCGCTTGATCTCGATCACGCCATGCAGGTGCGAGGTGTCGCGATCCAGACCAACGCAGTGAAGCTCTTCATATGTCGTGTTGAAGTCGGGCTTCATGATGAAGTCATCGAAATCCGAAAGGTCGATGTCAAAATCCGGTATCTGGAAGGCCGCCATCGTCTGGCTTGCGGCGATATCCGTGCTGTCGGCCGCAAGTTTGACCATGGTGGGAAAGACATTACGCAGAACCTGCATCTTGTCCGCCCGGTCGGTCTTTTTCATCAACTGCGCCAGCGAGGCCGCCGGTTTGTTCGCAACCAACTGGGTTTCCAGCAGCGATGTCGCCTGCTGCAGCACTTTCGGATCGATCTGTTGAATGCCGATATCGGTGATATGATCGATCAGGTTGCATAGGAACGGGCTTCTGGGGTTGATCTGAATGTCGCGCTCCAGCCTGTTGCCCCAGATCGGCAGCCAGTTCGGCATGTTGGCCGGCGGGACCACGTTCCAGGACAGAACGGCCCGAACGGTCGGCAAAACCGGGTCGCGGTCGCAACATGTCCGTTTCTTGGGATCGACCTTGATCGACACCGCGTAACACAGGTCATCCTTGAACCCAAGGTCATGGATGTTGAAGCTGTTCACCCCGCTGTCGACCCACACGCCGTCACCGTAATCGAGGTAAAAGCGCACATATTCCTGCGACCCGTCGGTGCAGGGCCCGCCGCCATAGCCATCGGCCTGCTTGATCCGCACAATCGCGGTCAGGATGCTGCTGTCGGGGTTGTAGCCGATGCAGGTCAGTTCTTCGAACGCGACGTCCTGAATCTTTTTCAGAACCGGCTTTTGCAGCCCTTTCAGGTCCAGTTGGGACAGGTTGCCAAAATAGTTCGGGTTCTGAAGCAGCCTGAAATTGGCAGAGGTTCGAAGTTCAATTTCCTTGCTGACATCCGTCATGGGAATTCTCCAATAAATGCTTAAAATAAATAAAAAACATGCAGTCAAAAATACCTGCACAGGTTGTATTATACACGATTTTGGCTGATTCCGCGACTGCCCGTTGGGGCTTGGCTGCAAATGGCCGATGCCAGCGCGGCACAACCTGGCGGTGATGCAGGCCTGGCCAATCTGTGCTAGTCTATGGGTAAGCCAAGCGCACGAACACTCCTGATAGTTGCTGACTTTTTTCATGCCGTAGGAGGGCTTTTGATGGTTACCCCGAACGCCGAAGGCGATCTTTATCCGCTGCTCAGGGCCTACAAGAAACAGCATTTGGGCAAGGGTGCGTTTCGACGATATGACGCCCATGCGATTGGGATCGGGCAGAAAATCGTATCGGGCAAACCAACCGATACGCTGTGCCTGCGGTTCTATGTCAGCTGCAAGCACCCGACAGACCGAATAGCGCCGGATCGCCGGGTGCCCGCCGCATTCCGAACTTGGTCGCAGCGCGACGGGCGCGAGGTCGAATTGCCGACCGATGTGATCGAGCAGCCCCCGATGCGCTTTACCGCCGACCCGACAGACAGGTTCCGCCCTGTTCCGGGCGGGGTCAGCGGCGGCTCGGTCTTTACCGGCACAATCGGCGGCTGGGCGTGGGACCGGACCGATGCAAGCTTTGTGATGCTGACGGCATGCCACGTCGTAGGTTTTTTTGACGTCGTGGTCCTGTTGAACGGACCGATGCTGCAGCCGGGCTTGTCGGATGGCGGCGATGTGACGGACGACCGGGTGGGAACCGTCAAGCGGCTGATCGAGTTGCAGGCAGGCGAAACCAGAACCGTCGACGCAGCCATTGCCGAACCCACTAACACCGACATGGTGCAAACGGTTGTGCTGGACGTCGGCTCGGCGATCTATGCGGTGGACACGCCCACGCTGGGCATGGCTGTGCAGAAGTCGGGCAAATCCAGCGGGTTGACCCAGGGCCAGGTTGTCGATGCGGATGTGGACACTGCCGTGTTTCTGGCCGACGACATTTTCTTTTTCGAGGATGCCGTGCAGATTCAGGCCTCTGACGGCGGTGTTTGGGCGGAACCGGGCGACTCGGGCTCTGTCGTTTTTTCGCAGGCGGGGTTGCCCACGTCCTCGGCCATCCATCCGGCTGTGGGGCTGCATTTCGCCAGTTCCACGGATGCGGACGGGCTGGCCTGCAAGATGCGAAATGTTTTCGAGCAGCTTGATCTGGCACCGATTTGCGATGGCCTGTTTGCCGACTTTGTCGAAGAGATGGCGGTTGCGCCGGGCTTCACCTCGCCCGATGCGGATGTGTCACCGGCTGCGAGGCTGCATCCGTTCACACCGCGCGAAAGACGCTGGGCAAGGGCCGGGTCGCCGGTCCGTGGTCTTGGGCGCGACCTGCAGGCCCGTCTGGACGGATCGGGCAGCGGGCGTCAGCTGAACACTCTGGTAAGCGCGCACCGCGCAGCCCTGACCGAGTTGATGATCCGAAATGGCGATGTGCGCCGCGCCGCGGTTGCCGCCATAGGCCCGATCCTGTCCGGGGCGGTCACCACAAGTGACGTGCTGTCCCGACGTATCTGTGCCCAGGATGTCAAGCGGCTGCAAAAACTGATCCATGAGATCGAACGATCCGGCGATGAAAAGCTGGTGGCGTCGGTGCAGGCCATGGCCAAAATGCTGGAGGTGGTCGAGGGCAAGTCCCTGTCCGACCTGTTCGAACAGGGTGCCGCTTATTGAACGGTTGGGCCGAACTCAGGATCAGGTTGCGACAGGATTGCCGTCTGGCTGCGTTCGGCAGGACCACAGGATCAGCAGCAGGAAGGACAGGTTCAGCACAACGTTGAACGGCGCGCCCACAAGGATGGACCCCGCGCTATCGGTGCAGAACCATGTCCACGCAGCAATCTTTGCAACCTTCGCGGCCACCGTCGCCGACAAAGGCGCAACATGGGTACCCAACGCCCATTGCATAGCGCCCAGCCCGGCTGTCAGACCGCCCGTGATCGCCAGCAACAATGTGGTCGGAGCGGATATATCCGAAGGAACTGTTTGGAACGGCCAATACGCGACCGTCAGAAATATATGCGCAAGACCGTGCAAAGCCGGAAGCGCGGTAAGCGCGAATAGAACGCCGGTCACGATCAGAATAATGCCGGACAAGCGCATTGCGGAATGTTGTCGGGTCATGGTCCCCTCCTGTTCAAGACCCGTCCTTGATGCGCCATGGCTCGAGCGCAAAGCAATTACGTCAGAGGTAAGTGATTTCTGCACCCGCGCTTGCTAGGCTTGCGTCATGACCCCGTATCCCAGATTGCTGAAAGAGTGGCGCAAGCGGCGCAGGATGAGCCAGCTTGATCTGGCGGTTGAGGCTGATGTCAGCGCCCGCCATATCTCGTTCCTAGAAACCGGCAGGTCCCGGCCCAGCCCGGACATGATCCTGCACCTGTCCGAGGTCATGGATGTGCCGGTCGATGCGCGCAATCAGATGATGCGGGCCGAGGGGTTCGCCGCTCGATTTGCGGCGACGCCCTTCGATGATGCCGCCATGGCCCCCATCCGCAGCGCCGTGGACTGGACGCTGAAACAGCATGAACCTTACCCGGCAATGGTGCTGGACCGGCTGTGGCACCTTGTTCGGCTGAACAAACCCGCCGAAATGCTGTTTGCACCGCTTGGGATCGCGCAAGGTCAAAGCCTTCTGACGCTGATCACCAGCCCACTGATGGCCGAGCTTGTCGAGAACTGGCCCGAGGTGGCCCATCACACAATGCTGCGTCTGCGGTCCGAAAGCGCCAATGCCGGTGGCCTGCCGGAACTGGACGCCGCCGCGCGGGCTCTGGCGGAACAGGCGCAGATTGGCAGTGACGCCGCCTTTGGACCAACCATTCCGACGATCTATCGGTTTGGCGGCCAGCGCGTTTCGATGTTCGGCACCATCGCGCAGCTCAGCACCGTTACGGATGTGACGCTGGACGATCTGAAGATCGAACTGTTCTTTCCATCCGATGATGCCAGCGCGGATTTCCTGAAAGCTCTGCCCCGTTCGGCGCAGCATTGAGGGCGCCCTGAGCAGCAATTGACCAGTGCCACTACGCCAGTTGTTTCAACCGGGGCATCAAATCCAGCAGCTCTTTTGTGTAGGCATGCTGAGGGGCCGAGAACAGGGCATCGGTATCCTGAACCTCGACCAGTTTGCCCTGTCGCATGACGCCCACCCGATCACACATCTGCCGCACGACGGGCAGATCGTGGCTGATGAACAGCATGGTCAGGCCAAGGTGATCCTGTAGATCCTTCAGGATGTTCAGGATCTGTGCCTGAATCGAGACATCCAGCGCGCTTGTCGGCTCATCGCAGATCAGGAACCGGGGCTGCGTGGCCAGCGCGCGGGCGATGCAGATGCGCTGGCGCTGCCCGCCCGAGAATTCATGCGGGTATTTGCGCCATGCATCCTTGGCCAGACCGACCCAGTCCAGCAACTCGCGCACGCGCGGCTCAACGGCGGGTTTTGGCAGGATTTTGTGGTGAAGGATCGGCTCGGCCACAAGATCCCCGACCCTCATGCGAGGGTTGAGGCTTGAGAACGGGTCCTGAAAAATCATCTGGATCTGGCGGCGATAGGCTTGCAGTGCGTCCGCCCCCATGGCGGTCACATCCTGCCCGTCAAAGATCACTTGGCCACCGTCCACCGGATAGAGCGTGCCGATCATCCGTGCGACGGTGGATTTGCCCGAACCACTTTCGCCAACAAGGCCGAACACCTCACCATCGCGAATGTCGAAACTGACCTGACCGACGGCGGTGAAATATTTCCGCTGCGACGGCAGCAGACCGCCCTTTTGCAGGAAGGTCTTGGTGATGTTGTCGACCTCAAGCAGCTTACCCGATTTGGACAGATCGGTCTTGTCCCAATGGGCTGCCAGATCGTCGATCTTGAAGGTTCTCTCCCGCTCGCCATAGCTGACCACCGGAAAACGCTCGACTTTGGTATGCGGGCGCGGCACAGCGGCAATCAGGGATTTGGTGTATTCGTGCGTGGGTGCGCCGAGGATCTGATCAGTCGTGCCGCTTTCAACCACATGGCCGGAATACATCACCGTCACTGTGTCTGTGGTATCGGCAATGACGCCCATATCATGGGTCACGAGGATCACGCCGACCTGACGTTCCTTGGCCAGTTCCTTGATCAGGTCCAGCACTTGTGCCTGCACCGACACGTCCAAAGCGGTCGTCGGTTCATCTGCGATCAACACGCTGGGTTCGGTACACAGCGCCAGCGCGATCACGACCCGCTGACGCATGCCGCCGGAAAACTGGTGCGGGTATTGATTGAACCGATCCGCCGGGTCGGGGATCGAGACGCGATCCAGCAGGGCTATTGCGCGCTTTTTCGCGTCAGACGCGGACAGGCCAAGATGCAGCTGGATCGTCTCGACCAATTGTTCGCCCACCGTAAACAGCGGGTTCAGCGAGGTCAGCGGGTCCTGAAAGATCATCCCGATCTCTTTGCCCCGGATCCTGCGCTTGTCCTCGGCGTCCAACTCGTCAATCCGGCGACCGTTCAGCCAGACCTCGCCCTCGGAGACATGGGCCGGAGGGTCTAGCAGGCCGATCACAGCGTTGCCGGTCATGGACTTTCCTGCACCGCTCTCGCCGACAACGCCCCGGATTTCACCGGGATGCAGGTCATAGGTCACATGCTCGACCGGCTTGAAGATGCCGTGGCGGGTGGGGATTTCCACCGTCAGGTTGCGGATCGAAAGAACGGGGTCGGTCATTTCAGCCTCGGGTTCAGGACATCGCGCAGCCAGTCGCCCAGCAGGTTCACACTCAGCGCCAGCGCCAGCAGGGTGCAGGCCGGGAAGAACAGGATCCACCACTCACCCGAGAACAGGAACCCCTGCCCGATACGGATCAGCGTGCCCAGCGAGGGCTGCGTGGGCGGTGCACCAACGCCAAGGAAACTGAGCGTCGCCTCGGCAATGATCGCCAGCGCCAGCGAGATGGTGGCAATCACCAGCACCGGAGACAGCACGTTGGGCAGGATGTGCCGCAACATGATGGTAAGCGGGCTTTGCCCGATGATGCGCGCGGCGGCGACGTAATCCTTGTTCTTTTCAACCAGCGTGGCACCCCGGACGACGCGCGCGAACTGCACCCAGTCGGACAGGCCAATGGCAAGGATCAGCACCCAGATCGCCATCTGATCTCGGTATTCAATGGGCGTGATGCCCTTGGCGATGCCAAAGATCAGCATGGCCAGAAGGATTGATGGGAAGGTCAGCTGCACATCCGCCGTACGCATGATGATGGTTTCGGTCCAGCCGCCGAAATAGCCGGACAGCAGGCCCAGAATGATCCCCAGAACCATGGCAAACAGAACAGCCGCCACGCCCACAAACAGCGAGATTCGCATCCCGTAGAGGATCGTGGAAAACACATCCCGGCCCTGATCATCCGTGCCCATCAGGAAGCTTTCGCCGGTAAAGGCGTTTGGCTCCATCGGCGGGGTGAAGCCATTCATCAGGTTCAGGCTGGCCGGATCAAACGGGTTCGTCGGCGCAATCAGCGGTGCAAGGATGGTGGCAAGGATCAGGACCAAAGCCACCGTCGCAGAGACTATGGCCACGGGCGAGCGGCGAAAGGCGTAGAACTGGTCGCTGTCCAGAATGCGTTTCACACGGCTCATGCGCTGACCCTCAGGCGCGGGTCGATGAAGGCGTAAAGGATGTCGACCGCAAGGTTGATGGTGACGAAGATGACCGAGATCATCATCAGGTAAGCTGCCATGACAGGGATATCCACGAACTGGATTGCGTTGATGAACAAAAGGCCAAGGCCTGGCCACTGGAACACCGTTTCGGTGATGATGGCGAAGGCGATGATGGCCCCCAATTGCAGGCCGATGATGGTGATCACCGGGACCATGGTGTTTTTTAGCGCGTGGCGGAAGTTTATGGTCCGGTCGCTCAGTCCACGGGCGCGGGCAAAGCGGATGTAGTCCTGCCGCAGCACCTCGAGCATTTCGGACCGCACCAGCCGCATGATCAGGGTCATTTGGTACAATCCCAGCGTGATCGCGGGCAGGATCAACGCCTTGAGGCCACTGGCGGTCAGGAACCCGGTGTTCCACCAGCCAAGGTCAACGACCTCACCGCGCCCGAAGCTGGGCAGCCAGCCCAGTTCGACCGAGAAGACGTAGATCAACAGAATACCGATCAGGAAGGTGGGCAGGGATACCCCGATCAGCGAGGCCGACATGATGAAATTCGCCGCAAACCCGTCCCGCCGGATCGCGGTAAAGACGCCCAGCGCAATGCCCAGAACGATTGCAAACACGGCCGACACCATCGCCAGTTCCAGCGTGGCAGGGGCGCGTTCGGCCAAAATCTCGGCCACCGGGCGACCCTGACGGAAGCTGACGCCGAAATTGCCCTGCACCGCCTCTTGCAGGAACTTCACATATTGCACCGGAAACGGCTGATCGAGGCCCAACTGGGTACGCAGACGTTCCACATCTTCCATGGTCCGTTCCTGCCCCAGCATGTTGTCGATCGGATCGCCGACAAAGCGGAACATGGAAAAGGCGACAAGGCCCACGACGAACAGAACCAGCGCCGACTGGGCCACGCGCCTGATGATGTATGACAGCATTTAGTTGACCGTGACCCAGCGCAGAAGGAAGAAGTTGTCGGGCCGTTGAGTCAGCTCGATATTGCTGCGGGCACCCCAGACCAAAGGCTGAACGTAAAGCGGCACGTAAGCTACCTCGTCCTGCAGGATGCCTGCGACCTCATCCAGCATGGCCTGACGCGTTGGTTCGTCAATCTCGGACTGGATCAGCGGCAGCAATTCATCCACACGCGCGTTGGAATAACCGCCAAAGTTCCACGAGCCCAGTTTCTTTTCCTCATTCGGAGTCGAGGCCAGGAAGCGCACGGGATGTTCAGCGTCAAAGGTTCCTGGCGACCAGCCCAGCAGGTACATGTCGAAATTGTCGGCGCGCAGCTCCGGCCAGTAGTTCTGCACTGGCATCGCATCCAGCGTCACATTCAGCCCGGCCTGAGTCAGCATGGCGGTGATCGCCTGACAAACCGCTTCATCATTCAGATAGCGATTGTTGGAGCATTTGAAGCTGACCTCGACCCCCTCTGCCCCCGCTTCGGCAAGCAGCGCCTTGGCCCCGTCGGGGTCATAGGCGTAGGGGTCTGCATTGGCCGCTGAATAACCGCGCATCGCGGGGCTGACCAACTGGCTGGCCACCTCGGCATTACCGCGCATGATGGTCTGAAGGATGGCCGGAACGTTGACCGCCTTGGCCACCGCCTCGCGGGTTCGCGGATCAAGGAACAGGTCAGAATTACCCTGCCCGGCCTCGCTTGCGCCTTCCTGCTGGTCAAAGCCCAGCATAATCACGCGCGCTTCGATCCCCTGAATGACCTTTACATCCGGGTTGCCCTGCAAACGGGCGACGTCCTGAATCGGGACCGGGTTGATGAAATCCACATCGCCAGACAGCAGAGCCGCCAGAGCGGTCGCCGGGTTCTGGATCGGCACAAGTTCGGCGCGGGTCAGGTTGTGCTCTGCCTCGTCCCACCAGCCCTCGAAAGGCTCAAGGACAGTACGCAGCCCCGGTTCGCGTGCAGTGACGCGAAAGGCACCGGTTCCGTTGGCGTTGAGCGTCGCATGGTTCCCGGCCTCTTTGTCGGGAAGGGCGGCGTCGTTGGCCTCGGCCCAGCCGCTGTCCATGATCATCCAGTTGGCGATGCTGTCAGGAAAGATCGGATTTGGCGCGGTGGTCATCACATCGACGGTGTAATCGTTAACTTTCACCACCTCACTGACCGGCGCGAACCAACTACGGGTGTCTGAATTTTCATCGGACGCGCGCTGATACGAGAAAATCACATCATCGGCATTGAATTCGGACCCATCATGAAATGTCACGCCCTCGCGCAGCTTGAACCGCCAGCCTGCACCGTCGCCGATGGTTTCCCAACTGGTGGCCAGCGCCGGTTCGATGGTCATATCCTTGCCCCGACGCACCAGCCCTTCGTAGACATTGTTCAGGAACCCCAGAACAGGGGCGGAATTCACCGCATGAGGATCCATCGTTTGCGGATCGGTGGTGACGGCAAAGGTGAACTCTTCGGCCGCAACCGGCATGGCAAGCGCGCCCAAAAGCGCGGCAGTGGTCAGACGTTTCATGATAGCTCCCACTTTTTTGGTGCCGGGCCCCGTATCCCGAGGCCCGGCGACACGGGTTAGTTCAGGCCGAAATGTTTCACCATCGGCTGATCTTCGGGATCGACGTTGATGTCCAGATTCTCGGCCATGCCCCAGTTCAGCACCTGATGGTGGATCGGGATATACAGCTGTTCATCCTGCACCACGCGCCAGATCTCGGCGATAGCCTGATCGCGCGCAACGAGGTCCGTGTTCGAGGCCAGAGACTTGATCTTGGCGTCCAGCTCGTCATTGTCAAAGCCGGTTCCGTTCCACGTGCCAATGTCGCTTTCACGACCGTGAACCAGGAAGTTGAAGATGTATTCCGAGTCATAGGTCGGAACGCCCCAACCCAGCATGTAGAAATCGGTCTTTCCATCCGTGATCAGCGGGAAGTGCTGCGCCTTGGGCTTGGTATCCAGATTCACGGTGATGCCGATCTGACCCAGCATCCCGACAGCGGCCTGACAGATGCCTTCATCGTTGATGTAACGGTCGTTCGGGCAATCCAGCCGGATCGAGAATCCGTCAGGATAGCCCGCCTCGGCCAGCAGGGCCTTGGCGCCTTCGACATCCGTGCTGCTTTCACCGTCCATCTCGGCCGTCCAGCCATTTACGAAGGGCGGCGCGATCATCCCGGCAGGTTGCGACTGACCGCGCATGACCACCTGCTTGATAGCGTCGCGGTTGATGGCCTTGGACATGGCCTGACGCACGCGCACATCGGCCAAAGGATTCTTGCCATCAACGTTATCCGCTTCGATGTCATCCCCGCCCTGGTTCATGCCAAAAAAGATCACCCGGTTCTGAGGTGCCTGTTTGACAACCAGACCGTCCACGGCATTGACCCGGTCGAGATCCTGTACCGGCATATCCTGAAGGAAATTCACCTCACCCGACAGCATCGCCGCCACGCGGGTCGCGTCGTTCTGGATCGGCGTATAGATGATTTCGCTGATCGCCATCGGGAACTGATCACGGCCCCAGTAATCCTCGTTCCGCTGCATCACGGTTTTCACGTCCGGCTCGCGGCTGACCAGTTTGTACGGCCCGGTACCGTTTACGTTGGTGGTGGCAAAGGTGATCTCTCCGCCTTCGAAATCCTGCACATCGACCGTGTTGTTCGCCTCGGTCCAGCCCTGATCCATGATGAACAGGTCCGTCAGGTTCGCCGGCAGGATCGGGTTCGGCCCGTCGGTCACAATCTCGACCGTGTGGTCATCGACAGCGCGCACTTCAACGATCGAGTTGATCAGTTCCTTCATGTCCGAGTTCGGCTGTTTGGCGCGGTTGATGCTGAACACCACGTCTTCCGCCGTGAAATCGGCCCCATCATGGAACTTCACGCCCTGACGCAGGTTGAACACCCATACATTGGGATCACTCTCACTGGGGGCCCAATCCGTGGCAAGTGCAGGCTCAAAAGCGCCGGATGTATCGCGGATAATCAGCGGTTCATACATCTGATGGCGCACGGTATGCGTGGGCCCTTCGTTTTGCGAATGCGGATCCAGCGTCAGCGCATCGCCCGAGCGCGCCCAGCGCAGGGTTTCCGCACTGGCCAACGTCGTCGACGTCATCAGCACCGCAAGTGCAAGCATTGGTTTGTTCATAATTTCCTCCCTTTTTGCAGTCATTTAGCTGCACCGAATTCACGATGCAGTGCCGCAAAATTCTGTGATTGTTATGGGAGTGGATAGCATACCAACTGCGAGAGCATGTCAATCATTCTGGGTCGGTAGCCCTGAAACGGTCTGGACCTTGGGTCAAGAGGGCTGGTGTTCGCTCGGATACGCCGACGCGTTCCATCCCTGTTTTGAAGGTGTTCCGCAGTTGATGGTTATGTCGCATAGTTTATGACAACTATTGCGCTGATGATAAAGTAGGGCGCATGCGTGCCTTCGAAATTCTCTGGATCGTTCTGTTTCGCTTCAAGCCAATTGCCAGAACTTGGGCCATCTGCCTGATACTTGTGAATCTGGCCTCTCTGCTCTTTCTCGATTCCTATTATGCTTGGTTCAACCTTGTCGCGGTCGGAGTCGGTATTTCGCTGATGATCGTGATTTACTTCAGATTGGGTTTTGTCAGGCTGCTTGGCGCAGGCCACTTTCTATGGGTCCCAATGATCGCCTACTTCATTTTAAATTTGCCGGACAAAGACACGGACCCTGCGCTTTTTTGGTGGGTTTGTGTTCTTTCAGGCTTCAACAGTGTTTCATTGGTCATTGACGCAATTGATGTTGCGCGGTTTTTGAAAGGCGAACGCAATCCGCATTACGTATGGCAATAGAATAAGCCAATGACTGAAGTCAGATCATCAAAGAACCAAACACAGATGCCGCACAAAGATACTCAGGACTGGCTGCCGCCCTATTCTCAATCATTGGGGCTAGAGCTGAAATCGGTTGAGCCAGAAAAAGTCATTGCCACTTTGCGTGTCAGACCGGACATGGGCAACCGGAACGGCGTCATGCACGGTGGGGCGATCATGGGGGCAGCGGACTCGATTGGCGGTGTTGCGGCGGCTCTGAACCTCGAAAAAGGGGCCAGCACCACGACACTGGAAAGCAAAACCAACTTTATTCGGCCAATTCGGATCGAAGACCAGATCACACTGACCTGCATTCCGTTGCACCGAGGTCGGAAGACGATGATATGGCAAACCACTGTCGCGCTGCCGGATGGCCGCCCGGCTGCCATTGTGACGCAGACGCAGTTGACGCTGACCTGGTCAGATTGACGGTGCTAAGTCGACTTTGACTGTGCTTTTTTCTTTCGGCGTTTTGGCAAATCGCGGTCCATCTCGACAAACGCGACATGAAAGAGATCCCGCAGCTCGTCCTTCTTCAGTCCGGGAGATCCCTGTTCCTCATCCAATACTATGACGCACCGGTGATCGTGATGATTCACGTCAGCGTTCTCGCTCGTGTGAGCCTTGCGAAGAACAGACAAGACATACGGTATCAAATTCTCTCCTCCCACTTATTTGCCCAAGCTTTGCCGCTGCGGGCCACATCCGAGCGCAACTGGTGAGGCAGGCTCTAGGATCCCCTTCCGTGAGTGCTTCCCGCAGCGACACGGCGGATGTAGGGGTTTCGTTTTGAGACGTAAGGGGGAAGGAATCGACGATTTGCATCAGTTTTTGACCGCGTAGTCAAAATAACCAGCGATAGTTGACGCTTACGTCAACTTGTTAAGGAAAGTGTCAACCAAAGCGACGTTACGTCGTTTTTTCGGGCGTCTCAGATTCAATGCTGAATGATAGGTCCAATTCCGACCATCCAACGGTCATCCGAAGCGATTGAGTCCAAAATCGACGGGTTTTTTACTGAGAAGAACTGGTGCCGCTGAAGGGACTCGAACCCCCGACCCCATCATTACGAATGACGTGCTCTACCAGCTGAGCTACAGCGGCACCCTGGGCCACCCGGACCCGGGTGTGAAGGCTCGTTTAAACCGTCGCTCTGGCGCCTGCAAGTCCAGATGCGCGGGAACCGGGCATTGATCAAGCCGCGCAGCGGTGACATCCCGGTTTGTGAAATTTTTGTAACGGCACCAGTCGCGAATTGATCTGCAACTCTTATTTCGATATTTCATGAAATATGATAGAAAGAATCACTGACCAACTGGCCATCCTGGGCCACCCGCAGCGTATCACCGTGTTTCGCATGTTAATGCGACGGTTTCCTGACAGCGTGCCTGCGGGCGAGCTTGCGGGGGAACTGGGCATCAAACCCAGCACCATGTCGAACTACCTGAACGCACTGCAACGGTCGGGGCTGGTCACTCAGGAACGATCCGGAACTTCGCTGCGCTACTCGGTCGACATGAAGAATGTGCAGGGGATGCTGGATTTTCTGATTGTCGATTGCTGCCGGGGCCGCCCGGACATCTGCATGCCTTTCACAAAAGGAAATGACACTATGACAGATCGCAAGTTCAACGTCCTGTTTCTGTGTGTTGGTAACTCTGCCCGCTCGATCTTTGCCGAATCCCTGCTGCGTCAACTCGGTGGGGATCGGTTCAATGTGCACTCCGCCGGAACCCAGCCCGCGTCCGAACTGAACCCGTTCGCCGTTCAAGTGTTGAAGGACAAAGGGCATGACACCTCGGTACTGCGATCAAAGCATATGTCCGAATTCGCAACCGAGGACGCACCGGAAATGGATTTCGTCTTTACCGTCTGCAATCAGGCCGCCAACGAAGAATGCCCGGCCTGGGAAGGTCAGCCCATCAGCGGCCATTGGGGCATGGAAGATCCGGTCAAAGCCACCGGAACCGATGCCGAGAAAAGTCTGGCATTCCAAAGCGCCTATGGCGCGCTGAAGCACCGGATCGAAGCCTTCACATCACTGCCGGTCGAAAGCCTTGACCGGATCGCGCTGCAATCTGCTGTCGATGACATCGGCAGAAACTCGGTCGGGGAATAATATGACCACATATGCTGTAAACGGCCTTGGCCGAATTGGAAAACTGGCGCTGAAGCCGTTGCTGGAGAAAGGTGCAAAGATCGCCTGGATCAATGACGCGGTCGGCGACCCCGAGATGCACGCGCATCTGCTGGAGTTCGACACCGTGCACGGCCGCTGGGATGCAACATTCGATCATGACGCCGACAGCGTCACCATCAACGGCACCCGTCTACCCTTTATCGGCACCAAGGACCTGAACTCGCTGCCATTGGACGGTGTCGATGTGGTGATCGACTGCACCGGCGTCTTCAAGACCGAAGCGAAGCTTGCCCCCTATTTCGACGCGGGCGTGAAGAAGGTTGTCGTCTCGGCCCCGGTGAAGGACGGACCGACCGCCAACATCGTTTTCGGGGTCAATGATGCGATCTACGATCCTGCCGCTCATCAGATCGTGACGGCGGCCTCTTGTACGACCAACTGCCTCGCCCCGGTGGTCAAGGTGATCCACGAGAATCTGGGCATCCGACACGGCTCGATAACGACGATCCATGACGTGACCAATACGCAGACCATCGTGGACCGCCCCGCCAAGGACCTGCGCCGCGCGCGGTCTGCGCTGAACTCGCTGATCCCGACCACAACCGGGTCAGCCACCGCGATCACACTGATCTATCCAGAGCTCAAAGGACACCTGAACGGCCATGCAGTGCGGGTGCCGCTGTTGAACGCCTCGCTGACCGATTGCGTGTTCGAGGTCGAGCGCGAGACCACCGTCGAAGAGGTCAACGCCCTGTTCAAAACCGCCGCCGAAGGCGAATTGAAGGGTGTTCTGGGCTATGAAACCCGGCCTTTGGTCTCGACCGATTATACCAATGACGAACGCTCCTCGATCGTCGATGCACCGTCGACCATGGTGGTGAACGGCACGCAGGTGAAAATCTACGCCTGGTACGACAACGAAATGGGCTATGCCCACCGTCTGGTCGATGTGGCGCTGATGGTCGGGGCCTCGCTGTGACCAACCGGCCCGAGGGACTGTCGGCCTATATCGCGGTCACGGCGGCCTATTGGGCCTTTATGCTGACCGACGGGGCCTTGCGAATGCTGGTGCTGTTGCACTTTCATACGTTGGGTTTCTCGCCGGTGCAGTTGGCGTATCTGTTTGTTCTTTATGAAATCGCCGGGATGGTGACAAATCTGGCCGCGGGCTGGATTGCGGCGCGGTTCGGGTTGACCTCGACCCTTTATGCCGGGCTGGGGCTACAGGTCGCGGCGCTGCTGACAATGACTCAGCTGGACCCGCACTGGACCGTCGCCACATCGGTTGCCTTTGTCATGGTTGTGCAAGGGGCCAGCGGGGTGGCCAAGGATCTGGCGAAGATGTCCTCGAAATCAGCCGTCAAACTGCTGGCCCCGGCCGAGGGCGGCGGGCTGTTTCGCTGGGTTGCCGTGCTGACCGGGTCAAAGAACGCAGTCAAAGGTCTGGGCTTTCTGCTGGGTGCTGCGATGCTGGCAACGCTGGGCTTCATGACCGCCATCGTGGTCATGGCTGTTGTTCTGGCAGTGATCCTGTTCGCCGTCATCCGGTTCATGCCGCCGGGGCTGCCCAAAGGGCGCAAAGGCGCGAAATTCTCCGAGGTGTTCTCGAAATCCGCCAACGTGAACTGGCTGTCAGCGGCCCGCGTCTTTCTGTTCGGCGCGCGGGATGTCTGGTTCGTGGTCGGCATCCCGATCTATTTCTACGCGGTCCTCTCCGACGGCACCGAGGATGGCAATCGCGCCGCGTTCTTCATGATCGGCACGTTCATGGCGATATGGGTCATCCTCTACGGCGCGGTACAGGCCAGCGCCCCCAAGATCCTGCGCGCCTCGGACCGCAGCGAGGGTGACCTGATCCGCGCCGCCCGCAGCTGGGCGGCAGGTTTGTTCTGCATTCCTGCGGCTCTAACACTGGCTGTTTTGCTGTCCTCGGGGCCCGAGACGTGGCTAACGATCACGTTGGTCATCGGCCTGCTGGTGTTCGGAGCGATCTTCGCCGTCAACTCATCCCTGCATTCCTACCTGATCCTCGCCTTCACCAAATCCGAGCGGGTCACGATGGATGTAGGCTTTTATTACATGGCCAACGCAACGGGCCGGTTGGTCGGCACCGTCCTGTCCGGCCTCACCTATCAGATCGGCGGGCTGTCCCTTGTGCTGGGCACGGCGGCGGTGATGGTTGCGCTGGCTGCGCTGACATCGGGCAAACTGACAGACCAAACATCCGAGGCATATTCATGAGCATCTTCGAACGCTACCTGACCATCTGGGTTGCCCTCGCCATGGTCGCGGGCGTGGTGATCGGGTTGGCCGCGCCCGGCCTCGTCGGGATGGTCGCCTCGGCTGAGGTCGCCAGCGTGAACCTTGTGGTCGCCATCCTGATCTGGGCCATGGTCTATCCGATGATGGTTGGCGTCGATTTCGGGGCGGTCGCGGGCGTGGCGCGCCAACCAAAGGGGCTGATCGTGACGCTGGTCGTCAACTGGCTGATCAAACCGTTCACCATGGCGCTGCTGGCCGTACTGTTCTTCGACTATGTCTTCGCCCCGTGGATCAAACCCGAGGATGCGGCCCAATACACCGCCGGCCTGATCCTGCTGGGCGCGGCCCCTTGCACGGCGATGGTCTTCGTCTGGTCCCAGCTGACCAAGGGGGATGCGACCTATACGCTGGTGCAGGTTTCGGTCAACGACCTGATCATGGTTGTGGCTTTTGCGCCCATCGTGGCGTTTCTGCTCGGTGTCACCGACATCTCGGTTCCGTGGCAGACCTTGGTGCTTGCTACCGTTCTCTATGTCGTCCTTCCCCTGATCGCCGGGCTGATCACGCGACGCAAGCTGGGCTCGCAACAGGCCATCGATGCCTTCTCGGCCCGGGTCAAGCCATGGTCCATCATGGGCCTGATCGCAACGGTTGTGATCCTGTTCGGCCTTCAGGGGCAGACGATCCTGTCGAAACCGATGGTCATCGTCCTGATCGCCGTGCCGATCCTGATCCAAAGCTATGGCATCTTTGCCCTGGCCTACGGAACCGCCTACGCCCTGAAAGTCCCCCACCGCATCGCCGCCCCCTGCGCGATGATCGGCACATCGAACTTTTTCGAACTGGCCGTGGCAGTCGCCATCAGCCTGTTCGGCCTGAACTCGGGCGCGGCGCTGGCAACGGTCGTGGGCGTTCTGGTCGAGGTTCCGGTCATGCTGTCGCTTGTCGCCTTCGCCAACCGCACCCGCGCGCGGTTCCCAGAGCCAGTAACACCCTAAGCTGGCGACCCCGGCAGGATTCGAACCTGCAACCTGCCCCTTAGGAGGGGGCTGCTCTATCCAGTTGAGCCACGGGGCCGCGCAAGGGTCTCTGTACCTGTGTTTTTTCGGCTTGTCATGGGGTTTACGGCGGGTTTACGGCGGGTTCGTAGAACAGTTGTAAACTGCGCCCTGTTCACGCTACCATCGGGCAAAACAACAACGCAGGTGCCCTCTCGTGAATACTGAAACTAAACGCCCGCTTACCCTTCGCGATGTATCCGAGGCTTCGGGGGTCTCCGAGATGACCGTCAGCCGGGTCCTGCGCAACCGGGGCGACGTGTCAGACGCCACCCGCACCCGCGTTCTGGCTGCAGCCAAAGAACTGGGCTATGTCCCCAACAAGATCGCCGGTGCGCTGGCGTCCAGCCGGGTCAATCTGGTCGCGGTGATCATCCCGTCGCTGTCGAACATGGTTTTCCCCGAGGTTCTGACCGGCATCAATCAGGTGCTGGAAGACACCGAGTTGCAGCCGGTGGTGGGCGTCACCGATTATTTGCCTGAAAAGGAAGAGAAGGTGCTGTACGAGATGCTCTCGTGGCGGCCCTCGGGCGTGATCATTGCGGGGCTGGAACATACCGAGGCTGCGCGGGCCATGCTGGATTCGGCGGGCATTCCGGTGGTCGAGATCATGGATACCGACGGCAAGCCGGTGGACGCAATGGTGGGCATTTCCCACCGTCGCGCGGGTCGTGAGATGGCGCAGGCGATCCTTAAAGCGGGCTATGAACATATCGGGTTCATGGGCACCAAGATGCCTTTGGATCACCGGGCACGGAAGCGGTTCGAAGGGTTTACCGAGGTGCTGGGCAAGCACGGGATCGAGATCGAGGATCGTGAGTTCTATTCCGGCGGCTCCGCTCTGGCCAAGGGCCGTGAGATGACGCAGACCATGCTGGAACGCTCACCCGAGTTAAATTTTCTGTATTATTCCAACGACATGATCGGTGCGGGCGGGCTGTTGTATCTGCTGGAGCAGGGCATCGACATTCCCGGACAAATCGGTCTGGCCGGGTTCAACAACGTGGAATTGCTGCAGGGCCTGCCGCGGAAATTGGCGACGATGGATGCCTGCCGGTTGGAGATTGGTCGCCAGGCGGCCGAGATCATTGCCGAACGGCTTAAAGATCCGAATTCCGAGATCGAAACCCGTGTGACCCTGACCCCCAAGATCAGCTATGGCGATACGCTGAAGCGGCGGTGACCCAATGGCGCTGCGACGGTTAGACAACCGGACGGCGCGGGCGCTGTTTATGGATCGCCACGCGCTGGCCGAGCCACCTGCGGGCGGTGCAAAAGGCGCGGAGTTGCTGGATCTGATCCAGCGGCTGGGTTTTGTACAACTGGACAGCATTAACACCGTCGCCCGCGCCCATGACATGATCCTGTTCTCGCGCAGGCCCAGCTATCGCAGCGGCAACCTCAAACGTCTGTACGAGCGGGATCGGGCGCTGTTCGAACACTGGACCCATGATGCCGCCGTCATTCCGATGGACTACTATCGCCATTGGCATCTGCGATTTCAGCGCGATGCAGCGTTGCTTAAGTCGCGCTGGAAGAACTGGCGCCGGGACGGGTTCGAACAGCAGTTCCAGATCGTTTTGGATCATATCCGCGACCATGGGCCGGTGTCGTCTTCGGATGTCGGGAAGGACGAAAAGAAGGGCTCTGGCGGCTGGTGGGATTGGCACCCGTCCAAGACCGCGCTTGAGTTTCTGTGGCGGTCGGGGGCTTTGACCGTTGTGGGGCGCGACGGATTTCAGAAACGCTATGACCTGACCGAGCGGGTGATCGAAACACATCTGTGCCCCGGACAGCGACCTTGTGACGAAGCGGCGACGGTCGATTGGCTATGCAACGCGGCACTGGACCGGCTTGGCTTTGCAACCTCGGGCGAGTTGGCCGCATTCTGGGATACGGTCAGCCCGGCAGAGGCGAAGAATTGGTGCGCCAGGGGGCTGAAATCAGGTGCTCTGGAAGAGATTGAGATCACCTGTGTGGACGGGCGCGCGCGCAAGCTGTTCGCGCGACCCGACCTGATCGACGCTTCGTATGACCTGCCGCAGCCCACGGGCCGCATCCGGGTGCTCAGCCCGTTTGACCCGATGTTGCGCGACCGAAACCGGGCCGAGCGGTTGTTCGGCTTCTACTATCGGATCGAGGTTTTTGTGCCCGAGGCGAAACGGACCTATGGCTACTACGTATTCCCCCTGCTTGAGGGCGACAAGCTGATCGGGCGGATCGACATGAAAGCCCATCGGGATGCGGGCGTTTTGCGGGTCAAAGCCATGTGGCCCGAGCGCAAGGTCCGGTGGTCGGACGCCCGCACCCGTCGATTGGACGCGGAACTGGATCGGGTCCGCCGCTTTGCCGGTCTGGATAGGGTCGAGTTTGCGCAGGATTGGCTGAAAGACCCTAAATAGGGTCTATTCTGCGTCTGTCAGTGTCAGGCGAATGGGCTCTAACCCGTCAATCCCGCCTTCGATTTTGTCCCCTGCAACCACTGGCCCGACTCCGGCAGGTGTACCGGTCAGGATCAGATCGCCGGGGCGCAGGTGATAGAAACCGGACAGGTGGCAGATGATCTCATCGATCTTCCAGATCAGCTCTTGCAGGGTCGCGTCCTGACGGACTTCGGAATTGACGCTCAGGTGGATGCGCTTGTCATCATCGGGCGACCAAGCGGCGGCAGGGGTCATCGGCGCAAAGACCGCACCGTTTTCGACGTCTTTGCCCAGATCCCAAGGTCGTTGCTTGTTACGTTCGCGGATTTGCAGGTCACGACGGGTCATATCCAGCGCGCAGCCATAGGCGTAGACCGCCTCCCAGGCCTGCGCACGGGAGGCCTTGAATACCGGTTTGCCAATGGCAACCGCAAGCTCCATCTCGTGGTGGTAATTCCCTGTGCCGGGCGGATAGGGCACTGTCGCATCCGTCAAAACGGCATTGGCGGCGGATTTGGTGAAGTAAAAAGGCTCCTCGCGATCAACCTCATGCCCCATTTCGGCGGCATGGGCGGCATAGTTTCGACCGACGCAAAAGATGCGACCGACCGGATAAAGGTCCCTTTCCCCGACAACGGGAAGGCCGAGCGTGTCCGGAACCGGAAACAAATAGTGTTGCATGATGACCCCTAATTGCGTGTTCAGACGCATCTTAGTTAAGACCGCGCCATCGGCAACCGGCGGAAACACGCCTGTTTTTACCAACGCCTTTAGATTGTTTCGGCATGGAACTGCTCAATTCCGGCACACAACCACAGATATGTTCCCTGAATCTGATCAACCCGGTTTGATCAAGTCCAGAGCGTCTGTGCTTTTTGACCCCCGGCGCAGATCGTTCAAAGGCATGTGTTGCAGGACCACATGCCTGAATTGAAGAATATAGCTTGGAAACCGCGGCTTTCGCACTAGAACACGTGGTATCGAAGCAAAAAAGACATTTGCCGCACGGCACCTGTCGTCGAGACAGGGAAAGACACACATCCGGTCCTATAGAAGACCGGAACAACAGCACGACCAAACTGACTCGAAGAAACCTCTTGCGGACAACCCCACAAGTCTGCAATTGGACGCGACTGTTTCGGAAGGAGCAAGGGCCAAAGGTCTACCCCCTAGACCCCAAACCCCGGTACTGAGCCATTTTCGGTTCTGCACTTTCTGAAACACGGGCCAGGCACAATTCCAGTCCGGGTCTGGCCACCCCGCCGGAGATTTCCCCCTACCATCTCCGGCGGGGTTTTAATGCAAATCGCGAATTTGCCCCTTAGCTTTCCAGATCTTTCAGCTCGTTCAACAGATCCAGCAGCATCTCATGCTTGTCCGGGCCAAGCTGGGTGCGAATGCGTTCGGCCTGTTCAACGCTGACGGCCAGATTGGCATGGATCACCTGAATACCGTCGGCACTAATCTCGACGATCTGGCGGCGTCGGTCCTGAGGGTGGCTGCGCCGGACAATCAGCTTCTTCTGTTCCAGCTTTTGCAGAATCCGTGTGAGGCTGGGCAACAGAAGACAGGCGCGTTCGGCAATATGGGTGGGTTCTTGCGGGCCTTCTTCGTTCAGCACCCGCAGGACCCGCCATTGCTGTTCGGTGACACCAGCGTCCACCAGCAATTTCCGAATGGGTCCCATAACCTTTTCCCGCGCCCGCAACAAAGCAATGGGCAAAGATCGCGACGTTAGGGGAAGTTCGTCGGTCATACTGAATCCTCACCTAAATCCAGAAATTGCGCAAGTTTTTGCAGTTGAAATTCGTGATACCAATCGATCTGGCATTGTTTTGTTTAATGGGATGAGGCGGCTAATTCGCGGGGAAAAGAAGTAGAACTTGACCCCGGCCAATTGGCGGAATTCACTGACACCGCAAGAGCCTGAAACAGGAGTGTTCCCAATGCCCGCCCCACATAACCCGTTCAAACAGGCTCTGACACAGGGCAAACGGCAGATCGGCTGCTGGATGAGCTTTGCCGAACCGATCACCGCCGAGATCATGGGAACCGCGGGTTTCGATTGGCTGGTCATCGATGGAGAACACGCGCCAAATGACATCCGCTCGATCCGGGATCAGTTGGTGGCTTTGGCGAACAGCCCCTCGCATCCGGTGGTGCGTGTGCCCGTGGGGGAAACCTGGCGGATCAAGATGGTGCTGGATGCAGGCGCGCAGACTATTCTTGTGCCCATCGTGGAAAGCGCTGAACAGGCCCGCGCGCTTGTCCGCGCCTGCACCTATCCGCCCGAAGGGGTGCGCGGTGTCGGGGCAACCTCGGCGCGGGCGACGATGTATGGGTCCGTCAAAGACTATATCCAAACCGCCGATCAGGAAATCTGCCTGCTGGTGCAGGTGGAAAACCGCGCCGGGATCGCGGCGCTGGACGAGATTTTGCAGGTCGAGGGTATCGACGGGGTGTTCATCGGCCCCGCCGATCTGTCCACGGATATGGGCCACCAAGGCAACAGCGCCGCGCCCGAGGTTCGCGCGGTGATCGCAGACGCAATGAAACGGATCAGGGCTGCCGGCAAGGCTCCGGGTATTCTGGGTACGAATGACGAGGCGACCTCGGCCTATCTTGAGATGGATCCGGCGTTTCTGGCCGTGGGCATTGACGTGATGCTGTTGGCGCAATCCGCCCGTGCACTGGCGGCACAGTGGAAGCCGGAATAATCGCTTAGCCGCGCATGACCGCTGCGGCCTGCGCATATCCACCGGATGCACCGTCGACAAAATGCACATGGTCGTCGCGCGTGGCTGCAGGGACAAAGCAGGTCATCATCGCCTCATCCTGCGCGTGCAGGCCGTACCTGATCTTGCCGCGCCCGCGCGCCTCTTCCAGCATGTGTTCGATCTGGGCCAACGTCGCCGGGTCGCAATCCAGCGTCATTTTCAGCCCGTCATCGAATTTGCGGAAATCGGCGTTGCGGCTGACCATATGCCTGTAATGCCCGGGTTCGAACTGGCCCATGCGTTTGCCGGTCCAGAACAGCATCGCGATCAGCAGGTTCTGCCCCAGCAGCATCAGCTTTTGCACCAACAGGTTCCGCCCGGCGCGGGACACATGAGCATCCAAGCCCACATCCGGGGGCGGCCAGGTCATGGGCGGGCCGGTCTCGGGCACCGGATGGCCTGCACGGTCCAACCCGTCCGAGGCGCGCAGAACCGATTGAGCCAGATCGGCAAAGTCGCTTTCGGTGGCGCTTGCCGTCGGCTGCACCACGACCGACACGATACGCCCATGTTGCGCCGGACTGTTGGACCAGCGGCAGGACAGGCCGGTCAGATCCGGTTGGCTGCCCGGCTCGGCCATCGGCACTTCATGCACACCTGCTTTCATCTGCGCCTCGGCCCAGGCCAGACCGCCGCCCGTGAACATGGCATAGTCCACCCCGTTCGAGGGCGCATAGCGTGCCACGCGCAAATCCTTGCCCGCCTTGCGCAACTCGGCCACCGGCACCAAGGCGGCGCGCAAGGGCATCGAGAATTCCTCCTGCGCCCAGCGCCGCAGGTCAGACAGTGTAGTGCGCGCGGTGTCCGCTGCGCTGGGTGGCACCGCAAACCCGGCCCCGTCGCCGCCAAAGACATAAGGAAACAGCTTGCCGTCCATGGCGTTGATCATGCCCGAGATTACCGCCGCGCCGACCATGTTGACCGTCTTGCAGCGCCCGCGCGCGATCTCTCCGGTCGAATCGACAATATCGGCGACGCCCAGAATCCAGTCATCGGGAACAGGTGAAAAAGTCGACGGGTCTGCCAGCCGGTTAAAATCCCGCAGCAGCGGAAGGTTTTCATAAAACGCAGAATGGAGGTCTTTCATTGTCCCCCTCAAATTGGCTTGACCCAAGAGCTAGCTCAAACGTGATCGAAGTCCGCCCTCTGCAACATTCTACACGCGCTTGTGCGTTTTGCCATGACGTGCCAAGGATTGGTGCCAAGATGTGAAGGGGACGTTACATGAAGTCAGGGCTGGTTGTACTGTGTCTGGCTTACGTCCTCAGCCAGTTCTTTCGTGCGTTTCTGGCCGTGCTCAGCCTGGATCTTGAGAAGGATATCGGTGCCACGCCCGAGGATCTGGCCTTTGCCTCGGGCCTTTGGTTTCTGGTCTTTGCCGCCATGCAATTGCCCGTAGGCTGGGCGCTGGATCGGGTTGGGCCGCGCCTGACCGCCGCCGCGCTGCTGCTGGTGGGCGGTGCCGGCGGGGCGGCTGTGTTTGCCACCGCATCCTCGGCCTTTCATGTCAGCGTTGCGATGGCGCTGATCGGGGTCGGATGCTCTCCGGTCCTGATGGCATCTTACTTCATCTTTGCGCGCGAATACCCGCCTGCCCGGTTTGCAACCCTTGCGGCGGTGATGCTGGGCGTGGGGTCGGTGGGCAATCTGGTCGCCTCTTACCCCACCGCGCTGGCGGTCGAGTTGATGGGCTGGCGCGCCACCCTGCTTGGGCTGGCGGTGATTTCCGCCGTGATCGCCCTTGGCATATGGGTCAGCGTCCGCGACCCCGCCAAGGTCGAGACCGAGCATAAGGGATCAGTTCTGGACCTGCTGAAACAGCCAGCCCTGTGGCTGATCCTGCCCCTGATGCTGGTGGCCTATGCGCCCTCTGCCGCGCTGCGGGGATTGTGGGCCGGACCGTATCTGAATGACGTCTTCGGGCTCAGCACCACTCAGATCGGTACTGCGACGCTGATCATGGGGTCGGCAATGATCGCCGGGACCTTTGCCTACGGGCCGCTGGATCGCATTCTGGGCACGCGGAAATGGGTGATCTTCGGCGGCAACGCGCTGGGCGCTGTGGCACTGGGCCTGCTGTGCCTGTGGATCGACAGCGCGATCTGGGTCTCGGTCCTGCTGCTGGCGGTCATTGGCTTTCTGGGGGCCAGCTTTCCGGTGATCATGGCCCATGGTCGCGCCTTTGTGCCGCCACATCTGGTCGGGCGCGGGGTCACGTTGCTGAACCTGTTTGGGATCGGCGGGGTCGGCATCGCGCAATTCGTGACCGGTCGCATCCATGCGGCCAATACCGCCGCCGGAGCCGCCGCGCCTTATCTGGCCATCTTCGGCTTTTTCGCCGTGACCCTTGCCATTGGCTGCGTGATCTATCTATTCAGCCGGGACAACGTGGATTGATTTAGAACCGGAGGGACGGCCCGTGCAGGATATCGAGGTGATCGCACCCAACCTGAAACACAGCCTGTCCGGGGTCACAACCACGGTCATCCGCCTGCTGCCGATCCAGAAAGAGATGATCGGGATCGTCGCCACCGGCCCCGGCCTGCCGGATGACCTGCCGCATATCCGCCTGATCAAGGTTCCGTTCCTGTCCAACCGCACCCGCCGGGTCTGGCACGCGCGGCGCAATACGGAAATGCTGATGGGCCTGTTTCTGCGCAAGGTCCTGCGGCGCAATCTGAAACTTCTGTTCACCTCTGCGGCGCAACGGGATCATTCCGGGTTTACCAAGAAGCTGATCTCGCAAATGGATGCCTTGATCGCGACAACGCCGCAGGCAGCCTCGTTCCTGCAGCACCCTTCGACGGTGATCATGCATGGCGTGAACACCGAACTGTTCCACCCGGCGACCGACAAACAAGCCCTGCGCGACAAGCTGGGCCTGCCCAGCGGTACGCTGATCGGCTGTTTCGGACGCATCAGGCCACAAAAAGGCGTCGATCTGCTGGTCGACGCCGCGCTCAGCGTTCTGCCCAACCATCCCAACGCCCACATCATCTTCACCGGTCGCGCCACCAGCGAATTCGAAGCCTTTCAGGCCGAGCAGGAAGCCAAGCTGCAAGCCGCTGGCTTGTGCGACCGTGTCCATTTTCTTGGCGAACGCCCGTGGGAGGAAATAGTCGAGACCTATCGTGCCCTCGATCTGTTCGTCGCCCCCGCCCGCCACGAAGGGTTTGGTCTGACCCCGCTTGAGGCGATGGCCTCGGGCGTGCCCGCCATCGCCTGCCATGGTGTGGGCGCGTTCAGTGCCCAGATCAAGGACACTGAGACCGGACGGCTGGTTGAAAAAGACAACGCCCCGGCATTGTCCGAGGCGCTGGATCAGATGCTGTCCGACCCGGCCCAACTGGCCACCGCCGGACAGGCCGCACGCGCCCATGTGGAACAGAATTTTCGAATCGAAGGCGAGGCCGAAGCCATCGTAAAGGTCTACCGCTCTCTGCTGGATGCGGAATAAGCGCAGCGAACCGCCTCAAATCCGCGTCAATCGGTGAAATACCCTGCGAAAGCCCTTTTTTCTTCGCTGCAACGCGGCTATGAACGCGCGTCCTTAACTTTGGAGACATGAAATGGGCTATCGCGTCGTCGTCGTCGGCGCCACGGGTAACGTGGGCCGCGAAATGCTGAACATCCTGGCGGAACGCCAGTTCCCCGTGGACGAACTTGCCGCTCTGGCAAGCCGCCGTTCGCTGGGCACTGAGGTGACTTTTGGCGACAAGACACTCACGACCAAAGACCTGGACACCTTTGATTTCACCGGCTGGGACATCGCCCTGTTTGCCGTAGGCTCTGCCCCGACCAAGGATTATGCGCCCAAAGCCGCTGCGGCGGGCTGCGTGGTGATCGACAACTCGTCGCTCTATCGCTACGACCCGGACATTCCGCTGATCGTGCCGGAATGTAACCCGCAGGCGATCCACGACTACAAGAACAAGAACATCATCGCGAACCCCAACTGCTCGACCGCGCAGATGGTTGTCGCGCTGAAGCCGCTGCATGACCGCGCCAAGATCAAGCGCGTTGTCGTCTCAACCTATCAGTCGGTATCCGGTGCGGGCAAAGAGGGTATGGACGAGCTGTGGGACCAGACCAAAGCCGTCTACAACCCGATCAACGAGGTTGAGCCGAAGAAGTTCCAGAAGCAGATCGCCTTCAACGTCATCCCGCAGATCGACGTCTTCATGGAAGACGGCTCGACCAAGGAAGAGTGGAAGATGGTTGTCGAGACCAAAAAGATCGTCGATCCGTCGATCAAGGTCACAGCCACCTGCGTCCGCGTGCCTGTGTTCGTTGGCCACTCTGAAGCCGTGAACATCGAATTCGAGGAATTCCTGGACGAAGACGAAGCCCGCGACATCCTGCGCGAAGCACCGGGCATCATGGTGATCGACAAGCGCGAGGCCGGCGGCTACGTCTCGCCCGCCGAATGCGTCGGCGATTTCGCCACCTTCATCAGCCGCATCCGTCAGGACTCGACCGTCGAGAACGGCATCAACCTGTGGTGCGTCTCGGACAATCTACGCAAGGGTGCTGCGCTGAACGCGGTGCAAATCGCGGAACTGCTGGGCCGTGAGGTTCTGAAAAAGGGCTGATCCCCAGGTCTTTCAAGACCACTAAAGAAATAAGAGCCCCGTCGTTCTTTCGGCGGGGTTTTTTGCTGATGGTGCTGCCCAATTAACAAGAAGGACAGGCACCCAAATCCATGCTAATTTGTGAATATAGCCTGAAGAAACTCATCTGAAGGATTTCACAATGCGTATTTTATCCCTTCCAGCATTGATCTTAGCCGTGTTTGGGTTTTCACAATCCGCAACCGCGCAAGACATTGCAGATACGATTTATTCCGGCGGTCCTATTCTGACGATCGACGACGATCAGCCGACCGCCGAGGCAGTTGCTGTCAAGGATGGTCGGATACTTGCAGTGGGTTCACTAGAAGATGTGGCCCCGCATCGCGACGAAACGACCGAAGCGTTCGACCTTGCAGGCCGCGCCATGTTACCTGGCTTTGTAGATAGTCATGGCCATGTCGTCATGGGTGGATTGCAAGCGCTTTCGGCCAATCTTCTGGCCCCGCCAGATGGTGAAGTCACGAATATCGCAAGCTTGCAGGCAACGCTATCAGACTGGGCCTCGGTGAATTCCGAGGCTGTAGAACAGGTGAAAATGATCATCGGATTTGGCTATGACAATGCCCAGTTGGCGGAACTTCGACACCCGACTCGTCAGGAGCTTGATGAGGTTTCAACAGACTTACCCGTCGTCATTATCCATCAATCCGGTCATCTGGGTGTGGCGAACTCCAAAGCGCTGGAACTGGCTGGAATAACCGCCGAGACAGAAGCCCCACCCGGCGGTGTCATTCAGCGAGATGAGGCTGGGGAGCCCAATGGCGTTCTGGAAGAATATGCGTTTTTCTCTGTTTTAGTGCCACTTCTGAGTAATCTGGGCGAAGAAGGCCTGACCGAATTTGCTCGTGCAGGCAGCCAACTCTGGGCCTCATTCGGGTACACAACCGGACAAGAAGGCCGATCATCCGGAGAAATCGTTGAAGTCTTGAAAATGGTCGGTGCAGAGGACGGGCTGCCCATTGATGTTGTTGCGTTCCCAGACGTGCTCGAGTCGCAGGACTATGTCGAGGCGAATGTCTCAAAAGACTATGCAGATCGCGTGCGCGTCGGCGGATGCAAGCTGACCATCGATGGCTCACCGCAAGGCTTCACCGCGTTGCGGGATCGGCCCTACTACGATCCGGTCGGCAATTACCCCGCAGGATATACGGGCTATTCCGCGATCACAATGGAGCAGCTGCAAAACGCAGTGAACTGGTGCTACGAAAATGGCATCCAAATACTTGTGCACTCGAACGGTGAAGGCGCATCAGATATGCTGATCGCGGCCCTGGAAGAAGCCCAAATGAAATACGGCGACCCCGGAAACCGCCCGGTTCTGATCCATGGCCAATTTCTGCGCGAGGATCAGGTGGTCAGCTTCAAACGCTTGGGCGTGTTTCCGTCGGTTTTCCCAATGCACACCTTCTATTGGGGTGACTGGCATCGCGATCATACGGTTGGCCCGATCAACGGTGAGAATATCTCACCCACGGGATGGATAAACGAACGCGGCATGATGTTCGGCACCCATCACGACGCGCCGGTCGCCCTGCCCGACAGTATGCGCGTGCTTGCCGCCACCGTGACCCGACGCACCCGATCTGGGGACATTCTGGGACCGCATCAGCGTGTCGATGTGATGACTGCGCTCAAGGCGATGACGATTTGGCCCGCATGGCAACATTTCGAAGAGGATCAGAAGGGTTCGATCGAAGTTGGGAAAGTCGCCGATTTCGTGATCCTGTCGGACGACCCAACTGCGGTGAACCCTGAAACTCTGGCCGAGCTACAAGTCCTAACAACAGTGAAAGGTGATGTCGTCGTCTATGAAGCCGAAATCGGCGTCAAGGAAGGGCACCTCAACATCTCTCCATTTTCGAATGACCCGGTTGTCGCGCACAGGTTTCTGCACGCGATCTATCAGGGCATGGAGGTTGAACGACCTTGGTTGACTTTGGGTTCAGCGCAGAACTGAGTGACAAATAACCAAAGGACAGGTCTCACCCCTGCCCCTCAACCAACGCCTTCAGGTTGGTCAATCCACGCTCGTAGTCGCCACCAACCCAAGAATCCATCATCAGCCCCATCCAGCGCGTCATCGGATTGAGGCCAAGATCGGATGTAAAGCCCCAGGTCACCTCGGTCCCCGACCCTTCGGGCTGCAGGACGAACGAGGCCGAGGCGGTACCCATCGGGCCAAAATCCAGCGCTGTCTGGACACTTTGGTTCTCGACGCTCTCAACGATCTCCTGCGAGCCGGTGCCAACCTGAGGATGGTCGGAAGCCCAGTTCAGCGTGTTACCGACACCCGCGTCTGGCCCGGAATAGGTCAGTTGAGTGTTGGGGTCGCGGTGCAGCCAGGGCGACCATTGCTCGGTCTCCTGCATGGAGTTCACGTAAGGAAAGATCGCCTCGGGCGGTGCATCGATTGTGATACTGCGGGACACTTCGGCCTTGCCGGGCAGCAGGTAAGAGACACCGACAAGCGCCAGAACAAGCACGATCAGGCTGAGAACAATGCGTTTAATCCATTTCATAATATGCTCCGGAGATTGCGATCAATGACCTGAGCATACCGGAATGCAACTGAAAACCAGACCCTGAACTGCACCTGTGGCCTGCGCTGGCGGTTCGTCGCTGTCAGACCGGCACGAACCTCTTCTGGTGCGGATCGAAACACTCCAGCCCGCCCGCACCGATATCCGTCCAAAGCCCGTGCAGGCTGAGCGTGTCGTCTTCGACTGCCGACGCCACAAATGGGAAGGTCATCAGGTTCTCCAGCGACGCCACAACCGCCTGCCGCTCGAACTGGCGGGCCTGATCGGCGCTGTCTTCGATATCTGCGACCAGATCATATTTGGGCTTCAGGATGTCCATCCAGCGGCCGACAAAGCTTTCCTTGGCCTCAAGTTGCGGGGCCTGCCCCTTGCACATGTCGATACAGCCCTGCACACCGCCACATTGCGAATGCCCCAACACGATCAAATGCGCCACTTTCAGGGCCGTCACGGCGTATTCGATGGCAGCACTAGTACCATGATGGTCGCCATCGGGCGCGTAAGGCGGGACAAGATTGGCGATATTGCGGTGAATGAAGAACTCACCCTGATCCGCCCCGAAGATCGAAGTCACATGCACCCGGCTGTCGCAGCAGGAAATCACCATGGCGCGGGGGCGCTGCCCCTCATCCGCCAGACGCCGATACCAGACCTGATTTTCGGAATATGTCGTCGCCTTCCAGCCGTGATACCGTTTCACCAGATAGGTTGGCAAAGGTTTGGCTATATCCATTTCGGTGTTCCTGTCTTCAATTGCTTAGGCCGCTGTAAACTGAATTCAAGGAAAATTCGAGCCATTATCCGAACTCGGCGCAAGGATTTGCAAAGAATTTCCCGCCAAACATCAGGCCTACGCCGTGGGGGCGTCTGAACTAGGGTGAATGTGGTGGATAAGATACTCACACTTGAACATAAGGAAACCGTGCGACTGGACCCGGATCGCCTCAGCGGGCTGTACCGGCAACTGGGCGACAAGAACGCGTTGGATGTGCTGTGCCGCACGGTCGAGGAACTGGCCGTGCGCCTGTCGAATTGCGAACGGTTCTGGCGGCAGCGCGATTGGGAGAACCTGCGCAAATGCTCGAAATCGCTGGTGGCGATCGCCGATCAGGTCGGGATGACCGCACTGGCGCGGATTGCGGGCAACGTGGCAGGCGCGGTCGATGCCGGGGATGCGGTGGCGGCGGGTGCAACGCTGGGGCGGCTGATCCGCGTGGGTGAGCGGTCGTTGACCGCCGTTTGGGATCAGCAGGACCTTTCCGTCTGACGGGGGTTGCGGGCGGGTCGCAGGTGGCTAGTCTGGGCGCAAATTCAATCAGCCGAGACGCCCATGACCCTAAGCTTTGCCCCGCCCTCTGACGCTTCTGTTCTGCTGCATGTGCTTGGTCAATCCGATCTGGACGGATGGCTTCAGGACCAGCCGGATCATGTTCGTGATTGGGTGGAGGTGAACGGGTTCACCGGTGCAATAGGTCAGGCGCTTTTGGTGCCGGGCAAGGATGGCCGGGCCGGGTTTGCGCTGGCGGGCTATGGAACGCAGGCCAAACGCGCCCGCAAACGCTTCCCTCTGGCCGCCGCTGCCGAGGCGCTGCCCGAAGGCACGTATCACCTCGGGTCCGATGTCCCGCCCGATCAGTTGGAGATGGAGTGTCTGGGCTGGCTGCTGACCGGCTATGCGTTTGACCGCTACGCCAGCCAATCCCCGGCCAAGGCGCGTCTGGTCGCGCCGGATACTGTAGATGCCGCGCGGCTTGAGGCGATGGCCAATGCCGAGGCGCTGACCCGCGATCTGGTCAACACTCCGGCCTCGGACATGGGGCCCGGCCAGTTGCAACAGGCGGCGGAAGCGCTGGCGCAGGAATTCGGGGCGACATGCAGCACCATCACCGGTGATGCGCTGCTGGAGCAGAATTTTCCGATGATCCATGCAGTTGGCCGCGCAGCAGATCAGGCCCCGCGTCTGATCGAGATAATCTGGGGCAACAAAGGGCCTAAGCTGACGCTGGTCGGCAAGGGTGTGTGTTTCGATACGGGTGGTCTGAACCTGAAACCCGGCGCGTCCATGGGTCTGATGAAGAAGGATATGGGCGGCGCGGCGAATGTGCTGGGGCTGGCCCGGATGATCATGGAGCTGAATCTGCCGCTGCAACTGCGGGTGCTGATCCCGGCGGTTGAAAATGCGGTGGCAGGCAACGCCTTCCGCCCCGGTGACATCCTGACCTCGCGCAAGGGTCTGACGGTCGAGATCAACAATACCGATGCCGAGGGGCGGTTGGTGCTGGCCGACGCGCTTGCGCTGGCGGATGAGGGGCAGCCGGATCTGGTGATCTCGATGGCAACCCTGACAGGGGCCGCGCGCGTGGCCGTCGGCCCGGATCTGGCCCCGTTCTATACGGATGACGATCAGGCGGCGGCGGCACTGACGCAGGCCGCGCAACGCTCGGCCGATCCGGTCTGGCGGATGCCGTTCCATACACCCTACGAGGCGATGATCGAGCCGGGGATTGCCGATCTGGACAACGCCCCCTCGGGCGGGTTCGCGGGATCCATCACCGCCGCCCTGTTCCTGCGCCGCTTTGTCGAAAACAGCGCCTATATGCATTTCGATATCTATGCGTGGCAGCCCAGCAAGTCACCAGGACGCAGCAAAGGCGGTTTGGGCCAAGGCCCGCGCGCCGTCCTGAACGCCCTGCCCGAGATTTTGGGCCTGTGACCCGCCTGCGCGTCATCCAGCCCGTCATTGACCTGCTGCGCAGTCCCGATGGTGCGCGTGACCGGCAATTGCTGTTCGGGGACACCGTGCAGGTTGCCATAGAACAAGACGGGTGGAGCCAGATTACCGCAGACAAGGACACCTATTCCGGCTGGGTTTGTTCAGCCCAATTGGGCCCCGAGGTGCCGCAAACCCACAGGATCACCGCCCCCGCAACCCACGCCTATGAACAGGCGGATATGAAAACCCGCGATCTGGCTTCGCTGAGTTTCGGCAGCACGGTGCAGGCCCTGTCGCAGACCGACGGGTTTCTGGAAACCGAATTGGGGTTCATTCCTGCGGTCCACACCGCGCCGGTTTCGGACAGTCAATCTGACCCGGTGACAGTGGCCGAGCTGTTTCTGGGCACGCCCTATCTGTGGGGCGGCAACAGCCGGTTCGGGATCGACTGTTCCGGGCTGGTTCAGGCCGGGTTGCTGGCTTGCGGTGTCGCGTGTCCGGGTGACAGTGGTGATCAGGAGCAGGCAGTTGGCACTGCGCTACCTGAGGGCACACCGCCCAAACGCGGCGACCTGCTGTTCTGGAAGGGCCATGTGGCATGGGTTTCAGGGCCGAACATGCTGTTGCATGCGAACGCGTATCAAATGGCAGTGGCCTATGAGCCTATGGATCAGGCAATCGCCCGCATTCTGGCCCAAGGCGACGGGCCTGTGACAGCCCATAAAAGGCTCTAATCCGGGCTGACAGAGCGGATCAGCTTACGCTCCAGCACCCTCAGCACCGTGCGCAGATCATGGCCGCGTTTCAGGATACGTCCGTCCATACCGACAACCGAATACATCCCCTGTTTCTGCCGCAGGCGTGGGTGCTTTTCGATGCGATAGATCGGATGTTCCGCCGTGCGCCGGAAAATCGAGAAAATCGCCATGTCGCACAGGTTGGAAATTCCGTAATCGCGCCATTCTCCGGCGGCGACCATCCGGCCGTATACGGACAGGATATGGGACATCTCGCGCCGGTCGAACGCGACGGGCATCTGGGCCGAGTTTGCAGAAAACCGGCTGGGAGGCTGCATGTTCATACCCCAAGCCTTGCCGGAAATTGCGCCCGAATCAAGCCTGTTGCGCCGCTATGCTTCAATTCGTCAAAAGGTGTTACCGGCGTCCGACCTGTCGGCAAATCAGGATCACGGGCAGCAATCCGACGGCCAGAATGACCAATGAGGGCACCGCCGCGCCCTCAAGCCGCTCGTCCGACGCCAACCGGTACGCCTGCACTGCCAGCGTATCAAAGTTGAATGGCCGCATGATCAGTGTCGCGGGCAGTTCCTTCATCACATCGACAAAGACGATCAGCAATGCGGTCAGCAGCGAGGGCGTCAGAATGGGCAGATGCACCCGCCGCAGCGTGCCCAAGGGCGTTTGCCCCAGGGATCGCGCGGCAGCGTCCATATTGGCGTGAACCGTGCTCTGCCCGCCTTCATACGCGCTCAGAGCCGCTGCCAGAAACCGCACCATATAGGCTGCAACCAGCAACCAGATCGAGCCGGTGACCAGCAGACCGGTTGAGATATCAAACGTCTGGCGCATCCACGCATCCAGCGCGTTGTCGAAGGCAGCAAAGGGGACGATCAGCCCGACCGCGATCACCCCGCCCGGAACCGCGTAACCCAAACGCGAGATATAAGCCGCAACTGACGAGGCGCGACCGGGGCGAAGGCGCTGAAAAAACCCGACGCTGATGGCGGCAGACACGGTGACAACCGCTGCGGTCCCCGCAAGGATCAGTGAGTTGCGGATGAACCCGAGATAACGCTCCGACAGCAGGTTCTGCTCGGATTCCATTCCCATCTCAACCAGAATAATCACCGGCAGCAGAAACCCGAACAGCACCGGGACAGCGCATAGAACAAAGGCACCGACAGCGCGCCAGCCGGTCAGATGTGCGGCGGGCTGCGCTGCGTGCTGCTTGCCCGCCTGATAGTATTTTGCCTTGCCCCGCTGCGTGCGTTCAGCCACTGCCATGACCAAAGCAAAGGTCAAAAGGCATAAGGCCAGTTGCGCGGCACCCGCGCGATCGGCCAGCGAAAACCAACTGGTATAGATACCCGTCGCAAAGGTCTGGACACCGAAATAGGACACGGTGCCAAAATCCGCGATGGTCTCCATCACCGCCAACAGCACGCCGCCCGCAATCGCCGGGCGCGCCATCGGCAGAGACACGCGCCGAAACGCGAGCCATGGGTTGTTGCCCAACGCACGCGCCGCCAGAAAGGCGGTTGCGCTTTGCTGCAAAAAGGCCGCGCGGGCCAGCAGGTAGACATACGGATACAGCACAAGGATCAGCATCGCCGCCGCACCCTCGGTCGAGCGGATCTCGGGGAACCAGTAATCGCGCGGGCCCCACCCCGTTACATCGCGCAGGGTGGATTGCACGATCCCCGGATGATCCAGAATAAAGGTATAGGCATAGGCCAGCACATATGCCGGAAAGGCCAGCGGCAGAACCAGCGCAATCTCAAGCAAGCGTACGCCGGGAAACCGGGTCATCGTGACCAGCCACGCGGCCCCGGTGCCAATGCTGAACGTACCCGCAGCGACCAAAACAACCAGGATGAGCGTGGTCACCGTGTACCGGGGCAGCACCGTCTCGGCCAGATGCGCAATCGTGTCGGTCCCGCCGGTCAGCGCCGCCAGAACAACGGCCACCATCGGCAACAGGCAGGCCGCTGCAACCACATAGGCCAGCCCGGCCAAAAGCCGGGTGCCGCGTACGCCGCGGTTCCGCGATCCGTTTTCAGAATAGTCGATCTGGGTCATCCGGCGTCTTCAGAATGCTCTGAGTGTCCTTTTCGACTAAAATCGTCGGGATTGCCAGCACCAATACAGCTAACTACCGCTCCCGAGTTTGCTCAATCCCCCATTCGTGACTTGTACGTGATAAGGGATTCCAGACTTGCTGCCGGACAACGCTTCTGTTCGGCTGAGGCATTACGCCAAGATTGGATATGCAATGCCCTGCCGAGTTTTTCTGACCATGTCGATATTAGCGCTGGCGGGCTTTCCAGTGCGGGCAGAAACAATCGTCGACACCGAATTCGCGAAAGCATGCTTGGTAGCAGAGGATGAGACTTTGGAAAATTCGACCCTAAACTGGCAAAAGATCAGATTTCTGGAAGAATTGGACTATTGCTTGATCGCCGTCGCCCAGCACCTGTCGAGCCCAAACAAACTGATCAGTTGGATGAAGGCCAGCGGCTTCCATGTGTCCAATCCTATTGCCTATTCGCGAAAAATTATGTGGGCATCATATAAGTACGACGGAGAGGGAGTTTTGATCAACGGTCGCATTCCAAAGAGGGAATTTCAGTGGAGCATTCACCCTTTGAGAACTTTCGGCTCCTACAGCCTACATTCCGGGATATTGCTTAGGAACAATGGCCATCCGGAATTGGTAACCAGCGTTCTGAACACCAAATGAGTTCGTCAAACGTAAGGCGAAGAAAACCTCGCCTTACGCGGGTGTCATTCATAAACCCGCTGATCCTCGATCACCAAACCGTCTTTCGGCAGCGATCCGGGGGCGACAACCTCGATGGCGCCTTTCAGTTTCAGCACCTCGGCGACCGATTTGGCATAGGCCGTGTCATCCCCGCCCGGGCTTTCGATCTGGACGGTCATGGTGTCCATCTCGCCCTGACGCGCGGCGATCACGCGAGCTTTGACGATCTCGTCGTGTTTTTCGACCAGAGCCGCCACCTGTTCGGGCCGCACGAACATGCCCTTGATCTTGGTGGTCTGATCGGCACGGCCCATCCAGCCCTTGATCCGCATATTGGTCCGACCGCAGGGTGAGACGCCGGGCATCAGCGCCGACAGGTCTCCGGTCGCAAACCGGATCAGGGGGTAGTCGGGGTTCAGCGAGGTCACGACAACCTCACCCACTTCACCAATGGCCACAGGAATGCCGGTTCCGGGGGTCACGATCTCGACGATGACATGCTCGTCAATGATCATTCCTTCCATCGCAGCGCTTTCATAGGCGACATTGCCCAGATCAGCCGTGGCATAGCATTGCAGGCAGGAAATCCCGCGATCCGCATATTCCTGCCGCAGTGACGGGAACAGCGCACCGCCGCCCACCGCCGCCTTCGAGAAGTTCAGCGCAACGCCCATCGCGTCCGCCTTGTCCAGAATGACCTTCAGATAGTCCGGCGTGCCGGCATAAGCGGTGCATCCGACATCACGCGCCGCTGTGACCTGCAATTCGGTCTGGCCGGTTCCGGCGGGCAGAACCGCAGCGCCAACCGCGCGTGCGCCGTTTTCAAAGATCATGCCCGCAGGTGTCAGGTGATAGCCGAAACAGTTCTGAACGATATCGCCAGCCCCAACACCCACTGCGTTCAGGAACCGCCCCATGCGCCACCAATCGTGATCGGTGCTGCCCGGCTCGTAAATCGGGCCGGGGGATTGGAACACCTGATGAAAGTGCCGCGCCGGTTTCACCGTGAAGCCGCCAAAAGGCGGACGACTGGCTTGCGCGCGCGTCAGGTCCGATTTGCGCAGCACTGGCAACATGGGCAGATCATCCGCCGAATCCACCTTATTAGTGTCTTTTCCCGCCAGATGCGCCGTAAAGCCCGGAGAAGATTTCGCCCGTTCCAGCTGCGCGCGCAAAGCGGCGGCCTGATCCGAGGCGCGTTCGTCGGCTGAGCGCGTTTCGAGTGTGTCGAAATAGGTCATCGCCATATCCTCCATCAGATCACAACCACCGCTTGCGGCGACGGTACGAGCGGACGTCGCGAAAGCTCTTGCGGCCTTCCTCGGACATGCCAAGGTAGAATTCTTTCACATCCGGGTTTTCGCGCAGCTCGGCGGCGGGCCCGTCCATCACCACGCGGCCCGATTCCAGAATGTAGCCGTAGTGCGCAAAGCGCAGCGCCACATTGGTGTTCTGTTCGGCCAGCAGGAAAGACACGCCCTCTTTTTCGTTCAAATCCTTCACGATGCCGAAAATCTCTTCGACCAGCTGCGGCGCAAGACCCATCGAGGGTTCGTCCAGAAGGATCGTCTCGGGCCGTGACATTAGCGCCCGGCCCATCGCCACCATCTGCTGTTCCCCACCCGAGGTATAACCGGCCTGAGATTTGCGACGTTCTTTCAGACGGGGGAAATAACTATAGACCAGTTCCAGATCCTGTTGGATCGCGGCATTGCCATCTTTACGGGTATAGGCGCCGGTCAGCAGGTTTTCCTCGACCGTCAGGTGTTCGAAACAGTGGCGGCCTTCCATCACCTGGATGACGCCCTTTTCCACCAGATCGGCGGGATCGCTTTCATGCACGCTTTGGCCGCGATATTTGATCGAGCCCTTGGTGACTTCGCCCCGTTCCGAATGCAGCAGGTTCGATACGGCTTTCAGCGTTGTTGTCTTACCCGCACCATTGCCACCCAGCAAAGCCGTGATACCGCCCTTGGGTACGGTCAGGCTGACGCCTTTCAGCACAAGGATCACATGGTTGTAGATCACCTCGATATTGTTGACCTCAAGCAGGGTTTCTGCCTGCACTTCGGTGGTGTGTGCCGCATCAAGCATCAGCGCGTGTCCTCGTGCCTGCCCCCGAAGGAGCTGTTCGTGAGGAGCGGCAGTGCAACCGCCGCTCCGGATTTTCAGCGCCCCGGATCAGGACCGGGACAGGGGGTCGCTTATTCGCAGCGCCCTTCGATGTTGTTTTCGGCGGCATAAGCGGCCGAGTCTTCCTCGATCAGCGCGTTGATGACCTCGACATCGGTTGGCTTGAAGTCCTGAACCGAATTCCAGGTACCTGCGGCGGCATCCCACTGCACGACGCCGACCAGGCCGGGGCCACCATGGTTGTCACAGCTGACCGAGAATTCAGGCCCAAAGCCCGACATGCCCAAGCCTTCCATCTTGGCGCTGGTGATTTCCAGTGCCTCCATGCCATCGCGCATCATCGACGCGTCGATTTCAGCAGTTCCGTGCATGTCCTGCGCAGTCTTCACCGCCTCGGCAGCCAGCATCGCAGCATAGAGACCACGGTTGTACTGAACCGTACCAAGCTGATCACCTGCACCTGCGGCTTTGCCCGCATCGACGACATATTTCTGCAGGTCGTCATAGACCGGATAGTCCATGCCGAGACCGGTGAAGGTCAGCGCCTTGTAGCCGGTGGCTTTGTCGCCCGCAGGTTCCACGTCGAATTCAGCGCCAGACCACCAGACGCCGATGAAGTTTTCCATCGGGAAGCGGATATTGGCGGCCTCTTGTACGGCAACCTGGTTCATCACGCCCCAGCCCCACATGATCACATAATCGGGCTTTTCACGGCGGATCTGCAGCCACTGCGACTTTTGCTCTTGCCCCGGATGATCCACGGGCAGCAGGGTCAGGTCATAGCCATGCTTTTCGGCCAGTGTTTCCAGCGTGCGGATCGGTTCCTTGCCGTAAGCCGAGTTGTGGTAGACCAGCGCGATTTTCTTGCCGTTCAGGTCGCCGCCATTCTCGTCCAGCAGATAGTTGATCGCGCCCGACGCACCGTTCCAGTAGTTGGCCGGATAGTTGAACACATGGCTGAACACCTTGCCGTTCGCAGCCGAGGTCCGACCGTAGCCCATCGTGTGCAGCGGAATGCCATCTGCGGTCACTTTGGGGATCAGCTGATAGGTAATCCCGGTCGACAGCGGCTGATAGACCAGCGCGCCTTCGCCCTTGGTAGACTCATAGCATTCCACACCTTTTTCGGTGTTATAGCCGGTTTCGCATTCGATCACGCGGGCTGGGACACCTCCGATGCCACCATCGCGCTCGTTCAGCAGGGTGAAATAGTCGGCATAGCCGTCCGCAAACGGAATACCGCCTGCCGCATAAGGTCCGGTCCGATAGCTGAGCGACGGGAACACAAGGTCGGCCATGACCGGACCTGCGGCCATCACAGCGCCCAGCGCCAGGGTTGCCAGTTTCTTGTTCATCGGGTGTCTCCTCCCTTGGTTGATCCGATGTTGGTTTCGGGCTTTCCGCCCGTCTTTTTGATTGGGCCAGCCCCTTAGTGCGGGAACGGCCAGAGTCTGAGTTTCTCTTTCGCCACGCGCCACAGTTGTGCCAGCCCGTGCGGTTCAAGGATCAGGAACATGATGATCAGCGCACCCACGATCACAAGGTTCAGGTGCGCCACGATATCGGTGGGCCAACCTAGCACATCGACGCCGACCACCTTCAGCACCACAGGCAGCAGCACAAGGAAGGCCGCCCCGGCGAAGGACCCGAAAATAGACCCTAACCCGCCGATAATCACCATGAACAGCACCAGGAATGACTTCTGGATGCCGAACACTTCGCCCACTTCGACAGCGCCCAGATAAACCGCAAAGAACAGCGCACCCGCGATGCCGACAAAGAAAGAGCTGACGGCAAAGGCGCTGATCTTGGCCTTGAGCGGGTTCACCCCGATGATCTCGGCCGCGATGTCCATGTCGCGGATCGCCATCCAGGTGCGCCCCGTGGTGCCGCGCGTCAGGTTGCGGGCGATGATCGCGGACACAGTCAGGAAGATCAGGCAGAACAGATAGGTGGCCCAGGCCGGAGCATTGGGTCCGGTGATGATGATCCCGAACACGTCCCGCTCGGGCGCGTTGATCTGGCCCGAGGCCGAGTAGTTGTAGAACCACGGCACCCGGTTGAACAGCCACACCAGAAAGAACTGCGCCGCCAGTGTGGCCACCGCCAGATAGAACCCCTTGATCCGCAAGCTTGGAAGGCCGAACAGCACGCCGACAATGGCGGTGATCCCGCCCGCAAGCAGCACATGGATGAACATGCTGACATCGGGAAAGGCGGTCATCAGCTTGTAACAGGCATAAGCGCCCACAGCCATGAACCCGCCGGTGCCCAATGACACCTGCCCGCAATAGCCCACCAGAATGTTCAGCCCGATGGCCGCGATGGCATAGATCAGGAACGGCAGCAGCAGCGCGTTGGCCCAGTAATCGTTGATAATGAACGGAATGATCCCGAACGCCACCGCCAGCACGACATAGTACCGGTACCGGTCGAATTTGATCGGAAAGGTTTGGCTGTCATCAATGTACGAGGTTTTGAAATCCCCGGCCTCACGATAGAACATATCTTACTTTCCCCATTCTTCCTGCGCCCGGTTCCGGGCCGCAGCGTCCAGTTGGTTGGACCCTTTGGCATATCCGCTCGCCTCTGACGCGCGCACGAGTTTCAGGTAGGCCAGAACACCCATGATCAGCCCCGCAAAAGCCAGGATCGCCGCAATGGTCAGTTGGCTGTCGGTCAGGTCGTCCGAGGTCAGAGCGATATACCCAAACGCCCAAAACCCGGCCCATGCGATGACGTTGATGATGGCGAGGAGTTTTGTCATGCCAACGCACTCCTGCTTCTTACATTTAGCCAGTGCACAACCGCAGCAAACGCCGCGTAGAAGAACAACGAGTCCAAGGCCCTCAGGTATCCGACGTAAAGAAGCATTCTCATCTCCCACTCCGTATCGCCAGCGATCGCCATGCTTGACCCTGAAAAGCTCAGCTCAAAAAGATCGCCCAGCGACCGAGCGAACCCATAGACCAGCAAGGCAATAGGCAGCGATTTGAACAGGGGTTCCAACTTATCCATCTAAACTCTCTCGATAATTTTCTCACCGAAGAGACCTTGGGGCCGGAACACGAGGAAGATCAAGGCCAGCACATAGGCAAACCAGTTCTCGGTCGCGCCACCCAGAGCCGGACCCAGAGCGAATTCGAACAGCTTCTCGCCCACACCGATGATCAACCCGCCGACAATGGCGCCGGGGATCGAGGTGAACCCGCCCAGCATCAGCACCGGCAGCGCCTTGAGCGCGATCAGCGACAGCGAGAACTGCACGCCCGACTTGGTACCCCACATGATGCCTGCGACCAGAGCGACAAACCCGGCCACCGACCAGACCATGATCCAGATGAAGTTGAGCGAAATCCCCACCGACAGCGCCGCCTGATGGTCATCCGCCACCGCGCGCATCGCCCGGCCCTGCTTGGTGTACTGGCTGAACGCGACCAGAGCCGCTACCAGCAACGCCGCAATCACCGTCGCTACGATGTCCAGATTGTCGATGAAGAACCCGTAATCAAAGATCTGATACGTCGTCTCATCAATCCAAAGGTTGATCCCCTGCGGCAACCCCACATCCAGCGTCTTGATCTCGGACCCCCACATCAGGTCGGCCACACCTTCAAGGAAATAGGCCAGACCGATTGTGGCCATGAACAGGATGATCGGTTCCTGCCCGACCAGATGGCGCATGACGAACCGCTGCACCGCCCAAGCCAGCAGGACCATCACCGCCATGGTCAGCAGGATCGCCAGCAGCGCGGGCACGTTCCAGCCGAAATAGTGGATATGCGTGCCGAAAATCGCGTTGATCAGATGCGCAAACGGCACCTGTCCGTTCATGATCCCCACCAGAGTCATCGCCGCAAACAGCGCCATAACCCCTTGGGCATAATTGAAAATCCCCGACGCCTTGTAGATCAGCACAAAGCCCAGCGCGACCAGAGCGTAAAGCACCCCGGCCATCAGACCGTTGAGGATGACCTCCATCGCAAAAACGAGTTGTTCAGGCATGCTTGCCTCCCCAAATATCTGCCCGGATATCAGTCATGGCTGACCCCCAGATAAGCGTCGATGACTTCCTGATTGTTGCGCACCTCGTCCGGTGTGCCGTCGCCGATCTTCTTGCCGTAATCCATCACGACCACCCGGTCGCTCAGGTCCATAACCACGCCCATATCATGCTCGATCAGGGCGATGGTGGTGCCGAACTCGTCATTCACGTCGAGGATAAAGCGGCTCATGTCCTCTTTCTCTTCGACATTCATCCCCGCCATCGGTTCGTCCAGCAGCAGCAGCTTGGGCTCGGCGGCCAGCGCGCGCGCCAGTTCGACGCGCTTTTTCAAACCGTAAGGCAGGCGCGCGACGGGTGTCTTGCGGATGTGCTGGATTTCCAGAAAATCGATGATCTTCTCGACCGCCTCGCGGTTTTCGGTCTCTTCCGCCTCGGCCTTGCCCTTCCACAGTGCCTGTTGAAGGATGTTGGTTTTCATATAGTTCAGCCGCCCGGTCATGACGTTGTCCAGCACGCTCATGCCTTCGAACAGAGCGATGTTCTGGAACGTCCGCGCGATCCCCTGCCGCGCCACCTCATAGGGGCGCATCGGCGGGCGTTTCGCGCCGTGAAACCAGACCTCGCCTTCCTGCGGGACATAGAACCCCGAAATCACGTTCAGCATCGAGGATTTACCCGCCCCGTTCGGCCCGATGATGGCGCGGATCTCACCCTCGCGAATGTCGAACGAGATATCCTTGATCGCCACCACACCGCCAAAGCGCAGGGTGATGTTCTTCATCTCCATCACCACACCGCCGATCTTGCGGCCGTCTTCGGTGACATATCCTTCGGAACTATCCAGCATCAGTCACTCCCTGACACAAAAAACGGGACGGCGGGCGGGGCGATGACCGCAGGTCGAGCGGCGCTCGAACGGCCCTCATTCCGCCGCCACCTTATGCTGTGCGACCGGCACAACCGGCGCGTCGACAATCTCCAGCGTGGCGCTGATCGAGCCCTTGCGACCGTCCTCATACGTCACCTCGGTGGTGGTCGAGACCGACTGAGATCCGTCATAAAGCGCATCGATAATGTCCTGGAATTTCTCTTCCACGAACCGACGTCGCACCTTGCGCGTCCGGGTCATCTCACCATCGTCTGCATCCAGTTCCTTGTGCAGCACCACAAAGCGATGCACCTGACAGCCCGACAGCATCTCATCGGCGGCAACCGACTTGTTCACCGCTTCCACATGGGCCTTGATCGTCTCTAACACACGGGGATGTCCCGCCAGTTCCTGATAGGACGCATAGGCCACATTGTTGCGTTCGGCCCAGTTGCCTACCGCTGTCAGGTCGATATTGATGAACGCCACGCAGCGATCCTTGCCGTTGCCAAACAGCACGACCTCAAGAATGTCAGGATAGAATTTCAGCTTGTTCTCGACATATTTCGGCGCAAACATCGACCCGTCAGCCATCTTGCCCACATCCTTGGCGCGGTCGATGATCCGCAGATGGCCGCTGCCTTCCTCGATGAACCCCGCATCGCCGGTGGCCACCCAACCCTCGGCATCCTTGGTCGAGGCGGTCGAATCCGGGTTGTTGTAATATTCAACAAACACCCCGGGCGAGCGGTAGTGAATCTCTCCACTGTCGTCGATTTTCAGCTCAACATCCGGCGCAGGCACGCCCACCGTATCCGCGCGTACTTCACCATCCGGCTGAACGGTGATGAACACCGTCGCTTCGGTCTGGCCGTAAAGCTGTTTCAGGTTGATCCCAAGCGAGCGGTAGAAATCGAAAATCTCCGGCCCGATCGCCTCGCCCGCGGTATAGCCCACGCGGAAACGACCATAGCCCAGGGTGTCCTTGAGCGGTCCATAGACCAGCAGATTACCCAGCGCGTATTTCAGCTTGTCACCAAAACCCACCGGCTTGCCGTCCAGCAGCAAGCCACCAACCTTCTTGGCATGGGCCATGAAGTGATGGAACATGCGCTGCTTCAGCTTGCCCGCATCCTCCATCCGGATCATCACATTGGTCAGCTGAGTCTCAAAAACGCGCGGCGGGGCAAAGAAATAGGTCGGCCCGATCTCGCGCAGGTCGGTCATCATTGTGTCGGCGCTTTCGGGGCAGTTCACGCAGAAACCGCACCAATAGGCCTGACCAACGGAAAAGATGAAATCGCCCACCCAGGCCATCGGCAGATAAGACAGGATGTCTTCGTTCCGGGTCAGATGATCGAATTCGGCCGAGTTCTTGGCGCTTTCGATCACGTTCCGGTTCGACAACACCACGCCCTTGGGCTTGCCCGTTGTTCCGCTGGTATAAAGCATCACGCAGGTGTCGTCATAGGTGATCGCGGCGATACGCTTGTCCAGTTCCGCATCAAACCGCGCGTGACCGGCGCTGCCCTCGGCCATGATGTCCTCAAGCGCATTCATCTGGGAATGGTCGTATTTCCGCATCCCTCGCTTGTCGGTATAGAGGATGTGTTTGACCTGATGCACGTTTTCCTGAATTTCGATGACCTTGTCGACCTGCTCCTGATCGCCGCAGACAACGTATTTCGCGCCGCAATGTTCCAGCACATAGGCCATCTCTTCGGCGACCGAGTCCTGATACAGCGGCACAGGCACCGCGCCGACCATCTGTGCGGCGACCATCGACCAGTAATGCGCCGGGCGGTTGCGGCCTATGACGGCGATATGGTCGCCCTTTTCAACACCCAGCTCCAGAAAGCCCAGCGCGATGGCGCGGATTTCCCGCGCGGCCTCGGCCCAGGTCCAGCATTGCCAGATCCCGAATTCCTTTTCGCGGTACGCCGGGGCATCCCCGAACTGCGTGACATTGCGGTGTAACAGCGCCGGAAGGGACTGCATCCCCTCAGCGCCCGACTGCGTCTGAGCCAATCTTCCTCTCCTCCCCATCCGGCCCCTCCTCCGGGCCGGAAATGGCGGGTCCGGGTCGTTGCCCGAACACCTGCGCCCCGATAAGGGACGGTTGCACGATCAGCGTCAACTTTTTCCTGATGTTTTCTCAATTCTTACGAATTGTAACAGGGGTCGTGCCGCCAATCCGGGTGACCTTGGCAACGCCCTTCTTCCCAACGCCTGCAAGCAATGCTATGTGGCCCGTCAAGCTCTTTGGCGATGGCGTCGCCAGAGGTAAATCAGCGACGAACCCCATATCCTGTACGCCGGGACTTTCAATCAGGAGATTGAGGGCCCCGTCCTGATCTCCGCCACAACAGGAGACAGCCATGGCCTGGTCCCCCGACAAAACCGAAGTCAAAAGCTGGAATGAATGGGACACCCTGCGCCACGTCATCGTGGGCCGCGCGGATGACTGCCACATTCCGCCCGAGGAACCCGCGCTGGACGCCAAGGTGCCCGAGGACAGCGACATGCGCGGCCAGTGGGGCCGCCGCCCGCAGGAAACCATCGACCGGGCCAACGAGTTGCTGGACAATTTCGCCGATCAACTGCGCAAGCGCGGTATTCGCGTGGATCGCCCGACGTCGATTGATCATTCGCAACCGGCTACCACTCCGGATTTTCACACCGAAAGCCAGTTCGGCTGTATGCCCCCGCGCGATGTGCTGCTGACCGTTGGGCACGAAATCCTCGAAGCGACGATGTCCTACCGCTGCCGCTGGTTCGAATACCTGAACTATCGCCCCCTGATGCAACAATACTGGGACGAAGACCCGAACTTCCGCCACGAGGCTGCACCCAAGCCGCGCCTGACCGATGCGGATTACCATCCCGATTACCTCAGCGACAAAATCGGCGTCGAAAAGCGCCTGCAATGGGCGGCCGAGAAGTTCTTTGTCACCACCGAAGAAGAGCCCCTGTTCGATGCCGCCGACGTGCTGCGTTTTGGCCGCGATCTGGTGGTCCAGCATGGGTTTACCACCAACCTCAAAGGGATCGAGTGGCTGCGCCGTCACTTCCCCGACCACCGCGTCCACACAGTGAACTTCCCCGGTGACCCCTATCCGATCCATATCGACGCGACGTTTACGCCGCTGCGCCCGGGCCTGATCCTGAACAACCCGCAGCGCCGCCTGCCCGAAGACCAACGCGGCATGTTCGAGAAAAACGGCTGGGAGATCGTGGACGCCGCCCAACCCGCCCACAACACGCCGCCGCCGCTGTGCTATTCCTCGACCTGGCTGTCGATGAACGTGCTGGTACTGGACCCGAAAACCGTCTGTGTCGAAAAGTCCGAGGTCTATCAGGCCGAACAGATGGACAAGCTGGGCATGGAAGTGGTCGAAGTCGAACTCCGCGACGCCTACGCCTTTGGCGGCGGTCTGCATTGCTGCACGGCAGACGTCTACCGCGACGGCGAATGCGAGGATTACTTCCCGAATATGTAAGGTGTTCGGATTGAAGACAGGGTGCCCGGGTTATGCTCGGGCATCTGTGTCCTGCGCCGGAAGACGGTGCTGCTTTGGTGTTGTGGGAATGGAAGCAATGAGCCCAAAGCCCACTATTCAGTGCGCAGCTTAGAGAGCATTGGACACGAGACATTCCCGCTGTCACAGTTGGCTGTAAGCTCGACTAACGCCGCTTCCAAGCGCCTCAGCTCGTCTACCCTTGCACGCACGTTGAAGATATGGAGTTCGGCCAGCTGCTTGACGGATTGACAATCCTCGGCATCGCCTTCGGACAGGTTAAGTAGCGTCTTTGCGTCTGCGAGCGAGAAGCCCAAATCGCGGCATTTCTTTAGGAAACGAAGCCTTCCAATATCATCTGCAGAGTACATCCGCCGGTTATTCGGTGCCCGTGCTGGCTTTGGCACAATCCCTTCGCGCTCGTAGTAGCGGATCGTTTCAATGCCGACGCCGCTTTGACGGGATGCTTCCCCAATCGCAAACACGTGAGATTCCCCAGCTTGATCCTGTAGCGACTACAGAAGTTATACGGAAGAATGTCACTTAGACAACTCCGCGCGAAAAGGGCCGTCAGAAAAAATGCAGAAGTACCTTAGCCTCAGTTACCTGGGATCGCTGTCCGCGCTTGGCGTCGCAACTTGCTGCGTATTGCCCATGACGATGATGCTGCTGGGATTGGGCGGCAGTTGGATGGCAATCTTCGGGAAGATCGCGGCGGCAAGCTACTATGTGCTGGCGATTTCGACCGTACTTGTCGCGGTAACTTGGCGAGTGTCTCATCAGCGCGGATTAATACCAAAGTTGAAGTGGTGGCTTTGGGGAACGACCGCGATAACCGGTTTAGCTTGGGTTGTCGTATTCTACGAGGCCCGGATCAACGATTTCCTGATTATGCAGATGTGAGACAATGACGGACCAAACTGTAGTGCTTGAAAGCACACTGACGTGCCCAAACTGTGGACACAGCGAAACCGAAGAAATGCCGACAGATGCCTGCCAGTGGTTCTATGAATGCAAGTCGTGCGAAACAGTTTTGAAACCCATGGAAGGCGATTGTTGTGTATACTGCTCTTACGCCACTGTTCCATGCCCACCAATCCAATTGGGCAGTAGCTGTTGCGGTTAAAGCCAAGGTCGGCTTTGTTCGCAATTCAGGCATATGACTACAACGCTGACACCAACCCGCAACTACAACCAATCCCGCAGGATCGGGATCAGCGGTACATCCGCCGCAGGCATCGGGTAGTTCCGCAGGTCATTCGCCCGCACCCATTTCAGCGCCTGCCCTTCTTTCGACTGTGGAATGCCCTCCCATTTGCGGCAGGCAAAGAGCGGCATCAGCAGGTGGAATTCGTCATAGCTGTGGCTGGCGAAGGTCAGCGGCGCGAGGCACGAGGCCCAGGTGTCGATGCCCAGTTCCTCGTGCAGTTCGCGGATCAGCGCGGCCTCGGGGGTTTCGCCGGGTTCGATCTTGCCGCCCGGAAACTCCCACAGACCGGCCATGGATTTGCCCTCGGGGCGTTGGGCCAGCAGAACCCGGCCCTCGATGTCAATCAGGGCCACAGCAGACACTAACAAGGTCTTCACGAGCGATAATCCGCGTTGATCTCGATATAGCCGTGGGTCAGATCGCAGGTCCAGACGGTGGATTGCCCCGCGCCCAGCCCCAGATCGACGGCAATCACCAGATCCTGACCCTTCATATAGGCGGCGGCGTCATCCTCGCGGTAATCGGGGCTGACCCAGCCTTTTTCGGCCACCAGAATGTCCCCAAAAGAAATGCTCAGCAGATCACGATCCGCTGCCGCGCCGGATTTGCCGATGGCCATGACGATGCGGCCCCAGTTCGGGTCTTCGCCCGCGATGGCGGTTTTCACCAGCGGAGAGTTGGCAATCGCCAGCCCGTGCACCTTGGCGTCTGCGTCCGAGGCAGCCCCGGTCACACGAATTTCCACGAATTTCGTGGCCCCCTCACCGTCGCGCACCACTTGCTGCGCCAGATCCAGCATCACACCTTCCAGCGCTTCGGCAAATGCCGCGTTGGTGGTGGCATCGACGCCCGAAGCCCCGGTGGCGCACAGCAGCAGGCTGTCCGAGGTCGAGGTATCGCTGTCCACGGTGATGCAGTTGAACGTCCGATCCGTCTGCGCGCCCAGCATCGCCTGAAGCGCCGATTGGTCCACCTGCGCATCAGTGAAGATGTAAACCAGCATGGTCGCCATATCCGGCGCGATCATGCCGGAACCCTTCGCAATCCCCGCAATAGAGACTGTTTTGCCGTCAATCTCGACCTGCGCCGATGCCCCTTTCGGGAAGGTATCCGTGGTCATGATCGCGCGCGCGGCGTCTTCGACGGCGTGGCGGCTGAGGCCCGATTTCAGCGTCTCAAGCTGGGTCACGATACGCTCATGCGGCAGGGGTTCCCCGATCACGCCGGTGGACGAGGTAAAGACGCGGTTGACCGGGACGCCGGTGGCATCCGCAACGGCCTGCGTCACCTCGGAAACCGAGGTCTGGCCGTAATGCCCGGTGAAGGCGTTGGCATTGCCCGAGTTCACAAGGATAGCCGCCGGGCCGTCACTTGGCCCGCCGATCTTGTCCTGACAATCCAGCACCGGAGCGGCGCGGGTGGCGGATTTGGTGAATACGCCTGCCACAGATGTTCCGGGGTCCAGCACGGCCAGCATGACATCCGTGCGACCCTGATACCGCACACCTGCCGCGACGGTGGCAAAGCGCACACCGTCAATCGCAGGCAGATCGGGGAAACTGGCCGGGGCCAGCGGCGAAACCTTGGTGATCGTGGCCACGGCAGATTACTCCTGCAGCAGTTCGATCTGGCGCAGCGTTTCGGGGCCTGCCCCTTCCAGCGCCGGACGCTCGATCTGAGCCTGCTGGGTCAGTTCATCGATGCGGGCCTGGATCGCCTCTTGCTGGATGGTCTGAGCCAGTTGATCGCGGATCGTGTCCAGCTCGGGCGCTTCGGATTTGCGGGTATCGTTCAGAATGATGACATGCCAGCCGAACTGGGTTTGAACCGGATCCGACACCTGACCTTTTTCCAAGCCAATCACGGCCTCTTCAAATGCAGGCACCATCTGGCCCTTGCCAAACCAGCCCAGCGCACCGCCATTGGGGCCCGAGGGGCCTGTGGACCGTTCACGCGCAAGCTCGGCAAAATCGGCACCATCGTCCAGTTGCGATTTGATGACCTTGGCCTCTTCCTCGGTATCTACCAGGATATGGTTGGCGTCGAACTCATCCTCGCCCGCAAAATCGGCAAACTGGGCGTCGTAAGCGGCCCGAATGGCCTCATCCGTGACGGCGGCATCGGTCAGGGCCTCGACCGCCTGTACCGCTTTCAACGAGCGACGCTCATTTTCAAGCGCGATTTCGTTCAGTTTGGACAGGTCGCCCTGTTCCTGGCTCAGCAATTGCTGCTGGATCAGCTGTTCCAGGATGAAGTCGAACAGCACGTCATCTTCAGCCTGCTGATACTGCGCCGGAAGGTTCGTGGCCATGGCGATGACGTGACCCAATGTGATCTCATCCCCGTTCACACGGGCGACGACGGTGCCTGCATCAGGCTTGGTTTCGGCGGCCAGCGGCAGGGCCATCACGGCAGCAAGCGCCAGAGATGGCAGAAAAGTGAGGCCTTTGGGCATGGATCAATCCTATTTCTTTGCCGCGACAGGGCGCAGCGTTGACACTTCAGAACCTGCCGCTTACATCGCTTTGAAGCCTTGGACAGGGCCGCCTTTCACCCCCCGTATCTATGGGTTGCGCGCAAGGTGGGCAAGCCTGTCGCAACCAAGACAAGAACAGATCCGCTGGAGTGAACATGCTGGGACTCGGAACGCTCGCCAAAAAGGTGTTCGGAACACCGAACGACCGCAAGATCAAGGCGACCCGCCCCCTGATCGAAAAGATCAACGCGCTGGAGCCCGAGTTCGAGAACCTGTCCGACGAAGGGCTGATCGAAAAGACCGCCGAGCTGCGCAAACGCGCGCTGGATGGCGAAAGCCTGGATGACCTGCTGCCCGAAGCCTTTGCCAATGTGCGCGAAGGGGCCAAGCGCGCGCTGGGTCTGCGCGCCTTTGACGTGCAGCTAATGGGCGGTGCGTTTCTGCATCAGGGCAACATCTCGGAAATGAAAACGGGTGAGGGCAAAACACTGGTCGCCACCTTCCCCGCCTATCTGAACGCGCTGACCGGCAAGGGTGTGCACGTCGTCACCGTCAACGAATACCTCGCCAAGCGGGATGCCGAGTGGATGGGCAAGGTGTTCGCCGCCGTGGGTATGACCACCGGCGTGATCTGGTCCGGCCAACCGGATGCCGAGAAAAAGGCCGCTTATGCCTGTGACGTGACCTATGCCACCAATAATGAGCTGGGTTTCGACTATCTGCGCGACAATATGAAGGCCGATCTGGCCGAGATTTACCAGAAGCACCACAATTTCGCGATTGTGGACGAGGTCGACTCGATCCTGATCGATGAGGCGCGGACACCGCTGATCATCTCGGGCCCGTCGCAGGACCGCTCGGATCTTTACACCGCGATTGATGCGCTGATCCCGTCGCTGAGTGACGATCATTTCTCGCTGGATGAAAAGTCCCGCAACGTGACCTTCACCGATGAGGGCAACGAATTCCTTGAACAGCAATTGCTGGACGCGGGACTGATCCCCGAAGGCCATTCCCTGTATGATCCGGAAAGCACCACGGTGGTGCATCACGTCAACCAGGGTCTGCGCGCGCATAAACTGTTCCAGCGCGACAAGGATTACATTGTCCGTGACGGCAATGTGGTGTTGATCGACGAATTCACCGGCCGAATGATGCCGGGCCGCCGCCTGTCCGAAGGTCTGCATCAGGCGATTGAGGCCAAGGAAAACGTCCAGATCCAGCCCGAAAACGTGACGCTGGCCAGTGTGACCTTCCAGAACTACTTCCGCCTTTATGACAAGCTGGGCGGCATGACCGGCACGGCGCTGACCGAGGCCGAAGAATTTGCTGAAATCTACGGCCTGGGCGTCGTCGAAGTGCCGACCAATAAACCGATTGCCCGTCTGGACGAGGACGATCAGGTCTATCGCACCGCGATGGAGAAATACGGCGCGATCATCCAGGAGGCGAAAGAGGCCAGCGCCAAGGGTCAGCCGGTGCTGATCGGCACCACCTCGATCGAGAAATCCGAAGTGCTCAGCCAGATGCTGACCAAAGAAGGCATCGAGCATAACGTCCTGAACGCCCGCCAGCATGAACAAGAGGCCCAGATCGTTGCCGATGCTGGCCGCTATGGCGCGGTGACCATCGCCACCAACATGGCCGGTCGGGGCACCGATATTCAGCTGGGCGGCAACGTGGAAATGAAGGTTCTGCAGGCACTGGCCGAAAACCCCGAGGCCGATCCCGTCGAACTGCGCGCTGCGGAAGAGGCGCGTCATGCTGAAGAAAAACAGAAGGTGCTGGAGGCCGGTGGCCTTTACGTCATGGCCTCGGAACGGCACGAAAGCCGCCGTATCGACAACCAGCTTCGCGGCCGCTCGGGCCGTCAGGGCGACCCGGGCCGCACTGTGTTCTACCTGAGCCTCGAAGACGACCTGATGCGCATCTTCGGCTCGGAACGGCTGGACAAGGTGCTGACCACGCTGGGCATGAAGGAAGGCGAGGCCATCGTCCACCCCTGGGTGAACAAGTCGCTGGAACGGGCGCAATCCAAGGTCGAAGGCCGTAACTTTGACATGCGCAAGAACGTGTTGAAGTTCGACGATGTGATGAACGATCAGCGGAAAGTGGTCTTTAGCCAACGGCGCGAGATCATGTCCGCAGACGACCTGTCCGAGATCGTGTCGGACATGCGCGAGCAGGTGATCGACGATCTGATCGACGAATACATGCCGCCGAAATCCTATGCCGATCAGTGGGATACCGATGGTCTGCACGAGGCGATCAAGGACAAGCTGACCATTGACGCGCCGGTTCAGGACTGGGCCGCCGAGGAAGGCGTGGATGACGAACAGGTCCGCGAGCGTCTGATCAAGGCCGCCGATGAGATGATGGCGCAGAAGGCCGTGGCCTTTGGCCCCGAGAACATGCGCAACATCGAAAAACAGGTCCTGCTGCAAACCATCGACAGCAAATGGCGCGAGCATCTGCTGACGCTGGAGCATCTGCGTTCAGTCGTGGGTTTCCGCGGGTATGCCCAGCGCGATCCGCTGAACGAATACAAGACCGAAAGCTTCCAACTGTTCGAAGGCATGCTGGACTCCTTACGCGAAACCGTATCGCAGCAACTGTCTCGCGTACGCCCGCTGACCGAGGAAGAGCAAAAGGAAATGCTGGCCCAGATGGCCGCGCAACAGGCGCAGGCGCAGCAGGCGGTCGATCAGGCCGCAGGTCAGGCCGAGGCAAAGGCAGAAGCCGCCGCCTCGGGCGATGCGTTGCCGGGCTTTGACGAAAACGATCCCGCGACCTGGGGCAATCCAAAGCGCAATGATCCCTGCCCGTGCGGGTCTGGCAAGAAATTCAAACATTGCCATGGCAGACTGACCTGACGTCAACGTTAACCAATCACAATGAGTCCGTCTCGCGGCCACAAATTGGCCTCGATTCGGGGCGAATGTCCGACTCGCTCCTTCAACTGGGGAGGGTGTCTTGTTTGTAGTACGGAATTACGTGACCATGTGCGGCACAGTAGCCTGTGCCCTGGCGATTGGTTACCTGATGCAAAATGGAAGTGCTGCGCAGCCGAACGGGGCGCAGGATACTGCCTCTTTGACCAATCAGAATTCGGTTCTGGCAGGGCTGGACAGCATCGTCCTGACATCTGCCTCCCCCAATGACGCCGACAGCGGCCAAAAGACCGTCACAGTTGAACCCACGCGCGCTGAACCGCAGGCCAGAGAACCGCATCAAAACTGCAACCTGACCGCGCGGGCCATTGCCGTACCCGGTGCGCAGGCCCGGCTAAGCATCAAATCCCCCTGCCAAAGCAACGCACGGGTGAATATTCATCACAGCGGCCTGACCGTGACTCAGATCACCGACGAAAACGGTGCGCTGAACGTGACCATCCCGGCGCTTTCGGAATACGCGATCTTCCTGATCTCGTTCCCGGATCAATCCGGTACCGTCGCCACAACCCATGTGCCTGACATCAACCAATTCGACCGCGTCGCGCTGCAATGGCAAGGCGATACGGCCCTGCAGATCCACGCATTGGAATTTGGTGCAAGCTATGGCGGTGACGGCCATGTCTGGGCGGACAGCACAACAGCAGGGGCGGGCAGCGTCGTAAGCCTGGGCCACACCGGTCTTGTCGACGCCAATAATATCGAGATCTACTCTTTCCCGGCGGGCCAATCGCAACAATCCGGAACCATCGATCTGACGGTCGAGGCCGAGGTCACAGAAACCAACTGCGGTCGCGATCTGAACGTGCAATCCATCGAATTGCGGGCAGACAACCGCCTGCGGTCCCGCGACCTGAGCCTCGCCGTGCCGGACTGCACGCAAACCGGTGAGTTTCTGGTGTTGCATAATCTGCTCTCAGACCTGACAATTGCGGCAAAGTAATCCGCAGGCAGGCTCGGCTCTCTTATGACATTTTTCCGTGTGGCGGTGGCCGCGCTGATTTCCGCAATCCTTGGAACCGGTGCGGCAGCACAGGACATCACGCTCACCTCGCATGACGGCAAAGTCGAAATCACTGGCAACCTGCTGGGTTTCGACGGCGAATTCTACCGCGTGGACACTCAGTTCGGCGAGCTGACGGTCGACGGCTCGGGCGTCACCTGCGACGGCCCCGCTTGCCCGAACCTGATCGATTTCGTGGCCGAGGTCCGGTTTTCCGGCTCGTCCGTGATGGCCGAAACAGTTCTGCCCGCGCTGATCATCGGCTTTGCCCGGCAAGAGGGGCTGACTGCCACGCCAAAGCGCGTGGATGAACGCACCTTTGCATACGAACTGTTTCAGGCCGACCGGCAGGCCCCGCTGGCCCGTCTGTTCTTCCGCGTAGGCAATACGGATCAGGGATTTGCCGACCTGACCCAAAACACCGCCGACATCGTCATGGCCCTGCGCGAAATCCGCGAGGGCGAAGTTGATGCGGCCCAACAGGCCGGGCTGGGCGATCTGACCCACGCGCGCCAGTCCCGCGTCATTGCACTGGATGCCATCGTGCCGGTGGTGGCCAAAGACAATATCGCGGCGCAGATTTCTCCGGCTGATCTGGCCCGCGTACTGGCGGGTGAGGTCACCAACTGGTCCGATCTGGGCGGGCCCGACGCGCCGATCGCGTTGCATATGCCCGATGCCGGGTCTGGTCTGGCCCAGGCGGTTGAGGACCAGATTTTGGCACCCGTGGGCACAGACCTGACATCCGGCGTAATACGCCACGCACGCAACAGCGATCTGGTGCAGGCGGTGGCAAAGGACTCATTCGCCATTGGGATCACCAGCCATGCCTCGGCTGATGCCGCCCGTGCCCTGCCCCTGACGGGCGGATGCGGCCACGGGCTGGCCGCAACGCGCCACGCCATCAAGACCGAAGATTACCCGCTGACCCTGCCCATGTTCCTCTATCTGCCGGAACGCCGCCTGCCCCGGATCGCGCGGCAGTTTCTGGCCTATAGCCAAAGCGCTGACGCCCAGATGGCGATCCGGCAAGCCGGGTATGTGGATCAGGCGCCTGAAACCACGCGGATCGGGTTGCAAGGGGATCGCCTGTCCAACGCCATCGTCTCGGGCGGGGCCGAGGTCGGGCTGGAGGAAATCCAGCGCATGATCCAAGCCCTGCGCCCCATGGCCCGCCTGTCCCTGTCGGTTCGGTTCGAGCCCGGATCGTCCCGTCCCGACGCGCAATCGCGGTCGAACATCCTGTATCTGGCACAGGCGCTGGAGACCGGCACCCTGAACGCGCGCAAGCTGGCCTTTGTTGGCTTCAGCGATGGGGACGGGGCCGCCGCCACCAATGCCCGCATTGCCCTGCGCCGCGCTCAAACCGTTCGCAACGCTGTCCTGGCTGCGGTTGAAACCGAAATCCCCGACAGTATCGACATCTCGGTCGAAGGCTTTGGCGAGGCCATGCCCATGGCCTGCGATGACACTGAATGGGGCCGCAAGGTCAACCGGCGTGTCGAAATCTGGATCGAGTAACTCCCGCATCTTCTTCTCGTAAAAAATACGGTGGGGGTGAATTGACCCGCAGGATCAAAAGGGGGCAACGCCCCCTACAAATACCCCTCGGACCGAAAACTCAGCTCGGTCGATTTTCCGATGATCAGATGATCATGCAACGTCAGACCCAGCGCCGTGCAGGCATCGTGAATCCGGTTGGTCATGTCGATATCCGACTGAGACGGAGTCGGGTCGCCGGACGGGTGATTATGCACCAGTATCAGGGCCGAGGCATTCAGCTCCAACGCCCGTTTCGCGACCTCGCGCGGATAGACAGGTACATGATCCACCGTCCCCTTGGCCTGCTCCTCATCCGCGATCAGCACGTTCTTGCGGTCCAGATAGAACACCCGGAACTGTTCGATCTCGCGATGGGCCATGGTGGTGTGGCAGTAGTCCAGCAGGGCATCCCATCCGGAAATCACATGCCGCTGCATCACCCGCGCGCGGGCCATCCGGTGGGCGCAGGCTTCGAGGATTTTCAGGTCGGTGATCACTGTCTCGCCAACACCTTTGATCTGGCGCAGCCGTTCTTCGGGCGCGGTCAGCACGCGATTGAAATCCCCGAACGTATCCATCAGCCGCCGCGCCAGGGGTTTCACGTCCTGCCGGGGGATCGAGCGGAACAGGACCAGTTCCAGCAACTCATAATCCGGCATCGCTGCCGACCCGCCCGACATGAACCGCTCACGCAGTCGTTTGCGGTGGTCCTTGATGTATGACGGCAACCTGCCACTCGGCAGTGGCTGTGCTGGTGCTTCGTCCGTATCGAACAGCATGGGGGCTTCGGCAAAGGCGTCCTGTGTCATGGGCTAACCTTGACGCAGAATCGGTTTCTGATTTGTTAACGCACCTCACCCGCCAGCCGCGTCGTGGCCCGGCGAACCCCCATGTGCAGCAGGATGGAAAAGACCCCCAAAGTCAGCATCGCCGCAAACATCAGGTCCGTCTTCGCGCGGCCATTGGCCAGCAGCATCAGATAGCCCAACCCTTGCGACGACCCCACCCATTCACCGATCACCGCCCCGATGGGCGCATAGACCGCCGCCAGACGCATCCCCGAGGCCAAGGACGGCAGCGCCGCCGGAATACGGATATACCACAGCACCGCCCGCTTGCTGGCCTGCATGGTCCGCGCAAGGTCCAGATAACCGGGCGGCGTCCGCATCAGACCGTCAAAGAAAGACGAGGTGATCGGGAAATAGATGATCAGCACCGCCATCGCCACCTTGGACCAAAGCCCATAGCCCAGCCACAGGGTCAGCAGCGGGGCCAGCGCAAAGACCGGCAGCGCTTGCGTAAAGACCAGCATCGGCTGCACCAGCACCCGCGCCGCCCGCGAATTGGCCAATTGCAGCGCCGTGACGACGCCCAGCACCGTACCAACACCCAGACCGATCACCACTTCGACCGCAGTGATCCATGTGTGCTCGGCGATCAGCCAGCGATTCTGCCACCATGTCTCGGCCACAAGCGCCGGGCCAGGCAGGATGAATTTCGGCAGGCCGGTGATCCAGACGATCCCCTGCCAAACCGCCACCGAGAACACAGCCGCCGCTAGGGCCGAAAGGTATCTCATGCCGCCTCCCGCATCAGGCGCAACAGGGCCCCTTGGGTTTCCAATGTCTCAAGATCGTCCACATGGCGCGGTGCGCGCGCGCGCGGAGGTTCACACGCAGTCAGCCCCTGCTGCGTCATCACTACGATGGACTGACCCAGCCGCGCGGCCTCGGCCGGATCATGGGTGACCAACAGCACGGTCCGGCCCTGCAACGCCTCTGCCGCCAGATCCTGCATATCCGCGCGCGTGCGGGCATCGAGGGCCGAGAACGGCTCATCCAGCAGCACAATCGGCCGATCCTCCATCAGCGTTCGGGCCAAAGCCACGCGCTGTCGCTGGCCGCCGGACAATTCACAAGGTTTCTTGGCCATGTGGTCCTGCAGGCGCATTCGCTGGATAAGGCGGTCGCGCCGCCCCAGGTCGGGCTTCTCACCCCGCAGCCGTGCACCCAACGAGACATTCTGCGCCACTGTGGCCCAAGGCAGCAGCAAATCGTCCTGCGCCATATAGGCCACGCGGTCCGGGACTGGTTGCGCGTCGCTTGCGGTGATCTCGCCGGTGAACGCCGCTCCGGTTTCCAAACCGGCAATCAGGCGCAGGACCGTGGTTTTGCCAACGCCCGATCCGCCCAGCAGGCAGGTCCACTGCCCCGCCGCAAGGGTCAGGGTCAGCGGCGCGAACAAAGGCGCGTCGCCAATATTCGCCCGCCCATTGACGGTCAGATCGGGTGCGGGGGTCACGGGGTCAGACCCATTTGCCAGAAATTGACCTCCAGCTCGGTGGCCGTTCGGAAGGTCTTGCACAGGCGATCCCAACGAGGTGAGGCCCTGAAATCCGGTCCAATCCGCCGTGTCAGAGCCGAATCCATCAACTCACCAATCGCCTTGCACCCGGCTTGGTACTCGTCGCTGGCATAGGTGTTGATCCAATCGCGATATGTCTCGGATGTGGCCTCGGACGCCAACCGGGTGCCGATCTCGCCATATCCCATAACGCAGGGCGCCAAAGCGGCAAGCAGATCCAGCAGATCCCCGCTATACCCCGCCTCAAGCACAAAGCGGGTATAGGCAAGGTTCTCGGTCCGTTCGGGCGTCGCGAACAACGCCTTCTGAGTAATCCCGGCCGCCTGACATATCGCGATATGCAACTGCATCTCTTCCCCGACCAGAGCATTCACGGTTTCCGCTGCCGCCAGCATTTCCGCATGCGTTTCCGACTTGACCACCGCCAGCGCCCAGGCGCGACTAAAATGGATCAGGAACACATAATCCTGACGCAGGTAATGCAGGAACGCGTCGCGCGGCAGCGTCCCGTCCTTCATCCCTTCGACAAAGGCGTGGCGGGTATAGTCCCGCCACGGCCTCTGCGCCGCATCGCGCATCAGCGCGAAGGCGTTGCCGTACCCCCTCATTGCGCGGTCACGTCGATGGTGATGTCGCTGACCGGTGTAAGGCTGTCGACCATGCCGCTTTCGTTCAAAAACGCCTCGAACCTTGCATAACGACCGGCGTCAAAGCCCGCAGGACGCAGCGCAAAACGCGGCAGCGTGTCGATCCAGGCACGGGCGTTCAGCTCATCCTGCAACTCGGGCGAGGTAGAGGCAAAGATCTCCCAGCTTTGTTCCGGGTTGTTGACGATGAACTGCGTCGCCTTTTCGGTGGCTGCCAGGAACCGGGCGATCATGTCTTTGTCCATCGTTTCGGGGTTTGCGACATAGATCAGCTCGTCATAGGACGGCACACCCTCTTCCTCGATATAGAAACAGGTGCCCGGACGGCCTTCGATATCCATCTGGTTCAGTTCGAAATTGCGATAGGCGCCGATGACGGCATCCACCTGCCCGGACATCAGCGAGGGCGAGAGCGAGAAGTTGACGTTGATCAGTTCAACGTCGTCCAGCGTGACGTCGTATTTGCCCAGCACGGTGCCCAGAACAGCCTCTTCCACGCCCGCAACCGAGTACCCGATTTTCTTGCCCTTCAGGTCCGCAGGCGATTTGATCGGACCGTCTTTCAGCACCAGAAGGCAACTCAACGGGGTCGCAACCAGCGTCCCAACACGTTTCAGCGGCAGACCCTCGTGGATCTGAAGATGCAGTTGCGGCTGATAAGACACGGCAAGTTCCGCCTGACCGGCGGCCACCAGACGCGGCGGGGCCGAGGGGTCGGCGGGCGGAATGATCTCGACCTGCAATCCTTCGTCGGCGAAATATCCGTTTTCCTGAGCCACGATGATCGGGCCATGGTCGGGGTTGATGAACCAGTCCAGCAGCACGGTCATCTTGTCTTCGGCCCAGGCCGGCGCAGCGGCCAGAAGGGCGATGGCTTTCATCAGCTTTTTCATGTCTCGCGTTTCCTTTTCACTCACGAGGTTGAGGCCGCGACGAGGACAATCTCGCCCGACCAATCCGGTTCAATCTGTTCTGCAGCGCGCCAGGCCCGCAGGCCGGTGGCGCAGCACAAAGCCAGTCTTTTTTCTTTGTTAGGCTCTGTTTTCAGGTCTTCGACACTCAGGCGTTGCGCCAACGGGTGGATCGGGTCCGGGGCTTCGCCCGTGTCCCGCAATTCGACGATCATGTCATAGGCGTCCAGTTGCGAGGCGGCCAGAAAGGGAAAGGCCCGCTGAGGCTCGGGCGCTGCATCAAAACGGAAGCTGGTGCTGCGCAGGGTGCGGGCATCGAGTTGCACCATCTGACCCAACGGCGAGGGGTCGATCCCCAAAATCAACGCCAGCGCCATCTGCGCCTGCATCGCGCCGATCATTCCCACGACGGGCCCCAGAACACCCGCCGTGGCGCAGCTTGCCCCGCTGTCCGGCGCATCCGGAAACACCGCGCGCAGTGAGGGCGCACCGCCGCAAAACCCGCCGACATAGCCAGACAGGCCCAGAACCGAGCCGCTGATCAGCGGCTTGCTCGCGATCAGACAGGCATCCGACAAGGTATAGCTGGCGGCATAGCTGTCCGCACAATCAAGGATCACGTCAGCCTGCCCGGTGAAATCCATCACATTGACGTTTGTTAGAGCCTGTTTTGCTGCAACAACCACAATCCCGGAATTCAGCGCACGACAGCGCTCTGCCGCAGCTTCGGCTTTGGACCGACCGCATTCCGCCTCGGCAAACAACGTCTGTCGATGCAGGTTCGACAGGGCGACATGATCCGCATCCATGACCGTCAGATGTCCGACACCCGCCCCAGCCAGCAACGGCAGGACCGGCGCCGCCAGCCCGCCCGCGCCCACAACCAGAACCCGCGCGCGCGACAGGCGGGCCTGCCCTTCGGCGCCGACCTCGGGCAGGATCATCTGGCGGGCATAGCGGCTCATCTGGTGACCTCGATCCATTGGCGCACGCGCGCCTCGGGGTCGGGGTTCAGGGTGATGTCTGTCACGACCGAAACGATGTCCGCCCCAGCCTCAAGCACCCCTTCCGCGCGTTCAACGCTCATGCCGCCGATCCCGACCAGAGGGATGTCGCCCACGCGGGCCTTCCACTCGGTGACTTTGGGCAGGCCCTGCTGTTCCCATTTCATCTTTTTCAGAATCGTCGGATAAACCGGGCCCAGCGCCACATAATCGGGGTTCATGGTCAGCACACGCTCAAGCTCATCATCATCATGGGTCGAGACGCCCAGCTTCAGCCCAGCCTTGCGGATCGCTTTCAGATCAGCGTCGTCCAGATCCTCCTGGCCCAGATGGATCCAGTCACAGCCTGCATCGATGGCGGCCTGCCAATAGTCGTTGACCACCAGCACCGCGCCATACTCGCGGCAGAGATCGCGAGAGGTCACGATCTGCGCCCGAACAACCGCGTCCGGTTGGTCCTTGACGCGTAGCTGCACCAGCTTCACACCCAAGGGCAGCATCCGCCGCAGCCAGTCCGAATGATCGAAGATCGGATAGAAACGGTCCAGCGTCATGACAGGAACGCCTTTCCAATGACGGGGGTTGAGGGTTCGGCCATATCCCGCGCCTCGATCGGGTCGGCCTGATGCGCCAGTTGCCCGGCCTCAACCGCCATCGCCATTGCCTGCGCCATTCGCACCTGATCACCGGCCCGCGCGACTGCGGTGTTCAGAAGAACGGCGTCATAACCCAGTTCCATCGCATGGGCCGCATGGCTGGGCAGGCCAATCCCGGCATCGATAACCAGCGGCACATCGGGAAATTCCGCTCGCATGGCACGCAGCGCGTATTCGTTGTTCAGACCACGACCCGACCCGATGGGAGCACCCCAGGGCATCAGAACCTCGCACCCGGCCCCTAACAACCGTTCGCCCACGATCAGATCATCGGTGGTGTAGGGAAAGACCTGGAACCCGTCCTCGGTCAGAATTCGCGCGGCCTCGACCAGTTGGAACACGTCCGGTTGCAGGCTGTCGGTGTGGCCGATCAGTTCCAGCTTGATCCAAGGGGTCTCGAACACTTCGCGCGCCATATGCGCGGTTGTCACCGCCTCTTTCACCGTGTGGCACCCGGCGGTGTTGGGCAGCACGCGTACCCCCAGATCGCGGATCATCTGCCAGAATGTCTGCCCCGCCCCGGATTCGCGCCGCAGAGACACCGTGGCCACGCCAGCACCACTTGCGCGGAAGGCCTGTTCCAGAATCGCAGGGCTGGGATATTGCGCGGTGCCCAGCATCAGCGGATTGGGCAAGTCGATACCATAGAAACTGCGCATCCTCACCCCCCCTGCATCGGCGACAGGATTTCGACCCGGTCGCCTTCGTTCAAAGCATGGGCAATGCGCAGGCCCGAGGGCACAAATTCTTCATTCACCGCCGTCGCGACGCGACCCGAGAAACCGCATTCCTCTAACAACTCGGCCAAAGTGACGGCCATCACGTTCTTGGGTTCACCGTTAAGCACGATCTTCATCGACCATCTCCGACTGTTTGTTGTCCAACGCCAGATCGGCCACGCCCTGCGCCAGCGCCGGGGCCAGCAAATAGCCGTGACGGTAGAGCCCGTTGGCATAGATCGTCCCGCCCAGACGCCGAATGCGCGGCAGGTTGTCCGGAAAGGCGGGGCGCAGATCGACGCCGATTTCCAGCACCTCGGCCTCGCCAAATGCAGGGTTCAGCGCATAGGCGGCGCTGAGCAGCTCCAGCATCGACCGGGCCGTGATACGGCTGCTGTCTTCGCTTTCGATCATCGTGGCACCCAGCATGTAGATGCCATCGCCACGCGGCACGATATAAAGCGGGATACGCGGATGCAGCAGACGAACCGGACGCGTCAGGGTCACGTCAGGGCAGCGCACGACCAGCATCTCGCCCTTCACGCCGCGCAGGTCCTGCAACACATCCCGCGCCGTCAGCCCGCGGCAGTCGATGAGGTTATCCAACTGCGCAGGCGCGTGATCGTTGCGGAATTCGACACCCTGTTCCTTGAGATTGCGGTACAGGTCATGCAGCGCCTGTCGTGGATCAAGGTGAGCCTCCCCTTCAAAAAACAAGCCCTGTCCGAATCCATACAAATCAGGCTCTAATTCAGACAATTTCGCACGATCTACTTCGGTAAACGCTTCGGTCCGACGCGCGAAGCGGCGCAAGTCCGGCACATCCCTGGCATTCGCCACGACCAGAGTGCCATTGCGATGCACCTGCGTTCGCTCCGCCCACCAGGCAATGGCCATCTGACCCAACCGCAAAACGGGTTCCTCGGCGTTTTCGTATTCGCACCACGGGGCCAGCATGCCGCCCGCCCACCACGAACACCCATGCGGACCGGGCGGGCCAGCGGGGTCAAAGACCTGCACCCGTTCGCCGCGCGAGACCAGCTCGCTGGCAACGGCCAATCCGGCAACCCCGGCCCCTATGACAGACCAGTGCGTCACGCGGGCCAAACCCGGTGAAAGTGATGCACCGGCCCGTGCCCCGATCCGACATTCAACTCATCCGCCCGCGCAATCGCGCCTTGCAGATAGTCATGCGCTTCGGCCACCGCCTCGGGCAGCGCCAAACCCTTTGCCAAACCGGCCGCAATCGCCGAGGACAGGGTGCAACCCGTTCCATGCGTGTTTCTGGTGTTTTGCCTTGGTGCCTGAAACTCGGCCACAACACCTGTTTCACCGATCAGCACATCGTGGCAGATGTCACCTGTGCCATGGCCACCCTTCATCAGAACCGTGCGCGCTCCCATTGCGCACAGCGCCTTGCCCTGTTCGATCATCTCGCTTCGCGACACCGCAGCTTTCTGATCCAGCAGGCAAGCCGCCTCGGGCAGGTTCGGTGTCAAAACACTCGCGCGGGGCAACAGGACGTCACGGAGGGTCTGCACAGCCGCGTCCGCCAGCAAGGCGTCGCCGGATTTCGCAATCATCACCGGGTCTAGAACAACGGGGCCGTCAAACCCCGATAATGCCCGCGCTACGGTTTGGATGATTTCAGGCGTTGCCAGCATGCCGATCTTGATCGCGTCAACGTTCAGATCGGTCAGCACCGCCTCGACCTGCGCGGCGATCACGTCCGGCGGGATACCGTGCACAGCCGTAACCGCCTGCGTGTTCTGCGCCGTAACGGCAGTGATGACGCTGGAGCCGTAAACTCCCAAAGCCGACATCGCCTTCAGATCGGCCTGAATCCCCGCGCCGCCGCCGCTGTCGGATCCTGCTATGGTCAGGGCAATTGCTGCCACTTCGTCGCTCCATCATTTTGGGGGCAACGCGGGCATGGAAAACGTCTGTATGCGTTAGACCGTTCCCTACGCCGGTATTGCCCGGATCAGGTTCGATGGGTTAGCGCATTCACGCCTCTCAGCCCTTTGATCAGGGCACCCCAACGGTTGATGCGGACAATCTCAGGGCAGGCGCTGGAAATCAAGCGCCAATCCACAGGTCATAAGGCCACTTTGGGCAAGAGATTAAGACCAAAGCGGCGTTTGAATTGCGGGGGGAATATGCGAGGCTCTGCCTCGCGCTCCGAGGTATTTTGGGCCAGATGAATAAAGGATCCCTTGCTTCATCTGGCTACAAATATCTCGGGGGAGACGCCCGGTACGGGCGGCGGGGGCAGAGCCCCCAATAGCGGACGACCTCCCCTATAGAGGCAGTCCGCCTTAACCCTTCATCCCGTCCCAAAAGGACTTGACGGACGAGAAAAAGCTTTTGGATTCCGGGTGGTTATCTTCCCCCAGATCATCAAACTCACGCAGAAGCTCTTTCTGTCGGCTGGTCAGGTTGACCGGAGTTTCCACGGCCAGTTCGATGAACATGTCGCCAACACCGCCACCGCGAAGGGCGGGCATGCCCTTGCCGCGCAGACGCATCTGACGGCCCGACTGGCTGCCTGCCGGGATTTGCACCCGACCGCGGCCACCGTCGATGGTTGGAACTTCGATCGACCCGCCCAGCGCAGCCTTGGCCATGCTTACCGGCACGCGGCAGTAAAGGTTCACGCTGTCGCGTTCGAACAGCTTGTGATCCGAAACCTCTACAAAGATATAGAGATCGCCCGGAGGGCCACCGCGCATTCCGGCTTCGCCTTCACCGGCCAAGCGGATACGGGTGCCGGTTTCAACACCGGCAGGGATGTTCACCGACAGGGCGCGTTCTTTTTCGACACGGCCCGCACCATTGCAGGATTTACATGGGTTCTTGATGATCTGGCCCAATCCCGAACAGGTCGGGCAGGTGCGTTCAACGGTAAAGAACCCCTGCTGCGCGCGAACCTTGCCCATACCGGAACAGGTCGGACAGGTGGTGGGCTCTGCACCGCCTTCGGCCCCCGTTCCTTCGCAGGATGAACAGGCCACTGCGGCGGGTACGTTGATGGTTTTCTGCAGCCCCGCGTAAGCCTCTTCCAACGACACACGCAGATTATAGCGCAGGTCCGAACCACGCGCCGCGCGACGTCCGCCACCGCCCCGCTGCCCGCCCATGAAATCGCCGAACAGATCGTCGAAAACGTCCGAGAACGCGCTGGAAAAATCGCCCTGACCAAAGCCGCCGCCGGGACGGCCCCCGCCGCCCATACCGTTTTCGAATGCGGCATGACCAAACCGGTCATAGGCCGCTTTCTTGTCGGCGTCGCGCAGCACGTCATAAGCCTCGTTGGCTTCCTTGAACTGCGCCTCGGCATCCGGGTTGTCCTTGTTGCGGTCGGGATGCAACTCTTTGGCTTTCTTGCGAAAACCCTTTTTGATCTCGTCCGCCGATGCGCCCTTGGTCACGCCGAGCACATCGTAGTAGTCGCGTTTTGACATCAGTGTTTCCTTCTGCCTCAACGTAATCGGGCCGGCCCGGCAACCGGACCGGCCCGCATTGGCCCGGTTACCCGTTAGTTACGCTTGTCGTCGTCCAGATCTTCAAACTCGGCGTCGACAATATCATCATCGCCCGGCGCGGCATCTGCTGCTGCCGGTTCTTCTTCGCCCTCTTCGGCTTGCGCCTTGTAGATGGCTTCGCCCAGCTTCATGGCCGCTTCGGTCACGTTCTGAATGCCCGACTTGATCTTGTCGGCATTCTCGGTCTCCAGCTCGTCCTTCAGCGCGGCAATCGCCAGCTCGATGGCTTCGATGGTGGTCGGGTCAACCTTGTCGGCATGCTCTTCCATCGACTTTTCGGTCGAGTGGATGAGGCTTTCCGCCTGGTTCTTGGCATCGACCAGCTCGCGGCGTTCCTTGTCGGCTTCCGCGTTCTCTTCGGCGTCCTTGACCATCTTTTCGATGTCCTCGTCGGACAGGCCGCCAGATGCCTGGATGGTGATCTTCTGCTCTTTGCCGGTGCCTTTGTCCTTGGCCGAAACCGAGACAATGCCGTTGGCGTCGATGTCAAACGTCACCTCGATCTGCGGCATACCGCGCGGTGCGGGCGGGATGTCTTCAAGGTTGAACTGACCCAGGATCTTGTTGTCCGAGGCCATTTCACGCTCACCCTGGAACACGCGGATGGTCACGGCGTTCTGGTTGTCTTCGGCGGTCGAGAAGACCTGAGACTTTTTCGTCGGGATGGTCGTGTTGCGGTCGATCAGACGGGTGAACACGCCGCCCAGAGTTTCAATCCCCAGCGACAGCGGGGTCACGTCCAGCAGAACAACATCCTTGACGTCGCCCTGCAGAACACCGGCCTGAATGGCGGCGCCCATGGCGACAACTTCGTCCGGGTTCACGCCCTTGTGCGGCTCTTTGCCGAAGAATTTGGTGACCTCTTCGATCACTTTCGGCATCCGGGTCATACCACCGACCAGAACAACCTCATCGACGTCGCCCGCCGACAGACCGGCGTCTTTCAGCGCGGCGGCGCAGGGCTTCATCGATTTCTTGATCAGATCGCCCACCAGCGATTCCAGCTTGGCACGGGTCAGTTTCATGACCATGTGCAGCGGCTGACCGTTCGAGCCCATCGAGATGAACGGTTGGTTGATCTCGGTCTGCGAGGTCGAGGACAGTTCGATCTTGGCTTTTTCAGCGGCTTCTTTCAGACGCTGCAGAGCCATCTTGTCCTGAGACAGATCAACGCCGTGTTCCTTTTTGAACTCATCCGCCAGGTAGTTGACGATGCGCATGTCAAAGTCTTCACCACCCAGGAAGGTGTCACCGTTGGTCGATTTGACCTCGAACAACCCGTCGTCGATTTCCAGAATGGTCACGTCGAAGGTACCACCGCCAAGGTCATAAACCGCGATGGTTTGGGTATCTTCCTTGTCCAGACCATAGGCCAGCGCGGCGGCGGTCGGTTCGTTGATGATCCGCAGCACTTCCAGACCGGCGATTTTACCGGCGTCTTTGGTGGCCTGACGCTGTGCGTCGTTGAAGTAGGCGGGAACGGTGATAACCGCCTGCGTGACGTCCTCACCCAGATAGCTCTCGGCGGTTTCCTTCATCTTGCCCAGAGTGAAGGCCGAGATCTGGCTTGGGGAGTATTTTTCACCGCGGGCTTCGACCCACGCGTCGCCATTGCCGCCATCGACGATGGCGTAGGGCACCATTTTCTTGTCTTTTTCGACTTCTGCATCATCCACGCGACGACCGATCAGGCGCTTGACGCCAAAGATCGTGTTGTCGGGGTTGGTGACCGCCTGACGTTTCGCAGGCTGACCGACCAGACGCTCTTCTTCGGTGAAGGCGACGATCGAGGGCGTGGTCCGCGCCCCTTCGGCGTTTTCGATGACCTTCGGCTGCGAGCCGTCCATGATGGCCACGCACGAGTTTGTGGTACCGAGGTCAATCCCGATGACTTTTCCCATTTTTGCAATCCCTTTCTCTTCAAGGCGATGTCCCGAGGGCCGGACCCGTTATGGCATCCTGTCCCCGATCTGATGTGCGCGACAGCACTACACCAACGCGCGTCCCGGCGTATATAAGGGCCGGACCAGAGGCCTGCAAGCACTCTGAATCGCAGCTTTTCGCGAATCTGCGGCCTTTTTGGGCAAGGATTAAGTAAGGAATGGGGAATCTGGGATGGCGCGGCTGCTTTTGCGGGGGTTCGACATCAGGAAAGGGTATCTGGACAGCGCCGCGCAGACCCGGGTGATCGAAGCGCTGCGCCCGATTCTGAAAGCCGCGCCGCTGTTCCGGCCCGTGACGCCGTCGGGGAAAGAGATGTCCGTGCGCATGACCTCGGCCGGGGATCTGGGTTGGGTCACCGACAGATCGGGCTATCGCTATCAGGATCGCCACCCCAAAGGCGCCAAATGGCCTGCCATACCCGAGGCGGTTCTGACCATCTGGCGCGATCTGGTCAGCCCGGATCGCGCGCCCGATTGTTGCCTGATCAATTACTATGACGAGGACGCAAAGATGGGGCTGCATCAGGACAAAGATGAGGCTGATTTTTCCTGGCCCGTTCTGTCCGTGTCACTGGGCGACGACGCGCTGTTCCGGATCGGCAATACGACACGCGGCGGCAAGACGGAATCGATCTGGCTGAGTTCGGGCGACGTCGTCATCATGGGCGGCCCGGCCCGGCTGACCTATCACGGCGTTGATCGCATCCGGCCCGGATCATCGCGGTTGTTGCCCAAAGGCGGACGGATCAACCTGACGATGCGCATGGCAACCTAACGGCGGGCGTTCCAGCTTTGGGACATGTGCTTGCGGGAAAAAAACTCGCCCAGCAAACCGATCATCAGCAGCGCTATTCCAACCCACAACGCGTATTCCCAACTGGTGTTGCGGGGGAAATAGTTGCGAAACACGAAGCCCCGACACTGATCGATCAGGTGAAACAGAGGGTTCCACGCAAACATCAACAGAACGCTTCCGCCCAATGCGTTGGCAATGAACATCTTACCGGAAAACACCATGTTCAGACGGCGGTAAATGTTGCTGAGCATCCCGGCGGCCGTCGGAAACCATGGGGTTAAGGCCATAAACACCAAACCAACCGAACAGCCGGTGAACCAGGACAGAATGAACATCCCAAACGCGCCGCCGGGATCCTGAACCTCAAGCGGCGCGACCGCCAGGCTGTAGACGAACAGGATCACCAGAACTGACATCAATTGCTTGTAAAGCGTGCCGAACGCGGCGGCCAGGATCATGACCATCGGGTTCATGGGCGAGTGCAGCATCATCGGACTGTTCTTGCCGCCAAGTTTCGAAATGCTGCCAACCGATTGAATATGCGTCATGAACAGGAAAACACCTGACAAAACATACAGGACAAATTCGCCCCGGATTTTGGCGACGCGTGTACCCATGAAGGACATGATCAGGTAAAACACCGAAGCCATCAGAACGACCTGCAAAATGTTGATCAGGATCGCAATAACCGCGTTGGAATGCCGCGCGCGCACGCTGCGCACCACGGCGTGGAACACCAGTTCGGCTGTGGTGAACGCACCGCTCAGCAGCGTTTGGTTACGCCTAAAATAAAACACTCGAAGGGTCTTTCCCGTTTTGCTGCCGTCAATCTGGCACGAATACCTTGCCGTTCGGTAACCGGCACATCATAAATCCGTCAGAGATTTGGATCAACAAACCACGTAAACGGAGCTTTTTTGTGACCTACGACGCGCTTATCCCCGTCATCCGACGTCTGGCCCTGGAAGCAGGCGACAAGATCATGGAGATCTACAACTCGGATGATTTCGACGTAAAGGTCAAATCTGACGCCAGCCCCGTGACCGAAGCGGATGAGGCCGCAGATGCCCTGATCTCGGCCGGGCTGCGCGCAGCGTTTCCCGATATTCTGCTGGTGACCGAGGAGCAAGCCGCCTCGCATTCCGAGAAAGGTGACACTTTCCTGATCGTCGATCCGCTGGATGGCACCAAGGAATTCATCAACCGGCGTGGGGATTTCACGGTCAATATTGCCCTGGTCGAAAACGGGGTTCCGACGCGGGGCGTTGTTTACGCGCCAGCCAAGGGGCGCATGTTCTACACGCAGGCCGATGGCCAATCGGTCGAGGAAACCGGTGCGCTGGATAAGGACCAGCCCGGCGACCTGACCGCAATATCAGTCTCTGAACCAGACAATTCGGCGCTTTTGATCGTTGCGTCCAAATCGCACCGGGATCAGGCGACCGAGGATTACATCAACAAATATCAGGTGCAGGACAGCAAAAGCGCGGGCTCGTCGCTGAAATTCTGTCTGGTGGCAACGGGTGAGGCTGATCTTTACCCCCGTGTCGGGCGCACGATGGAGTGGGATACCGCCGCCGGTCACGCGGTGCTGGCGGGCGCGGGCGGTCAGGTGGTTCGCTTTGACGACCATTCCCCGCTGACCTACGGCAAGGACGGCTATGCAAATCCGTTCTTTATCGCCTACGCTCCGGGTGTTGAGTTGAAGGAAGCCTGATGTCTGTTCTGATCGCCATCCCCGCCCGCTATGCCTCGACCCGGTATCCCGGCAAGCCTCTGGTTCCGTTGACCGGCGCGACCGGTAAGGCGATGACACTGATCGAACGGTCCTGGCGCGCGGCCTGTTCCGTCTCGGGCGTCGACAAGGTGGTTGTTGCCACCGATGACGACCGTATCCGCGAGGCCGCCGAGGCCTTCGGGGCCGAAGTCGTCATGACTTCCGAAGCATGCCAGAACGGCACCGAACGCTGCGCCGAAGCGCATGCCGCACTGGGCGGTGGCTATGAGATCGTCGTGAACCTGCAAGGCGATGCACCTTTGACGCCACATTGGTTTGTCGAGGATCTGATCTCGGGCCTGCGCGCGGCACCTGATGCGGGTGTGGCCACCCCGGTTCTGCGCTGTGACGGCGATGCGCTGAACAGTTTGCTGAACGACCGCAAACATGGGCGTGTCGGCGGCACCACAGCCGTTTTCGCGCGCGACAACAGCGCGATGTATTTCTCGAAAGAAGTCGTGCCGTTCACAGCCGAAACCTATGAAGACGACGCACCCACCCCGGTCTTTCATCACGTCGGCGTCTATGCCTATCGGCCCGATGCTTTGGCCGCCTATCCCGGCTGGCCAACCGGACCGCTGGAACAGCTGGAAGGTCTGGAACAGCTGCGCTTCATGGAAAACGGGCGCAAGGTTCTGTGCGTCGAGGTCGAAGCCAAAGGTCGCCAGTTCTGGGAGCTGAACAACCCGCAGGACGTACCGAAGATCGAAGAGATGATGGCCGCTATGGGTCTGGAGTGACCTCTTTTCCCCATGACCTTCGCACCTGCCATGGCGTAGGAACCTCCAACTCTGACCTTACGGATCGCATATGAAAACTGTTCTTGTAACCGGTGGCGCTGGCTATATCGGATCCCATGCCTGCAAGGCGTTGTCACAGGCCGGGTATGTGCCCGTCACCTATGACAACCTGATCACCGGCTGGCAGGATGCGGTCAAATTCGGCCCGTTCGAACAGGGCGACCTTCTGGATCGCGCCCGTCTGGACGAGGTTTTCGCGAAACACCAGCCAGTGGCGGTGATGCATTTCGCCGCGCTCAGCCAGGTGGGCGAGGCGATGAAAGAGCCCGGTAAATACTGGTCCAACAACGTGACCGGCTCGCTGACGCTGATCGAGGCCGCGGTTGCGGCAGGGTGTCTGGACTTTGTGTTCTCATCGACCTGCGCCACCTATGGTGAGCATGACAATGTCGTTCTGGACGAGACAACCTCGCAGCACCCGCTGAACGCTTATGGTGCCTCAAAGCGCGCGATCGAGGATATTCTGCACGATTTCGAGGCCGCGCATGGGCTGCGACACGTAATCTTCCGCTATTTCAACGTCGCGGGCGCGGACCCGGATGGCGAAGTTGGTGAATTTCACCGCCCTGAAACCCATCTGGTGCCGCTGATGCTGGACGCAATTGACGGCAAACGGGACGGGCTGACTGTATTTGGCACCGATTACGACACGCCAGACGGCACCTGTATCCGCGACTATGTCCATGTCTGCGATCTGGTTGACGCGCATGTACTGGGTTTGAACTGGCTGGAAGAGGGCAAAGGCAGCCGGGTCTTCAACCTTGGCACCGGCTCGGGCTTTTCGGTTCTGCAAGTCATCCAACATTCCAAGGCCGTCACCAACCGCGCGGTGCCCTATACGGTCGGGGCGCGCCGCGAAGGCGATTGCACCAAACTGGTCTCAGGGTCTGTCCGGGCCGAGGCCGAGTTGGGGTGGAAGCCCAAAAGGTCAACGTTAGAGACGATGATCGCCGACGCATGGCGCTGGCATCAGAACGGCCATTACGAGCAATGAGGCCCGGTTGACCAGCGCATCGGTACAGACCCTACCCCAAATCGGATGGGCCCAGATGTACCGTCTGCGCTGGAAACGCCGCCGTCTGCTAATGCGCGCTTGGCGCAGCCGACATCAACTGAGCAGCGCGAACGATCAGACCGACAAGATCACGCGCGGCAGCATTCTGGCCTTCACCACGCTGCGCAACGAAATCACGCGCCTGCCCTGGTTTCTGCACCATTATCGCAGCCTCGGGATCGATCACTTTCTGATCGTGGACAATGGTAGCGATGATGGCTCGGCTGAATTGCTGCTGGACCAGCCCGATGTCTCGCTATGGCAAACCCATGCAAGCTATCGGGCTTCGCGCTATGGGCTGGACTGGCTGACATGGCTCCAAATGCGCCATGGCCATCGCCATTGGTGCCTGATGGTGGATGCGGATGAGTTGTTGATCTATGCCCATCACGACACACGCTCGCTGCACGATCTGACAAAATGGCTGGACCAGACGGGGCGCGGGGCATTTGGCGCTTTGATGCTGGACCTGTATCCCGAAGGTCCGTTGGGGGATCAAAGCCATGACCCCGAAAGTGATCCGACGGCAGTACTGAGTTGGTTCGATGCCGGGCCTTATCGGGCCCAGCGTCAAAGCCCGGCGGGCAATCTTTGGGTGCAGGGCGGTGCGCGTGAACGCATGTTCTTTGCCACGACGCGACAGCGATCTCCGACCCTGAACAAGATCCCGCTGATACGCTGGTGCCGCCGCTACGCCTATGTGAATTCCTGCCACTCGGCCCTGCCCCGGCACTTGAACGCAGCCTATGACGGACCCGGAGGCTCGGCCCCTTCCGGTATCTTGCTCCACACAAAATTCCTGCCCGAGATCGTCGAGAAGTCGCGGATTGAGAAGCAGCGCCGCCAGCATTTTCATGACCCTGACCAATTCGGGCCATATTATGATGGGATTATCAATCGCCCGACCCTTTGGACCGCTCAATCGACGCGCTATGCAGGGTGGGAACAATTGCAGCAACTTGGGTTAATGAATGCCGGAGGATGGACGTAATGGGCGAAAACATGTGCATAAAAACCATGTTCACCGCTAACCGGTTCTAAATCCATTGCCCTGCAAGATGCATAGGTGGCATAAATCGGCATTAACCCGACCCTTTTTGCACGTTGAGGGGGGCGGAGGACGCTCGCGGCAAAACAAAGGTTGGATAATCACGTGAGCCTGTGGGACTCGTATCGGATGAGGTTGCGGCGCAAACGCCGTATCCTGCGCGGCGTCAGACGACGGCGCGAGCTTGGGCCCGTCAGCAACAACACCGCCGCCATTCGCCGCGAAGATATTCTGCTGATGAGCGTGGTGCGCAACGAAAAGATACGCCTGCCCTTTTTTCTGGACTACTACCGCAAACTGGGTATCGACCATTTTTTGTTTGTGGACAATGACAGCGATGACGGCACTTGCGAGTTCCTGAAATCACAACCCGATGTCTCGGTCTGGCGAACAAAGACCAGCTATAAACGCGCGGGGTTCGGGCTGGACTGGTCGAATTACTTGCTGCGCAAATACGCCCATAAACACTGGGTACTGACCGTCGATCCCGATGAGTTCTTCATCTATCCCTTCTGCGACACACGGCCCATCCGGGCGCTGACCGATTGGCTGGATGGATGCGCGGTGCGCAGTTTCGGGACCATGCTGATCGATATGTATCCGCAGGGGCCGGTGGACGCAGAGCCTTATCACGAAGGGCAGGACCCGTTCGAAATCGCGCGCTGGTTTGATGCCGGCAATTACATGATCACCAAGAACCCCGAGTATAAGAACCTGTGGATTCAAGGCGGCCCCCGCGCGCGCGTGTTCTTTCGCGACAACCCGTCAAAGGCGCCTGCGCTGAACAAGATCCCTCTGGTGAAATGGGACCGGCGCTATGTCTATGTCAGCTCGACCCATTCGCTGCTGCCGCGCGGCTTGAACCAGGTCTATGACGAATGGGGCGGTGAAAAAGCCAGTGGCGCGTTGCTACATGCCAAACTGATCGACACGCTGGGCGACAAGGCGCGTGAGGAGTTGCAGCGCGGTCAGCATTATCGCGGGTCGGGCGAATACAAAGCCTATGTCGATGGTCTGGACGAAAAGCCCGTCTTCTGGTGCGACTGGTCCGAAACCTATATCAACTGGCGACAGCTTGAGATTCTGGGCCTCATGTCAAAAGGAAACTGGGCATGAGTTCTTTGGGCATCGTCATGCTGGTGCATACCGCATTGGACCGCGCCGAACAGGTCGCCCGGCATTGGACGGCAGCGGGATGCCCGGTGGTGATCCATGTGGATCGTAAGGTGCCGGGCGATGTGTTCTCGAAATTCGTCGCCTCTTGCGCGGATGATCCGCTGATCGTGTTTTCCGAGCGTCACAAATGCGACTGGGGCGGTTGGGGCATCGTTGCCGGATCGCAGGCCGCATCCGAACTGATGTTGGAGCGGTTTCCGGACGTGCGGCATGTGTTCCTGTCCTCAGGGGCCTGCCTGCCGCTGCGCCCGGTGCAGGAGCTGGTTGACTACCTGTCCGACCGGCCCCGCGTCGATTTCATCGAAAGCGCCACCACCGCCGATGTCAGTTGGACCATTGGCGGGCTGGATCACGAACGCTTCACCCTGCGCTTTCCGTTTTCATGGCGTAAGCAGCGCAAATTGTTTGATGCCTATGTCAAGCTGCAACGCCGCCTGGGCCTGCGCCGCAGTATCCCCGAGGGACTGGTTCCCCATATGGGCAGCCAATGGTGGTGTCTGACCCGCCAAACCCTGTCCGCGATCCTGCAAGACCCGAAACGCAAGACCTATGACCGCTATTTCCGGCAGGTCTGGATACCGGATGAAAGCTATTTCCAGACGCTGGCACGGCTGTATTCGACACATATCGAAAGCCGCTCGCTAACCCTGTCCAAGTTCGACTATCAAGGCCGGCCGCATATCTTCTACGACGATCACCTGCAATTGCTGCGCCGGTCGGATTGTTTTGTTGCACGCAAAATCTGGTGGCGGGCGGATCGGTTGTATCAGGCCTTTCTGATCGATCAGACCGGCGCGATGAAACCGGCCGAGCCGAACCCCGGCAAGATCGACCGGGTGTTTTCCAAAGCGGTCGAGCGGCGCACCCATGGCCGCGACGGTCTTTATATGCAGGGCCGCTTCCCCCGGCATGGCAGTGAAAACGGCCTGACCTCATCGCCTTATTCCATGTTTCAGGGCTTTGGCGAATTGTTCGAGGATTTTGAAACCTGGCTGACCTCGGTCACCGGGGCACGGGTGCACGGGCGCTTGTTCGGACCCGATCGGGCCGAGTTCGCCCAAGGCCAGACAATCACCAACGGCGCGCTGAGCGATTGCGCCACCCTTCGGGACTACAACCCGACCGCTTTCCTGTCGAACCTGATCTGGAACACACGGGGTGAGCGTCAGTGTTTTCAGTTCGGCCCAAATGACACGCAGGCCATCAACTGGTTCATGGCCCGCGACAAGAACGCCCAGGTCTCGGTCATTACCGGGGCATGGGCCATTCCGCTATTCCGCTCGAACATGAATTTCGCGGATATCCGGTGCGAGGCAGCGCGCCTGCAACGGATCGAAAGCAAACAGCTTGAGGTTCTGACCTCGGTCTGGACCAAGGCAAATGTGCGCAGCTGGACCCTGGCCGATTTCATCGAGGCCCCGATGGAGCCTTTGCAGACAATCATCGATGAGATCGGCACCCAAGGTGCCAGTCACCTGACGGAAGCGCCGACCATGGTCGATCTGTCCGGCTTTGGTCAATTCCTGCAAAACCTGAAGAACCAGGGCATGCACCCGCAATTGATGGGGGATTTCCCTGCCGACGACGTTTTCGGCACACAAACCAAGCCATATCGCAAACCCTATCTGGTGCAGTGATCGCCGATGATGCGTAAGTTTGACTATTTCATCGTATTGGCTGCGATGCGAACCGGTTCGAACCTGCTGGAGTCGAACCTGAACGCGCTGGACGGTGTCACCTGCCATGGCGAGGCATTCAATCCTCATTTCATTGGCCGCGTCAAAGCGCAGGACGTGCTGGGCATCTCGCTGGAAGAGCGCGACGAAAATCCGGCGCGGCTGATCGAGGCGATGCGCGCAGACACAGGCGATCTGAACGGTTTTCGCTATTTTCAGGAACACGACCCAAGGGTGCTTGACCCTGTCCTGAACGACCCGCGCTGCGCCAAGATCATTCTGACGCGTAACCCTCTGGACAGCTACCTGTCGCTGAAGATCGTGCGCAAAACCAAGCAGTGGCAGTTGAAGAACATCAAACGCCGGCTTGAAGCACAGGTCGAGTATGATGGGCCAGAGTTCTCGGACTATCTGGATCAGCGCCAAGGCTTCCTGCATCAGGTCCACACCCACCTGCAACGCACCGGCCAAAGCGCATTTTACATCGATTATGACGATCTGACCCGGTTGGACGTTCTGAACGGGCTGGCCGACTGGCTGGGCATTCCGGCGCGCCTAAGCCAGTTGGACGACCTGCTGAAACCGCAAAACCCGATCCCGGCGCTGTCCAAGGTCACAAATCCGGACCAGATGCAGAGCGACCTGTCCGGGCTTGACCTGCTGTCCATGCACCGCAGCCCGTATTTCGAACCAAAACGCGGACCGGCGGTTGAAGGGTATGTGATCGCGCCAAAATCTCGGCTGCTTTATATGCCGGTGCACGGCGGAATCGATCCGGTCATTCATCAGTGGATGGCCACGCTGGACAATGTTGGCACAGATGGCCTGATAACAAGCCCCTCGCGGCAGGAGGTGCAAGACTGGATGCGCGCCACGCCCGGACACCGTAAACTCACCGTGCTGCGCCACCCGCTGGCGCGCGCGCATACGGCCTTTTGTCGACATATCCTGAACACCGGACCAGAGTGTTACGAGGACATCCGCAAACAATTGCGCAACCGCTTCAAACTGCCGATCCCCGGTCAGATACGTGCGCATAACTATTCAATGGATCAGCATTATGAGGCGTTTTCCGCCTTCCTGACCTTCCTGCGCCATAACCTTGCCGGGCAGACGCCGATCCGGGTGGATGCAACTTGGTGCACCCAATCAGAAGCGCTGGCAGGGGTTTCGAAATTCGCCCTGCCCGACCTGATCCTGCGCGAGGGTGAGCTGTCCGTTGCCCTGCCTGATCTGGCCCGCAGGATGGGCCACGCAAACCCGCCAATGCCCAACAATGGCACTTCGGAAGAACCCTATCGCCTGGACGAAATCTGCGATGCCAAATTGCAGGTGCTGGCAGCAGAAACGTACCAGCGCGACTTCGTGCAATTCGGATTCGGCGATTGGCGACCGATCAGGGGCGCAGAGTGATCAGCGTACCCCGGCCAACCATCGCGTAGATCTCTTCCATCTCGTCATTCTTGACCGCGATACAACCCGCTGTCCAATCCGGCGTCTTTTTCGCGCGCCGCAGTTCTGACCGCAGGTTGGGCTGGCCGTGAATGAAAATGTCACCGCCCGGATCAACACCTGCCGCCTTAGCCTGCGCGATGTCTTCCGAGTTGGGATAGGAAATCCCCAAAGACAGATGATACCGGCTGCGCGGGTTGCGGCGGTCGATCAGATAGGTGCCTTCGGGTGTGCGACCATCTCCACGCTTGGTCTTGGTGCCCCGGGGCGCAAAACCCAGATCAACGTCATAGTCACGCAAGACCTGCTCGTTATGCAGAAGATAAAGCTTGCGCGCGCCCTTGTTCACCACAAGAGACGTCACCTCGGGTCCGTTATAGGTCAGAAATCTGGGGCTGGCTGAGGCACAAGCCGAAAGGCTCAGCGTTGCCATCGCCCCCAATCCAAATGCTCGACGATCCATGTTTCACTGCCTGCTGCTCTTTTTTTGCGTATTATGCCAAAAAATCAAAAAACTGAAATCACTTTTTGATGTTTGATTGCTGAATAAGCCGTTGTTCAATGGCTTCCAGCCGTTCCAGCACCTCATCCCGGTAGGCGTCGGTTTTCACCTCATCCTCGGCATGGTGCGCATCCTGCATCGAATTCACGATCAGACCGACCAGCAGGTTCACCACAGCAAAAGTGGTGACCATGATGAAGGGCACAAAGAACAGCCAGGCGTAGGGATAAACCTCCATCACCGGGCGCACGATGCCCATGGACCAGCTTTCCAGTGTCATGATTTGGAACAGCGTATAGGCCGACAGACCCAGATCGCCGAACCAGTCCGGGAAGGAATACGAGAACAGCTTGGTCGAGATCACCGCGCCGATATAGAACAGGATCGCCATCAGCAGGAATACGCTGGCCATGCCCGGCAGGGCCGAGATGAACCCTTCGACCACCCGGCGCAGTCGCGGCGCGACCGAGATCACGCGCAGAACCCGCAGGATTCGCAGCGCCCGCAACACGGACAGGCCACCCGCACTGGGGACAAGGGCAACGCCCACGATCAGAAAATCAAACAGGTTCCAGCCGCTTTTGAAGAAGTTACGCCCGGTGGCGATCAGCTTCATCGCAATTTCGGCGACAAAGATCGCTAGGCACAACTTGTCGAGCGTCACGATCAGCGGGCCTGCAGCTTCCATCAGCACGGGCGAGGTTTCCATCCCCAACAGAATCGCATTGAAGATGATGACGCCGGTGATGAACCGACCAAAAGCCGGTGCCTCGATAATGTTCAGCAAACGCTGTTTGGACCCCATGCCTTGCCTGTCTCCTTAGGATGCGGGGTTCAGCACGAACCGCGCGGCCAGTTCCGTATGTGACGACCACCGAAATTGGTCAACGACCTGCACCCATTCAAGGGTATAGCCCGCATCGACAAGCGCTTTGGCATCGCGCGCAAAGGTGACCGGATTGCATGAGACATAGGCAATGACCGCTGGGCGTGCCTGCGCCAGTTCTGCCACCTGTGCCTCGGCCCCGGCGCGGGGTGGGTCAAGAACAACGGCGTCGAACGGCTTTAGTTCATCCGGCATCAAGGGGCGGCGAAACAGGTCGCGCGCCTCGACCGTGATGCGTTTCAGACCGGTCGTGCTGCGCCAGCCCTGATCCAAGGCTTGCGTCATCTCGGCCTCGCCCTCGACCGCATGAACCTCGGCCATCTGCGCCAGTGGCAGTGAGAATGTGCCGCTGCCTGCAAACAGGTCGACGACCCGCTTTGCCCCTTGAGTTGCCTCCAAAACAGCCTGTGTTAGAGCCTGCTCTCCGTCCTTTGTCGCCTGCAAAAACGCCCCGGGCGGGGGCGTGACTGCGGCCGATCCGAACCGCTGCGACGGGGCCTGCCGCATCGCGATCACCTCGCCATCCCAGCTGAGCCTTGCCAGCCCGTGTTTCTCGGTTTCTTGCGCCAGAGCCAGCTCCAGCGGGCCGTCCAGCGGTTTACCGCCTTTGACCGCCGCATCCAGCCCGCCCTCGGACAGGGTCAGCGTCACAGCCAGCACACCCTTGCGGCTGCCACCCAACAGGGCCAAAGCCTCGGCCACCGGAATGGCGGCGATCAATGCGGGGTCCAGCAGGTGACAATCCGGGATATCGGTGATCGTGTCCGACGCCCGTCCGTGAAATCCGGCCAGCGCGCCCTTTTTCGTCCGCCGTACGGCAATCGTCGCCCGACGACGGGACCGATCGGGCGACGTGTGAATGGGCCGCATCGGGGCATCGAGCCCCTGCGCGGCCAGCGCGTTGCGCACCACCGCAACCTTCCAGTCGGCCACGAACGCGTCTGAGGCATGCTGCAATTGGCACCCACCGCAGGCCTTGTAATGCCGACATGGGGCCTTCACGCGCTGATCGGATGGGCTGTCCACCCGGATATCGGTCAGAACCTGACCGTGCAGAGTACCGCTCACCACCTCACCGGGTAAGGTTCGCGGCGCATAGACGGGGCCATCGGCGATACCGTCGCCCTGATGCCCCAGGCGGATTATGGTGAAGGTCTGCGTCATGACGTGGCTGATAACGGCGGTTTGCCCGCAACAAAACCCCCTAGGGCACTTTGCGTTTACTTTGGATCGCAATACGCTGCCTCTCCCTTCGGTCGAACGCGCATTTCGATGCTGTTTGGTTCAAGAACCGCAAAGGCCCCTATTCCGCAGCTTCAGCCTGAATGAACCCGCCCGACTGGCGATGCCAGAACCGCGCATACAGCCCGCCCTGATCCAAAAGCGCCTCATGCGTGCCGGTTTCAACGATCCGCCCGTGATCCAGAACAACGATCCGGTCCATCTCGCTGAGAGTTGACAGGCGGTGCGCGATCGCCAGAACGGTTTTGCCCTGCATGACCCGATGCAACGCGGTTTGGATCGAAGCCTCAACTTCGGAATCCAGTGCCGATGTCGCCTCGTCCAGCACCAGAATTGGCGCGTCTTTCAGGATGGCGCGGGCTAAGGCGATCCGCTGCCGCTGACCACCGGATAGCTTCACACCACGCTCGCCCAGATGCGCATCGTATCCTTTGCGACCCTGCGCATCTTCAAGGCTCAGAATGAACTCATGCGCCTCGGCCTTTTCGGCGGCTTCGATCATGTCCGCCTCGGACGCATCCGGGCGACCATAGAGGATATTCTCACGGGCCGAACGGTTGAACATCGCGGTTTCCTGCGTGACCATGCCGATCTGACGGCGCAGACTGTCCTGCGTAACCTGCGACACGTCCTGCCCGTCGATGCGAATAGCGCCGTTTTCCCCGTCATAGAGCCTGAGCAGAAGCGACACGAGCGTCGATTTCCCTGCCCCGGACGCGCCGACGATGCCCAGTTTCTCACCCGGTTTGACGGTCAGATTCAGGTCGGCCACACCGCCGATATCGCGGCCATAGGCAAAGCTGACCGCGTCAAAGGCGATGCCACCTTCGGTCACCACCAAGTCCGTGGCCTGCGCGGCATCCTCGACCCGGTCGCGCTTGGCCAGTGTCTTCATCCCGTTCTCGATCTCACCGACATTTGCGTAAAGGCCCATCAGCGTAAAACTGACCCAACCGGTCATCTGCGCGATCCGGATCGAAACAGCACCTGCGGCCACGATATCGCCAGCGGTTGCCATGCCGAACTGCCACAGCCACAGGGTCGCGCCCAGCAGTAGCACGGGCAAAACGCCAGCCAATGTCATCAGGATGAAACGGAAACTGGCAGAGAGTTTGCCGAAATCCAGCGACCGCTCGCGCAGTTCCACCATCGAATCACGCGCGGCCTGATCCTCGAACGCGGAATGGGCGAACAGCTTGACCGTTTTGATGTTGGTGATCGTGTCAACGACCTGTCCCGACACCATCGCCCGTGCCCCGGCCCGAGCCCCCGACAGCTTGCGAATGCGCGGCAAGTACCAGCGAACCAGCAGAAAATAGACCGCCAACCAGCCGGCGAAGGGCAGCATCACCAGCGGATGAATAGACCCTAACAAAAGCAAAGAACCGACCAATGAAGCCAACGCAAACACAATCGCGCTGATCGTTTCCGAGACGACCGAGGCCATGGCGTTGGACGTTTGCATCTGCTTCTGGGCGATCCGCCCGGCGAAATCATCGTCGAAATAGGTCACCGACTGGCCCAGCGTCCAGCGGTTCAGCTTGGCCAGAACCAAAGGTGGGATATTGGGCATGACGATATAGTTGTTCGACACCGACGAGAGGCCAAACAGGATCGGACGCAGCAGCATGAAAAAGACCACCGCTGCGAAGATCATCCACATGTTCTCGGCGGTCAGAAAGTTTTCGGGGCCGCTGGAGGTTGCGACATCGATCACCTCGCCCAGAATCCAGGCCGTGACCGCCTCCATCGCGCCAGCGGTGGCCGAGAAGAAGGCCGCGACAAACAGCATGGGCCAGGCGCCGGACAGGCTCCAGCGAATGAACGCCCCCAACGTCTGCGGTGGGGGCGTTTCGATGTTTTTGAACGGGTTTATGAGGTCAGCAACCCTCATTCCGCGGCCTCCGGGTTCATGAAGCCGCCAGATTGCCGCGCCCAGAACTGCGCGTAAAGGCCACCCTGCGCCAAAAGATCGGAATGCGCGCCCTCTTCGACGATGCGACCGGCATCCATCACCAGAATGCGGTCCATCTGCGCAATGGTGCTGAGCCTGTGGGCAATGGCGATCACGGTTTTACCTTGCATCATGCCGTAGAGGGTTTCCTGAATCGACGCTTCGACCTCGGAATCTAGGGCAGAAGTCGCCTCGTCCAACAACAGGATCGGCGCGTCCTTCAGAATCACCCGTGCCAGAGTTACCCGTTGCCGTTGACCGCCGGACAGCTTAACGCCCCGCTCGCCCACATGGGCGTCATAGCCGGTGCGGCCCTGCGGGTCTTGCAGGTCCAGAATGAACTCATGCGCTTCGGCCTGTTTTGCTGCGGCAACCATCTGTTCTTCGGTCGCGTCGGGACGACCATAGAGGATGTTGTCGCGCACCGATCGATGCAGCAATGCGCTGTCCTGCTGGACCATCCCGATATGACTGCGCAAGCTGTCCTGTGTGACACCCGCGATGTTCTGGCCGTCGATCAAAATCGCACCGCGTTCAACGTCGTAAAACCGCAAAAGCAGCTTAACTAGGGTCGATTTCCCCGCACCGGACCGCCCGATCAGGCCGATCTTTTCACCCGGATGGATGGTCAGGTTGATGTGATCCAGACCACCGGTTTCACGGCCATAATGATGCGACAGGTCGCGAATTTCGATCTCACCTTTGCCCAGCTGTAATGGCTTTGCATCAGGTGCATCCAGCAATTGGATCGGCTGCGCAATTGTCTCCAACCCCTCGGCCACGACACCAAGCTGGCGGAACAGGCTGGTCAGCGCCCACATGATCCAACCGGTCATGGCGTTCAAACGCAGGGTCAGAGCGGTTGCCGCTGCCACAACACCAACTGAGGCTTGGCCTTGCATCCACAGAACGATGGCCCAGCCGACTACGCCCACAATCAGGAAGCCATTCAGAACGACCAGAATGGCGTCCATGATGGTGAAAATCCGCATCTCGACCTGAACGGTGCGACGCGTTTCGGAAATCGCTTCCTTCGCGTAGCCCAACTCTTGATCGGCATGCGCGAACATCTTGACCGAGTGAATGTTTGTATAGCTGTCCACCACGCGGCCCGTCACGGTTGAACGCGCATCCGATGCGGCCTGTGACGCCGGACCGACGCGCCGAACCGCCCAGTTGACCAGCACGACATAAAGCGCAAACCAGATCAGCAGCGGCAACAACAGCCGCGTGTCTGCGGCCATAAGCAGGATTGCAGCCCCGACCAGATAGGCCAGCGAGAAAGAAATCGCGTCGAAAACCTGAAACACCACCTCGCCAGCGGCGGGCGGGGTCTGCATGATCCGGTTGGAGATGCGCCCGGCAAAGTCGTTTTCAAACCAGCTAACCGACTGGCGCAGAACGTGCTTGTGGGCCCGCCAGCGAAACAGAGTGCCATACTGAGGCAGGATCGCGTTGTTGATCACAAGCACGTCCAGAATGTGCAAAATTGGCCGCAACAAAAGGATAAACGCAGCCATCAACAGCAGTTCTGTCCCGTGATCCTTCCATACATTGGCCGGAGACCCGCCAAGCAGGTCCACAACGCGTCCCATGTAATAGATCAGGCCGACCTCGACCCCAGCGACAACAATGGATAGCAGCGTTGCCCATACGAACACGCGGAAGAATGGCCGCGAGTATTCCAGCATGAAGGGCCACAGCCGCGTCGGCGGCGTGTCGGTCTCATGATAGGCGACAAAAGGGTCAACAAGGTTTTCGAAATAGCGAAACATGGAAGCGTGCTCCGATTGAGCAAAACAAAAGACGTGCGAAGAAGAATGGCGCCTGAACACCACCCTTTACGGGGCAAGTGTCCCGGCTTTAGCCGAACCAGATCCCGTAATACATTCGCATTCCTCCATCCATGTGACAGGCGCACGTAACCACAAACCCGTTGGTTTGTCATCCCCTTTTGAGACTTCCCGTCAGCCGGTCAGCAAATCCTCGCGGGTCAGGGTGAAGCCCGACGCGATCCAGCGCGCCTCAAGCTCTGCCAGTTTTTGGCCCAGCGCGGGGCCGGTGAAATCGGGGATCAGATCTGCCGCCTTGATCGGAAAGCGCGCGGCTGCGCCGCTGTGCAACTGGGTCCTCAGGTCGTCGGACCACGGTTGTTCCAGAAACGCGCAGCGCAGCAGGGTTTCGTGCAGGCCGCCCTCATCGCCATAGCGATAGCCCAGTTCGGCCACGCTGGTCGGTGCCTGTGCTTCGTCCCGCATTCGGGTCAGCCGTTGCAATTGAGACCGGCTGAGGCGCAGGGTGGCGGCGTTTTCGGGCGTGGCGATGGCGGCAAGGCGGCGCACTGGCTCGGGTTCGGCCCCTGCGGCCTGTTCAATCGCCACCAAGGGCGCAAGCGCGCGGTCATTGGCACCGGGCAAAAGACGCGCCAGAACGCCGGTGCTGCGCATCGCGGCAACTGACGGGGCCGGATCGGGCGCAGCCAGCAGTTTCAGCAACTCGGCCCCGACGCGTTCGCGGGACAGGGTGGACAGCCCGTCCAGATTGCCCGCAATCGCCGCCAAGGCATCCGCATCGAACCCGGCCTCGGCATCGCCGTACCAGGCGTGAAACCGGAAGTACCGCAGAGAACGCAGATAATCCTCGCGGATACGGTTTTGGGCGGTTCCGATAAAGCGCACGCGGCGTGCCTCAAGATCGGGCAGGCCCAAAAGCGGGTCTAACACGGTGCCATCTGGCCGGGCATAGATCGCATTCATGGTGAAATCGCGCCGCGCTGCGTCTTCCTCGACCTTCTCGGAAAAGGCGACAACGGCCCGGCGACCATCGGTTTCAACATCGCGGCGAAAGGTGGTGATCTCATGCGGGATGTGATCGCAGACCACGGTGACTGTACCATGGTCAATCCCGGTCGGAATCGCCTTGAGGCCTGCGGCCTGTGCCAGCTCAACCACCCGGTTCGGCAGCGCATCGGTCGCAATGTCGATATCCAAGACCGGCGCGCCCAGCAGGGCATTGCGCACGCAGCCCCCGACAAACAGGGCCTGCGCCCCGCCTTTGGTCAGGGCCGCGCAAACCCTCTGAGTTGCTGGGTCTGAAACCCAGGCCGCGCTGATCTGCTTCATTCACTCACCCGTGCTGCCAACCCGCGCAATATGCGGGCGGTCGCGCCCCAGATGTAATAGGGGCCATAGGGCACGGCGTAATACCTGCGCCGCTGACCCCGCCATCTGCGCGACTCGATCACATAATTCGCAGGGTCCAGCACATGTGCAAGCGGAACCGAGAAAACCTCGTCGACTTCGCCGGGTTCGGGCACGGGGTCAAACCCCTGCCGGACGATGGCAACCACCGGGGTCATCGAAAACGAGGTCACGGTTTCATGTTCCGGCAAAAACCCGATCACATCGGGCAGATCGGGCGGCAGGCCGATTTCCTCGCGCGCCTCACGCAAGGCTGCGGCGGTGATGTCCACATCCCCTTCATCCTGCTTGCCCCCCGGAAAGGCGATCTGACCGGGATGGTGTTTCAGGGCGGATGATCGTTTGGTCAGAATCAGATGCGGCTCATCGCCGGTCAGCAGGATCGGCACCAACACCCCCGCCGGACGCAATTTGCGCCCGGGCGGAAGCACGGTTTCCGGGTTCAGGTCAAAATCGCTGGACCCGTAACCCGGACGACGCAAGGCCGCAGCAATGCGGGCGGTAAGGTCATGCACCGCTGGCGTCTTCTGCATCAAATCCAACCGTTGCGGGATCGAGCACATAGTGGGCCCCGCAGAACTGACAATCGGCTGTCACCTGCCCTTCGGGCGTGGTCATCTTTTCGATGTCCTTGGCCGAATAGATCGACAGGCTTTGGCGCACACGTTCCTCGGAGCAGGTACAGCCAAACTGCACCGCCTGCGCGTCATAGACGCGGGGGCCTTCCTCGTGGAACAGGCGAATCAAAAGGTCGGTGGGCGCGACCGAGGGGCCGATCATCTCAAGATCTTCGACCGTATCCAGCAGGATGTTGACACGGCCCCAGTTCTCGCCCTCTTCGCCATCAACCAGATCATTTGCGGTCAGGATCTCGCCGGTACCCTCACCCGAGGCTGCAAAGGGCGAGGCTTTGGGCATGTGCTGCAACATGATGCCGCCCGCGCGCCAGTGTTCGCCCACACCCGGCTCGGTCGATTTGCCGAAGCTGAGCGAGAAGCGCGTCGGCAACTGTTCCGACTGGGCAAAATACGCCTCAGCGCAGGCGCTGATCGAGCCTCCGGCCAGCGGGGTGATGCCCTGATAGGGCTGGGTGCCTTCGCCCTGATCGATCATGATCGCAAAATACCCCTCACCCACCTGATCGAAAGGGGCGGAATCTGTCAGACGATCCCGGTCGAAACTGGCATAGGCCCGGATGCGGGCCGGTTCGCCCTCGACCTTCGGTGCGTAATAATCCGTGGCGATCATCCGCACCGCGCCCTTGGATTGCACCTGCAAGGACAGTTTCCAGCGCAGCGAAACGGTCTGGCCAATCAACGCGGTCAGCAGGGCCATCTCGGCCACCAAAGCCTCAACCTGTTCGGGGTAGTCATGCTGCTTCAGGATGCCGTCCAGCACGCCATCCAGACGGGCCACGCGCCCGCGCATATCCGATACATCGAGTTGAAAGGGCAGGACGGTATCGTCCCACGCGATTTTTGTTCCAAGAGACATGGGGTTTCCTTACACGCCAAGGGTTGGCATACCGGCACCATATAGGTCGCAGAGATTGGGTTGTAAGGGGCCATACATGATCAGACGGTTTGGCGAAACCCCCGAACCCGGGCGCAGATACACCCAAAGGGTTGGTGTTTACGCTTTGCTGCCGCGCGGCAGAAGCCTGCTGCTGACCTGCCAGACCGAACCGGGCCCGGATCTGCAACTGCCCGGCGGCGGGATCGACCCAGGCGAATCGCCTGTTACCGCGCTGCACCGCGAGGTTTATGAGGAAACAGGTTGGCGCATCGCCAAACCGGAACGCGTGGGGGCGTTTCGCCGGTTCACCTATATGCCGGAATATGACCTGTGGGCCGAGAAGGTCTGCCTGATCTATCGTGCCCGCCCGGTCCGCCGCATGGGTCCGCCGACCGAAGATATTCACGAGGCGCTTTGGATGGACACCGCGGATGCGGTGGAACTGCTGGGCAATGACGGTGATCGCCACTTTGCCAACCTGCATCTTGGCCGCCTTTAGGGGCCGTTATATTCGAAATACACCGCCGACACGTCATCACCCATACCGTCCTCGGGCGACATGAGCTGTGTCAGGCGCCAGAACATATCGTCCAGAAATTCGGACCCACCGCGCCCGGTGGCGCAGTCGAGGGCCATGTCGCGCAAACCCTCCTCTTCCAGCAATCCGCCCTCTGCCAGATGGCATTCGGTGAACCCATCGGAATACAGCAATAGCCGATCCCCCGGATGCAGTTGGGTTTCGATCTGTTGAAACGACACGTCCGAGATCAACCCGATTGGCAGCCCCCCTTCGCCCAGAAACTCGGTGCTGCCATCCTTGCGCAAAACCAACGGGTGAGGGTGCCCGGCCTGTACCAGCTTCATATGCCCGTTGCGCAGATCGACGATGGCGTAAACCATCGTGAAGTACTCCTCGATACCGGCATCCGCCATCAACCGCATATTCAGCATCCCGGCCACCTCATCCGGCGGCAACAGGGCGTAGAATTTATCGAAACGACGCTCCATCGCCACGTTCTGATCGAAATGCTTGCTGGACAGATAGCCACCCAGCCGCGCCGTCATCATGGCCGAGGTGATGCCATGGCCCGACACGTCAATGCTGTAGAAACCCAGCCGGTTTGGACCGGGTGAGAACATGCCCACCAGATCACCACCAATATGACCGCAGGGTTTCAACAACAGACTGACGCGGGATTTGCCGAATGTCTGCGTCAGTTCAGGCACCAGCGATTCCTGAATCTTGCGGGCCTGCATCAGGTCCTTGTCGATAGCGTCATGTGCCAGCTTCAACTCGTCCAAGGCGGATTCGATCAGCCGGTTCTTTTCGGACAATTCGCGCTGCATATCCAGAATTCGCGCCCCTGCCGATATACGGGCGCGCAGTTCATCGGCCTCAAGCGGTTTGATCAGGAAATCATCGGCCCCGGCATCAAGGCCGCGCGCGACCTCCTGCTTTTCGCTTTTTGAGGTCAACAGGATGAAATAGCTGTAATGCTCGGCCTCAAGCGCGCGGAAGGCGCGGCAGAACTCCAGCCCGCTCATCCCCGGCATGACCCAATCGCTGAGCACAAGATCGGGCACGGACCGGGCGCATAACTCGATAGCGGCTTCGCCAGTGTCGGCCTCAAGCACCTCGAAGCCCCATTTCTTGAGCGAGGCAACCAGAATCCGACGTTGCAGGCGGCTGTCATCCACAACCAGCACCTTTCGGATCGCGCCGAAATCCAGATCCGATCTGGTTTCCTCAAGATTTGCCGCTGGCACTCTGCAACCCCATGCTGTTCCTCTGACCGGGACAGGGTGACCGTATCGCCCGGGGGTTTAACATCAGGTGAAGGCCCTCGGGCCCCTCGGAGTTTAACCCGACATTTACCCGTACCGAGTTACCAAGGGTCAGCCCAATCCGATGCAGGAGGATGACAATGATCCACTGGCCCCGAGTCAGACAGTTGCGGGACGAGGTCGGCGCGGATGAGTTTGACGAGGTTATCCAGATCTTTCTGGATGAGGTGCAAGAGGTCATCGCCCGCCTGCACGCCGATACCCAGCGGCTTGAGCTGGAACAGAACCTGCATTTCCTGAAAGGCAGCGCGCTGAGCCTTGGGTTCGACCAGTTCTCAAGACTCTGTCAGGATGGTGAGCGGCGCGCCGCAGCCGGTCATGCGGCCGAGGTGGATCTGTCCGAAATCCTGTCCGTCTATGACGCATCCAAATCGGTGTTTCAGGCGGATCTGGCCCGGAACCTGACCTAGATCACAAACTGCGCCAGGGTCTCATCCTCGGTGATGTCGGTATAGGTGAACCCGGCCTCATCAAGATGCGCAAACAGGCGCATGAAATTCTCGGGCTTGCGGGTTTCGATGCCGATCAGGACCGAGCCGAAGTTGCGGGCCGATTTCTTCATGTATTCGAATCGGGCGATGTCATCCTCGGGGCCGAGGGTGTTCAGGAACTCTTTCAACGCGCCGGGACGCTGCGGCAGGCGCAGGATGAAGTATTTTTTGACCCCGGAATAGCGCTGAGCCCGCTCCTTGACCTCGGGCAGGCGTTCAAAGTCGAAATTACCACCTGAGGTAACGCAGACCACCGTCTTGCCCCGGACAAAGCTTTGCACATCGCCCACCGCCTCAACCGCCAGCGCACCGGCGGGTTCCAGAACGATGCCTTCGACATTCAGCATTTCGATCATGGTGGCGCAGATGCGATCCTCGGACATCACCAGAACATCTGACAAATGGCGAGAGCGCAGCAGGTCAAAGGGTTTCGCGCCGATCCGGCCCACCGCCGCCCCGTCGACGAACGTATCCACCTGATCCAGTGACACCGGATGCCCCGCCGCCAAAGCCGCGCGCAGGCACGCCCCGCCCCCGGGCTCGACAAACAGGCAATGGGTGCGCTCGCCGAACCACGTTGCTACGCCCGCCGACATACCGCCGCCGCCCACCGGCAACAGCAGATGATCGGGTACACCGCCAAGCTGTTCCTCGATCTCGACCGCCAATGAGGCCTGTCCTTCGATCACATCTTCATCGTCAAAGGGCGACAGGAAATGCCCGCCCTTTTGCGCGCACCAGGCCTGCGCGGCGGCCAGAGTGTCGTCGAAATAGTCGCCGGTCAGGTGAATCTCGATATTGTCCCCGCCAAAGATGCTGGTCTTCTGGATCTTCTGCTGCGGGGTTGTCACCGGCATGAAGATCACGCCTTTGACGTCCAGATGCTTGCACATGAAGGCCACGCCCTGCGCGTGATTGCCGGCGCTGGCACAGACAAACAGGTCCTGCCCCTGCTGCTTGCGCATGGCATTGAACGCACCGCGAATCTTGTAGGACCGCACCGGGCTGAGATCTTCGCGCTTGAGCCAGATATCGGCGCCATAACGGTCGGACAGATGCGCATTCCGCTGCAGCGGCGTTGCAGGGAAAACAGTGCGCATCGCCTGTTCGGCAGCGCGGGCGCGGGTCATGAAATCACTCATGACCGTTTCACTGACCCATCCCGGCTAAAAGGGCAAGGAATACATATGTGTACGCGGGTCAGGAGAGCTCGCGCTTTTCGACGAAAACACCGTACATCGTGGTCAGGATGCTGACATTGACAAGGTAGAGGATCAACGTGACTGCAAAAACAACCAGCGCTCCGACAATCGAAACACCCATCAATGGCGCTGTGATGAGGTTCACCGCACCCTGAATAAGCCCGGACACGATCAGCAAAACAAAGATCGCGCCCTCGGCACCTCGGGTAGCGTCCCATGCCTGTTTGAACGTCAGGGGCTGACCAATCGCGGCAGCTGGCAGCAACACGACCAGCCGGTACAGGCAGACGATTACGCCCAGCGCCCCAAGACCCAGCACAACAATGCCCGACGACTGAGACATCGATGAGGAAATGCCAGAGGCAATAGCGACTGGTATCAACAGGATAACGGCGGCAAGACCCAACAAAAACCCGTGGCCGACATAGGACAACACGCGATCAACCCGGAACTGCGGAATCCATCCCGTCGGGTATTCGGCCAGCAATACAAATCGGTGCCATTCGACAACGATCCAGCATGCCGTGATCAGCATGCCAATCCAGATCACGATCAGGACTAGGAAGATCGTTGCATTCCCTGATGAGAACAGATCGTTTTCCGGTCCCCCGGGGGACATCATCCTTTGCAAAATACTCGCAACGACAAACACGACAATTGCACCGCCGAACCAGAGTGCAACCGGGACGAGACCGATCTGCAAGGCCTGCCTGAAATTGCCCAAAACCATCCGCACCGAATGCACAAAGATCTTCCAGCCCAACATCCGAAAACCGCGCCTCTCAACCAATTCTTGTTCTCTATCGCCTCGTTTCACCCCAATTCCCGGACGTGGTCAACGCACATAACTTGCCCCCGCGTTCAAAACCCGTTAGGGGCCAATCGTCTTACGAATAAGGGGAAGTCAGATGTCCGCGCCCAAGAAAGTTGTTCTGGCCTATTCCGGTGGCCTTGATACCTCGATCATCCTGAAATGGCTGCAGACCGAATATGGCTGTGAGGTCGTGACCTTCACCGCCGATCTGGGTCAGGGCGAGGAGCTGGAACCCGCCCGCCAAAAGGCCGAGCTGCTGGGGATCAAGCCCGAGAACATCTATATCGAGGATATCCGCGAGGAATTTGTCCGCGATTTCGTCTTCCCCATGTTCCGCGCCAATGCACAGTACGAAGGGCTGTACCTGCTGGGCACTTCGATCGCACGCCCGCTGATCTCGAAACGTCTGGTCGAGATTGCGCAAGCGACCGGTGCCGATGCAGTTGCACACGGTGCAACCGGCAAGGGCAACGATCAGGTGCGGTTCGAGCTGGCGGCCTACGCGCTGAACCCCGACATCAAGGTCATTGCACCGTGGCGCGAATGGAACCTGACCAGCCGCACCAAGCTGCTGGAATTTGCCGAACAGAACCAGATCCCGATTGCCAAGGACAAACGCGGTGAGGCGCCGTTCTCGGTCGATGCCAACCTGCTGCACACCTCGTCGGAAGGTAAGGTTCTGGAAGACCCTGCCGATATGGCACCCGATTACGTCTATCAGCGCACCGTCCACCCCGAGGACGCACCCGATCAGCCCGAGTTCATCGAGATCGGCTTTGAAAAAGGTGACGCGGTCAGCATCAATGGTGAGGCGATGAGCCCCGCGACCATCCTGACCAAGCTGAACGAATATGGCGGCAAGCACGGTATTGGCCGTCTCGATCTGGTCGAAGGCCGTTTTGTCGGCATGAAGTCGCGCGGTATCTACGAAACCCCCGGCGGCACCATCCTGCTGGAGGCGCATCGCGGCATCGAATCCATCACCATGGACCGCGGCGCGATGCACCTGAAAGACCAGCTGATGCCGCAATATGCGGAACTGATCTATAACGGTTTTTGGTACAGCCCCGAGCGCGAGATGCTGCAGGCCGCCATCGACAAATCTCAGGAACATGTCACCGGAACCGTGCGGGTGAAGCTGTACAAAGGTCTGGCCTCGACCGTGGGCCGCTGGTCGGATCATTCGCTCTATTCCGAGGCGCATGTGACCTTTGAGGAAGACGCCGGTGCCTATGACCAGACCGATGCGGCGGGCTTTATCCAGTTGAACGCGCTGCGCCTGAAACTGCTGGCGGCGCGGGACAAGCGCCTGGCGAAGTAACCGCCGTCGCAGACTGAAGCTATGACCACGGCGACCCTTGAGGATGCCGGGGTTTTCTTTATCCGATCAACGCTCTGTCAGTTCCCGCCACGTCAGGCTTGCCTGACCTCCGGGTTTGTCCTTACGCAAAGGTCAACTTGGGAAGGACAGATCATGCTGCAAGACATTGCCGACGGAATTCAAAAAGGCCTGAACGGCAAAAGCTTTGATGGCTCGCTCAAATTCGATTGCGGCGACGATGGGGTGATCGTTCTGGCCGACAATACCGCCAGCACCCAGGATCGCGACACTGATTGCACGATCCGGATTTCCAAAGACAATCTGGGCAAATTGCTGACCGGCAAGCTGAACCCGATGACCGGCGTCGCGCTGGGGAAACTCAAGATTTCGGGCAACATGGGCGTTGCGATGAAGCTGGGGCAGTTGCTGGGCTGAGGTCAGCCCAACCCCCGGCTAGTCGTCGCCTTTGTAATACCCGATCACATCGTTCTCGGTCGTGGCCCCCAGCCCGTTCAGCAACCGGTTGGAATAGTTGAAATACGCGCAGACCTGATTGACCTCGAGGATTTCGCCATCCTCGCACCCGGCGATTTTCAGCGCCTCGAAATCCGATTTCACCATTTTGCCCACGTCCGTGGTCAGTTTGCCCGCATAGCGCAGCAGGGCCAGTTCCTTGCCGTCGAACTCATCTTCGGGCCGATGCGCCTTGAGCGCGACAAAGATCCGGTCGCTGCGCGGCTGATCCTTCAGCAGATTGCGCACATTCATGAAGTGATGCGTCAGCGAATAGGTGCAATCGTTCAGGATCGAGGTATAGCTGGCCACCACCTCAAGAAACCAGAACGGCAGCTTGTTGTCCTGTGAATGCAGGACCGACCGATACAGCGTGACGTGCCCGTTCATCGTCTCGGGCCGCAGCGAATGCACCCGCATCACGGTGTCGACAGTGCCGTGCGGGGTCCGCGCCTTGTCCAACAGCTCTTTCAGGCGACCTTCGGCTTGTTCATCGGGGATCATGTCGATCCAGGCGCTCATCTGGGGTTCTCCTGCGGTTGATTGCCGGTGTTTTTGGGAGTGTCAGTAAAAGTTTTTACTGGCAAGAGATTTTTGATTATAACAAAATCGTGAACAGACCAGCGAGTCTTGGGATCATTCTTGGTAAGGGGCAAGCGGAATGCACCGGTCTGATTTGTATTCAGGCGCTGAAAACCTGTTGCTGCGATGCGGTGGCCTGTCCCGGGGCGATCGCCTGCTTGTTCTGTGCGAAGACCCTGGAAACGCCTACTACGATGAAGAGATCGGACAGGCCATTCTGGACTGCGCCCGCACCCTGCAGATCGACACATCCGTACAAACAGTGCCTTTTGACCCGATTGAGGTCAAACTGTCCGATCAATTGATTGCCGATATGAAGGCTGCGGATCGAACGCTGTTCCTGTCCCGCACCGGCGACCAGATCAGGTTTGACACGGGCTTGTCGGGCATTCAGCCCATCATGTCTTATGCGTTGGACGCGCAGATGCTGGCCTCGGGCTTTGGCCGGGCGAACTATACCGGGTTTGTTGCGCTGAAGAACGCGGTGAACGCCGTTATGGCCGAGGCCGAGCGCATCCGCGTCACCTGCCCCTTGGGCACGGATTTCAGCGGGCCGGGGGCCGCGTATCCTAAGCAAGGCGCCGCGGATGTCAGCGTGGCGCGCTTTCCGATGTCCGTTTTTGCGCCCGTCCCGGCCCAGGGCTTTTCCGGCATTGTGATGCAGGATGGATTTCTTGTGGGAACCGGGTCGAAATTCTATCAGCCTTATGGCTGCGACCTGAGGGAGCCATTGGCGGTTCACTTTGACGGCGGGCGTTTGACCGGGTTTTCCGGTCATGACATGGACGTGCATTGCGCACAGATGCATTATCAGAAGGTCGGGCAGATGTTTGATCTGGACCCGATGACCATGCATTCGTGGCATGCTGGCATTCATCCGGGATGCGCCTATACCGCGCCTGCTTTCGAGAATTTCGAACGGTGGAGCGGGTCGGCCTTTGGCAATCCCCGCCTGTTGCATTTTCACACCTGCGGGCATTACGCACCGGGTGAGATTTCGCTGAACGTGCTGGACCCGACGATTGCCGTGGATGGTGTGGCGATCTGGGACAACGGTATCTTCAGGCCCGAGCTGATCCCCGGCGGGCAGGCAGTTCTGGACGAATACCCCTGTATCAGAGCCGTTTTTGACGCGCCCGAACAGCGGGTCGGTCAGGGCGCAAATGGCCGGTTGTCAGCCCACTGATTCGGACGCGATCATCTTCGCCACCCGCGACCGGAACCGCATCGCGCCCGCATCCAGCCCAAGGTTGATATAGCCGGATTTGCGCTGCGCCATACCGGTCTGGACGTATTCCAGCACCTCTTTGTCCTCGTTGAACGCCATAACCGCGCCGTCGAACATCCGCTGGGACATAGCCGCGTCATCGGCATGCATGTTGCGATGCTGGAACCAGAAATAGCGTGCGCTTTCGTGATCCACCGGCGTGATGAAGTTGTAAGAGATATTGATGAACGCATTGTCCGAGATGGGACGATCCGCCCCGCCCTCACCCACCGGCGTATAGACGGACATGTTGATCGCGGTCGATGGCAGGCGGCATTCGTAATGCTGCTTGCGGTCGCAGGTTGGGCCAAAGGGCAGGATCGGCGCATAGTATGGCGGTGCAGGTTCGTCCGCGATCCAGCGTGAGACGATGACGCCGCTTTCGGTCTCTTCCAGATCAAGGGGCCGGTTGTCGGTTCCGGCCCCGGCAAATGAAGTCAGATGCACCCAGGCCACATGGCTGGGGTCCAGCAGATTGTCGATGATGTACAGGTAGTGGCACGCCATCTCCATCGCGCCGGTCTGGGTCTTGCCCCAGATTGGGTTGTCGAAATTCGGGATGTCGATGATGTCATCCGGATTGGCCTGCGCCGGGTCACCCATCCATAGCCACAGGAAGCCCCAGCGGTCCTCGGCCGGGTAGGAATGCACAGCGGCGCGGCGCGGGGGGTTGTCCAACTGCGTTGGCGCGATCACACACTCGCCGCTGCAATCGAAGGTCAGCCCGTGATAGCCGCAGACCACGTGATCGCCCTCGACAGTTCCGCGCGACAGGGGCAGTTTGCGGTGGGGACAGGCATCTTCCAGCGCAATGGCCACGCCTTTGGTGTCGCGATAGATCACTATCTCTTCGTTCAGCATCCGCACAGGGCTGAGGTCGCGGCCGAAATCCTCACTGCGGCCCGCGACGTACCAGCAGTTTCGGATAAAGCCCTCGGCTCCGGCCAGATCAGGACGCATGGGGGTTACTCCGAAAACACATCAAAGGCTTTCAGGGCCTTTGCACTGTATCCGAAGGATGGGCCTCCACCCATATAGGTTGCCATGGCAAGCGCCTCGCACAGTTCCTCGCGCGTAGCACCAAGGCGGACGAGCGATTTCACGTGAAACCCGATGCAGCTGTCGCATTTTGTGGCAACGGCAATGCCCAGCGCGACAAATTCCTTGGTCTTTTCGCTCAGCGCGCCATCAGCCTTGGCGGCCTTTCCCATGATGCCAAAACCGCGCACGGTTTCGGGCACTTCTTTCGAGAAGGTTCCGATATTGGCCTCGGTCTCGGCCATGAAGTCTTTCCAGTCCATTTATTATCTCCGTCTTAACCGCGTTCATCCGCGCCCATGCGGCGTTCCAGCCATCGCACACCGGCGCTGATGATCAAAACCAGGATCAGGTATTCGAAAATCAGCAGGGTGTAGATTTCCAGCGGGCGGTATTCCGTCACCACCAGCTCGTTCGCGCGGCGGGTCAGTTCCTGCATGCCGATGACGCTGGCAAAGGCGCTCATCTTGACGATGTAGATGAACTGGTTTGCCAAGGGGGGCAGAATGCGCCGGATCGCCTGCGGCAGGATCACGTAGCGCATGGTTTGCACATAGTTCAGCCCGATGGTCTGCGCCGCTTCGCGCTGCCCGCGTGCGATGGATTGAATGCCCGCGCGGTAGATCTCGGCCGTAAAGGCGCTGTCGGAAATCGCCAGCGTGATGATCGCGCCCCAGAACGGATCGATGGGGATGTTCATGCCCATCGACTGGAACACAATCGGCAGGCCGTAGAACACCCAAAACAGCATGGGCAGCAGCGGAATCGCGCGGATGAACTCGACATAGATCCTGTTCAACAACCGCCAGCCGCGTTTTTCTGACAGACCGGGCAAGGCGACCAGCAAGCCGATCACAATCGACAGAACGGCGGCGATCAGAGAGATCTGGATCGTCGCCCCCATGCCCGAAATCAGGAATTTCACATTGGTCCAGCCCGTATCCGTCGTGGGGTCGATCACGTACCAGCCCCAGGTCTGGGACGAGGAACAGCCGGTCAGAGCCAAAAGCGGGATCAGAAGAAGAAGGTTTTTTTTCATCATGCCCACTCAGTGCTGTAAAATCTGGCTCAGGAACTTCCGACACCGATCCGAGGTGGGATTGGTGAAGAAATGTTCCGGCTTGCCCTGTTCCACGATCTCGCCCGCATCCATGAAAATCATGTTGTCGGCGACCTTGCGGGCAAAGCCCATCTCATGGGTGACAACAACCATGGTCATGCCTTCATTCGCCAGTTCGACCATCACATCGAGCACCTCGGCAATCATTTCCGGATCGAGGGCCGAGGTCGGCTCGTCAAACAGCAGAACCCTGGGCTCCATGCACAGGGATCGGGCAATCGCCACGCGCTGTTGCTGGCCGCCAGACAGTTGGATCGGGCGTTTATCGGCCTGATCTGGGATATGCACCCGCTCAAGGTAATGGCGCGCGCGGTCTTCGGCGTCTTTCCGGCTGAGGCCGCGCGCCTTGATCGGGCCCAGCGTCAGGTTTTCCAGAACGGTCAGATGCGGGAACAGGTTGAACTGCTGAAACACCATGCCGACCTCGGACCGGATCGTGGCCACGGATTTGGCATCGTCCTTCAGTTCGACCCCATCGATGCGGATGGTGCCTTTCTGGTGCTTCTCCAACTGATTGATACAGCGCACAACAGTGGATTTGCCCGACCCCGAAGGTCCGCAGATCACCACCTTTTCGCCGCTGTTGACCGTCAGATTGATGTCCTTGAGAACGTGAAACGTATCGAACCACTTGTTCACATCAACAAGCTCGATGGCGGCGTCTGGCATTGGCTGACCTGCCCTTATTTTATTCACAGTGGAATATTTTCTTGAGGTTATCTTCCCCTTCGCGCTTAAATCAAGGAACAATATGGCAGCAAGACCCAACCGCCACCAACGGGAGAAATAAATGAACACGATTTGGAAAGCTGCGGCAGCCGCAGCGCTTGGACTGGTATTGTCGGGCGCGGCACATGCACAATCGGCCCTGAACGAAGTGCTGGATTCGGGCGTTCTGAAAGTCGGCACAACCGGCGACTGGAACCCGATGTCCCTGCGCGATCCGGCGACGAACAGCTACAAGGGCTATGACATCGACATCATGAACGAACTGGCCACCGATCTGGGGGTCGAGGTCGAATATGTGCCGACCGACTGGAAAACCCTGGTCAATGGCGTGGTTGCGGGCAAGTACCACCTGACCGGCTCGGCTTCGATCTCGCCGCCGCGCATGAAGGTTGCCGGGTTTTCGGACAGCTATATCGCGGTCGAGTTGTTTCCCTACACCACCAAGGACAAGGCCGACAAATTCGACGGCTACGACTCGATCAACCAACCCGACGTGACGGTTGCCACCACTTTGGGCACCACCTTTGAAAAGCGCGTGCGTGAATGGTTCCCGAATGCGGAAATCAAGGTTGTCGAAGCGCCGGCCCGTGGCTTTCAGGAGGTTATCGCCGGACGTGCGGACGTGTTCATCACATCGAACATCGAAGGCTCGACCCTTGAAGACAAATTCCCGGTTGTCCGCGTGAAGAATGCGGGCCCCCGTTCGCCTTCGCCCATCGCCATGATCCTGCCGCAGGACGATCAGGTCTGGATCAACTACGTCAACAACTGGATCGAGGTGAAGAAGGCGCAGGGTTTCTTCGAAGCGAATCGAGAGAAATGGGGTCTCTGACCTGACCAGCGCCCGGCCTTACCGCCGGGCGTTTTCAATTTCCGCTGGGTACGGCCTTGGCCACAACGGTTATGAAACTGACCTTGTCCGTCTTCAGCTCAACCGGCCCATGCGCAGCGTTTGAATCAAAGCTTAAGGAGTCGCCGGGGCGCATATGATAGGCCTCATCCCCGCAGCCATAGACCATCTCACCATCGGTGACGTGGATGAACTCGATCCCCTGATGTTGATATGATGGTCGTGGCCCCAGAGGCGATTCCAGCGTTACGCTGAAGCTTTCGAAACTGACATGCTTGGCCTCGGCGCGGCCGATCAGCTTGTAGCTATGACCGTAACCGCTGCCCAGCCGCTGCACCGTCACACCCTCGCCCGCCGCAACAAAGGACACGTCGGACCGTTCGACCGTTGCGGCAAAGAAATTGATCAGGGGGACACCGATCCCGTTTGCCAGCGCATCCAGCGTTCCAAGCGAGGCCGAGACCTGTCCGCGCTCGATCTTCGAGATCATCGCGGTCGAGACCCCGGACTGACCCGACAACTCGGCCAGCGTCAGACCTGCGAGCATGCGATGGGTTTTGACGGCCAGCCCGATCACATGATCAAGCGGCGGCTTCTGGGTTTCAATGGTACGTGGCTGTTCCATGCGCTCAGCGTATCGGCGTGTTGCCAAAAGGAAAAGCGATAGTCAGGCTGTAATCATGAAACTGGATCATATGACATGGTATGAGGTCGAGGCCCGGATCAAGTCCGGGGCCGCAATCCTGCTGCCCGTGGGATCGACCGAGCAGCATGGGCCGATGGGCCGGATCGGAACCGACACGATCTGCGCCGAAGCGATAGCGCTGGCCGCAGCCAAGCGGTGCGACGCCATCGTGGCTCCGGCGCTGGCCTACACCCCGGCCCCGTTCAACACGGCCTTTCCCGGTACGGTCTCCCTGTCGGAGCCGATTTTTCAAACCATGGCGAGCGAGGTCATCTCGGGCCTGCTGGCGCAAGGGTTTACCGGTGTTTTTGTTGTGAATGGTCACGGCGCCAATCTGGCACCGTTTAACCGCATCGCTGACGCCCTGCCCGCAGGTCGGATTCAAATTGTCAGCTGGTGGGAGCCGCCCAGCGTCAACGCCCTGCGCCAGAACCTTTATGGCGCGTGGGAGGGGATGCACGCCACCCCGTCCGAGATCGCGATCACGCAAAGCCTGTTGGGGGCTTTGCCAACGGGATTGGCCGCCGATCCCCCCAAGAAACTCAGCTCTGATTATATCCGCGCCCATAGCGGCGACCGTCACGGCCCACCCGAAGAACACCGGGCCGCGTTCCCGGATGGCCGCGTCGGATCCCATTCCGCGCTGGCCACGCCCGAGGACGGCGCGCGGCTGCTGGACACCGCCGCACAGGCGATCGCAGAACAGTTTGCAGCGTTTCAGGATCTGGCGCGACAGGTTCGTTAGGCTGCGGATAAACTCGTCTCACCAGCGCGTGACAATCGATGTCAGGCGATTGCAACGGGTCGGTTCTCGGGCCACTTTCAGTCTCGGAAGGAGACCTGCCATGACCCGAACTGCCTACCTCGATTTTGTGAAGCCCGCCCTGTTGCTGACGTTCATAACTTTGGCCGCGATGCTGCGGGTCCTGCCCGCTCAGGCGGCAGGCACCGAGACACTGACCGTTGCGGGCGGGTGTTTCTGGTGCGTCGAATCCGATTTCGAATCCGTCCCCGGTGTCGTGGGCGCGGTGTCGGGATATACCGGTGGCAAATCGGCCAACCCAACCTATGATCAGGTCTCAAAAGGCGGTACAGGCCATTACGAAGCGGTTCAGATCACCTTCGATCCGGCCCGGGTTTCCCGTGAAACGCTATTGAACATGTTCTTCCGCTCGGTCGATCCCACCGATGCGGGCGGTCAGTTCTGCGACCGGGGTGACAGCTATCGCACAGCGATTTTCGTCTCTAACTCGGGCGAAAAGGCGCAAGCGGAAAAGGCCAAGGCACAGGCGCAGGCCGCATTGGGTCAGACGGTGGTGACGCCAATCTTGCAAGAATCTACCTTTTACCCGGCCGAGGCCTACCATCAGGATTATTACAAGGGCGAAAAACTGGTCTTCACCCGCTTTGGTCCGAAACGTCAGAAGAACGCCTATAAGGCCTATCGCAATGCCTGCGGTCGGGATGCGCGTGTGAAACAGCTTTGGGGCACAGACGCACCCTTTGCCGGGTCTTAATCGAAAGACGCGTCGCGCACTTCGCGCAGATCAGGAATGACATCCGCCGTACCGTGCCGCGTGACCATCAGGGCCGCGGCACGATTTGCTTGCAGGATCGCCTGTTCCATCGGCATCCCCCGGTCCATCCCGGCCAGAACATAACCGGTGAACGTATCCCCCGCACCGGTCGTATCGACCGCCTGAACCTTGTGGGCCGCAAAATCAACCGGTTCACAGCCCTGTTGCAGATACCGCGCGCCTTTTGCGCCAAGGGTGACGATGACATGGCGCACCGGCAGTTGCGCGGCATCCAGCCCGGTTTCCTGCCGCAATTGCTCGGCCTCAACCTCATTCAGGATCAGAAAATCCAGATAAGGCAGAACGTCCTGCACGGCTTGGGCCTGAAACGGGGCGGCCGCGTAGCAGACGGTCAGGCCCAGCTCGCGCCCCATCCGGGCGGCCTCGACCTGCGCATTGGTTTCGTTCTGCAGAACCAGAAGGTCCCCGGTATTGGCAGACGCCAGCGCCTGCCCGACCTGCGACACCTCCAGCGCGTGGTTGGATCCGGGGAAGAGGACAATCAGGTTCTCACCCTGCGCATCCACGGCCACGATGGCATGGCCGGTGGGCACATCGACTTCGGCAATAAACCTTGTATCGACGCCATATTCGGTCAGCCGATCCTTCGCCCAGCGCCCGTCGGCCCCGACCGCGCCAATATGGCTGACCCGTGACCCGGCCCGCGCTGCCGCGACCGACATATTGGCCCCCTTGCCGCCCAGAAAACGCTCCAGCCCGCTGGCCGCCAGCGTCTCCCCCGGCGCGGGCAGATGCGGCAGGGCATAGACCATATCCGCATTGATCGAGCCGAGGTTCCAGATCGTCATGGCTTATCCAATATCGCAAGAGGCCAGAATGGCCATGTTCAGAATGTCATTCGCCGTCGACACGGTCGAGCAGATCTGGATCGGCTTGTCGACACCGGACAGGATCGGGCCGATCACGGTGGCGCCGCCCATTTCCTGCATCAGCTTGGTCGAGATGCTGGCCGAATGGCGTGCAGGCACGATTAGGATATTTGCCGGGCCGGTCAGGCGCGAGAAGGGGTACGCCTCTTGCTGATCGAGGTTCAGCGCCACATCGACGGTCATCTCGCCTTCGTATTCGAAATCGACGCCGCGACGGTCCAGAACTTCGGGCGCGACATGCATTTTCTCGGCCCGTTCCGATACCGGATAGCCGAAGGTCGAGAAGCTGACGAAGGCCACACGCGGCTCCAGCCCCATATGACGCGCCACAGCGGCCGAGCGTTCTGCGATGTTGGCCAGATCGTTTTCGTCCGGCCATTCATGCACCAGCGTATCGCCGATCAGCACGATGCGGCCCTTATGCAGCAACGCAGTCACGCCCGCCGCGCCATGGGCGGCATCGGCGTCGAATACATGGTTGATCCGGTCCATCACATGGGCCGATTTGCGCGTGGCACCGGTGACCAACCCGTCCCCATGCCCATGTGCCAGCATCAGCGATGAGAACACGTGCCGGTCGCGGGCCGCAAGGCGGTGGATGTCTTTGCGATCGAACCCTTTGCGCTGCAAACGCTTGTAAAGGAAATCCTTATAGGTCTCGAGATGCGTGGTGTTCGCAGCGTTGACCACATCAAGCTCACGCACGGCGTCGCCCAGACCTGCCTCTTCCAGCTTGGTTTTCACCTCGTCGGGCCGACCGACAACCAACGCCTTGCCAAAGCCCGAGCGCTGATACATCACCGCCGCGCGCAGCACGCGGGGATCGTCGCCCTCGGCAAAGATCATTCGGCTTTGCGCCTGACGGGCGCGGGCGTTCAACCCGCGCAGAATGCTGGCCGTCGGGTCCATGCGGGATTTCAGGCTCAGCTCATAGGCGTCCATGTCGATGATCGGACGCCGCGCCGCGCCGGTATCCATCCCGGCCTTGGCGACCGCAGGCGGGATACGGTGGATCAGGCGCGGATCGAACGGCGTCGGGATGATGTAATCGCGGCCAAAGGTCAGCGATTTACCGTAGGCCATGGCGACTTCATCCGGCACATCCTCGCGCGCCAGACGGGCCAGCGCATGGGCACAGGCGATCTTCATCTCGTCATTGATGGCGCGGGCATGGATGTCCAACGCGCCACGGAACAGGTAGGGGAAGCCCAGAACGTTGTTCACCTGGTTCGGGTAGTCGCTGCGCCCGGTGGCGACGATGGCATCGACGCGGACCTCGTGCGCTTCTTCCGGCGTAATCTCGGGATCCGGGTTGGCCATGGCGAAAATCACCGGGTTGTCGGCCATGCTGGCGACCATATCCTGCGTCACCGCACCTTTGACCGACACGCCCAGGAACACGTCCGCGCCCTTCATGGCCTCTTCCAGCGTGCGCAACTCGGTGGTGATCGCGTGGGCCGATTTCCACTGGTTCATGCCCTCGGTCCGGCCCTGATAAATCACGCCCTTGGTGTCACAGACGATGCAATTTTCATGCTTTGCACCCATCGCCTTGAGCAGTTCGATACAGGCAATCCCCGCAGCGCCTGCCCCGTTCAGAACTATCTTCACATCCTCGATCTTCTTGCACGAGATATGCAGCGCGTTCAGCAGACCCGCCGCACAGATCACCGCCGTGCCATGCTGGTCGTCGTGGAAGACGGGGATGTCCATCTCTTCCTTCAGGCGCTGCTCGATGATGAAACATTCCGGCGCCTTGATGTCTTCCAGGTTGATACCACCAAAGGTCGGCCCCATCAGCTTGACCGCGCGGCAGAACTCATCCGGGTCCTCGGTGTCCAGTTCGATATCGATCGAGTTCACGTCAGCAAACCGTTTGAACAGGACGGATTTCCCCTCCATCACCGGTTTCGAGCCCAGCGCGCCAAGATTACCCAGGCCCAATACGGCGGTCCCGTTCGAGATCACGGCCACCAGATTGCCCTTGTTGGTATAGTCATACGCCGTCTCGGGCGCTTCGGCGATGGCTTCGCAGGGAACCGCCACGCCGGGGCTGTAGGCCAGCGACAGATCGCGCTGGGTGGTCATGGGGACGGTGGCTTGCACCTCCCACTTGCCGGGGGTGGGGTCCAGGTGAAAGGCCAGCGCCTCTTCTTTGGTGATCTTCGCTTTGGGCATTTTAAACGTCGGTTCCATGACTTCGGGGCTGATGCCTCATAGCGCAGGCGGGGCTGCGCCTCAACGGGAATACGTTTTCACCTTTCGTCGCGGGGGCCGCGTTTGTAAGGTCGCGCCCGGAATACGCCAGAAGGGGGCCGCTTTTGTCCACAGTCACGCCGATGATGGCGCAATATCTCGAGATCAAAGAGGCCCATGCCGATGCCCTGCTGTTCTACCGCATGGGCGATTTCTACGAGATGTTCTTCGAGGATGCGGTGAATGCCGCCGAGGCGTTGGATATCGCGCTGACCAAACGCGGCAAGCATAACGGCACCGACATTCCGATGTGCGGCGTGCCGGTTCATGCCGCCGAGGGCTATTTGCTGACCCTGATCCGCAAAGGGTTCCGCGTGGCCGTCTGCGAACAGATGGAAAGCCCGGCCGAGGCGAAGAAAAGAGGCTCTAAATCGGTGGTAAAGCGCGATGTCGTACGTCTGGTGACACCCGGCACTCTGACCGAGGACGCGCTGCTTGAGGCCCGCCGCCACAACTTTCTGGCCGCTTATGCCGAGGTCCGGGATGAGGCCGCGCTGGCCTGGGCCGACATCTCGACGGGCGCGTTTCACGTGATGCCTTTGACATATGTGCGCCTCAGCCCAGAACTGGCCCGGCTCGCGCCGTCCGAGTTGATCGTGGCGGACGGGTCAGAACAGCCCCTGCAAGACCCTGTCCGCGATCTGGGCATTTCACTCACCCCCATCGGGCGCGCCAGTTTCGACAGCACCGCGGCAGAAAAACGCATCTGCGGGTTGTTTCACGTGGGCGCTTTGGACGCGTTCGGAAATTTTGGGCGCGCCGAAGTTTCGGCCATGGGCGCACTGATCGACTATTTGGAAATCACGCAGAAGGGCAAATTGCCCTTACTGCAAACGCCCTTGAAGGAATCCGAGGACCGTGTGGTGCAAATCGACGCCGCCACGCGCCGCAATCTGGAGCTGACGCGATCCCTGTCCAGCGGTCGCGCCGGCTCTCTGTTGTCCGTTGTCGACCGGACCGTCACCCCCGGTGGCGCTCGGCTGCTGGAACAGCGCCTCTCCAGCCCGTCCCGCAATCTGGACATGATCCATTCCAGGCTGGACGCGGTCAGTTTCGCTGCCGAGGACAGCCTGACTGCATCAGACCTGCGCGAGGCGTTGCGCAAAACCCCCGATCTGGACCGCGCCCTGTCGCGGCTTTCGCTGGAACGCGGCGGCCCCCGCGATTTGGCCGCTATCCGCAACGGTCTGACACAGGCGGCGACCATCGCCGAACTCTGCGCCCCGCAGGACCTGCCCGTCCTTCTGGCCACTGCCGTGCAGAAACTGACCGGTTTCGACGACCTGCTGACCCTGCTGGACGACGCCCTTGTCGCCGAACCGCCCCTTTTGGCCCGCGACGGTGGCTTCATCGCCCCCGGTTTCGACACCGAACTGGACGAAGCCCGCACCCTACGCGATGAAGGCCGATCCGTCATCGCGAGTTTTCAGCAGAAATACGCGGAACATACCGGCATCACCTCGTTGAAGATCAAGCACAACAACGTGCTGGGCTATTTCATCGAAACCACGGCCACTCATGCCGAAAAGATGCTGAACCCGCCGTTCTCCGAGACCTATATCCACCGTCAAACCACCGCCAATCAGGTGCGGTTCACCACTGTGGAACTCTCCGAGATCGAAACCCGCATCCTGAACGCCGGAAATCTGGCGCTCGAGATCGAAAAACGGCTCTACCAAAGACTTTCTGGCGAGATTCTGGCCAAGGCCGCGCATCTGAATCAAGCCGCCCGGGGGCTGGCTGAACTCGATCTGACCACAGCGCTGGCCGATCTGGCACGCGGCGAAAACTGGTGCCGCCCGCAGGTCGACACCTCGCGCGCCTTCGATGTGCGGGGCGGTCGCCATCCGGTCGTCGAACACGCCCTGCGTCAACAAGGCGGCGATGCCTTCATCGCCAATGACTGCAACCTCAGCGCCGACAAGGGTGCCGCCATCTGGCTGTTGACCGGCCCCAACATGGCCGGTAAATCAACCTTCCTGCGCCAGAACGCCCTGATCGCCCTGCTAGCACAAATGGGCAGCTACGTTCCGGCAGAGCAGGCCCATATCGGCGTCGTCAGCCAGTTGTTCAGCCGCGTCGGAGCTTCGGACGATCTGGCCCGAGGCCGCTCGACCTTCATGGTCGAAATGGTCGAAACCGCCGCCATCTTGAACCAGGCCGACGACCGCGCTCTGGTGATCCTCGATGAGATTGGCCGCGGCACCGCCACTTATGACGGGTTGTCGATTGCCTGGGCCACGCTGGAACATCTGCACGCCGCCAACCAATGCCGCGCGCTGTTCGCCACCCACTACCACGAACTCACCGCGCTGGCCGGTAAACTGGAAGGCGTCGACAACGCCACCGTGGCGGTCAAGGAATGGGAAGGCGAGGTGATCTTCCTGCACGAGGTCCACAAAGGCGCCGCCGACCGGTCCTACGGCGTACAGGTCGCCCAACTTGCAGGCCTGCCCGCATCGGTGGTGGACCGGGCGCGTATCGTACTGGACCAGCTGGAAAAAACCGAACGCGAAGGCGGCAAGCAAAAGGCACTGATCGATGACCTGCCCCTGTTCTCCGCCGCGCCGCCCCCGCCGCCGCCAGCCCCCAAGGCTTCCCCTGTCACCGACATGCTGGCCGAGATCCTACCGGACGAGCTTACCCCGCGCGAAGCGCTCGACCTGATCTACAAGTTGAAAGAAGCGGCCAAATCCTGACCGCCCCTTCATCTTTTCAAAAATACTCTCGCCGAAGGCTTGGCCTCGCAGAGGCCAATCAGCTTGCCGGCGTCGACGACACCCCAACCTGCGCCGGGCGAAGCAACCGGTCATGCAGCATGAACCCCTCAGCCGACACCTGAATGATATCGCCCGCGCGGGTCCCCGGCACCGGAGCCTCAAACATCGCCTCATGCACATTCGGATCGAAACGGTCGCCAACTTCGGGCGTGATCACCTCGATCCCGTGCTTCTGGAACACGTCCTTCAACGCCCGCATGGTCAGCTCAACACCTTCCAGCAAACCGGCAGCAACCTCTTTCTGCTCGTCCGTTGCCGCCTCAAGCGCGCGTTTCATGTTGTCGTAAACCGGCAGCATGTCGCGTGCCAGTTTCGATCCGCCATACTGTTCCGCATCGCGGCGCGCCTTGTCGCCACGCTTGCGCGCGTTCTCGGCATCCGCCAGCGCGCGCATGAACTTGTCCTTGTAATCGTCCCGCTCGGCACGCAGCGCGTCGATCTCCAGCGCCTCTTCGCTGATATCCATCAGCTCTTCGGCCAGCTCTTCCGCCTCGGCGGTTGCGATATCGTCCAGAAAATCTTCGTTCTTGGGCTCTGCCATCTCTTACCCTCTAGCTCCGGTCGGATATCAGCTTGCCGACCAGTTGCGCCGTATAATCCACGATCGGCACGATCCGTCCATAGTTCAGACGCGTTGGCCCGATGACCCCGACCGCACCGATAATCTTTCGATCAGCGTTCATATATGGAGACACCACCAAAGAGGAACCCGAAAGTGAGAAAAGTTTGTTCTCGGAGCCGATAAAAATGCGCACACCATCGCCTTCTTCGGTCAATTCCAGAAATTCCGCGATGTCCCGCTTGCGTTCCAGATCGTCAAACAAGGTGCGGATACGATCCAGCTCCTCGGCCTCACCCGAGTCACCCAGCAGATTCGCCCGCCCCCGCACGATCAAACGGGCCGAGTCGCCCCCGTCCCCATCCCAGGCGGCCATGCCGCTTTCGACCATCTCGCGTGCCAGCACGTCGATTTCCTGTTTGCGCGCGTCGATCTGACTTTGCATCTGACGGCGCACTTCGCTCAACGTGCGCCCCTCGATCAGCGCATTCAGGAAATTCGCCGCCTCGCGCATCGAACTGGGCGTCTGTCCGGGTGGTGGCGTGAACAGACGGTTTTCCACATGCCCGTCCGAGAACACCAGAACCACCAGCGCGCGATCATGCGCCAATGAGACAAACTCGATATGTTTGATCTCGGTTTCATGTTTGGGGGTCAGAACCAGCGAGGCGCCATGTGTCACGTGTGACAAGGCCGACCCCACGCGGTCCAGCATCCCGCCCACATCGCCCGCGTTAGAGCCTAATGTCTCATCCAGCTTCTGCCGGTCATCAGCCCCCAGATCGCCAACTTCAAGCAAGCCATCCACAAACATCCGCAGACCCTGCTGGGTCGGAATCCGCCCGGCGCTGACATGGGGGCTGTCGAGCAGGCCGAGATATTCCAGATCCTGCATCACGTTACGCACGGTCGCGGCGCTGACTTTCTCGGACAGCGTACGGGTCAGGGTGCGGCTTCCAACGGGTTCACCACTGTCCAGATAGCTTTCGACGATCAGCCGGAACACCTCACGCGACCGGTCATTCATCTCGTCCAGAATTCTGCTTGCTTCGCTCATCTGCGTTCCCCTGCTGGGCCGTCATTAAATCGCAGGCAAATGAAAGGTCAATCGGGGTTGCATCGTAACGCTGCGGGGCGTTATCCCCAACCCAGCAAACAAAGGATTTTCCATGCGACCCTCAGGACGTGATCTAAACGAAATGCGCGCGGTTTCAATCGAGACCGGCTTTACCAAACATGCCGAAGGTTCCTGCCTGATCAAGATGGGCGATACCCATATACTGTGCACCGCCACCATCGAGGATCGCGTGCCGCCGTTCATCAAGGGCTCGGGTCTGGGCTGGGTTACTGCCGAATACGGAATGCTGCCCCGCGCGACCAACACAAGGATGCGGCGTGAGGCGGCAAGCGGCAAGCAAGGCGGGCGCACCGTGGAAATCCAGCGCCTGATCGGCCGCGCCCTGCGTGCCGGTGTGGATCGGGTTGCCTTGGGTGAACGTCAGATCACAATAGACTGTGATGTGATCCAGGCCGATGGCGGCACCCGTTGCGCCTCGATCACCGGCGGTTGGGTGGCGCTGCGTCTGGCGGTGAACAAGCTGATGAAGGCGGGCGATGTGATTTCCGATCCGCTGGTGGACCCTGTTGCCGCCGTGTCCTGCGGGATTTACGCTGGTCAGCCGGTTCTGGATCTGGACTACCCCGAGGACAGCGAAGCGGGCGTCGATGGAAACTTCATCATGACCGGCTCGGGCAAACTGATCGAAGTGCAGATGAGCGCCGAAGGCTCGGTCTTCAGTCGCGCGCAGATGGATCAGCTGATGGATTTGGCCGAAAAAGGCGTCGGTGAACTGGCCGCCGCACAGAAAGCCGCCACCGCATGACCCGCAAGTTCGACGGCGACAGGCTTCTGGTCGCCACCCATAACACAGGCAAGCTTGAGGAGATGGCGCATCTGCTTGAGCCCTTTGGTGTGACCGTCGTGGGCGCAGGCGAGATGAACCTGCCGGAACCGGAAGAGACCGAGGATACCTTTGTCGGCAACGCCCGGATCAAAGCTCATGCCGCGGCAAAGGCCACCGGCCTGCCTGCCCTGTCGGACGATTCCGGGATCACCATCGACGCGCTGGACGGTGCGCCGGGCGTTTACACCGCCGATTGGGCCGAAACCGGCGAGGGCCGCGATTTCCTGATGGCGATGACCCGCGCCCATAACGAACTCGAGGCGAAAAACGCCCCTCATCCGCGCACCGCGCAATTCCGCTGCACGCTGGTTCTTGCCTGGCCCGACGGGCATGATGAGGTGTTCGAAGGCATCGCCCCCGGCCATCTGACCTGGCCAATCCGTGGCAAGGACGGGTTCGGCTATGATCCGATGTTTGTCCCCGAGGGCCATGACATTACCTTTGCCGAAATGGATCGCTGGGAAAAGAACAAGATCAGCCATCGCGGCCGCGCGGTGGAGATGTTCGTGAAAGGCTGCTTTGGCGGATGATTGGCGCAACGGGGGCTTTGGCCTGTATGTGCATTGGCCCTTTTGCGAGGCCAAATGCCCCTATTGCGACTTCAACAGTCACGTTTCCAGAAATATTGATCAAAAACAATGGCTTGTTGCGTATCTGGGCGAGTTGCACCGCAGCGCCGCCGAAACCCCGGATCGTGTCCTTGATACGATTTTCTTTGGCGGCGGCACGCCTTCCCTGATGGACCCCGAAACGGTCGCGGCGGTAATAGATACGGCCCGCGCCCTGTGGCGCCCGTCGAACGATATGGAAATCACGCTTGAGGCCAATCCCGGCTCGGTCGAGGCTGGCCGGTTCGCCGCTTATCGCGACGCGGGTGTGAACCGCATCTCGATGGGCGTGCAGGCGCTGAATGACGACGACCTGCGCCGGTTGGGCCGCATCCATACCGTGGCCGAGGCCCGCGCCGCCTATGACATCGCGCGCAATTGCTTTGACCGGGTCAGTTTCGATCTAATCTATGCCCGCCAACACCAGACGCTGGACGCGTGGCGCGCGGAACTGTCTGATGCATTGTCGATGGCTGTCGACCACCTGTCGCTGTACCAACTGACCATCGAGGACGGCACCGCCTTTGGCGACCGTTACGCCGTCGGCAAACTGCGCGGCCTGCTCGAAGATGACAGCGCCGCCGATATGTACTTGGCCACGCAGGACATCTGCGACGCCCACGGCCTGCCTGCCTATGAGGTCTCCAACCATGCCCGCCCCGGTGCGGAATCCCGGCACAATCTGATCTATTGGCGCTATGGCGATTACGTGGGGATCGGTCCCGGTGCCCATGGGCGGGTCACGTTGAACGGCCAGAAACACGCAACCGAGACCTACCTGAACCCGGACCGCTGGCTGAAAGCGGCCACACAAGGCAACGGGGAAAAAGAGCGCACAACGTTATCCCCGACGGATCAAGCCAAAGAATACCTTATGATGGGTATGCGCGTAGCTGAAGGACTAGATATTGATCGATACAGTCGGTTATCTGGCCTACCCCTGCCCTCGGACGCACTGGATCACCTGACCGATATTGGCATGATCTGCCATCAGAACGGGCGGCTTAGTGCAACAGCAGATGGGCGCGCGGTTTTGAATGCCGTGATCCGAGAGCTTTTGGAGTAGCGAATGCAGTTTCTCTGGGCCGGGCTGGGACTTGTTTGCGTTGCGCTTGCAATGGTCGGCGTCGTTCTGCCGTTGCTGCCTACGGTGCCTTTTCTGCTGCTGGCTGCGTTTTTCTTCGCCCGATCCTCCTCCCGCCTACATAACTGGCTGATCACGCACAGGCTGTTCGGGCCAATGATCCTGGACTGGCAGCGATCCGGCGCTATCCGCCCGGCTGCAAAAAAGGCGGCCACCTTGTCGGTCGCCGCCGTATTCAGCCTCGCAGTCATGTTATCTGCGCCGCCCCATGTCTTGATCATTCAAGCCGTCGTTCTGGGCGGCGTCATGGTCTTTATCTGGACCCGCCCTAACGGCTGAGTTTCGCACACAGATCGTCCAGCTGATCCAGATTCTCATAGGTCAGAACAACCTGCCCGGTCTCGGTTCCCGGCTTGTGATTGATCGACACTTTCATCGCCAGAATAGCCGAAAGATCCTTCTCAAGCGCCCGCGTATCCGCATCCTTGCCTGCATTCAGGTTTCGCGACTTCGGCGCGGGGCGGTCAGTATCACCCTGCTGCTGCTTCTTCACCAAAGCTTCGGTGGCGCGAACAGACAGACCTTCCTTAACAACCTGTTTGGCAAGTTCCGACGGATTTTCGGCCGTGATCAGCGCCCGCGCGTGCCCTGCGGACAGTTTGCCTTCGATCACCAATGTCTGCACATCCATCGGCAAGGACAAAAGACGCAGAAGGTTTGCAATATGGCTGCGGCTTTTACCCAAAGCCTCGGCCAGTTTTTCCTGCGTGTGACCAAACCGGTCCATCAACTGCTTATATCCGGCGGCTTCTTCCACCGCGTTCAGATCGGCCCGCTGAATGTTTTCAATGATTGCAACTTCCAGAACCTCGGTATCGTCGAAATCCCGAACTATGACTGGAATATCATGCAGTTGCGCCATTTGCGCCGCGCGCCAACGACGCTCACCCGCGACGATTTCATAGGCGCCTTCACCAATGGACCGCACGATCAGGGGCTGGATGATGCCCTTTTCCTTGACCGAGGTCGCGAGCTCATCCAACTGCTCTGGCGAAAACGTCCGGCGCGGCTGATTTGGGTTGGCTTGCAGCTTTTCAATCGGAACCGTCAGGTCAGGTCGACGCGGCTGAGTCGGTGCCAGATCATCAGCTTCCTGAGTTACGTCCGCCATCAGGGCAGACAACCCGCGTCCCAGACCCCTTGGCTTTGCTTTCTTGGCGCTCACGTCGCCCTCCTCACTGCCGCCTAAGCGGCGACTTTATTGTTCTTGTGCATGACTTCGCGGGCCAGATGCCGATACGCCATCGCCCCAAGCGAACCTGAATCATATTGCAAAACAGGCAACGCATAAGACGGGGCCTCACTGACCCGGACATTCCGCGGTATCTTGGTTTTAAAAACCATCTCACCCAGATTGTCACGCGCATCTTTTTCGACCTGACGGGACAAGTTGTTGCGGTTGTCATACATGGTCAACACAACACCTTCGATTCTCAGGTCCGGATTCGCGGTTTGCCGAACCTCTCTGATCGTCAGCATAAGCTGCGAAAGACCTTCCAGCGCGAAGAATTCGCTTTGCAATGGAACCAGCACCGAATGGGCGGCAACCATGGCGTTCACAGTCAACAAATTCAGGGATGGGGGACAGTCGATCAGAACAAAATCAAGCTCAAAACTGTCGATCGAGGTCTGACGCAGCGCATCATGCAACAGATAGCTGCGTTTTTCGTTGGAAATCAGTTCGATATCGGCAGAACTCAGGTCAACAGTGGCCGGAACGACAAACAGCCCATCAATCTCGGTCTCCTGCACAACCGCTTCCAAGGGCGCATCGTCAAGAATGAGGTCGTAGGTGGTCCAATCCCGATCTTCGACACCCAGCCCGGTTGAAGCATTACCCTGAGGATCCAAGTCAACCACCAAAACGCGGCATCCGGCCTCGGCCAACCCTGCTGCCAGATTGATCGCCGTGGTTGTCTTTCCAACTCCGCCCTTCTGATTGGCAACCGCAATTATCCGGGGCCCGGAAGGACGAGATAGATCAACCACGTGATACTCCTTTGATCTTAAGGATGACAGCCTGGGGTTCTGTTAAACTTGTAATCGGCTCGGCTTCGAATTTCCATTCTTCCTGTGCCTCGACCAGTTCTTTTTTCCAGTTCGCGCCTTTCGGCAACAAGGCCGTGCCGAACTCGCTTAAATGCCTGTCACAAAATGACAAAAGCGTATTCAAGTCTGCCAGGGCCCGGGCTGATAGGATGTCAGCGCCCAATGGATCAATCGCTTCGATCCTTTTGGAGATCACCTGGCAGGAAACCCCGCATTCCCGCGCGACATTCCGCAGAAAAGCAGATTTCCTTTGATCGCTTTCGACAAAATGAAAATGGGTGTTCGGCGCCTCTTCCACAGCAATGATCGCACAGACCATCCCGGGAAAACCGCCACCGCTACCCAGATCAGCCCAGGCTTCAAAGGGATCAGCGCACCGGAACACCTGTACTGAATCCAGAATGTGCCGATTCCAGATGTCATTCATGCTGTTACGCGATACCAGGTTGATCCTTGGATTCCAGCGCTTCACCAGGTCAACATAGAGGCTCAGCCGCTCGAATGTTTCACGTGAAACATCGAGCGCATCGAGTTTTGAATGGTCCAGAGTCATGCTTTTCGCGCTTTTTCGTCCCGACGCAACTTGGCCAGCACCAGTGTCAAAGCCGCCGGAGTCACGCCTTCAACCCTGCTGGCTTGGGCGATATTTGCTGGTTTGGCTTGCGAGAGTTTCTGTTTCATCTCTGATGACAACCCATCGAGCGAAAAGAAATCGAATTCGCGCGGAATAACATAGGACTCATCACGCTTCATGGCTTCGACGTCGCGCTGCTGTCGTGCGATGTAATTCGCATACAGCGCATCCCGCGCAATCTGCAGCCGAATATCAGGTTCCACCGAGGTCAACTGAGGAATGAGCGGCAACATATCTTCAAAAGAGACGTCAGGAAACGCCAGAATCGCCATCCCATCCCGGCGATTTCCGTCCTGATTGACGTTGATTCCAGCCTCTCGGACCTGTTTTGGGGTGTATGTCTGCTGGGTCAGCAGCGATTTGGCGGCATCCAACTTGTCCATTTTGGCTTCAAAATGGACACGGCGTTCCTGACCAACACATCCAGTCTGCACCCCCAGCGGGGTCAAGCGTTGGTCCGCATTGTCCGCCCGCAGAGACAACCGAAACTCGGCGCGTGAGGTGAACATACGGTACGGCTCAGCCACCCCTCGGGTTGTCAGATCATCAATCATGACGCCGATATAGCTATCGGCCCGCGTGAAATGCAGCGGATCTTTGCCCTGTACGTCCAATGCCGCGTTGAGGCCCGCGACCATGCCTTGGGCTGCCGCCTCCTCATATCCTGTGGTGCCATTGATCTGACCCGCAAGATATAGTCCGGGAACATCCGGCAGAGACAATCTTGCGGTCAACACACGCGGATCGACGTAATCATATTCAATCGCATATCCAGGCTGAAGGATCTCGGCCTGTTCCAACCCTTTGATCGACCGGACATAGTCCAGCTGCACGTCTTGCGGCAGCGAGGTTGAGATCCCGTTGGGGTATATTGTATGATCATTCACGCCTTCCGGTTCCAGGAAGATCTGATGCGAGTCCTTATCCGCGAACCGAACAATCTTATCTTCAATTGACGGGCAATACCGAGGCCCAACACCGTCGATATGACCGCCATACATCGCCGATTTACTTAGGTTTTTTTCAATAATCTCATGGGTCCGCGCGTTTGTATGTGTGATCCCGCAGGAGATTTGGGGCGCGACAACCGAAGTCGACAAGAACGAAAACAGGGTCGGTTCATCATCCCCGTCCTGCCGCTCTAACCCGGTCCAGTCGATGGTTCGCCCGTCCAGCCGAGGTGGTGTACCTGTTTTCAGGCGTCCGGTCGGCAGGTTGTAGCTGTCCAGCCGCTCTGCCAGTTTGACAGAGGGTCGGTCGCCCATGCGGCCTCCGGGCTTGGACACGTCACCGATATGAATAACGCCGCGCAGGAAGGTACCGGATGTAAGGATGACAGCGCGCGCTTTGACCTCTGAACCGTCGCCGAGTTTCACTCCGGCCACGCGCTCCCCATCCATCAGAAAATCGATCACTTCACCAACAATGACTGACAGATTGCTCTGGCCTTCCGTCTCTTTCTGCATCGCCGCGCGGTACAGCGCGCGGTCGGCTTGGGTTCTGGGCCCCTGCACCGCCGGGCCTTTGCGGCGGTTCAAAAGACGAAACTGGATACCCGCCTGATCCGCGACCCGACCCATAACGCCATTCAGCGCGTCGATTTCGCGCACAAGATGGCCCTTCCCCAGCCCACCAATGGCCGGGTTGCAGGACATGACCCCGATGTCGGATGCGGACAACGTGACCAGTGCTGTCGCCGCTCCCATACGGGCCGCGGCGTGAGCGGCTTCGGTTCCCGCATGGCCGGCGCCTATGACTACAACATCGAAGTCCGAATGTTTCACGTGAAACACTCCTTATTTTCCAAGACAGAAGCTTGAGAAGATTTCGTCCAACAAATCTTCGACCCCAATTCTGCCGACCAAAACCTCAAGCGCGCGGATCGCGGTGCGCAGTTCTTCTGCTGCAATATCATACAGGTCCGGGCCTGATTCCAGAACCGACATGGTAACGGTCAACGCCTCTTTGGCGTTGATCAGCGCAATCCTGTGCCGTTCGCGGGTAGCTATACCATGGCTAGTGGTTCGTTCACCAAGAACACACGATATGTTGGAAATCAGCTCATCTATCCCTTGCCCGGTTTTACCCGAGACACCGAGCGTACCACCTTGCTGAAGATCCGCTTTCGGCCTGACCTGAATGTCACCGGACCGCATTTCGACGCCAAGCTCTGATGGATCGTCGGTGAGGAAAACACGCAAGTCAGCTGCTTCCGCGCGCTTCTTCGCCAGCGCAATACCCAGGCTTTCGACATGATCTTCGGTGTCGCGCAACCCGGCTGTATCCAACAGAGTGACCGGCAGCCCGGCCAGATCCATGCGCACTTCGATCACATCCCGCGTTGTACCCGCATATTCCGACGTGATTGCAGCCTCGCGCCCGGCCAAAGCGTTCAACAGAGTGGACTTGCCTGCATTGGGCAGGCCTACAATGGCAACTTCGAACCCGGTTCGTATGCGTTCTGCGATCCGAACACTGTCTGCTTCGCGTTGCAACTCTGTGCTCACGCCTAAGATCAACTGCCGGACTTCCGGGGTCACATCGGTGGGAACCTCTTCATCGGCGAAATCAATCACAGCCTCCAACAGGGATGCAGCCCGGATCAGATCGCGCCGCCAGCGTTCGGCCAGATTACCCAACTCTCCGGCCAGAATCGTCTGTGCCTGTTTGCGTTGCGCTTCGGTTTCGGCGTCGATCAGGTCTGCCAGACCCTCGACCTGAGTCAGGTCCATCTTGCCGTTTTCAAGGGCGCGACGGGTGAATTCTCCGGGTTCGGCCAGACGCAGCCCGTCAGTCTCAGACAGGCATCGCATCACAGCATTGATGGCGGCGGTACTGCCGTGGATTTGCAACTCGGCGACGTCTTCACCAGTAAAGCTGGCCGGGGCCTGAAAGGTCAGGATCAGCCCATCATCCAAACGCGCGCCATCTGCGTCCCGCAGGGTGCGCAGGTTCATACCCCGTGGCGGAAGAGGGCCACCGGTTATCTTTTCCGCAGCGGTACGGGCGACAGGGCCAGAGAGGCGGATGACCGCCACCCCTGCTTTGCCTTGCGCGCTGGCCAAGGCGAATATCGTATCCATTCGAAGGCCTCGCGTGGGTTAAGACCTGTGTCAGGTGTTCATCGAATCGAAGAACTCGCCGTTTGTCTTGGTCTGTTTCAACTTGGACAACAGGAACTCGATCGCGTCGGTCGTGCCCATCGGGTTGAGGATACGACGCAGAACGAAGGTCTTGGCCAGATCGCCCTTGTCGACCAGCAGGTCCTCTTTCCTTGTACCGGACTTGAGGATGTCGATCGCCGGGAACACGCGTTTGTCGGCAATCTTGCGGTCCAGGACGATTTCCGAGTTACCGGTGCCTTTGAATTCTTCGAAGATCACCTCGTCCATCCGGCTGCCAGTGTCGATCAGCGCCGTGGCGATGATGGTCAGCGAGCCACCCTCTTCGATGTTCCGTGCCGCGCCAAAGAACCGCTTGGGCCGTTGCAGGGCGTTTGCGTCCACACCGCCGGTCAGAACCTTACCCGAGGATGGCACCACGGTGTTGAACGCCCTACCAAGTCTTGTGATTGAGTCGAGAAGAATAACAACATCTCGTTTGTGTTCGACCAGACGCTTAGCTTTTTCGATCACCATCTCGGACACGGCCACGTGACGGGTCGCCGGTTCGTCAAAGGTCGAGGATACAACCTCACCCTTCACCGAGCGCTGCATGTCCGTCACCTCTTCGGGGCGTTCGTCAATCAGCAGGACGATCAGATAGCACTCCGGGTGGTTCTGTTCGATGGAATGGGCGATGTTCTGCAGGATCACTGTCTTACCGGTCCGCGGCGGGGCCACGATCAGCGACCGCTGACCCTTACCGATGGGCGAGACCAGATCGATCACGCGGGCCGATTTGTCCTTGATGGTCGGGTCTTCGATCTCCATCTTCAGCCGCTCATCTGGGTAGAGCGGCGTCAGGTTGTCGAACAGGATTTTGTGCTTGGCCTTTTCGGGGTCTTCAAAGTTGATTTTGGTGACCTTGGTCAGCGCAAAATACCGCTCGCTATCATCAGGCGCTTTGATTTCGCCTTCAACGGTGTCGCCGGTGCGCAGCGAATGCAGGCGGATCATGTCGGGCGAGACATAGATGTCATCGGGACCCGGCAGATAGTTCGCCTCGGGCGAGCGCAAGAAGCCGAAGCCGTCCTGCAGAACCTCAAGCACACCATCGCCGCCAACGGTCCAGCCCTCATCCGCGCGTTCGCGCAGGATCTGGAACATCATCTCGCCCTTGCGCATGGTCGAGGCGTTTTCGATTTCCAGCTCTTCGGCCATCGCCAGAAGGTCTTTGGGGCTTTTGGCCTTCAGGTCGGCCAGATTCAGGGAGTCAGTGGACATGATAAATACCTTCACCGCTGACAGCGCGGCACGAAGTGGAATTTCAGTACGGAAGATACGCCGCCCGGACGGGCGTGTTACGGCTTAGATAAGCGCTTACTTAAGCAGAGTCAAACGGTGCCTCAGAACTTCAGAACGACCGCCAGGACGATGATTACCATCAAAACGGTCGGAACCTCGTTCATCATGCGATACTGCCGCCCTGTGAGCGTATTTTGTCCCTCAACGAAGTCCTTGCGCCGCGCCATCAGCCAGTGATGGAACCAGGTCATCCCGATCACGGCTGCCCCTTTCAGCCAGGGCCAGGTAAAATCCCATCCGACGATGCCCGGCGTGAACACCATGATCAGGCCACACGCCCAGGCGACGATCATCGCGGGACGCATGATCACGCGCAGCAGCTTTTCTTCCATTTCAAAGAATATCTCTTGCGCGCCATCGACAGCCTGCGCCTTTTCAACGTGATAGACGAACAATCGGGGCAAATAGAACAGGCCAGCCATCCATGAGATCACGGCCATGATATGCAGTGCCTTCACCCATGGGTAGATCGTGAAAAGCAGATCAGTCATTCCGGCTCCGGTCGTTGCTCGGAACTCTCCCTAATAAAAAAATAAGAAAGAAGAAAGGAAGATGGTTTTGTAGGGTGCGTAATTTCCGTGGATTACTTTTTTGCCCCTTGGTTTTCCCCAGGTGGACAGTTTTGACGAGACGCAGGCCGATTTTGTGAGTTTCAGAAATAGATATTAAATAACAGACACTTATACCTTATCTGTCTAGCACCCTCTGGGGATAACTGCCTGAATATCTATGGGGGATTCAGTTATCCCTTGGTTCCGAGTTATCCTTGTCCCGGATGGACAGCGTTCGGGCGACTCGGGGAAGTTTCGAGCAGATTTCCCGGGCTTGCGTGTCAATCGGAAAACCATACAAAGCGTCCAAGAACGCTCAACGATTTGCACACGGGGTTGTCCACATGTCTGTCCCCATCATCCTGGCCTCGGGCTCAAGCATTCGCGCGCAGCTGCTGGAAAATGCAGGCGTGCCTTTCACTGTGCAGGTGGCGCGCGTGGATGAGGATACTATAAAGCGGGCGTTGCTGGCAGAAGAGGCCTCGCCCCGCGACATCGCAGATGCGCTGGCCGAGATGAAGGCGCGCAAGATCAGCGACAAGTCCCCCGGCGCGATGGTGCTGGGTTGCGATCAGGTGCTGGATTTCGAGGGGCAGTTGCTGTCGAAACCAAAAACGCCCGAGGACGCGTTTGCGCAGCTCAAGGCGATGCGTGGCAAGCGGCATATGCTGTTGTCGGCAGCTGTGATCTATCAGGATGGTGAGCCGATCTGGCGACATATAGGACAGGTCCGCCTGCGGATGCGGATGAGTTCCGATGCCTATCTGCGCAACTACATTGATCGCAATTGGGAAAGCATTCGCCACTCGGTCGGTGGCTACAAGTTGGAAGAAGAAGGTGTGCGCCTGTTTGCAACCATTGACGGCGACTATTTTAACGTTTTGGGTATGCCCTTGTTGGAACTGCTCAACTATCTGGCTGTCAAAGGGGTGATCGATCAATGACGGACTATCGGGTACCTCTGGCCGGGGTGATTGGGCATCCGATCGGGCATTCCCGGTCGCCCAAGCTGCATGGGCATTGGCTGAAGACTTATGGCTTGTCCGGGCACTACATTCCGATGGACGTGGCCCCTGCGGATCTTGAGACCGTATTGCGAACCCTGCCCAAGGCCGGGTTTGTGGGCGCGAACGTGACCGTGCCCCATAAAGAAGCCGCTTTGCGGATTGCCGATCATGTCTCTGACCGGGCAACGGTGATCGGGGCCGCGAATACGCTGGTGTTTCGCGAGGATGGCTCGATCCATGCCGACAACACCGATGGGTACGGGTTCATGGAGAACCTGCGCAGCGGCGCGCCGGACTGGAACGCTCAGGACGGGCCAGCCGTGGTGTTTGGGGCCGGGGGGGCGGCGCGCGCAGTTCTGCAGGCCTTGTCCATTGCTGGCGTGCCCGAGATTCTGCTGACCAACCGCACGCGCGCGCGGGCGGACCATCTGAAAGAAGAGTTCGGCCAGCGCATCACGGTGGTCGATTGGGTTCAGGCCGGAAATGTCGTGGAAAATGCTGAGCTTGTGGTCAATACAACCTCGCTGGGCATGCAGGGTCAGCCGGAATTGCGCGTGCCGCTGGACGGGTTGCAGCCCGGAGCGGTGGTGACCGATCTGGTTTACGCGCCGCTAAAGACCAACCTTCTGAAAACAGCAGAAGACGCCGGGTGCACCACGGTCGATGGCCTTGGCATGTTGCTGCATCAGGCGGTTCCTGGGTTCGAGCGTTGGTTCGGTGTCCGCCCCGAGGTTGACACCGATACTCGCGCGGCGGCATTGGCATGAGCTTTGCGCTTGGCCTGACTGGCTCGATTGGCATGGGGAAAAGCACCACTGCGCAGATGTTCGTCGATGAAGGCTGCGCGCTGTGGGATGCGGATGCGGCGGTGCATCGGCTTTATGCGCCGGGTGGTGCGGCGGTTGCCCCGATGGGTGCGGCCTATCCTGACGCCATCATCGACGGATCGGTCAGCCGGGACGCGTTGAAACAGATCATTTCACAGGACGGGTCTGCGCTGAAAGCCATTGAGGCCATTGTCCATCCTCTGGTCGCGGGGGACCGGGCGGCTTTTCGCGAAAGCGCGACGGCAGACATTCTGGTGTTCGACATCCCCCTGCTGTTTGAAACCGGCGGCAATGCGGCAATGGACGCGGTCGCCTGTGTTTCGATCCCGGCCGAAGAACAAAAGCGCCGCGTCATGGCGCGCGGCACGATGACCGAGGCGCAGTTTGAGCAGATCAGAGCCAAACAAATGCCAAATGACGAAAAATGCGCCCGGTCGGATTATGTGATCGTGACCGACACTCTGGACCACGCCCGCGCGCAGGTGCAGGATGTGGTCAGGCAGATACGGGCGGGGATGGCAGATGCGTGAGATTGTACTCGATACCGAAACCACAGGCTTTGATCCCGAAAGCGGCGACCGGATTGTCGAGATCGGCGCGGTCGAGCTGTGGAACCATGTGGCCACGGGTGAGACCTATCACGTCTATATCAACCCCGAACGGTCGATGCCCGAAGAGGCATTTGGTGTGCATGGAATTGGCCCCGATCTGCTGGACACCCCGCGCCCGCCCGAAAAGGGTGAGGTGACGCTGAAAGACAAGCCCGTTTTTGCCAAGATCGGGCAAGGCTTCCTGGATTTCATCAGGGATTCAAAACTGGTGATCCACAACGCATCCTTCGATATGAAATTCCTGAATGCGGAACTCAGATGGATGAATCTGCCGCAGATTCCCATGGATCAGGCGCTGGATACGTTGGCCATAGCGCGCAAACGGTTTCCGGGCTCACCCGCGTCATTGGACGCGCTGTGCCGCCGGTTCAACATCGACAATACCAATCGGGTGCTGCACGGGGCGTTGCTGGACTCGGAAATTCTGGCCGAGGTCTATCTGGAACTGATCGGCGGTCGGCAGCCCGATTTCGGCCTGTCCACCTCGGCTGCATCAGGTGCAGGTGGTGCGGATGACTGGCGTCCGACGCCGCGCGCAATGGCCCTGCCCCCTCGGATCACCGATGAGGAACGCACAGCGCATCAGGCTTTTGTCGAGAAACTGGGCGACAGCGCCCTGTGGACCCGCGCCTGAACCAGTCAGGCACGGGTCAAACCCTTAGGCGTCGGTCTTTTCGGCCTGCGCGGCCTGACGACGCATCAATTCGTTGCGGTAGAGAGCCACGAAATCGATATTGTCCAGGTTCACCGGCGGGAAGCCACCGTCGCGGGTGATGTCGCTGACGATGCGGCGCAGGAACGGGAACAGCATCCGCGGGCACTCGATCATCAGGAACGGATGGATCTGATCCTCTGGCACGCCTTCCACGTGGAACAGGCCGCAATAGTCCAGTTCGCACAGGAACAGAACATCGTCCATGCCCTTGGCTTTCGAGGTCAGCTTCAGCTTGACCGAAACCTCGTACTGATGCTCGGTCGGGCGCTTCTTTGCGTCCAGGTTCACCTGAACCTGAATCTCGGGCTGTACGTCACCCGACACACCTTTTTGCGCCATGACGTTTTCAAAAGACATGTCACGGATGAACTGTCCCAGAACACGCATCTGAACCTGCGGGGCAGCTTGGGCCGCAGTGTTTTCTGCAGCGTTTTCTTCGGCCATGGATCTACTCCAAAAATGAAATTCGACACTGCTTAGCAACTTGAGGGCGGTACCTCAATGCTGGGGCGGGTCTTCGACCCATTTTGAAGGCTTCGAGGGCTCTTTCCTTGGGCGCACCTCGGTAAATTCTCCGTCAATCACGTCGCCCTGATCGAAGGGGTCGCGCCCGGCCTGAAACCCGGCACCCGTGCCCATCTGGAACTGGGTGACTTTGACTTTGGACTTCAGATACCGGAACACAGCCACCCGAACACCGGGAATAAGCAGGGCAAAACCAATGGCATCGGTGAAAAAGCCAGGTGTCAGCAGCAATGCGCCGGATAACAGGATCATGGCCCCATGGGCCAAAGGCTCGGTCGGGTCGTCCAGCTTGGCAAAGGATTGCTGCAATTGTCCCAGCGCCATGCGACCTTGTGTCCGCACCAAAACAGTGCCCAAAACCGCTGTCAGGACCACAATTCCCAGCGTTGGCCATAGGCCGATCAGACCACCCACTTGAATAAACAGGGCGATTTCGATGATCGGAACCAACAAAAATGCCAAGAACAGATACATTTGCGTTATCCTTTCCATATGGCCGGGCTGTGGACTTGCCACCAACTGTCACCTACATAGTGGCAGGAGGCCGCGTACACAAAGTCTCGGTTCTGAAAAGAGGATGAAATGAACGAACCCATGATCCAGTTGCTGGTCCTGGCCGGAATTGCCATTTTCCTGATCCTGCGCTTGAAAAGCGTATTGGGTTCGCGTGAAGGTTTCGAGAAACCTCCTGTTCCGCATCAGCCCGATGCGGGCGCATCCCGTCGTGATTTCGAGGTGATCGAAGGCGGCCCCGATCATGACATCACCGACCACGTCCCCGAAGACAGCGAACAGGCGCAGACCCTGGCCGCGATGAAGCGGGTCGAGCCCAGCTTTTCCGTCGGCGAGTTTGTTCAGGGCGCGCGCGGTGCTTATGAGATGATCGTGATGGGGTTCGAAAAGGGCAATCTGGACGAAATCCAGCCCTTCCTGGCGGAAGATGTGTTTGACACCTTCGTCTCGGTTGTCGCGGCCCGCGAAGATCAGGGCCTGACCATCGAGGCCGAGTTCATCGGTGTGCGCGAAACCACGCTTGCGGATGTGTCCTTCGACAAGGACACCAATGAGGCCGAGATCACCATGAAATTCATTGGTGAGCTGACCTCGGTCGTGCGCGATCGCGGGGGTGACATCATCGAGGGCAACCCGAACACCGTGAAACGCCAAAAGGACAGCTGGACCTTTGCCCGTGTGATGGGCAAGGACGATCCGAACTGGCTGCTTGTTGCCACGGACGCATGATTGCCACGCTCCGGTCGCTTTTACTGGTGGGCGTCATGACCACCGCCAGCGCCGCCGGAGCCGAGGCGACGCGATCTATCCTGTCGTTTGACGATCTGCAGGGCTGGGCCGAGGATGACCACGGCGCGGCCCTTTCCGTTTTTCTCAACACCTGCGGCGATCTGAAAGACCCGGACTGGCGCGCGCTATGTGGCGTGGCCCGGACCTATGAGCCGGATGCCGCGCGGGCGTTCTTTGAACTGTTCTTTCGCCCGGTTCTGGTCGAAGACGGTGAAGACGCGCTGTTCACCGGGTATTTCGAGCCCGAACTGGACGGATCGAAAACCCGCACCGACCGTTTTAAATATCCGATCTACAAGATGCCCCCCGAAGCACGGGCCGAGGGGCCGTGGCTGAGCCGCAGGGACATCCTGACCGGCGATGTGATGCAGGGGCGCGGGCTTGAGATCGCCTGGGTCGATGACCCGGTCGAGCTGTTCTTTCTGCAAATTCAGGGCTCGGGGCGGGTTCGGTTGCCGGATGGTGGGGCATTGCGTGTTGGATACGGCGGCGCGAATGGTCATCCCTACCGGTCGATTGGCGTGGAACTGGTCCGGCGCGGGATTTTGGGCTCGCATGAGGTCAGTGCCCAGATGATCCGCGCCTGGGTGCGCAAGAACCCCGAAGCCGGGGCAGAACTGCTGTTTCATAACCCATCTTATGTGTTCTTTCGCGAAGTCAGCCGCGTCGCGCCCGAACTGGGGCCGCTGGGGGCCATGAATCGATCCATCACCACCATGCGTAGTATCGCCGCCGATCCCGCCTATACGCCGCTGGGGGCCCCTGTCTGGGTGGAAAAAGACGGGAATGCCCCGCTGCGCCGATTGATGATTGCGCAAGACACCGGCGCGGCGATCAAAGGCGCGCAGCGGGCGGATATTTTCTTTGGGACCGGGGACGAGGCCGGTCAAGCAGCCGGGCGACTGAAAGACCCCGGCCGGATGGTTGTACTGCTGCCAATCCAGCGCGCCTACGCTCTGTTGCCGGATGAATTCTGATGACCCGGCGCAAACTGACCAGTGAAGAGATCGATCTGTGGCGCAAGGTCGCCAAGCAGGCTGAGCGGCTGCACCCCGAGATCCCTCAGACCGTGCAACCGACGACCTTGCCGAAACCAACGCCCAAGAAACTGCCAAAACCGCGGATCGAGGCGTTTGAGTTGGGGCAATCCCATCAGAGTAAACCTTCTGGGAACACGCTGAAGCCGTCGATCACGGAAACGCTGCGGTCTGCACCGGTGCAGATGGACACCAAGGCGTTCGGTCGCATGAAGCGCGGCAAGTTGAAGCCCGAGGGCAAGCTGGACCTGCATGGCATGCGGATCGATACGGCGCATCCAGCGCTTGTGCGCTTCGTGCTGACCGCGCAGGCACAGGGAAAGCGGCTGGTGCTGGTGATCACCGGCAAGGGCAAAGACCGCGATGAGCCCGGGCCGATCCCAACACCACGTGGCGTGCTGCGCAATCAGGTGCCGCATTGGCTGTCGATCCCTCCGCTGGCGCAGGCGGTGATGCAGGTGACGCCCGCCCATATCAGCCATGGCGGGGATGGGGCGTATTACGTCTATCTGCGGCGCTCACGTTAGAAATCGGCCTTGGCACGGTGAATGCCCAGCCAGATCAGCGCGCAGACCAGCAGGAAAAACCCGGCGACCCACAGAAATTGCGCGCTGAGTGAAACACCAAGGTCGATCAGCACGCCGGTCAGAACCGGGCCGATGGCGGATCCCAGAACCATCAGCGCTGTTGCCAATGCCTTGATCGCGCCGATATGCCGGGTGCCGTAGAACTCGGCCCAGAAGGCGCTGGGCAGGGTGTTATGTGCCCCTGCGGTGATGCCCAGAAAGATCAATCCGATCAGAGCATTGCCGATGGTGTCCGAATAGGCCAACACACCAAATCCGATGGCCATGGGGATCTGGTAAAACGGCATGATCCGCGCGGTGCCCCATTTGTCCAATGCCCAGCCTGCCGCAAACATGGACAGGATCGAAACCCCCGTGAATATCGGAAACAAGGCAACCAGCTGGATATGAGGCCAGTCCTTGACCTCGGCCAGATGTACCTGATGGAAGAAGAAGGCGGTGATGAAGGCGGACGGCCCCAGAATTGCCGGGGCCATGCACCAGAACAGCGGATGAAACAGCGCCTCACGTCGGGTCCAGTGACGCCCCTGCATGCCGGTTGCCGCGTATTCGTCCGCAAGGGCTTGGGGCGTTCGTTCCTGACGCAGCAAACGGATCAGAACCGGGATGCCCAGCAGGATCAGACCCGCCGCAATGACCCAAAGCCAGCGCCAGTCCAGAAACGCCATCGTAGCGACAAAGGTCAAAGGCAGCAGCGATTCGCCAATCGAATAACCCAATGAGGCGATGGACAGGGCTTTGCCCCGCGATGCGGTGAACCAACGCGCCATCGCCACCTGCGCCAGATGGACGCTCATCCCCTGCCCGAACAGGCGCAGGAAAAAGACAACCAGCGGCAACAGAACGATCCAGCTGTTCAGCGCCATCGCCAGCGCGGCCAAGGCCAGACCTGCCAGAACGACGGGGCCCAGCGCCCGCACGCGGAAGACGTCGGTCAGCCCCCCGGCCCAGACCATCACGCCTGCCGCCACCAGCGTACCCAGCGAATAAAGCCCGCCCCAGGCCCCGTGGCTTAGCCCGTAATCCGCCCGGATTTCCCCTGCGAAGATCGAAATGAAGAAAGTCTGCCCAAAGCTGGACAGGAAGGTCAGCAATAATCCTGTGCCAAGCCAGGATGCGTTGTCGAAAAGAAACTGACGCAGGCTGAACCGCGTCACGGGGTCGACACCTCGGCCTGTCCGGATTCGGTCAGAACAATCTCGGTCGCGCCTGTTGGATTGCGCTCGCTGGGCGGAACCAGAATATCGATGCCCGGCCGCTCATCCGGCCCGAACGTGTTGCTGACCCGTCGCAGCGAACTGAGAATGGCCAACAGCGCCGGCGAGGTCGCGGCCACAAAATGCGAAGATTGCGCATCGCTGTTAAAGGCGGTCGTGTCGATCACGTTGATCGGAAACTCCTGCAAGGTCTCAATCGAACTGATATTGCCCAGCCGTTCGCCCTCGGCCGTGCCGCGCAGCCGTGCCGAGACGTTCAGGATCTTGTCCTTCTGCGATACCATCACGATGAACGGGTCAGGCGGGGTCGCGATCCGGCTCATCTGCGAGCGGAACAGATCCACATCCAGATCGGGTGAGATCAGGACAACCCCATCGAGGTTGCGTTTCGACCAGCCGGGTTCCTGAAGCTCGGCCTGTCGCATCATCTCCATCGACAAGGCGCTGCCCATGGAATGCGCCAGCAGGATCACGCGTTTGACCCCCATGGACTTCAACTCTCGAATGGTCTGTTCCAATCCGTCTCGGGCAAACAACATGCTGTCCAGATCATATGCATAACCATAGCCGGTCGCCCGGCTGGGCCATGAATAGACCAGCGTCGTTCCGGGAATGCCGATGTCATGAGACAGCTGAGCCGCGCGAAAAATGGTCTCGGTCTGGGTCGAGTTATAGCCGTGGACAAAGATCGTCACATCATCCTGACCCCGCAGATGCTGCCGCAACCCTTGGGCGCCGTTCAGCTGCTCGACTTCCGCCAGCACAAATTCCTTTTGCGGGTTCGGGTTGGCGTAAGAGAATTTCAGGCTGCCGGGCGTATGCGAGGGCGGGATGGACACGGTGGTCTCAAGAAATTGCAGCGCCTCGCCGCGCCGAAAGCCAAAGGATCCGTCAGGTTCACGCGCGCGGGTCGTGCTGGCAAAGACGGTCTTGGGCGTGCCAACCGACAGCGCGGTTGGAACGATTTCCGAAATCGTCCTGTCGACGCAGGCCCCCAGAGACAGGGATAGAAACAATAGGATGAAATAGCGCAACACGACCTGCCCCCGGAACGTTTGGCGCTAAGCTATCGAATTCTGGCCCCACGTCCAGCAACATGGGGCCTGTGCGACGGCAAGTTTCGGCTGAATCTGTTACAGAACGTAACGGCTGAGGTCGGTGGACCTGGTCAACTCGCCCAGATTGTCTTCCACGAATTGCGCGTTCACAGTGATCTCGGCCCCGGCCTGATCCGGTGCGTTGAACGAAAGCTCTTCGAACACCCGCTCCATCACCGTGTAAAGCCGCCGCGCGCCGATGTTTTCGACGCTTTGGTTCACATCCGCCGCAATCCGCGCCAGCGCCGCGATCCCGTCTTCGGTAAAGCTGACCGTGACCTCTTCGGTGCCCATCAGGGCGGTGTATTGGCGGGTCAGCGCGTTGTCGGTTTCGGTCAGGATGCGAACGAAATCCTCTTCCGTCAGGGCGCGCAGTTCGACGCGGATCGGCAGACGGCCCTGCAATTCCGGCAACAGGTCGGACGGCTTGGCAATGTGGAACGCACCGGACGCGATGAACAGGATATGGTCGGTTTTCACCGGGCCATGTTTGGTGCTGACTGTGGTGCCTTCGATCAAAGGCAGCAGGTCGCGCTGCACCCCCTCGCGGCTGACATCGCCGCCGCGCGCGTCCGAGCGGGCACAGACCTTGTCGATTTCATCCAGAAACACGATGCCGTTCTGTTCGACCGAGTCCAGCGCAGTCTTGGTGACGGTTTCATCGTCCAGCAGCTTGTCTGCCTCTTCCCCGATCAGCGCGCCATAGCTTTCGGCCACGGTCATGCGCTTTCTGACGGTGCGCCCGCCAAAGGCCTTGCCGAAAATGTCACCCAGATTCATCATCCCCATCTGCCCGGCCGGCTGGCCGGGAATGTCCAGCATGGGCATCGGGTTCGAGGTATCGGACAGTTCCAGCTCGATCACCGTATCGTCCAGCTCGCCCGCTTTCAGCTTCTTGCGGAACATCTCACGCGTGCCTTCGCGTGCGTCTTCGCCTGCAATGGCGGTGATGACGCGATCCTCGGCGGCCTCATGGGCACGGGCCTTTACATCCTCGCGCATATATTCGCGGGTCTGGACAATGGCCGCATCGGCCAGATCGCGCACGATCTGTTCGACGTCGCGACCGACATAACCGACTTCGGTGAACTTGGTGGCCTCGACCTTGATGAAGGGCGCGCGGGCCAGCTTGGCCAGACGGCGGCTGATCTCGGTCTTGCCGACGCCGGTGGGGCCGATCATCAGGATGTTTTTTGGATATACCTCATCCCGGATATCGTCGGCCAGTTGCTTGCGCCGCCAGCGGTTTCGCAGCGCCACGGCCACGGCGCGTTTGGCGTCTTTCTGCCCGATGATAAAGCGGTCCAGTTCCGAGACGATCTCGCGCGGGGTCAGGTCGGTCATATGCGTTCTATCCGTTTGTTTCGCAGCGGAACCTAATCATACCGGGCGAAAACACAAGCCGATCACGAAAACATCACGCCAACTCACAGAAAGCACACGGATTTTCGTGGTGATGTGAATCGCCATACCGGCATGGGCTGCGGCATAACCATGCGCGACGGGCAAGCCAGCCCGCGTCAATCTTATGGAGATACCTCTTCATGATGACTCGTCGTTCGCTTTTTGTGAAAGCTGCAGCCACCGGCGCGGCCCTGACCCTGGCCGGCACCACCACTGCCCTGGCCGGCGGCGCCAAAAAGAAAGGCAATTTCGAAGGCCGCTCGAACCACATCACAAGCGGTTCGGTGAAACTGGTCAAGGATGGCGACCGTTACATCGTTGAGCTGGGCGACGACTTCTCGCTGGATGGTGGCCCCGACCCGCGCGTGGCCTTTGGTAAAGACGGCACCTACGCCCCCGACAGCAAACTGGGCGCGCTGCTGAACCTGACCGGCAAGCAATCCTACGCCGTACCGCCGACCATGGATGTGTCGGGCTACAACGAGGTTTACATCTGGTGCGAGGTTGCCGGTGTACCGCTGGGCGTTGCGTCGCTGAAGTAACCACTCTGGTCAGAGGTCGGGCCAACCGACCTCTGACACTCGGTTAGGTAACAGGACAACTGTCTGTTACACTCGCCCCAAGGTATTGGAACCGGGGGCGTTTTTATGACCAAGATTGCCAAGATCACCTTGCTGTTCGTGGTGTTTGTCGACCTGATCGGGCAAGGGCTGGTCTTTCCGATCATCAATTCCCTGATCATGGAACCCAAATCCGGCTTCCTGCCCGACAGCACCCCCGAAGGCCGGAGGCATTTTTACTATGGTCTCGTGATCGGGTGTTTCTTTCTGTCCTGGTTTCTTGGGGTCGTTTACGTCTCGAAAGTCTCGGATTCCATCGGGCGCAAGAATGCGTTGCTGGTCTGTCTGGGTGGCGCGTTGGTCGGTTATGCCCTGACCATCGCGGCGCTGTATATGAACAGCCTGCTGATGCTGATCATCGGGCGCTCGATCACCGGGTTCACGGCGGGCAACCAACCCATCGCGCAGGCGGCGATGATTGATGGCAGCACCGATGCCGCCGACCGCGACCGCAACATGGGCTATATCGTGACCGGTGTCAGCTTTGGCCTTGTCGGCGGCCCGATTATCGGCGCCGTCCTGTCCGATTCCGCCCTGCTGGGCAGTTATGCCACCCTGAAAACCCCATTCTACGGGGCCTTCGTTCTGGTGCTGGTCGCCATCTTCCTCGTGACGACATTCTTCAAGGACACCCGCACCGACCGCGAACCCTTTGTCTTCCGCCCGCGCGACATCACCGACAGTCTGATTGCCGTGCGCGGTCATCCGATGGTTCTGAAAATCCTGCCGGTCTATTCATTCTTCATGATCGCCAACGTGACCTTCTATGTCTTTGTCGACAATTTCCTGACCAGCCGCTTTGGCTATGGCGTGATCGGGGGCAGCATGGCCATGGTGGTGATCGGCGTCGCGCTGGCGTTCTCCAGCACCTTCCTCGTCAAACCCGCGCAAGAGAGGTTCAGCAAGCATTCGATTATCTACACATCACTGATCGCCATGGTGATCTGCGGGCTGGCATTTGCCTTCAGCCCCAGCGGTGTGCTCAGCTATGTGCCGGTTTTCCTGTTCTATTTCCTGTTCGGCGTCGCCTATCCGACCCTGCTGGGCCTGTTCTCATCCAGCGTCAGCGAGGCGGATCAGGGCTGGGTCATGGGCGTGACCACCGCCGTTTTCTGTCTGGCGGGTGGCATCATGTCCCTGATCGGCGGCGGGTTGATGAGCATCGATATCCGTGTGCCCTATTACATCGTGGTCATTGCCGCGATTTTCGGGCTGATCGGAATGCACCGCCGCTGGAAAGGGAAAGAGATCAAGGCGCTGTTAGCCTGAAATGGTCTCAACCGTCAGATTGCCGTTGGTATAGACGCAAATATCTGCGGCAATCGCCATCGCCTCACGCGCCACCTGCTCGGCCTCTTTGTCGCTGTCCATCATCGCGCGGGCTGCGGCCAAGGCGAAGTTCCCGCCCGATCCAATCGCGGCCACGTTATGCTCGGGCTCCAGCACGTCCCCTGCCCCGGTGATCACCAGCAGATCCTTGCCATCGGTGACGATCAGCATCGCCTCAAGCTTTTGCAGGTATTTGTCGGTGCGCCAGTCCTTGGCCAGCTCGACCGAGGCGCGGGCCAGTTGGCCGGGCGTGGCCTCAAGCTTGGCCTCCAGCCGCTCCAGCAGCGTGAACGCATCGGCGGTCGAACCGGCAAATCCGGCGACAACCTCGAACCCGCCCGGTGTCAGGCGGCGCACCTTGCGCGCGGTGCCTTTGATCACGGTCTGGCCCAGGCTGACCTGCCCGTCCCCGGCAATGACAACCTGCCCGCCTTTTTTGACGCCAATGATCGTTGTGCCATGCCAACCGGGAAATTCGCTGTCTGCCATGAAAGCCTCCGTTCTTGTCGGCGTTATATATGGGCCGGGCGCGGGATCGGCGCAACCCGTTGTGAAACTGCCCAAAAGATATGCAATAAATGCAAATCAGGACTGCCAAACCAGCAATTGTGAGTCTCAGATGAAGACCCTACATGGGCCTCACAACCGACAATGGGTCGGCTGTTTCACATCAAAGGACTGCGCACATGGCAACCACTGCAAACATTCATGCGCCGCTCGGAGCAGCTACCATCCTGCACGTAGTGGACGCGTTCACCAACGCTTTCGAAACCGTTGTCGAATGGAACGAGAGCCGTAAGACCCGCAAGCTTCTGTCGGAACTGAGCGACACACAGCTGGAAGATATCGGTCTGGTTCGCGCGGATATCGCGAAGCTCTGATCCATCGACCGGATCGACAAATCGGAACAGCCGCCCGGATCCCCGAGCGGCTTTTTCTTTGTCATTTCAAAGCGTATTTACCGACCTGAGACGGCACAAATGCCTCGATTGCAGCCGTTGCCACGATGTGTCGGGTGCCAGCCGCCTGATCCACCACGTCCTGTCCGCCCAGCACTGCATGTACTTCGGCCTGTCCGCGCGGAAGGTCGGCCGCCACCTGGGCACAATCGACCTGATCGGGGTTTTGTACGCCGATTGTCACCTGCACCCGCATCTCGCCGTGATCGACGCCAAGATTCGAGAACAGCGTGATTGAGGAGTGATGCAGCGCGTCCTGCACCGCACGCCGCGCGGCCTTGGTATAGTCCTGACCATAGAGGTCATTGCCCATCCCCATTTCCAGAATGATGCGCTGTTCGCTCATTGCACCGCCTCCATGTCGAACGAAACCGCAAGCGCGGCATTGGCGATGACCGTGTGACCGGTACCGCCGGGCTTGTCGATGTCCAGACCGCCCTTGGTGACGGTGACACTGGGCGAGCCATAGGGAAATACCTCGACCAGCTTGCTGGTATCCACCTGATCGGGCTGTTGCACCCCGATCTCGACATCGATGATCATCGCCTCTTTCGGAAAGCCGAACAGCTCGGCCATGTTGATCGAGTTATGCCACAGCGCATCCTTGATCGCGCGCAGCGCAGCTTCGGTATAATCCATCCGGCGCAGCGATGTGCCCATGCCGAATTCCACCAATACCCGTGTTTTGGCCATCTGCCCCCTCCGGTTTCTCAATAAAAAAGGCGCCCGGTTGCAGGCGCCTTTGATCTTTCATCAATCCAAAACGGATCAGATGGATTCTTCGATCCAGCTTTGCAGCGCCGCCTTCGGTGCCGCGCCCGCGCGGTTCGAGACGACCTGACCGTCCTTGAAGATGAACAGCGCCGGGATGCCACGGACGCCCATGGCGGCGGCGGCGTTGGGGTTGCTGTCCACGTCCACTTTGGCGATTTTCACCTTGTCGCCATATTCGGCAGCCAGTTCTTCCAGCGCGGGGCCGATCTGTTTGCAGGGGCCGCACCATTCGGCCCAAAAGTCCACAACTACGGGAACGGCCGAGTTCTTGACTTCGGCATCAAAGGTATCGTCGGTAACGGCTACGGTCGACATATTCTGTCTCCTGAATGGGGTAAACTCGGGAACAGAACGTAGGTGCCGGTTCGGGTAAGGTCAAGATATCTGGGTGCGGGCCAGTGCATCCGTCACAAGATCGTGTGGCAACCACATCAGGTCCGCCGTGCGGGTCCACAGGATCGCCGTGCGAATGGTCTTGTCGGGATAGATCTGCGCCAGCGCCTGCGCATAGGCCCCCATCTGGCGCAGCAGGCCTTCGGGGCAGGTCTCGGCACTATCCGGAACGGTGGCATTTGATTTGAAATCAATCACATGCACTTCTTCTTCCGTCACGATCAGCCGGTCAATAACACCGTGCATCCGCTGCCCGTTCAGGTCGGCGGATACCGGCACCTCGGCCAGCGTATCCGGGGCGAACACGGGGCTGAGGGGGGGCGCCGTCAGAACGGCCATGGCTTCGTTCAGCAACTCGGTTCGATCCGCGTCGTGCATATCGGGCAGAAGCCGGGCGCAAAGCTGTGCCCAGGTGTCCTGTGCGCTGCCGGGCAGGTGCTCCAGCAACAGATGCAGCCGAGTGCCGCGCAGCTTTGCGGCCTCTTCATCCTGACCGGCATCACCGGGCAGCGCCTTTGCCCCGCCAAGTTCCGACGGGCTGATGGTTTCCTCGATCTGCGGTGCATCTGGGGCGGCTTGCGCGCAGAACGCGGGCAGATCATACGCCGTTTCCGGCGCGGCGTGGTGTTCAACGCATGGCAGGGCATCCCAATCCCCATTCGCCAATCGCCGCTTGCCCGAACCTTCAAGCTGGGTCGCCCCTGCCCGTTCCATCGCGGTCTCGACCATCTGGTACCAACTGGTCCCATCCTTGCCGACATCCCCCGCGGCCGCCACGATCAACCACTTTTCAGCCCGTGTTAGAGCCACATAGAGCAGGCGTAGCCGTTCGTTTTCCTCGCGGCTTCGGGCCTCATCCCGTGCCTGAGAGATCAGCTTGGGCGACACATCCGCAGGCACCTTCCACAACGGCGTTCCATCCGCGACCATGATCTCGGCATCGCGCGGGGCCTGCCGTTTTCCGGTATCTGGCAGGATCACGATGGGCGCTTCCAACCCTTTTGAGCCATGCACCGTCATCACCCGGATCATGTCGCCCACACCGCTCATCTGCCGTTTGATTTCCAGATCGTCGGTCTGCATCCAGACCAGAAACCCGGTCAGGCTGGGAATATCCGTGCGCTCATAAGCCAAAGCCTGCGATAGCAGCGCGTTGATCCCATCCTCGGCCTCGGCCCCCAACCGCCCCAACAGCTTTCGCCGCCCGTCATGGCGGGTCAGAATGCGTTCGATCAGGTCATAAGGGCGCAGGAAATCGATCTGCCCGCGCAGGTCGTTGAGCACGGCCAGCGTTTCAGGAAATTCCTCGGCCCGGTTGCGCAGCGCGGCCCACAGGAATTTCTCTTTCCGCCGATGGGCCAGATCGAACAACGCCTGTTCGCTCCATCCGAACATCGGTGATTTCAGGACGGTGGCCAGCGACAAGCTGTCCTCGGGTGTGGCAAGGAAACTCAGCAGCGCGGCCAGGTCCTTGACCGCCAGCTCAGCGCCGACTTTCAGGCGATCAGCCCCGGCAATGGGCAGGCCCTGGGCCTTGCAGGCGCGAATGATCTCGGCAAACAGGTCTGAGCGGCGCTGGACCAGGATCAGGAAATCACCCGGCCGTACTTTGCGGCGGACAAACGTACCGGGCGTTTCGCCATCTTCGGGGACCGTCTCACCCTGCTCGATCATGCGCTTGATCGACCCTGCCACCTGCTCGGCCAGAATGACGGTGTGGTGGCGCGAACCGGGCCGGTCAACGGGGTCGGTCCAGTCGCCATCCTCGTCATCTTCGACCTTTTCGACCACCGGCCACAGATCGACGCGCCCCGGCAGATCCGCCTTGAACGCGCGGTGTTGGCTGTCCTTGTGAAACCCCGCATCGGTGCGGTTTTCGAACAGAATATCGACCAGCGACAGGATCGCGCTGGAGGATCGGAACGAGTATTCCAGCGTAGAATCCCAAAGTTTAGAGCCTGATTCTGTCAGCTTTCGCCCAAACTCAGCCTGCATCCGATCAAAGGCTTGCGGGTCCGCGCCCTGAAACGAGTAGATCGACTGTTTCTTGTCCCCGACCACGAAAATCGTGCGTTCGACTCCGGATCGGGCCCCCTCCCCGCTGGTGAATTCCTGAGCCAGCTTCTCGACCACATCCCATTGATCCGGGCTGGTATCCTGCGCCTCATCCACCAGAATATGGTCGATGCCACCATCGAGTCGGTACAGCACCCATTCGGCCACCGCCGGGTCGTTCAAAACCTGTCGTGCGCGCAGGATCAGGTCGTCGAAATCCAGCCAACCGCGCAGCTGCTTGCGCCGCTCGTATTCCGGCAGGAAAGCGGCGGCAAAGCGATGCAGAACGGCCGTTTTCTGCGAGGCCACCAGTGCGAGGCGCTGTTCGCGCGCGGCCTCGACCCGCAACATCAACGCTTCGAGTTGCGGCATCCGGTCAGCCAGCGCGCCTTCGCGCAGGGCCTTGGTCGGGAAGCCGTTGATCTTGGCGGTAAAGGGTTCTTTTGCGCCTTTGCCGGTCAGAAACACAGCCTCAAGCATGGGCAGATGTGTCAACCGCGCCTCGGTGAAGCCAGAGAGTTTCGCCGCCGCCTTGGCGTTGTTGCCGCCGCTTTCGATCAGCGCGGGCAACATGGATTGAATCAACTCGACCTCGCCACCCAGAAACACCCGGGCCAGCAACTGGTCTTCGTCGAACCCTTCGGACAGCCCAAAACGCTGCAACAGGTCGGTGTGTTGTAACGGCTGTGCGAACAGGTTGCGCCGTTGCGCAACCGCTGCTGTCACCTTGTCAAAATCTGTATCGGTGACGAACCGTACAACATCCTCGATCAACCCGGCTTGGGGGCCTTCGGCGAAATCCTCAATGATTTCTTCGCGCAACAAGGCGGCGGCCCGGTCTTCCATCTCGGCGAATTGCGGGCTGACCCCGGCTTCCAACGGGAAACGGCGCAGCAGCGAGGCGCAGAACGAGTGAATGGTCTGGATTTTCAGCCCGCCCGGCGTTTCAATCGCGCGCGCAAAAAGCGTGCGTGCCTGCGCCAGCCGGTTGGGATCGATGATACCTTTGACCCCCAAATCGGTCAGTTGTTGCAACAGCGATGCGTCGCCCAGCATCGCCCATTCGCCCAGCCGTTTGAACAACCGGTTCTGCATCTCGCTGGCGGCGGCTTTGGTATAGGTCAGACACAGGATGTGTTGGGGCTGCACCCCGTCCAGTAACAACCGCGCCACGCGGTCGGTCAACACCCGCGTTTTGCCCGACCCCGCATTGGCCGCCAGCCAGGTCGAAGCATCGGGGCGCGCGGCCTGCACCTGCCGCTCGGTCGCGTCGTTGCGAGGGGTCATGTCAAGTCCTCGGGGCGGGTTTCGGCGGTGCGATCCCATTCGCCGAACCGGGCCAGATGGTCATAGTCGCCAATGTCGGTGTCCTTGTGCAGCATCCGGCGAGAGGAAAAGCCCTGATCAGGCTCTAAATAGGCCGAAACAAGCTCTTTCAACTCAGCCAACACCTTGTCTGCGGGTTCCTTGTTCAGCGGTGCGGCGACCTCTTTGTAACTGCCGCCCATGCCGATAAAGATCGCCTCGGCCACGCTGACGGGGTCGATCCCTTCGATGGCACCCTGCTCGGCCATGGCGGACTCGATCAACAGCTGTTTGTCGAACTTGGCCTGCTGGCTTTCGCTCGGTGGCGCGCCGGTTTTGTAATCGATAATCCGCAGCGCGCCCCGGCTGTTGCGGTCGATCCGATCGGCGCGCCCGACAATGGTGAAATCCAACGGCGCAAGCACCAGCTTCATCGCGGCCTCAAAGGCCACCGGCCCGCCATCGCCCCGGCGCGCGGTTTCGGCGGGCAGGAAAGCGTCGGCAATCCGTTCCAGCCGCGCCAGCCATAATTTGCGCGCGGTCGGCCAGGCGACATGGGTTTCCAGCAGATCATGTGCGCGTTTCAGGAAATTCTCGCGGGTCAGCAAGGCGGTATCCAACACGCTGTCCTTGACAAAATGTTCGAGGATTTCGTGGATCACGATCCCGCGCAACAAGGCATCTGGGGCCTGCACCAACGGGTCCAGCGGTTTCAGGCGCAGCACATGCTTGGCGTAGATCGAGTACGGATCGCGGATCAGCCGCTTGATTTCGGTCACCGACAGACGCCGGGGCCGCGCCGCGACCGGAGGGCGTGGGGACGGGCGGTGCGCCGCATCGATCCGGGGGGCCTGTTCCAGCGCTTTCGCCCAACTCAGGTACGTTTGACCGCGCGCGCGCATGTCTTTCAGAGCCTCTCGGCCTCCCTGATCGGGCAAACCCTGCAGCAGGTTGGTCAGGCGGTTCAGCCACCGCGACGGCACAGTTTCCGCATCGTCCGAGCGGGTGGCGCGGGTCAGGCAGACCTCGGTCGCGCCGATGGCCTGCTGGAAATCATGCGCCGAAAGGCCGATCCGGCGTTCTGGCAGCAACAGCCCCGCCTTGTCGCGCATCTGACGGTTCAGCCAGGGGTCAGGCGCAGGGGCCTCGGGCCAGCTACCTTCATTCAGGCCGCCCAGAATCAGCAGATCGGCCCCCTGCACGCGGGCCTCAAGCGTTCCCCAGATCATGATGTTGGGATGCGGGGCGTCGCGGTCGCGGACCTCTTCCCCGGCCAAAAGCGCACCAAGTAAGTCGGCGAAATCATGGGCGGTCATGGGCCCGCCATGGTGCGCCTCATCCTGCAGGGCGGTCAAAACGGCCAGCGCCTTTTGCCCCGCGTTTTTGTCCCAGAGCGTGCCTTGTTCGCCTGCACTGCCGGCTGAAATGGCTTCGGCCAGAGGCCGCAAGCGGTCAACCCATTCGGTCAGCGGGCGCTCACCGGTGACTTGCTGATCACAGAAATGCGCTCCGACCCAGTTCAGCCAATCCGCAGGCGCGTCGGTGCGAATGGCCGAGGCCGTCAGGCTGACATGATCGGGAAACGGGGCGCCATAGCGGCGCAGATCCAGTTCCAGATCGCGGGTGTGCAGCAGATGCGCGCCACGCTCAGCTCCGTCATGGCAAAGCGGGTGTTTCAGCAGGGTCAGCAAAGCCTCACCATCCAGCCGACGGGCATACAACCCCGCGACATGGCGCAGAAACCGGCCCGGAGGCGACAGTTGCAAGGGCAGGCCTGCGCTGTCATCGGGCAGGATGTTCCAACGGTCCAGCGCCGCACTGACCTGTCGGGTCAGCATCCGATCCGGCGTGATCAGGGCGGCGGTCTGGCCGGTTTCAGCCGCTTGCCGCAGTCGCAGGGCGATGGCCAGCGCTTCGGACCGGGGCGAGTCCGCCTCGATCAGTGTCAGGTCCTTGGTCGCAAGGTCCAGATCCGCCAGTTGCGGGCCTTCGGACATCCAGGCGTCGGTGATCGGGGCAGGGCGCAAAGCCAGCGAAACCAACCGGTTACGCGCGGGTGACGGTGGTTGCTTGTCCGTCCAGGGCTGAATCTGATCGGGGGTCAGTTCCAGCGCGTGCATCAGCTTGCGGAAGCGGTATTGCGGATGATCCTCTGAGGTCAGCGCCTCATCCAGACGATCCCAAACGGCATCCGGCTGGTCAAAATCATAACCCGGCAAGATCAACGCGCCCTGCGGCAAGCGCGCAACGGCCTGCATCAGCATCAGCGTTGTACCGCGCGATCCGGTCGATCCGGCCAGGATTACGGGATGCTGAGGCGGCGCGCCCTGCCAGCGGGCAATCAGGTTCTCGACCACACGACGTTGGCGGGCCTGCGCATCCATCGCCTGATCGCCTGCATCGACAAAATGATCGGCGATGCCGATAAACGCCTGTGCCCGCGCCCAATGGCCAGACATGTCGCTGACATCCAATTGCCGGATCGCGTCGGGTGAGACACCTTCGCCCTGCATCTCATCAATCAGCGCCGCCAGACTGTCGGACAGATCAAACAGTGAGGCGCGCGCGGCCAGATCGGGCTGTTGTTCTAACAGTTTCGAGATCAGCTGCGTCAGTTCCAACCGCCGCCGCAGGGGCGGAATGGCGGGCGGGATTTGCGCCAGATCGACGCTTTCCCCCAGATCGGTGACCAGAGACAGCCGGGGCAGCAGGCAGGGCGGGCCCTGATCGAACAGGTCCCGCACGCGGCGCGCCATGCGGCGGGTATTGACCACCAGTTGCACCCGCGCCAGCGCCTCGGGCGGGCCATCGCTGCGTTGGTGCAGCCCGTCGACCAGCGCCTTGGGAAAGTCGGTGCCGGGCGGAACGGCGAATACGCGGGGCAGGGCGCTGGGTTTAAACATCGGCCAGCAACCCTTCGGCCAGGGCAATCCCCTCGGGTCGTCCGACATCGCACCATCGACCGGGGTATTCGGTTGCAAACAGCCGATTTTGGTCCTGCATCCGGTTCCAAAGCAGGTTGAGAGAGAACGCCTGTTCCGAAAATTCTGCCAAGCGATCCGTTTTGATGATCTGCGCGCCACCATAAACCAGGCCCGGCCCGCGCGTGATCCGGCCTTCGGCATCTGCAGTGAAATCGCCGGTGCCGCTGTGACCCACCGTGTGGGCAATGGGGATGCACATCAGCAGGGCATCCATCCTTTGCGGATCCCACACGTTTTGCAGCAAGGTCAATGGGTTCGGCCCGGCCCAGACCGCGTCGGTGTTCAAGGTGAAGACCGGGTTTGACGCCAGCAGGGGCAAGGCGGCACGCAACCCGCCACCGGTTTCCAGAATCTCGGGCTCTTCCCGCGATAGCAGCACCCCCTTGGGCGTAAGATGCGCCGCAAGCTGATCGGCATGGTAGTGCAGGTTTACGACCACGCGTTCGGGATTTAAACCTGCCACATGGTCCAAAGCGTGATCGATCAGAGGTTTCCCTGCCACTTCGATCAAGGGTTTGGGCCGGTCTTTGGTCAACGCGCCCATGCGGGTTCCAAACCCGGCGGCAAACATCATGACCGCGGTCGGAGCGTTGGTCATACCGCCCTCAGCCTCGCCAGATTTTCAGGGGTCGGCTCGGGCAGCGCCTCCCGCACTACATCTGCCACGGAAAGCAGGGCAGGATGTTCCAGATCGCGCATCAGGTGCGACCATGTCGCAGGGATCAGGTCAATGTAATGTCGTTTTCCATAATCCGTGGCCAATCGCGCAAACCCGCCCAGAATACGCAGGTTCCGTTGTGCGCCCAGAACGCTGTAAGCGGTTCGGAAATCGTGATCATTCATGCCCGAGGCCGCAACATAGCGGTTGATCATCTGCATCTCGGTCCCCACCGAAACCGACCGGCGGACATCCTGCAGCAAGGACACCAGATCATAGGCCGGGTGCCCCAGCATCGCGAGTTGGAAGTCCAGCAAGCCGACCCGCTGCACCCCGTTACGATCCGGCATCCAGATCAGGTTTTCGGCGTGATAATCGCGCAGAACCACCACCTTTGTGCCTGAGGTTTCACGGTGCAGAATATCGGAAAACCGGCTTTCGAACCGGGCCAGCGCGTCGGTGTCGTGGTGCCCCAGAATGCCCTGGGCATATTTCGTGAAGGACAGCGATGACAGCTCGGTCATCAGCGCCGGGTCGTAGGACGGTAAAGACAGCGAGGGCGCATTGTGCAGGTGAAGCAGCACATCGGTCGCGGCCTCATACAGCGCGCGTTCCTTGCCGGGGTCTTTGTCCAGAACGCGGGCGAACAGGTCATCGCCCAGATCCTCCAGCAGCAGAATGCCAAATTCGGCGTCTTCGGCGTAGATCTCGGGGACGTTCAACCCGACCGAGCGCAGGTATTCTGCAACCCGCACAAACGCGTTGACGTCTTCGCCCTTTTCGGGCGGCGCATCCATCAGAACGGCGGTGCGGCCGGTCGCGTGATCGGTCAGACGCTCATAGCTGCGGTTCGACGCGTCCCCGGCCAGAGGCGCGCGGCGGGCCCCGGCCCATGGGGTCTGCGCGATCAGCGCCTCGGTCAGTATGGCCCGGTTGGTCATGTGGTCGTCTCCAGTTTTTGCGACCATTTCGGGTCGGACCATTTAAGCGTCAGGTGGCGGGTTTCTTCCGCGTTAGGGTCTGTTTCGAACACAAGACTTAACGCAGATTGCGGCGTCAGAGGACCCAGTTTATCGGGCCATTCAACCAAGCAGATCGCGGTTTCAAACGCGTCGATCAGGCCCAGTTCTTCGACCTCTTCGACCATGCTCAGCCGGTAGAGATCGCAATGCCAGACCTCACCGGCTTGCGTGTCATAGGCCTGAACTAGAGTGAATGTGGGTGAGGGCACATCCTCGGGCACCTGCATCAGCGACTGGATCAGGCTGCGGGCGAAATGCGTCTTACCGCTGCCGATGGGCCCTTCAAGCAGCACAATATCGCCGGGGCCGAGGGTGTTGCCCAATCGGGTGGCAAAATCGGCGGTGTCGTCCGGGGATGTCAGGGTAAGGGAAACAGGCGGCATCGTCATGGCGCCACAATGGCCTCGCGCCCGCGCGGCTGCAACCCGGTTCAGGCGCTGATTTGCTGGATTGGAGTTCGGTCCAGCACGGCGGCGTCACAGGCAAAGCGCACAATGGTCGCGCCGTTCTGCATTGGGGTCACCGTGCACTCCAGTTTGGTGCCGTCGCGCATCCCGATCTCAGCTGACCATTCGGCCCGGTTGTCGCGCATTTCAACGAAATCGCGGATCTCGCCCAGAATGGGCGTGGCAACACAACGCTCCTGCCATTTGCGGGTCACATCCATGACCGAGTCGCTGTGGAATCCTGCATCCTCGGCATCGCCCCAAAGCTTTTGATAGGCGTAGTTGGTCAGCGCCAGCGTGCCATCATCCGCAAAGACGGCAATGGCATCTGCCAGCTTGTCCAGAATCGATTGCATCAGGTCCATTTCCGCACGGAACCGGCGGGTCAGGGTGATTTCGGCTGTAATATCTTCGAACAGAAAGGCGACGGCCCCATCGGGGTGTGGACGGCCGCTGACGGAATAGACCGAGCCGGACGGCAGCGACCAGGTTTCCTGATAATTCCCATCCTCTGCCGCCTCGAGCAGATCGTTCATCTGCTTGCGCCAAGACCGGTAATTTTTGGGTTCCGGCATCATATGCTGATCCCGCAGCCGGTCAAAGAAACTGGACAGGCTGGGACGGCAGCTTAGGAAATCCGGGGGCAGGGTGGTCAGGTCGATCAGGGCCGGGTTGAACAGGGCCAGCTGACGGTTGCGGTCAAAGATGGCCAGACCGATGGACAGCTGAGCAAAGGTCTTGGTCATCGTCTGCACGAATTTGCGCTGGGCGGTTTCCGCCTCGACAATCGCGTTGACGTCCATGGCATAGCACAGGCAGCCCTCGTCATGTTCGATCTGGGTCAGGTCGAACCATAACTGACTGTCGCTGCCGACAACATCAATCGGGATGCGGGTTTTCCCGGCAGGTCTTGGGTCACCCTTTTGGGTCGGAAACAGTGGCGCAGTCAGATCCACGTCCTGACCGCGCGCCTTGCGGGCCAGCGCGATATAAGCGGCGTTGCACCACGTAACCCGGTTTTTGTGGCCCCAAAGCCAGACCGGATAGGGGGCCTGATCCATCGCCAGACGGATCGGATCGTTCGGATCGCGCAGTTGGCTTTCGGATGATTTCGCAGGTTCGTGCAATTGCACCCGTACGATTCCGTCGATCCATTCGCACAGAACCTCTCGTTCAACCGTGCAATCGATGGCAGAGACCACCAGACTTCCCTGATCGCGCACGATATCCGGCGTTTCCGGAAAGTTGGGGAAGTCCCGCTGCAACAAGCGGCGCAGCCCGTCCCAATCTCCCACCTGCTCGAACCCTGCCAGCGCGATATCGGAATGGCTGATCAGCCGGTCCCCGTCGAACAGAAACACCGCGTCAAACAGCGAGGCGTTCGAAAACATCCCATAGCTGTCATCCCGGCGCGCGCGGCGCGGAAGCAGCCATTGAATGGCCAGACAGCACGATACAAGGCTGATTGTGGCCAGGATGATCCAGTCAGCCATAGAAAACCCCATGCCGGAACAAATGCTGGGATCAGACTATGGCTCTGATTGGTTAACGGTCTGTTAATTCAGACCTGGATGTGCTGGTTGCTGCCCGAGGGCACCGGCGTGTCGCCCTTTTGCGCGTCAATCAGCTTGCGCGGCCAGGACACTCGCACAATCGCACCCTTGTGGGCTGGGTTGTCGGACAGGTGCTGATAGGGGTCCGATCCGTTGGCAAATTCCAGTTCGGCCCCGCTGCGTTCCAGCAGGGTCTTGGCGATGAACAGGCCCAGCCCCATCCCTTCGTATTCCGGGCGGGCGCGCTGATCGGTCTCGGCCCGGCGACGGCGCATGAACGGATCCCCGATCCGCCCAATCAGGTGCGAGGGGTAGCCGCGACCGTCATCCATGATGCTGACGGTGATCTGATCCGTGGTCCAATGCGCCTCGACCCAGACATTGGCGCGCGAGAAATCCACTGCGTTCTGGATCAGGTTGCGCAGGCCATGAATGATCTCGGGTTTGCGCAGGATCGAGGGCTGTTGCACGTCCCCATCCTGTGCCGGGCCTTCGGCGAAGTGAACCATCTTGCCGCGCTCGATATGCGGTTCCGCGGCCTCATGCACCACGGTCGAGATCGGCGCCTGCCGCAGATGCAGGTCATCCTTCCCGGCTCGGCCCATATCGCGCAGGATATCGCGGCAGCGGTCGGCCTGTTCGCGGATCAACGCGGCGTCTTCTTTCAGGTCGGGTCGGTCATCCAGCTCTTCGATCAACTCGGAACTGGTCAGTTTGATCGTGGCCAGAGGCGTCCCTAATTCGTGTGCGGCAGCGGCAACCACACCGCCCAGATCGGTCAGCTTCTGCTCACGCGCCAGGGCCATATGGGTGGCCGACAGCGCCTCGGACATGGATTGCACCTCGGAACTGACGCGGTGCGAATAAGCGCCGATGAACACGATGGCGATCAGGATCGCGGCCCAGTTGCCGAACAGAAGAATATCCGGAATGCGCAGAATCAGCCCGATATCGGTGCGCAGGGGCAGGTGAAATTCGGCCAGCAGGGTGGCCAGAATGATGGCAACGCCACCAACGATCAAAGTGGACCGCGTGCTCATGACATTGGCCGAGATCGTGACGGGCCCCAGCAACAGCAGGGCAAACGGATTGTTCAGACCGCCGGTCAGGTACAGCAGAAACGCCAGTTGCATCAGGTCGAACAGCACCATCAGGAAGTTTTCGAATTCGGTCAGGCGCTTGTTCTGCGGGAACAGGAAAATCGCGGTCAGATTGCCCATGACCGAAACACCGATGGCCAGATAGCACAGCCCAACCTCAAGCTGCACGTGATAGGTTTGCTGGGCCACGGTGATCGCGGTGATCTGCCCCACGATGGCCACCCAGCGCAACAGGATCAGCGTGCGCAGCCGGATCCAGCTGCTGCGCTCCTGGCCGCGCCAAAACGTCTGGTTGGAATCTGCCATCGGTCGATTATGTCCTGTTGCATCGGCTGATCATCTTGATAGGTGTCCCGGCCGAAACGATCAACAACCCCTTGCGCACGGATAATCGCCATGACCCGCCTGTATGCTGTTCTCGCAACCGTTGTTCTGGCTATTGGCCTTGGGGCCATGTGGCTTTTGACGCAAGGGTCGGGCTCGGACGACAAGTTCGCGCAATGCCGGTCCAGTCAGATCGCCGGGGGTACAGCGGCCATTGGCGGGCCGTTCGAGCTGATTAACGGCAAGGGCGAGACGGTAACTGACGCAGATGTGATCACCGAACCGACGCTGGTTTATTTCGGCTATACCTTTTGCCCCGATGTCTGCCCGTTCGATATGTCCCGCAACGCCGAGGCGGTCGATATTCTGGCCGGGCGCGGGTATTCCACGACGCCCCTGTTCATCTCGATCGATCCGGATCGGGACACGCCCGAGGTGGTCGGCGACTATGCCTTCAACCTGGGTGGCAAAACCATCGCGCTGACGGGATCGCCCGAACAGGTCAAGGCCGCCAGTCAGGCCTACAAGACCTATTACAAGGCCCATGACAAAAGCGATGAATACTATCTGGTCGATCATTCGACATTCACCTATCTGGTGACGCCCGAGGATGGGTTTCTGGAGTTCTTCAAGCGCGACGACACCGCCCAGCAGATGGCCGACAAGGTTGGCTGTTTCCTCGATCAAGGCGCGTCCTGACAAGGTTGTTTGACCTTTGTTCCCGCGCTGCTATTACTCTTGTTCAAGCCAACGGCATGACATAGCGGAAAGACCCAAGAATGGCAGACAGTTCTCAGCTTGATATCGGCCCTGACAAATCCCTGCTTCTGGTGGATGATGACGAGCCGTTTCTGAGACGTCTGGCCAAGGCCATGGAAAAGCGCGGGTTCGAGGTTGAAACTGCCGGTTCCGTCGCCGCAGGTCGCGCGATCTCTACCGCCCGTCCGCCCGCCTATGCAGTTGTCGATCTGCGGCTCGAGGATGGCAATGGTCTGGATGTGGTCGAGGTTCTGCGTGAAAAACGCCCCGACAGCCGGGTTGTTGTACTGACCGGCTATGGTGCGATTGCAACCGCCGTGGCGGCTGTGAAGATCGGCGCGACGGATTACCTGTCAAAGCCCGCCGACGCCACCGACATCACCAACGCGCTGCTGGCCAAGGGTGATGAACTGCCCCCGCCGCCGGAAAACCCCATGAGCGCCGACCGCGTGCGGTGGGAGCATATCCAGCGGGTCTATGAGCTGTGCGACCGGAATGTCTCGGAAACCGCACGGCGGCTGAACATGCACCGCCGGACGTTGCAGCGGATTTTGGCGAAGCGTAGCCCTCGGTAAAAAGCAGAGCTTTGACTGGTCTGTTCAAAGGGTAGTCTTTAAGACTACTCGCCAGACTTCGGATAGATGAACCCGTTCACCGGGTACAAACTGCCATACTGACCCGGAAGGCTTTCGACCCGAACCAGCGTCCAGTCGTTGTTTTTGGACACATCCCTCACGCCCATCTTCAACGACACCTTGTTGCGGTGCCAGTTGGCGTGGTTCACGATGACTTCCCGCTCGGTCACAACATCGGACACAACTGCCACGTGGCCCAGCGGCATCCCGCGGGTTGCCCGAAACGACATGACCGAACCGACAACCGGTTCATTGCCCCGCGCGAAACCACTGCGCGCCTTGCCCCACCAGTCCTTGGCGTTGCCGCGAATTTCGATACCGCTGAGGTCGCGCGCATAGGGCACGCACCACACCCTCTGCCCCCGAGACTGCTTTTGCGAGACCTCGCGCAGCGCCATTGACTGACGTTCCGGATCGAGCTGTTCATCGCTTGGACCATGGGCGCAGGCAGAGACCAGACTCAAAAGTCCCACCGCAATTGCGGTTCGGGCTGCGCCGGACAAGCGCGGCCAAGTCGTGTCTGTTTTGCGTGTGCCGGTGCTCAAGAATCTTCACTGTCCATTCGAAGACACGTGAGTTTTAGGGGGATCAGATGTGTTGTGAAAAGAGGTCTGTCAGCTCGTGGCAAGATTTCGCCGGTTCTTTGTTACACAAATAGGACAATAGCCGGGCCAGAAGGGGAAGATAACGAAGTGTTTGACTACCTGATATGGGCACAGCTTGTTCGAGACGGCGCGACGTCTGAGAATGCATGCAGGACATAGTAGTGGAATTTGGCGGCGTGTAGTCGTAGGTGATTATTGTCTCTTGAGCGCGCTTTTTGATCAACTAGTGTTTTATCTCGCTCTCGAGTTTTGCAATAAAATCCTTGCGAGCTATTGGGTTGGAGAACCAGAAAAGCCCCTTTGTTTTGAGCGCGCTGAGTACAAACTCTGTTCTTATTGCCGCCTCACCGCTTCGTAGAGAAAACACGCCCGTCGTCATAAGTCCATCACCACAAGAAACTTGGTGCTCAGAACTCGCGCCGAAGGCCTTTCCGGTTTCGCTTTCGAAGAAGTATCGAAAATCCCTGAACTCTTGAGGTGAAAGAAAATGGCGGATTTTAGTTTCTTCATATCCCCAAGCCAGAGGAGAAATAACAATTCTGTCTGCCGCCTCTGCCTTACACTCCTTGTAACTAAGTCTTCTTAGTTTTTGCCAGACACCGGTTTGGTAAAAGGATTTGATCTCGGTTAATTGCTGTGCATCGAATGTCTTAAGATATGATTTCGCAAAATCGTCAAGCTGCTCGTCGATGGCAACATCTGTGATTTCATTAGGAACAAGGATTTCGAGGCGCTCGGCATCTCTTACTCTTATGCTGTGGTTTCTCAACAGACTATCGAGGTACCTAACATAATACTTTGAAGCATTGGTTCTCATCGTGCGAAGTTCTTCTTCTAGAAACCGTTGGCTAGCGATATATTTCGCATCGTCTTCTGGAGATGCAGATGCCGTAAGTGCAAGGCAGCACAATAAAATCACTGTGAAACACAGCCTATTCATCTCGAAACTTCCTACTATCTCTCAAGCAACGCGCTATGCCGTGCCACATACGCTTCTCTTACCTCAACCGGCGGTCTTAGCGTGATCGTCAGCCCCTCCGTCACCGCCCGATCCGGGCGACCGAAGAACTTCGTCGCCTCAGCCTCGGAAAACCCCGCGATCTGGGTGGCCTCCATCCAGGCGCTGATCTTGTCGGCTTTCTTGATCTGCCGTTTCACCGTTTTCGGCACCTCTGCCGGCAACCCGAACCGGATGTGGATGGCTGCTGCCAACCGGTCATCCAGCGCGCCATAGTCCGGGCCGACGGCGGATTTGACGGGTGAGATCATGTCGCCGATCACATATTCCGGCGCGTCGTGTAACAGGGCTGCAAGTCGCCATTTCGCGGGCGCTTTGGGGGCGATACGGCCAAAAATCTCTTCGACCAGCAAGGAATGTTCGGCCACGGAATAGGCGAAATCGCCGTTTGTCTGCCCGTTCCAACGCGCCACAAAGGCCAGACCATGCGCGATATCTTCGATCTCGATATCCACCGGTGTCGGGTCCAGCAGGTCCAGCCTGCGGCCTGACAGCATCCTCTGCCATGCTCGGGGTTGTGTTGCCATTCTGCCATGCCTTGTGAAGTGGGACACATTAAAATCGTATTTTTCTGCTATGATGTACCTGTCAGGATCACTTGCTGCCAACGTTTTCTTGAGCGTTCGTGCTTTGAAACATCACCACTCGATCCCGACATAAAAACCGAGGGGGGCACACGCTTCTCCCGGTGTGCGCCTCTCACAAATGCAACGCGAAGTGAAAGGAGCAAGTTATGTTCAAGCGTTTATTTGCAATTGCCCTGACTTTTGGCATGGCCGCCACGGCCCCGCCCGCCCTTGCCCGCACCTGTGCAGAGCGCGAGCATGTGATTGCCAAGCTGCAGGATAGTTACTCGGAAGAGTTGGCTTTTGGCGGTTTGCAGAAAACACGCGGCGCGCAGTCGGTCATGGAGGTTTGGACCTCAAAAGAAACGGGCAGTTATACCGTTTTGGTGACCCAGGCGAACGGCATTTCCTGTATTGTCGCCGTTGGCACCGATTTTTTCGAAGCGATCCCGAAAGTCAAAGTTGACGGCACGCCAAGCTGATAAAACTGGCGTAACACTCCGTTTTCGGACATCCACATTGCCACCTGCCCCAAGGGATGTTAGGGGCAGCCAAGTGTGATTGACCGGAAAAATGGAGCGCCAGATGGCCGGGGACTATATCGTTAAAGACATTTCGCTGGCCGGGTTTGGCCGCAAGGAACTGGATATCGCCGAAACCGAAATGCCGGGGCTGATGTCCTTGCGTGCGGAATATGGCGACAGCAAGCCATTGTCGGGCGCGCGCATCGTCGGTTCGCTGCACATGACCATCCAGACAGCCGTTCTGATCGAAACGCTGACAGCACTTGGCGCGGATGTGCGCTGGGCCTCGTGCAACATCTTCTCGACCCAGGACCATGCGGCGGCAGCGATTGCCGAGGCTGGTGTTCCGGTCTTTGCCATCAAGGGTCAAACGCTGGAAGAACACTGGGATTATCTGGACAAATCCTTCCTGTTCGAAGACGGCCCCAACATGATCCTGGACGATGGCGGCGACGCGACGCTTTATATCCTGCTGGGCGCCCGCGCCGAAGCGGGTGAGGACATCATCCCCGTTCCGGGTTCGGAAGAGGAAGAGGTGATCAAGAAGCAGATCGCCAAGCGTATGGCGGCAAGCCCCGGCTGGTTCACCAAGATGCGCGACCAGATTCAGGGCGTCTCTGAGGAAACCACTACCGGCGTGAATCGTCTGTACCAGCTGGTGAAAGACGGCCACCTGCCGTTCCCGGCGATCAACGTGAATGACAGTGTCACCAAGTCGAAGTTCGACAACAAATATGGCTGCAAGGAATCGCTGGTTGACGGCATCCGCCGCGCCACCGACACCATGATGGCTGGTAAGGTTGCTGTTGTGTGCGGCTATGGCGACGTGGGCAAAGGCTCGGCGGCTTCGCTGCGTGGCGCAGGTGCCCGTGTGAAAGTCACCGAAGTTGATCCGATCTGCGCGCTGCAAGCCGCGATGGACGGGTTCGAAGTGACCCTGCTGGAAGACGAAGTCGAAAGCGCGGATATCTTCATCACCACCACCGGCAACAAGGACGTGATCCGCATCGAGCATATGCGCGCGATGAAGGACATGGCCATCGTCGGCAATATCGGCCATTTCGACAATGAAATTCAGGTGGCCAGCCTGAAGAACCACAAATGGACCAACATCAAGGAACAGGTGGACATGATCGAGATGCCCTCGGGCAACCGTATCATCCTGCTGTCCGAAGGTCGCCTGCTGAACCTCGGCAACGCCACCGGGCACCCGTCTTTCGTGATGTCGGCGTCCTTCACCAACCAGGTCCTGGCGCAGATCGAGCTGTTCACCAAAGGCGACCAGTACGAAAACAAGGTCTACATCCTGCCCAAGCATCTGGATGAGAAAGTCGCGCGCCTGCATCTGGACCGCATCGGTGTGAAGCTGACCAAGATGGACAATGAACAAGCGGCCTATATCGGTGTTGCGCCGGAAGGCCCCTATAAGCCCGAGCATTACCGCTACTGATCGCGGATCGGGTATGAGCAAACGCACAGGACGCCGCCGGATTTCGTATCTGGCGGCGTCTTTCTTTTCGATCATCGTATTTCTATTTCTTGTTGGTTCGGGCGGGTATCTGTTGCTGTCCCATCCGCAATCGCCTGTTCCATCGCATTGGAATCCGATGCGGGATCTGGCCGTGAAAGCCCGGGTCACACCAGTTACCAGATACCAATTGAGCCGGGCGCTGGCGGATGAGGCGCAGTGCCGGGCGGCCCTGTCCGACGCGGGCGCGGCGTTTGAACCGATGGAGGATCTGGTCGTTGATCAGAATTGCGGCATTGCCGGTCGGGGCGCGTTGTCGCAACTGACCTCAGCCAAGGTCGCGCTTGTTGAGACACGCTGCACCACCGCCCTGCGTCTGGCGATGTGGGAACATCACGTGGTCCAGCCAGCCGCGCAGGAGATTCTGGGCACCACAGTCCGGTCCCTGCGCCATCTGGGCAGCTATAACTGCCGCCGCATGCGCACCGCCCAAGGTGAAAACAGCGGGTGGAGCAGCCATGCCACGGCGGATTCGATCGACATCATAGGCGTTACCCTGGCCGACGGACGGGCGCTGAACCTGTTGGACGACTGGACCGAACCCGGCCCCGAGGCCGATTTTCTGCGTCAGATCGGGCGCGGCGCATGTGATTGGTTTCGCGTGGTGCTGGGCCCTGATTTCAACCGCTTGCATGCCGATCATTTTCACCTTCAGGGGCCCGGCTGGGGCTATTGCCGATAGCCGAGCGCGCCGTTTCAGCGTAGGGAGGGCATGAAATCTTCGCGGCCCTGCGGTGTGAAATCCAGAACATTCCACAATGGCCATGCCGCATCCACATGCCGGGGATGCCAATCGCTGGGTTCAAAGAACAGCTCGGAACTCCAGAAATGGTGAATGCCGTCCGAAAGGCGCTGAAAGACATTCAGGATGGGAAGCTGGTCACCCCCGTCGGTCTCGGCCAGATAGTCGCTCTGGTACCGCGTCCCAAGCGCGGAATATAACGGGAGCGCATTCCAACCCATCTTGTCTTTGAGGGACAACAGTTTTTCGGGCGTGTTCTGCGCCACCACCGCAACCGATGCCTTTTGCGCCAGATGATGGATCTGAGAGTTCAACCCATCCAGAAAGGCCGAGCACATCGGGCAAGGGCGTTCCGCATCCGGTCCGTACATCAGCGAATAGATGATCAGCGTATCCTTGTCGCTAAACAGCGACGACATCGGTGCGGCCTCGCCGGTAAGTTCTCGGAACGCGTAATCGTTTGGGATCTTGCCCCCGACAGGCAGAGCACGGCGCAAGGCCGCGACCTCTTCAACCTTTGCTCTCAGGTCCCGCTCGGCGGACAGAAGCGCGTTACGAGCGGATCGATATGCGGTGGTTTCATTGGGTAGGGAAACGGGCATCAGGACCTCCGGGATTCGTAATTAACAAAAAGGTTAAATAAAAAATTCACGAAAATCAATTCGCGGCGTTCCGCAAAGTTCGGCCTAGGGGGAAACCTTGTGATTTTTCCCTTTTGGGAAATCTCATTGCAAGGCTAGTCTCTCGGGCATCGGTGAAAAGTGCCGTGACAACGGATTAAGGAGAATGGGACATGGGCAAACGCGACGATTTGATCGCCAAATACGCTGAAGATCTGAAAGGCAAATGTGGGATGGACCCCGATATGGACCTGCTGACAAAGGTCACCATCGGTTGCGGTCCGGCGATCTATGACGCGGATGCGTCGACAGTGGCGGCCAGCCAGGAAGGTGAACTTGAGACCGTCAAGAACAACTTCCTGATCAAGAAACTGGGCCTGTCCGACGGTCCCGAGCTGATGGAAGCGATCAACAAGGCCATGGAGACCTATGGCATGTCCGAGCGCAACAAATACCGCGCGGTCGTCTATTACATGCTGACCAAGCATTTCGGGAAAGAATCCGTTTACGGTTGATCCCCGGACAATACGATTACGAACGCCCGCCTGTCCCCAAGGCGGGCGTTTTGCATTTGAATTGGATTCTAAGGACTTGCCGTTTGAAACGCGGTCGCGGATCGGGCTATGGTCAATCCAGTGACCAGGACGGTCAGAACCAGATTTTCGATACACGTGTGGTGAGTAGGGAGCACGTGGGGTAGGGAAGGTTCTGCGCCGTGCAGGGCCTTCCCTTTTTTACGTTCAATCCGCTTGGGTTTCGCCCAGAGCACAGATTGTAACCCATTCCGCATCGCTGACAGGCTGCACGGACAGGCGTGAGTTTTTGACCAGCACCATCTCGGCCAACCGCTCATCCGCTTTGATCTGATCCAGCGTCACGGGCTCGGCGAACGGGCGCACCGCCTTGATGTCAACGCATTCCCAGCGTTCGTCATCGGTGGTGCTGTCGGGATGGGCTGCGGCGCAGACCTCGACGATACCGACAATCGCCTTGTCCTTTTGCGAATGATAGAAAAAGCCGCGATCCCCCACGGCCATCTGCCGCATGAAATTGCGTGCCTGATAGTTGCGTACGCCATCCCATTCTTCGCCCACATTGCCCTTGGCGACCTGCTGATCCCAGCTCCAGGTCGAGGGTTCGGATTTGAACAGCCAATACGCCATCAGCCGATCACCCTTTTCCAGGGGATCAACTCGACCGACTCGAACAGCCCCGCCAAAGCATAGGGATCGTTTTCAGCCCAGGTTTTGGCCTCGGCCATGTCCTCGACATCCAGAATGACCAGAGATCCGATCATGTCCTCTTGCTCCAACAGTGGCCCGGCTTGCGAGACGACGCCGGTTTCCTCGATATAGGCCAGGTGGGCCGCGCGGTTGTCCAGACGGGTTTGCAGCGCGCCAGCTTTGTCTTTGGCGATCAGGGCGATGAGCATTCTATTCCTCCTTAAGCGGCCGACCCAGCAGGGACTGAATCGCCTGAGATACACTGTAGGCACCGTCGCTGAGTTCCGCCACCGTTGTGCTGATTGGCATGTCCAGACCCTCGGCCTTGGCGATCTTGGCCATGGCGCGGGCGGTGGCGACACCTTCGACGGTTGTGGTCTTGTCGAACGGCTGATTCAGACCCAAACACAGGCCAAAACGATAGTTTCGCGACAGTTCGGATGAACAGGTCAGCACCAGATCGCCCAGCCCGGACAGCCCCATCAACGTATCCGGTTGCGCCCCGCGCCGGGCAGCAAAGCGTTGCATCTCGGCAAAACCGCGGGTGATCAGGGCAGCCCGTGCGCTGTCGCCCAGCCCTGCCCCGATGGCGGCGCCGCAGCCGATGGCCATGACGTTTTTCAACGCGCCGCCCAACTCGGCCCCGGTGGTGTCAGTGGTGCGGTAAAGGCGCAGGTTTGCGGTGGTCAGCCGGGCTTGCAGGTCTTCGCCCGTAAAGGCGTCAGCACAGGCCAATGTCAGCGCCGTAGGCAGGCCGCGCGCGATGTCATCGGCAAAGCTGGGCCCGGTCAGCAGTGCTGGTTGGGCATCCGGAACGGTTTCGCGGATCACCGCCACCGGGCCAAGCCCAGTGGACAGTTCAATCCCTTTGCAGCAGGCGACCAGGGTTTTGCCCGCCAATGCCGTTCGGTGCTGGGTCAAGGCCGTACGCAACTGCTGCATAGGCACCGAGACCAACAGCAAGTCCGATTGGCACGCCTGATCGATCTGCGCCGTCACCGTGATCTGGGGCGGTAAAGGCACACCGGGCAGGCGTTGTGCGTTCTCGGGCGTCTCCTGCATGGCACGGGCTTGTGCGGCGTCGCGCGACCACAAGGTGACAGGCCCGTTGCCTGCCAAAGAAATCGCAAGGGCGGTTCCGAATGCGCCAGAGCCCAGTACCGAAACGCTCATGCCTTGGCCCCTTTCTTACCGCTGCCCAGCATCGCCGGGCTGGTTTGATCCAAGGGCCAGCGTGGATGTGCGGTCAGGTCCAGACCATCCCGCGCGCCGGTGCGAAAGCGTTCAAGCCCGGCATAGGCGATCATGGCCGCGTTGTCGGTGCACAAGGCCAGCGGCGGGGCGGTGAATGAAACCCCCTGCTCGGCAGATACCGTCTCTAACGCGGCTCGAATGGCGGAATTTGCGGCCACGCCCCCGGCCACTGCGATCACAGGATCGGCAGGGGTTTGTTCCAGATACAGACCAATCGCGCGACGGGTTTTCTCGGCCAGCGTATCCACAACCGCCTGTTGGAACCCGGCGCACAGATCAGCGCGGTCCTGTCGGGTCAGCCCGCCTTTTTCCGCCACGATCTGATCGCGCATCCGCATCAGCGCCGTTTTGAGCCCCGAGAAAGACAGGTCACATCCGGGCCGATCCAACAGGGGGCGCGGAAACCGGAACCGCTTGGGATCGCCCGAGCGCGCCTCGGCCTCGACCGAAGGACCACCGGGCTGCGGCAGGCCCAGCAAGCGGGCGGTTTTGTCGAATGCCTCTCCCGGAGCGTCGTCGATGGTGCCGCCAAGGCGGGTAAACGCCTCGGGGCCATGGGCGATCAGGTATTGGCAATGACCGCCCGAGACCAGCAGCATCAGATAGGGGAATGATACGCCATCGGTCAGGCGCGGGGTCAGCGCATGCCCGGCCAGGTGATTGACGCCGATCAGCGGCAGACCGGTGGCCGCACTGATTCCCTTTGCGCACATCACGCCGGACATGACCCCGCCGATCAGACCCGGCCCAGCGGTCACGGCAATGGCGTCCATGTCGCCCAGACCCAATCCCGCAGCCATAAGCGCCTGCACCACACAGGTGTCCAGCTTCTCGGCATGGGCCCGTGCCGCGATCTCGGGCACGACGCCGCCATAGGCGCTGTGCAGCTCGGTCTGGCCATGCACGACCGAGGACAGAATCTCGGCCCGCGCGCCCTCTGTCTGGCGCACCACGGCGGCCGCAGTATCGTCGCAGCTGCTTTCCAATCCAAGGACGGTAAGTGTTTGCACCATTGGCACGATCCGTTGCATCATGATTGGCAAGCGGGGTATCACCCTGCGCGGATGCAAACAATCCCAAGGCCAAAGGCGCCGATCGTTGTATTTGTTGATGACACGCCCGCGCGCTGCCTCGGAGAGGTTTGTGGCGCAGCTGCCGACCCGCACCAGATCACGGGTGACCGTCATCCATTCCCCCATTCTGGAAATCAAACCGCTGCCGGTGCAGGTTTCAACATCCGACGTGCGGGGGCTTATCTTCTCGTCAGCCAATGCGGTGAACGCGGCGGCATCGATGGGGGTGAGACGCGATCTGCCCGCCTATTGTGTGGGTCCGACCACGACCGGCACCGCCAAAGGCGCAGGCTGGACGGCGCAGATGGTTGGCGGCACGGCCGAGGAACTGGTGGCGGCCCTGCTACAGATCCGGCCGCACAGCCCGCTGTTGCATCTGCGCGGCGAACACAGCCGTGGAAACGTGGCCGAGCGTTTGACAGAACTGGGTGTCACAACGCGGGAACAGGCGGTTTACCAGCAACATCTGCGACCGCTGAGCGCCGAGGCTTTGGCGGTTTGCAACGCAGATCGGCCAATCATCGCGCCGATATTCTCACCCCGGACCGCGCGACAATTTGCCGACATCTGGGCCGGAACCGCGCCCCTTTGGCTGGCCGCGATCAGCCAGGCAACGGCGGAACCCCTTAAATCCTTGGGCTACACGCGCCTGAAGATCGCCAAAGAGCCGACGCCCGTAAAAATGCGCAAAGCCGTTAAAAAGCTTGTGAAACATGCGATGCGGGTTGAGGGCGAGCCGGGTGCAGATTAACTTGAACCAGTCTGTAGTTCTGGTGATTTTAGAATCGATAAGGGGAATGTGACGGTGGCGGGCAAAAAGAAAACCGATCAGGAACCGGTGGAAACCCCGAAATCGGACGACGTAGCCGAAGGCGCAACTGTCGATCCAACTGTCGAATCTGATGACGCGGCTGTTGACCAGAACGACGCCAGCGAAGACCTGACTTCCGAAGCCGAAGCCGAAGCCGAAGCCGAAGCCGAAGCCGAAGCCGAAGCCGAAGCCGAAGCCGAAGCCGAAGCCGAAGCCGAAGCCGAAGCCGAGATTTCGGCGGATACGGCTGAACCGGCGCAGGCACAAGAAAAGCCTGCCGAACCGGCCCCCGAAAAACGCGGCGGTTTTGTTCCGGCGCTGCTGGGCGGCGTAATTGCCGCCGGACTTGGTTTTGTGGCCGGGCAGGGCGGGCTGTTCTCGTCGGGCGGGTCGGACACTGCGCAATCGATTGCCGCGCTGGAATCGAAACTGGCTGATCAATCGGATCAGATCGCAGCCCTGACAAAATCGTTGTCGGATGCGCCGGATGTCTCTGGCCTGTCAGATCAGGTGCAGGCCCTGTCGCAAAAGCTGGATCCGGTTGATGCCGACCTGACCGCGATGAAGTCCAGTGTCGCGGCGCTGAGCGGTCAGATCGCGCCTTTGGCCGATCGATTGACCGAGCTTGAAAAAAACCCGATTGCCGAAAACACCTCACCCGAGGCGAATGCCGCTTTTGAGGCTGAGTTGAAGAAGCTACGGGACTCGCTGGCCGCACAGCGGGCCGAGGTTGAGAAGATGGTGGCCGATGCCCAGGCACTTGAGGCCAAAGCCTCGGCCGAAGCACTTGCGGCGACCAATGCCGCGATCCTGTCGCGCCTGCATGGCCAGTTGGATACGGGTGCGCCATATTCTGATCTGGTGACCGAACTGCAAGCAGGCGGTGTGACCGTGCCGGATGCTTTGTCCGGCCCCGCCGACAAGGGGGTCGAGACGCTGCCAGCGCTCCGCGCCTCATTCGCGCCCGCGGCGCGTACGGCACTGGCCGATGCGCGGGATGCGGACAAAGGCACTGGCCTTGTCGCCTTTTTGCAGCGTCAGACAGGGGCGCGGTCGGTGACCCCTCAGGACGGGGATGACCCCGATGCCGTTCTGTCGCGTGCGCAGGCCGCTCTGGCCTCTGGCGATCTGAGCGGCGCGCTGTCGGAATTGAAATCTTTGCCCGAAGCGGCGCAGACCGCGATGGCCGAGTGGGAGCAGGCGGCTCAGACCCGTGTCTCTGCCGTAGATGCCGCGAATACGCTCGCGTCCAGCCTGAACTCGAACTGAGGGACCTGCCATGCTGTGGTCATTGTTTAAAATCCTTGTTTTCGTTGCGATTATTGGCCTGCTGGCCTTGGGGGCGCAGGCCTTGATGCAAACCAGCGGCGGGGTGCAGATCACTGTTGCGGGTACGGAATACACTTTGGGGCCGCTGCAATCCGTGATCGCGCTGGGTGTGCTGGTCGTTGCGGTTTGGCTGTTCTTCAAACTGCTCAGCCTGCTGATCGCGACGCTGAAATTCCTCAATGGCGACGAAACCGCCCTGTCGCGTTATTTCGACCGCAGCCGGGAAAAGCGTGGTTATGAGGCTTTGGCGGATGGCCTGATGGCGCTGGCCTCGGGCGAAGGGCGCACGGCGATGACCAAGGCCAACAAGGCCGAGAAACTGCTGAACAAGCCTGAACTGACCAACCTTCTGGTGGCGCAGGCAGCCGAGATGACCGGCGACACCAAAAAGGCATCCGAGACCTACAAGAAGCTGGTGACCAACAATGCCACGCGTTTTGTCGGTGTGCGGGGGATCATGAAGCAGAAGCTTGCCGAAGGCGACGACGAAACCGCGCGCAAGCTGGCGGAAAAGGCGCTGGCGATCAAACCGCGTCACGAGGAAACACAGGACGTTCTGCTGGGCCTTCAGACCAAGGCGCAGGATTGGGCCGGGGCGCGGTCGACGCTGACCTCGAAGCTGAAGGCCGGGTATCTGCCGCGCGATGTGTTCAAACGGCGCGATGCGGTTCTGGCCCTATCCGAGGCCAAGGATATTCTGGACGAGGACGCGACAGTTGATCAGCAGGAGCGCGCGATTGAGGCCAACCGCCTGTCGCCCGATCTGGTCCCTGCAGCGGCAATGGCCGCACGCGCCTATATCGAAAAGGGCAAACCCAAAGCCGCGACCAAGATCCTGAAGAAAGCGTGGGAGGTGCAGCCGCATCCCGATCTGGCCCATGCCTTTGCCGAAATTGCGCCGGATGAAACACCAGACCAGCGGATCAAGCGCTTTACCGCCCTGACACGGATTCACCCGGAAAACATGGAAACCCGACTGATCCTGGCCGAGCTGAATATCGTGGCCGAAGACTTCCCCGAAGCGCGTCGCGCGCTGGGCGATGTGGTCGAAAAGCAGGCGGATGCGCGTGGGTACACCCTGATGGCCGCGATTGAGCGGGGCGAGGGTGCAACGGATGCGGTGGTGCAGGGCTGGCTGGCCAAGGCGCTGAACGCGCCGCGCGGGCCGCAATGGGTCTGCACCAACTGCCATGACATTCAGCCGGAGTGGGCGCCGGTCTGCCAGAATTGCGGCAGCTTCGACACGCTCAGCTGGCAGACCCCGCAAACGCCCGAGATCGCCAGCGCCACAGGCGTTCACATGCTGCCACTGATCGTCGGCGCGTTGGAAGACAAAACTGACGAGCCAGATGAGATGGAAGCGACCGAGCCCGAGGGTGCAGACGTCATCGAACTGGACGCCGAGCCGGTTGAGGAAAAGGTCGAAAAACAGGCCTGATCCCCGCGATTGCTGGGCAATTGTCCCGGACAGTTCGGTTTGCTAACGTCGCCCTTACGTCGGGGAGGGCGTACTGACCGAAATGCTGGACTACTCGCATAACCCGTGGCTTGTAGCGGCGTCACTGGCCGTGGCGCTGATGGCCGGGTTCACCGGGCTTTACCTGACGCACGGGGCCTCAAAGCTGGATGACCAAAGGCGCAAGTTCGTGGTGGCGCTGGCGGCGGTCATTTTGGGCGGCGGCATCTGGTCTATGCATTTTGTCGCCATGCTGGGCCTGCAACTGCCGATCCTCTTTTATTATGACGCGCTCATTACGCTGATTTCGGCCCTTGTGGCGATCCTGATGGTGGGACTGGCGTTGCTGTTGCTGCATTTCCGGCCTCGAACGATGCAGACCATGGTTTCAGCCGGGGTCATTGTCGGCCTTGGCATCGTGGTGATGCATTATGTCGGCATGGCAGGGATGGAACTGTGCCGCCCGGTCTACACGGTCTGGGACGTGGCGATTTCCACCGTGGCCTCGGTGGTTCTGTCGGTGCTGGCAATCTGGGTGGCCTATGACAACCGGACCCAGCGCAACATCCTGCTGGGCACCGTGTGTTTCGGGCTGGCCGTCTTCACGATGCATTTCGTGGCGGCGGGGCTGACCGATTTCATCGCCAGCGACAATGCAGGCGGGGCCGGGCCTGCACTGAACAATCAGGTGCTGGCGATGGGGGTCACGGTTTCGGTGTTTCTGATTTGTGGGGCCTTTCTGCTGACCGGGATCACTTTTATCGGGCCTCAGCCCGAAGTCGCACCGTCAGCGTCAGAACCCACGCAAGATCCTCAGCCCACCGCCTTGCGTGCCGGTGTTCCGTTCGAGCGTGAAGGTCAGACCTTCTTTACCGAACCCGCCAGCGTGGCCGCGATCCGGGCCGAGGGGCATTACACCGTTCTTTACATGGGGGCCGAGAAATTGTTTTGCCCCTGGTCGATCACCGAGGCTGAATCGCGCCTGAAACCCGATGGGTTTTTGCGGGCGCATCGCAGCTATCTGGTGAACCCCAAACATGTCTCAAGCTTTGAGCGGCACAAAGACAATGGCACCTGCTACTTCGACGGGGTCGATGCGCTGAGCAAGGTGCCGGTCAGCCGATCCCGCCTGACGGCGATCCGCGACGCGCTGGGCCTTTGATCGCAACTCGTGCAGCCTATTCGCAACTCGTGAAACAAGCCGCGCGCCCCGTTTCACGTGACTGGCGGCACTAGCGCCCGCTCCTCTTTTCTTTTCTCAGGTCCCCCACGGCATACCGCTTGGACCCAGGGAGGAAAAACATGATACCAGCCGGTTTTGAGTATCACCGGCCAGGCGACATCGCCTCGGCCATCGGCATATTGCAGGAACACGGAGATGAGGCGCGTGTGATCGCGGGCGGGCACAGCCTGATCCCGATGATGAAGCTGCGCATGGCCGAGATGGGCCACCTGGTCGATCTTCAGGCCATTGATGAACTGAAGGGTATTGAGGTCGGCGCTGAGACCGTGACCCTGGGCGCGATGGTCACGCAGCACGAGTTGATCACCCATGACGGGCTGGCCTCGGCCATTCCGCTGATCCGCGAAGCGGCGCTGCAGATCGCCGACCCACAGGTGCGGTATATGGGCACTGTCGGCGGCAATGTGGCGAATGGCGACCCGGGCAATGACATGCCGGGGCTGATGCAGTGTTTAAACGCGACGTTTGATCTGTCCGGTCCCGATGGTGACCGCAGCGTCGCTGCGCGGGAGTTCTACGAGGCCGCGTATTTCACCGCGCGTGAAGACGAAGAAATCCTGACCCGCATCTCGATCCCGGTGCCGGGTGCAGGCGTTGGTCAGGCTTATGAAAAGCAAAAGCGCAAGATCGGCGATTACGCGACGGCTGCTGCTGCGGTGATGGTGGGCAACGGAACGGCTTCGGTTGCGATGACCAATCTGGCTGACACGCCGGTCTGGTCCGAGGCCGCGAGCGCCGCTCTGGCAGGCGGCAATGTTGAGGGCTGCGTGGCGGCGATGCTCGACGCGATTGACCCGGTGGCCGACAACCGCGGCCCTGTCGAATTCAAGAAACACGTGGCCGCCGTGATGCTGCGCCGCGCCATCGACCGTGCGCAACGCCGCGCGGGGTGAGGAGGGGAACACATGTCGAAAATGCACGTCAAACTCACCGTGAACGGCAAAGAGGTCGAAGGTCTGGCCGAGCCGCGCACTTTGCTCATTCACTTCTTGCGGGAAGATCTGAAAATCACCGGCCCTCATATCGGTTGCGAAACCAGCCATTGCGGAGCCTGCACCGTCGATATCGATGGGAAATCCGTCAAATCCTGCACCACCTTTGTGGCACAGGTGAACGGGGCCGATGTCACCACTGTCGAAGGGCTGACCAATGACGATGGTAGCCTTGGGGTGTTGCAAGAGATGTTCCGCGAACATCACGGGCTACAATGCGGCTTCTGCACGCCGGGGATGATCACCCGCGCGCATCGCTTGCTGCAGGAAAACCCGAACCCGACCGAGGATGAAATTCGCTTTGGTATGGCGGGGAACCTGTGCCGCTGCACTGGATACCAGAATATCGTCAAGGCGATCTCGGCCTCGGCTGATTTGCTCAATGCGCAAAAGCCCTCAAGTAGCGAAGCGGTAGGGCAAACCAAAGTGGAGGCTGCGGAATGAACGACCAGACCCTGACCCCCGAAGAACGCGCCGCCAACCTAAAAGGCATGGGCTGCGCCCGAAAGCGCGTCGAGGATGTGCGGTTCACCCAAGGCAAAGGCAATTATGTCGATGACATCAAGTTGGACGGGATGCTGTTCGGCGACTTTGTACGCTCGCCCTACGCCCATGCCCGTGTCGTCAGTGTGAACAAAGAGGCGGCTTTGGCCGTGCCCGGCGTTGTCGCGGTTTTGACTGCCGAAGATCTGGCGCCGCTGGGTCTGCATTGGATGCCGACGCTGGCTGGCGACAAGCAGATGGTGCTGGCCGATGGCAAGGTTCTGTTCCAGGGCCAGGAAGTTGCCTATGTCGTGGCCGAAGACCGGTATATCGCGGCGGATGCTGTGGAACTGGTCGAGGTTGAATACGAAGAACTGCCGGTTCTGACCGACCCGTTCGAGGCGCTGAAATCCTCCGTTGTCCTGCGTGAAGATCTGGAAGGTCAGACCGAGGGCGCGCATGGCCCGCGCAAACATCACAACCATATCTTCACCTGGGAACAGGGTGACAAGGACGCGACCGAGGCTGTTCTGGATGAGGCTGACGTAGTGGCCGAAGAAATGGTCTATTACCACCGCACCCACCCCTGCCCGCTGGAAACCTGCGGCTGTGTGGCCTCAATGGACAAGGTGACCGGCAAGCTGACGCTTTATGGGACGTTCCAGGCCCCCCACGCGATCCGCACGGTTGTGTCGCTGATCTCGGGTCTGGCCGAGCACAATATTCGGGTGATCAGCCCCGATATTGGTGGCGGGTTTGGCAACAAGGTTGGGGCCTATGCGGGGTATGTCTGCTCGGTTGTCGCCTCGATTGTGACCGGCAAGCCGGTGAAATGGGTCGAGGACCGGATGGAGAACCTGATGTCCACTGCCTTTGCCCGTGACTACTGGATGCAGGGGAAGATCGCTGCGACCAAGGACGGGAAGATCACGGGTCTGTGGTGCCATACCACGGCGGACCATGGCGGCTTTGACGCCTGTGCCGATCCTACCAAGTTCCCGGCGGGGTTCATGAACATCTGCACCGGGTCCTATGACATCCCGACCGCCTATCTGGCCGTGGATGGTGTCTATACCAACAAAGCTCCGGGCGGGGTGGCCTATCGCTGTTCCTTCCGCGTGACCGAGGCGGCCTATTTCATCGAACGCATGATCGAGGTTCTGGCCATCAAGTTGAACATGGACGCGGCCGAGCTGCGCCGGATCAACTTCATTAGGGCCGATCAATTCCCCTATCAGTCGGCGCTGGGCTGGGAGTATGACTCGGGCGATTATCACACCGCCTGGGACAAGGCGCTGAAGGCCGTGGACTATGACGGACTGCGGGCCGAACAGGCGCAGCGGATTGAGGAGTTCAAGGCCGGCAATACTCGCAAGTTGCTGGGGATCGGCCTGACGCATTTCACTGAAATCGTGGGTGCGGGGCCGGTGAAGAACTGCGATATCCTTGGGCTGGGCATGTTCGACAGCTGCGAAATCCGCATTCACCCGACGGGCTCGGCTATCGCGCGGCTGGGGACGATATCGCAGGGTCAGGGCCATGCCACGACCTTTGCTCAGATCATCGCCAGTGAGATCGGCCTGCCCGCTGATGACATCACGCTGGAGGAAGGCGACACCGACACAGCGCCCTATGGGCTGGGGACTTATGGGTCCCGGTCAACGCCCGTGGCAGGGGCTGCAACGGCTATGGCTGCGCGCAAAATCCGCGCCAAGGCGCAGATGATCGCGGCCTATCTGTTGGAGGTTCACGACAACGACGTCGAATGGGATGTGGATCGGTTCTCGGTCAAAGGCGCGCCCGAGCGGTTCAAGACCATGAAGGAAATCGCCTTTGCCGCCTATAATCAGGCCATTCCGGGGCTGGAGCCGGGTTTGGAAGCCGTCAGCTACTATGACCCGCCGAACATGACCTACCCGTTCGGGGCCTATATCTGCGTCATGGAAATCGACGTGGATACCGGCGAGTGGGAGGTCCGGCAGTTCTACGCTCTGGATGATTGCGGTACGCGGATCAACCCGATGATTATCGACGGGCAGGTTCATGGCGGCGTGACCGAAGCGTTGGCCATCGCGATGGGTCAGGAAATTGCTTATGATGAGATGGGCAACGTGAAGACCGGCACGCTGATGGATTTCTTCCTGCCGACCGCGTGGGAGACACCGAACTATATTACCGACTATACGGTAACGCCGTCTCCGCATCATCCGATTGGGGCGAAAGGCGTCGGGGAAAGCCCGAATGTGGGTGGCGTGCCTGCGTTTTCGAACGCGGTGCATGATGCGTTCCGGCCCTTTGGTTTGGTGCAGAGCCATATGCCGCATGACCATTGGCGGATCTGGAAGATTGCCAATGGGCTGGGGATGCACGGGTAATTGGGTTCGGACCGGCTGTGGCCGGTCCGATCAGGCAAGGGGGCTCTGCCCCCTTGGACCCCCGAGATATTTTTGGCCAGATGAAGATTGGATCCTGGTTTTGACTTTGAGTGACGTGCAGAACGGATTGGCCGCGCAGGGCTATGTTGCCGATGATCGGTTGGCGATGGCATTGCATCTGGCGCAGGCGTTGGGGCGGCCCTTGTTGCTGGAAGGTCCGGCCGGGGTTGGCAAGACCGAGGTCGCCAAGGCGGTGGCGGCTTGGCGGGATACGCGGTTGATCCGGTTGCAGTGTTATGAGGGGCTGGATGCAAACCACGCGATCTATGAGTGGAATTATCAGCGTCAATTGTTGGCGATCCGAGCGAGCGAAGCGCAGGGTGGCACCAGCGAGGCGCAACTGTTTTCCGATGCGTATTTGCTGAAAAGACCTTTGTTAGAGGCCATTTCGGAAGAAGAACCTTCGGTTTTGTTGATCGATGAGATTGATCGGGCGGATGAAGAATTCGAAGCCTATCTGTTGGAAATCCTGTCGGATTTTCAGATCACGATCCCCGAGCTTGGGACGATCAAGGCGCGGGTTCGGCCCATTGTTATCCTGACCGCAAACGGGACGCGGGATCTGTCGGATGCTTTGCGGCGGCGGTGTCTTTACAGTTTCTTGGACTACCCAACGAAAGAAACGGAACTGGCGATCCTGCAGGCGCGGATGCCCGAGGTTGAAGGGGCGCTGGCGCGGCAGATCATCGGGGTCGTGCAGGCGCTGCGGCAGGAAGATCTGGAAAAGAAGCCGGGTGTGGCAGAGATGTTGGATTGGGCCGCCGCCCTGTCGGGGCTGGGGGTCAACGATCTGGCCAAGTCCCGGGACGAGGTGCAGGCGACCTTGGTGTGTCTGCTGAAAACCGCTGCGGATTACGATGCGGCCCCTGCGGAATTGATGGATCGATTGATCGGGAAGGTGGCGTGATGCAGGTGACGCGCTTTCCCTCTCGGGCTGATGGGTTGGCAGATCGCATGTCGGGGTTCATTGCCCATCTGCGCCTGAATGGCTTGCGGGTTGGCCCGAAAGAGACTTGCGACGCGTTGGTGGCTTTGTCCAAGGTCGAGGTTACGGATACCGATCAGGCCCGTCAGGCATTATGCGCGGTTCTGGCTGGGGATGCCGAAGATTGGCGGCGGTTCGACGGCCTGTTTGACGCCTATTGGTTCAATGCGGGCAAGCAGCGGTCCGGCGTCGCGCAGAATACGCATGTTCGCGTTCAGTCGGCAAAGCCGATGATCTGGCAAAGCCATGAACATGGCGCGGACGGCGCTGAGACCGGTTCAGGGGACACCACTCCGGACCCGAGCGACAGGGAGGCCGAGGGGAAGGACGGGAAGCTGATTGCAACCCGCACGGTCAACCTGTCGCGCCGGGATTTGCGTGAGCTGATGGACGAACACTCGTTGAAACAGGCGGAAGAGGCGGCGTTGAAGCTGGCGCGTGCCATACGCGACCGGCGTTCGCGCAGGCGCAAGCGGGCTTTGCGAGGGCCAACGCTGGATATGCGGCGCATTCAACGGGCCAGTCTCGCTCGGGGCGGTGAGCCCATCGATCTGTTTCGCCGCGCGCGGCCCCCTCGTCCGATGCGGATCGTTGCCTTGTGCGATGTCAGCGGATCGATGACCGTGTATTCGCGGGTCTTTCTGGCCTTTCTCAAAGGTCTGATCGGCAGCGGTACTGATGCGGATGCCTATCTGTTTCACACGCGTCTGATGCGGGTCACCGACGCGTTGCAGGACCATGATACGCTGTGCGCGGCTGGTCGGTTGTCGCTGATGGCCGAGGGGTTCGGTGGCGGTACGGATATCTCGGGCAGTCTGGAGCGGTTTCTAAATGGCTACGGCGCGCGTGCGCTGAATGGCCGGACGGTCGTTCTGATCCTGTCGGACGGGTACTGCACTCAGACCCCGGATCGGTTGGCAGACGCTTTGGCACGGATGCGGCGCAAAGCGCGGCGGATTGTCTGGCTCAATCCGCTGAAAGGGTGGAAGGGCTACCAGCCTATCGCGGCGGCCATGCAAGCTGCGGAACCTTATCTGGACGCCCATTTGCCCGCCAACACGCTGGACGCGCTCGCGGCCCTTGAACCTGAATTCCGAAAGCTCTGAAAAGGGTCTAACATGGGAAATTTTGACATATTCGACACCATTGAGCAGCTTCGGCAAACCGGTCAGCCATTCTGTGTCGCGACTGTTCTGCGGACGGCGGATGCGACCTCGGCCAAGGCGGGTGGAAAGGCGGCTGTGACGCGGGGTGGAGAGATTCTGGGCCATCTGGGTGGAGCGTGCGTACAGCGGGCGGTTCGAGCCTCGGCACAGCAGGCGTTGTCCAGTGGGACGCCGCAGATGATCCGCGTGAAACCTTCGGACAAGGTGGTGACGATGACGGACCCGGATGGCGTGCAAACCTTCAAAAGCGGATGCCCGTCCGGCGGTACGGTTGACCTGCTGGTCGAGCCGTATCAACAGGCGCCCCGGCTGGTGATCTTTGGTGCCTCGCCCATCGCATCGGCCTTGGCGGCGCACGGCACCTTGGCCGGGCTGCGCGTCTGTCTTGACGACGGCGCAGAGGCATCGGCTGAATGCACCCGATTCTCGTTGGATCAGGTGTGTGAACTTGGGATCGAGGCGCGGGATTTCGTGGTGGTCGCGTCCCAGGGCCAAAACGATGGCGCGGCGCTAAAGGCGGCGTTGGAGACACCAGCCGCGCGCGTCTCGATGGTGGCCAGCCGTCGCAAGGCCGATACGCTGGTGGCGAAACTGATCGCGCAGGGCATGGACCCGTTGCGCGTTGCGCGGCTGAAATCGCCTGCGGGGTTGGACATTCACGCCATCGATCCGCACGAAATCGCCTTGTCGATCCTGGCCGAGATTGTGCTTTGGCGGAACAGTGATACGACTAAGGAGGTCTCTCATGACGAAAAGCTTGCGTAGATGGTGCGCCGCACTCTGGCCCGCCCGCCCCGACCCCAACCCGGAAGACGCGGCCGAAATGGCGCTGATCGTCTTCCCAAGATGTTGTTGAACAAAGGAAATGCCTGAATGGAACTGAGCGACGAAATCCGTATAACCGCCCCCCGTGACGTGGTGTACCGCGCCCTGAATGATGCAGAGATTCTGAAAGAGTGTATTCCGGGTTGCGAGGAACTGGTTCAGAACTCGCCCGAGGATCTGGAAGCCATGGTTGTGCTGAAAATCGGCCCGGTCAAGGCCAAGTTCGCCGGTCAGGTGACGCTGGACACCTCCAATGCACCGGATGGGTTTTCCCTGAATGGCGAAGGCAAAGGCGGGGCCGCCGGGTTCGCCAAGGGCGGGGCCGAGGTGACACTGACCGAAGATGGCGATGAGACGGTGCTGGCCTACACCGCCAAGGTCGATATCGGCGGCAAGATCGCACAATTGGGCAGCCGCTTGATCGCAGGAACGGCCAAGAAACTGTCCGGTAAGTTCTTCACCCGCTTCGGTGAAATCGTGTCCGAGCAATCAGTGTCGTGAGATTGAAAATGACAGCAAACATCGCCCGCGCACGGGTGGTTTTGGAATAGCATCTTTGGGGGATTTGGTGCCCAGGAGAGGACTCGAACCTCCACGTCCATACGGACACTAGCACCTGAAGCTAGCGCGTCTACCAATTCCGCCACCTGGGCAGGTGTCGTGAGGGGGCGTTTAAGCCCAGTGGCGGGGGGCGTCAACCGGATTCGGGGAGATTTTTGAAAGTTTTTTGAACAAGGCCGATTACGCCCCCAATCAGGCATTGTGCCGATGTTGCCGCGTGGCGAATTAGCGCCTTGTTTCGAAGCGATCTGGGCGCTACGTCTTTTCCCCATAAAGTCAGCAGGAGGTCACCCATGTCCAAACTGGTCACGATTTACGGCGGATCGGGTTTTGTCGGGCGCTACATCGCGCGACGGATGGCGGGTGAAGGGTGGCGCGTGCGCGTGGCGGTGCGCCGGCCGAACGAAGCCATGTTTGTCAAACCCTACGGCGTGGTTGGTCAGGTCGAACCGGTCTTGTGCAATATCCGCGATGATGCGTCGGTTGCGCAGGCTATGCAGGGTGCGGATGCGGTCGTGAACTGCGTGGGCGTCCTGAACGAGCTTGGCAACAATGATTTTGCCGCCGTGCAGGCCGAAGGGGCCGAGCGGATCGCGCGTTTGGCGGCGCAGCAGGGTATCGCGCGTATGGTTCATATTTCGGCCATTGGTGCGGATGCAGATGCGGCCAGCACATACTCGCAGACCAAGGCGCGGGGAGAGGCGGGCGTGTTGCAGCATATGCCCGACGCCGTGATCCTGCGCCCGTCGCTTGTCTTTGGCACGGAAGATCAGTTCTTCAACCGCTTTGCGGGTATGGCGCGTCTGGGTCCGTTTTTACCTCTGGTCGGTGCCGATACGAAATTCCAGCCGGTCTATGTGGACGATGTCGCGCAGGCGGCGGTCAAAGGGGTTCTGGGTCAGGCGCAGGCCGGGGTTTACGAATTGGGCGGGCCCGAGGTCAAAACCTTCCGCGCCCTGATGCAGCAGATGCTGGAGGTCATTCACCGCCGCCGGATCATTCTGGGTGTACCGTTCTTTGTGGCCAAGATCATGGCCGGGGTTCTGGACATTGCGAAATTCGTCAGCTTCCAGCTGTTCCCCAACAACATCCTGACCCGCGATCAGCTGAAAAACCTGCGCCGGGACAATGTTGTGTCAGAGGGTGCAAAAACGCTGGAAGATCTTGGGATCGAAGCCACGACGCTTGCGTCGGTTCTGCCCGAGTACCTGTGGAAATTCCGCCCCTCGGGCCAGTATGACGACATCCAGAATTCCGCCGATAACCTGCGGACCTGATCAGCTGTAGGCAATCACCAGCAGGGTGATGCCCAGAAACACGCGGTAAATCACGTATGGGGTGAAGCTGACGCTGCGCAGCAGGCGCATCATCAGGCTAAGCGCCAAAAGTGCCGAGACAAAGGCGAAGGCAGCGGCAATCGCCCCGTCTTTGGCCAGATTGGTATCGGCCTGATGGATCACATCCGCTGACAACAAGACGCCCGAGGCGATGATCGTCGGGATCGACATCAGCATGGCAATGCGGGCCCCGTCCTCGCGCGTGTATCCCAGATGCCGGGCACCGGTGATGGTAATGCCGGACCGCGATGTACCGGGGATCAGGGCGATGGCCTGCCACAGGCCCATGATCGCCGCGTCCCGCAGGCCCCAATCCTTTGCCACCTTGGTTTGCGGGCCCTTTTGATCCATCCAATACAGCAACACGCCAAACAGCAGCATTGTCCAGCCGATCACAGCGATCGAACGCATCGCATCGCTCAGCCCGGTCAGAAACAGGACAAGCCCGGCAAGAACGGTTGGGATCGTCGCGATGATCAGCCCCAGGGCCAGCCTGGCCTGCGGGGTATCGGTTTGGCCTCTTAGGGCGCGGGGCACGCCGGAGAGGGCAGATTTCACGTCCGTCCAAAAATACAGCACAACCGCGCCCAGCGTGCCCACATGAACCGCGACGTCTATGGTTTGGCCCTGATCCTCCATCCCTGTCAGGCTGGGCAGCAGGATCAGATGGCCCGATGAAGACACCGGCAGGAATTCAGTTATCCCCTGAATTATCGCTACGAGAATCAAGTGAAAAAGACTCATTTAACCTGCTGCACTGCTACCAAATCGTTTTACTTTTTATGGGTATTCCGGTGGCTCTCAAAAGGAAAGTGCGTTGATAGGTCCGAATCGGAACTAAAATCACGCAGTAATTTCCCGAGATTAGCAAGATACCGCAAACTTTTCCAATTTAGGTCAGTACTTTTTACTTTTCATCCCAAACTGCATCTCTTAAACAGGCCCGACCAAGCCAATTCATGGAGTCTGACCCGTGGCCAAGCAACCGATGCTGAAATTTGTGCAGATCGACCGCGTCATGCCGGAAAAGCGTGCCGCTGATGACCGCAAGGAAGACTTTGACGAAATCTATGCCGAGTTCGCGGCGGACAAGGCGGCAGAGCAGGCCAGCCGGTGCAGCCAGTGTGGTGTGCCCTATTGCCAGTCGCACTGCCCGCTGCACAACAATATCCCCGATTGGCTGAACCTGACCGCGACGGGTCGTCTGGAAGAGGCGTATCAGACCAGTCAGGCCACCAACACCTTCCCCGAGATTTGTGGCCGCATTTGCCCGCAGGATCGCCTGTGCGAAGGCAATTGCGTGATCGAACAGTCCGGCCACGGCACCGTCACCATCGGGACGATCGAAAAATACATCACCGACACGGCATGGGACAAAGGCTGGGTCAAGCCCGTGGTTCCGGGGGCCGAGCGCAGCGAAAGCGTTGGCATCATCGGTGGTGGCCCCGGCGGGCTGGCGGCGGCGGATATGCTGCGTCGCGCCGGTGTTCAGGTGACGGTTTATGACCGCTATGACCGCGCCGGTGGGTTGCTGATGTACGGCATTCCGGGCTTCAAGCTGGAAAAGGACATCGTGCAGCGCCGCAACGACCTGCTGGCCGATGGCGGGGTTGAGTTCGTGCTGAACTGCGACGTGGACGCTGCCAAATTCGACGAGATTCGCGCCAAGCATGACGCCGTGATCATCGCGACCGGCGTTTACAAATCGCGCGACCTGTCGATGCCGGGCAGCGGGCTGAACGGCATCGAAAAGGCCATCGACTTCCTGACCGCCTCGAACCGCAAAAGCTTTGGTGACGCGGTCGAAGATTTCGACAATGGCCGCCTGAACGCCGATGGCAAGAAAGTCGTCGTGATCGGCGGTGGCGATACCGCGATGGACTGTGTGCGCACCTCGATCCGGCAAGGGGCCACTTCGGTCAAATGCCTGTACCGCCGCGACCGCGCGAACATGCCCGGCTCGCAGCGCGAAACCCAGAATGCCGAGGAAGAAGGCGTGATCTTCGAATGGCTCAGCGCGCCCAAGGGCTTTACCGGCGACGATACCGTCTCGGGCGTGATGGTGCAGAAAATGCGTCTGGGTCAGCCCGACGCCACGGGCCGTCAGGCCCCCGAGGTGATCGAAGGCGCGGATTATGTGGAAGAGGCCGATCTGGTCATCAAGGCGCTGGGCTTCGAGCCCGAAGACCTGCCCACCCTGTTCGGCCAGCCCGATCTGCCCGTGACCCGTTGGGGTACCGTCAAGGCCGCCTTCCAGACCGGTGAGACCGAGATGGACGGCGTTTATGCCATCGGTGACATCGTGCGCGGGGCCTCTCTGGTGGTCTGGGCCATCCGTGACGGGCGCGATTGTGCCGACGCGATCATCGACCGGTTCAACGCCAAAGCTGCTGTCGCAGCCGAATAAGCCAGATACCAAAGCGAATTAAGCCCCCTCGGAAGAAGGAGACAGCCAATGACCAAATATGATGCCGATTGGGTGCGGGCCGAAGAAGCCAAACGCCAGTGGATGGCGGAAAACGGTCTTTATTCCGAGGATGAGGAGCATTCGTCCTGCGGTGTGGGTCTTGTTGTCTCGGTCGATGGTAAGAAAAGCCGCAAGGTTGTGGATGCAGGGATCGATGCGCTCAAGGCGATCTGGCACCGGGGCGCGGTGGATGCCGATGGCAAGACCGGCGATGGCGCGGGGATCCACGTGCAAATTCCGGTTCCATTCTTCTATGACCAGATCCGCCGCACCGGGCACGAGCCCAATCTGGATCAGTTGATCGCCGTCGGTCAGGTGTTCTTGCCGCGTACCGATTTCGGGGCGCAGGAAAGCTGCCGGACCATCGTGGAAACCGAAGTTCTGCGCATGGGCTATTACATCTATGGCTGGCGTCACGTACCGGTCGATGTGACCTGTCTGGGCGACAAGGCCAACGCTACCCGGCCCGAGATCGAGCAGATCCTGATCTCGAATTCAAAAGGCGTGGACGAAGAGACGTTCGAGCGCGAGCTGTACGTGATCCGTCGCCGGATCGAAAAGGCTGCCCTGGCCGCTGGGATTTCCGGGCTGTATCTGGCGTCGCTGTCCTGCCGCTCGATCATCTACAAAGGCATGATGCTGGCCGAGCAGGTGGCCGTGTTCTACCCGGACCTGATGGATGAACGCTTCGAATCCGCATTCGCGATTTATCACCAGCGCTATTCGACCAACACCTTCCCGCAATGGTGGCTGGCGCAACCTTTCCGCATGCTGGCCCATAACGGCGAGATCAACACGCTGAAGGGCAACGTCAACTGGATGAAAAGCCATGAAATCCGGATGACCTCGGACAGCTTTGGCGACTATGCCGAAGACATCAAGCCGATCATCGCGGGGGGATCGTCGGATTCGGCTGCATTAGACTCGGTTTTTGAGGTTCTGGTGCGCGCGGGCCGCTCGGCCCCGATGGCGAAAACCATGTTGGTGCCGGAAAGCTGGTCCAAGCAGGCGGTGGAACTGCCGCAGGCGTGGCGCGATATGTATTCCTATTGCAACTCGGTGATGGAGCCGTGGGACGGCCCCGCCGCTTTGGCGATGACCGACGGCCGCTGGGTCTGTGCCGGTCTGGACCGCAACGGGTTGCGCCCGATGCGTTACGTTGTGACGGGTGACGGGCTGGTCATCGCGGGGTCTGAAACCGGTATGGTGCCAATCGATGAGGCCACCGTGACCGAAAAAGGCGCGCTTGGTCCGGGTCAGATGCTGGCAGTGGACATGAAGAAGGGCAAACTGTTCCGCGACAAGCAGATCAAGGACAAACTGTCCCGCGCGCTGCCGTTTGGCGACTGGGTGAGCAAAATCAACGATGTGGACGATACGCTGGCAGGTGTGTCCGAGGCTCCGATCTTCTCGGGCGATGAACTGCGCAAACGTCAGATCGCGGCAGGATACTCGGTCGAGGAACTGGAGCAAATCCTCGCGCCCATGGCCGAAGATGGGAAAGAGGCGTTGGCCTCGATGGGTGACGATACGCCCTCGGCGGTTCTGTCCAAGAAATACCGTCCGCTCAGCCATTTCTTCCGCCAGAACTTCAGCCAGGTGACCAACCCGCCCATCGACAGCTTGCGCGAATACCGTGTGATGTCGCTGAAGACGCGGTTCGGCAACCTGAAGAACGTGCTGGATGAAGACAGCAGCCAGACCGAGATCATCGTGCTGGAAAGCCCCTTTGTCGGTAACGCGCAGTGGGACAAGCTGGTTGAAAACTTCAACTCTCCTCTGGCCGAGATCGACTGTAGCTTTGAACCCGGCCGGGGCGCGCTCAGCGCCGCTTTGGCCCGTATCAGAGCCGAAGCGGAAGAGGCCGTGCGCTCGGGCGCGGGTCATCTGGTCCTGTCCGATCTGAACTCGGGTCAGGGTCGTGTGGCGATGCCGATGATTCTGGCGACCAGCGCGGTGCATTCGCATCTGACGCGGCAGGGGCTGCGGACGTTCTGTTCGCTGAACGTGCGGTCGGCCGAATGCGTCGATCCGCATTACTTTGCGGTTCTGATCGGTTGCGGCGCGACCGTGGTGAACGCCTATCTGGCCGAGGATTCGCTGGCCGACCGCATTGACCGCGGGTTGCTGGACGGGACGCTGACCGAAAACGTGGCGCGGTATCGCGAAGCCATCGATCAGGGCCTGTTGAAAATCATGGCCAAGATGGGGATTTCGGTGATCTCGTCCTATCGTGGCGGTCTGAACTTTGAGGCCGTGGGCCTCAGCCGCGCCATGGTGGCCGAGTATTTCCCGGGCATGACCAGCCGGATCTCGGGTATCGGCGTCACCGGTATTCAGGCCAAGGTCGAGGAAATCCACGCCAAAGGCTGGGACAGCGGTCTGGACGTGCTGCCCATCGGTGGTTTCTACAAAGCGCGCAAATCGGGTGAGACCCACGCGTGGGAAGCGACCTCGATGCATATGATGCAAATGGCCTGCAACCGCGCCTCATATGAGCTGTGGAAACAGTATTCGGCCAAGATGCAGTCGAACCCGCCGATCCACCTGCGCGACCTGATGGATTTCAAACCGCTGGGCAAGCCGGTGCCGATTGAAGAGGTGGAATCGATCACCTCGATCCGTAAGCGCTTTGTCACGCCGGGCATGTCGCTGGGCGCGCTGTCGCCCGAAGCGCATAAGACGCTGAACGTGGCGATGAACCGGATCGGTGCGAAATCCGACTCGGGCGAGGGTGGCGAAGACCCGGCGCATTTTGTGCCGGAACCCAATGGCGACAACCCCTCGGCCAAGATCAAACAGGTGGCTTCTGGTCGCTTCGGTGTGACTGCCGAATACCTGAACCAGTGCGAAGAGCTTGAGATCAAGGTCGCCCAGGGTGCGAAACCCGGTGAGGGTGGGCAATTGCCCGGCATGAAGGTCACCGATCTGATCGCGCGTCTGCGCCATTCAACCAAGGGCGTGACGCTGATCTCACCACCGCCGCATCACGACATCTACTCGATCGAGGATCTGGCGCAGCTGATCTATGACCTGAAACAGATCAACCCACGCTGCAAGGTGACGGTGAAACTGGTGGCGTCCTCGGGCGTTGGCACGATTGCCGCCGGTGTGGCCAAGGCCAAGGCGGATGTGATTCTGATTTCGGGCCATAATGGTGGTACCGGGGCTTCTCCGGCGACGTCGATCAAATATGCCGGTCTGCCGTGGGAGATGGGCCTGACCGAGGCGCATCAGGTTCTGGCGATGAACAACCTGCGGGATCGGGTGACTCTGCGCACCGATGGCGGGTTGCGCACCGGGCGCGATATCGTCATGGCCGCGATGATGGGGGCCGAGGAATATGGCATCGGCACCGCCGCCCTGATCGCGATGGGCTGTATCATGGTGCGTCAGTGCCAGTCGAACACCTGCCCTGTTGGCGTCTGTACGCAGGACGAATCCCTGCGCGCCAAGTTCACCGGCAATGCGGACAAGGTGGTGAACCTGATCACCTTCTACGCGCAGGAGGTGCGCGAGGTGCTGGCTAGCCTTGGTGCCCGGTCCGTGGATGAGATCATCGGGCGTGCCGATCTGCTGGCTCAGGTCAGCCGGGGCTCGGCCCATCTGGACGATCTGGACCTGAACCCGCTGCTGATCACCGTCGATGGCGCGCATGACATTGTCTATGACCGCGACAAGGATCGGAACGCGGTGCCGGATACTCTGGACGCTGAAATCGTGCGCGACGCGGCGCGGTTCCTGAAAGACGGTGAAAAGATGCAACTGTCCTACGCGATCCAGAATACGCACCGGACGGTCGGCACCCGTGTCTCCAGCCATATTGTGCAGAATTTCGGCATGCGGAACACGTTCCAGGACGACCATCTGCATGTGAAACTGCAGGGCTCGGCGGGGCAATCGCTGGGGGCCTTTGCCGCCCCGGGCCTGAAGCTGGAAGTGTCGGGCGACGCAAATGACTATGTCGGCAAGGGCCTGTCGGGCGGTACCATTGTCGTGCGCCCGCCGCAGGTCAGCCCGTTGAAGGCAGATGACAACACCATCATCGGCAACACTGTTCTGTATGGGGCCACCGATGGCCATCTGTTCGCGGCTGGCCGCGCGGGTGAGCGGTTTGCCGTGCGTAACTCGGGCGCCAAAGTGGTGATCGAGGGCTGTGGTTCGAACGGGTGTGAATACATGACCGGCGGCGTGGCCGTTATCCTTGGCGATATCGGGGCCAATTTCGGGGCCGGTATGACCGGCGGCATGGCCTATCTGTATGACCCCGAAGGCAAGGCCGAATTGCTGATGAACAAAGAGACTCTGGTGACCTGTCCGGTGACCGTGGATCATTGGGTGGATCAGCTGAAATCGCTGGTCGAGCGTCACGCGGCCGAGACCCACAGCCGCAAGGCCGCCGACATTCTGCAACACTGGGATGTGGAAAAAGCCAACTTCCTGCAGGTCTGCCCGAAAGAGATGCTGAACAAGCTCAGCCATCCGCTGACAAGCGAAGTTGCCGCTGTTCCGGCGGAATAGCCGCCAATTCAGCCAAAAACAGGGCCCCGCGTGACTTTTGAATCACGCGGGGCCTTTCTTATTGGCGTGGATCGTCTGCGCGTCTTGCTGGATCGCAACCATCCCGCCTAGCCTTTTGTTCACGCTTTAGTGATGAATAGCCATCATGCTGTGGCCGCGCTGCGGTGTCGAACAGGAGGTGCCGAATGCCGACCACTTACCTTGACCAGTTCTATGCGTTCGATCCGGCCAATCCGCCTCCGGCCGGGACGGCCATAACGGTCGAAAAGTACAATCTGGTCGATGATGATGACGATTTCGACATCGAAGCCGGCACTGGCGACACCGTGAACGGTCAGTTGGTGACCTCGTCCTGGCCGGGGGACACGGTGACCATCAACCTGACGGGCGGTGGCACCGCGACCTACACAGGAACGACCTTTTATCTGGCGGATGGCACACGTGTGTTCACACCCACGGACGGGTCCGTCCTGCAGCCCGGCACGCTGGCGTCCACAACGTTTGTGACCACGCAAGGCCCGCTGGACGTGACCACCGATCTGGGCCCGCCATGCTTTACGCCGGGCACCATGATCGCCACGCCGCAAGGCCCGCGTGCAGTGGAAACGCTGATGGCGGGCGACCTTGTCACCACCGTGGATCACGGCCCGCAACCGCTGATCTGGGTTGGGCGCACCACTGTTGAGGCCGAGGGCAAACTTGCACCCGTTCAGTTCCAGGCGGGTGTGCTGGGGCTGGACCAACCGCTGCTGGTCTCACCACAACACCGCATGCTGATCGAAGACTGGCGCGCGCCGCTGTTGTTCGGCCACCCCGAGGCATTGATTGCCGCCCATTGTCTGGTGAACGGGGATACAGTGAGGCGGATCGAAGGCGGACAGGTCGACTACATCCACCTGTTGTTCGAACGGCACGAGATCATCTTTGCCAATGGCGCTAAAAGCGAAAGCTATTACCCCGGTCACGCCCTGACGACGCCTGAACGGGAAACACAGGCCGAAATCCTGCATCTGTTCCCGGAATTGAAGGCGCGCGGGGCCAGGATGCCCGACACCGCCCGCCCGGTCGTACCTGCGCGCGAAGCACGGGCAATCGCGATTTAGGCCGTTTCAAAGCGGCCTCGTGCGTCGTATAGCTGAGATATGGCAAAGAAAGCAGCCCGCAAATCGAGCGGTAAGAAAAGCAAGGCACGCAAAAAGACAACGCCATTGGGTCAGAAACTGCGCCGTTGGGTAACGCGCGCGGCGCTGGGCATTGTGTGTTTCTTGATTGGACTGATCTTGCTCTATTCGGTCGTGAACCCTCCGATCACCCACACGATCTGGTCGGAATGGCGGCGGTTGGGCAAGGTCGAGCGCGAATGGGTGCCGATCGAAGAGATCAATCCGGTCATGGCCCGGTCGGTTGTCGCGGCCGAGGACGCGAATTTCTGCCTGCATTGGGGGTTTGACGTCGAAGCGATCCGGGATGCGTTGGAGGATGGCGGCAGTCGAGGGGCCTCGACCATAACGCAGCAGGTGGTGAAGAATGTGTTCCTGTGGCAGGGCCGCAGTTGGGTGCGCAAGGCGATGGAAACCTCGATCACGCCGGTGGTCGAAATATTCTGGAGCAAGCAGCGTATACTTGAGGTCTATCTGAACGTCGCCGAGACCGGGAACGGTATCTTCGGGGTCGAGGCTGCGGCGCAGCGCAATTTCGGTGTCAGCGCGGCGAATATGACCCCGACGCAGGCGGGGCGGATTGCGGCTATCCTGCCCTCACCGCGCAATCGCTCGGTCACGGACCCGTCGGTTTTCACCCGCAGACGGGCCGCGGCGATTCTTGAGGGGGCGGCCACCATCCGCGCAGATGGTCGCGCGGATTGTTTCGAGGATTGAAACCTGACGCCTCTCGGGGCTAAAGCAGAAGAGTATTCACTGGTTCGATTGGAAGTCCATGGCGCGTCTGTTTCACGTTCCCCTGTCCCCCTACTGCCGCAAGGTTCGGCTGTCTTTGGCAGAAAAGAAGATCGAGGTCGAACTGGTCGAAGAAAGATATTGGGAGCAAGACCCGGATTTCCTGCGTCGCAACCCGGCAGGCAAAGTGCCTGTGTTGCGGCTGGACGGCCAGATCATGTCGGAAAGCGCTGCGATCTGTGAATATATCGAAGAAACCCGACCCGAACCGCCGCTGATGCCAAAAACGCCCGAAGCCCGGTTTGAAGTGCGTCGGCTGGTTGGCTGGTTCGATGACAAGTTTCATAACGAGGTGACCTCGAAGCTTCTGTATGAGCGGGTCAACAAGAAGATGACCGGGCAGGGCTATCCCGACAGCAAGAACGTCAAGGAAGGTGCGCGGGCGATCAAGTATCATCTGGATTACATGGCGTGGCTGCTGGATCACCGGCGCTGGCTGGCCGGGGATCAGATGACCCTGGCCGATTTCGCTGCGGCGGCGCATCTGTCGGCGCTGGATTATATCTCGGATGTAGATTGGAATCGCAGCGCGGCGGTGAAGGACTGGTACGCCAAGATCAAGTCGCGCCCGGCGTTCCGCTCGATCCTGGCGGATCAGGTGCCGGGATTCCGGCCCCCGCCCCATTACGCCGATCTGGATTTCTGATAGGGTGGTGAGGGGGCTGTCTGCCCCCTCTTGGCCTTGAAGGCCAATTCACCCCCGAGGATATTTTTGGCCAGATGAAGAGCGGATCGGGTTTAAAAGACAAGTTGGTAGAGCAGGCTTTGGCCGAGGGGTTTGTGTCCTGTCGGGTCTGTCGGCCTTGGGATGTACCGCAAGTGCCGGACCGATTGGCGGCGTTTCTGGACGCCGGTTATCACGGGCAGATGGGTTGGATGGCCGAGCGGACCCATTGGCGTGGCGATCCGGCGGCGCTGTGGCCCGAGGCGCGTTCGGTGATCATGTTGGCCGAGAGCTATACGCCCGAGCATGACCCGACCGAAGTGTTGGCACATCCCGAGCGCGGGGTGATTTCGGTTTATGCTCAGAACAAGGATTACCACGATCTGGTCAAGAAGCGCCTGAAGCGGTTGGCGCGGTGGCTGATTGCTGAAGCCGGGGGTGAGGTGAAGGTGTTTGTCGATACTGCTCCGGTGCCCGAAAAGGCCTTGGGGCAAGCGGCAGGGTTGGGATGGCAGGGCAAGCACACCAATCTGGTCAGCCGGGATTGGGGCAATTGGGCTTTCATAGGGTCTGTTTTCACGACTTTGGACATTGCATCGGACATGGCCGAGACGGATCATTGCGGATCGTGTCGTGCCTGTCTGGACAGTTGTCCGACCGATGCATTCCCGGCCCCGTATCAGTTGGATGCGCGGCGGTGCATTTCCTATCTGACCATCGAGCACAAAGGTCCGGTGGACGAAGAATTGCGCGGCAAGCTGGGAAACCGGATTTATGGCTGCGATGATTGTCTGGCGGCGTGTCCCTGGAACAAGTTTGCAGTTGCTGCAAGTGACCTCCGATATGCGGCTCGCGATGATCTGAAGGCCCCTGCGCTGGCGGAGCTGGCGGTTTTGGACGATGCCGCCTTCCGGGCGAAGTTTTCGGGATCGCCGATCAAGCGGATCGGGCGGGATCGGTTTGTGCGCAATGTGCTCTATGCGATTGGCAATTCCGGGCAGGCGGCGTTGCGCTCCGTGGCGCAGGGTTTGACCGACGATCCTGATCCGGCAGTGGCAGATGCGGCGCGCCGGGCGGTGAATCGACTGCCGTGAATGCCGCAAACAGGCTGGACGTCGCGATCCAAACCTCTAAACCCATGTGAAGCGAACAGATGGAGGACCCGATGGCGTTGGCTTTGGGGGTGGATACGGGCGGAACCTACACCGATGCGGTGTTGATCCGGGATGAGAGTGAGGTAATCGCCTCGGCCAAATCCCTGACAACACGAACCGATCTGGCGATCGGGGTGGGCAAAGCAATTTCGGCCGTGTTGGACGAGGCGAAGGTCACGCCCGATCAGATCTCGATGGCGTCGTTGTCGACCACATTGGCAACAAACGCTCTGGTCGAGGGGCAGGGTGGCCGCGTGGCGCTGATCTATATCGGATTCAAAGAAAGTGATCTTGAAAAGCACGGGCTGAAGGATGCGCTGAAGGGCGATCCGGCGTTGGTCGTTGCTGGTGGGCACAGCCATGCGGGCGGTGAAGTAAGGCCGCTGGATACAGAGACGCTGGAGGCGTTCTTGGACTCTCACAAAGGGATTTCAGGCTTTGCCGTTGCCGCCCAATTCGCGACCCGCAACCCGGCGCATGAGTTGGAGGCGGCGCGGATCATCGCGGAAAAGACCGGGGCGCCGGTCACGTGCTCTCATCACCTGTCGGCCAAGCTGAACGGGCCTAAACGCGCTGTGACGGCGGTGCTGAATGCCCGGCTGATCGGGATGATCGACCGTCTGATCGGGCGCGCGCAGGATCAGTTGCTGGCCTTGGGCATTACCGCGCCGATGATGGTGGTGCGCGGCGATGGCGCGTTGATGAGCGCCGAACAGGCCCGCGAACGACCCATTGAGACCATCCTCAGCGGCCCTGCCGCGTCGATTGTGGGGGCGAAGTGGTTGACGGGGGCCGAGAATGCGTTGGTCTCGGATATTGGCGGGACGACCACTGACGTGGCGCTGATCCGGGACGGCAAACCGGCGATTGATCCGGCGGGCGCACAGGTTGGCGGGTTTCGCACCATGGTCGAAGCGGTCGCCATGCGGACCCATGGGCTGGGCGGCGACAGTCAGGTGCATGTGGTGACCGAAGGTTTGGGCGGAGGTGTGTTCCTTGGGCCGCGCCGAGTTTTGCCTGTGTCACTGATTGCATCCGAAGCGCCAGGGGTCGTTCACGCCGTTCTGGACGAACAACTGCGCGCAACAACGGTCGGAGAGCATGACACGCGGTTCGCCCGCCGTGTGCCGGGTGTCCATGCCGATGGGGTCGGCGCGCGGGAAGTGGCGCTGTTGGACAGGTTGGGCGATCAGGTTCTGCCGCTTGGTGCCTTGTTGCGGACGCGGATGGAAAACGGTGCGCTGACCCGGTTGGTGGATCGCGGAATTGTTCAGGTCTCGGGGGTGACACCATCCGATGCCAGCCATGTGCTGGGGCGGGTCGATGCGTGGGATGCAAGTGCTGCGCGCAAGGCGCTGGAACTGGTGGCGCGCAAGCGGGTCGGGTCGGGCGTCATGCTGGCCACATCGCCCGAGCAGCTGGCGCAAATGATCATCGACCAACTGACCGAACAGACCAGTTTGACCTTGTTAGAGGCTGCTTTTGCCGAAGAGGCCGATGATTTCGGCCTCGCACCCAAGGACCTGGCCCGGCATGTTCTGACCAAACGCGGGCTGGCGCAGCACCGGGGTTTGTTGGCGCTGGATGCAGCGCTGAACGTGGATGTGGTGGGGCTGGGCGCCTCGGCCCCCAGCTACTACCCTGCGGTGGGGGATCGGCTGCGTTGCCAGATGGTGCTGCCGGACCATGCGGGCGTCGCCAACGCCATCGGTGCGGTTGTCGGGCGGCTGACTTTGCGGCGGTCGGGAACAGTGACCTCTCCGACCGAAGGCCGGTACCGCGTTCATCTTGAGGACGGCCCGCAGGATTTCGGCGCCTCGGATGAAGCGCTGGCCCTGTTGGAACGGGTCCTGCGCGCCGAGGCTGAGGGTGCCGTACGCGATGCCGGGGCCGAGGACATCCGGGTCGTCGTCGACCGCGACATCCGAACGGCGCGGGTGGAAGAACGGGATGTGTTTGTCGAGGCGATGCTGACCGTTGAAGCCAGCGGTCGCCCTCGGGTGGCCACGGGTTAGACCCCCTCAGAAGTCTGAGGGGAGATTGTTATTCAGCCGCGTCGCGCTTGGGCAGGACCCAGTCCTTGCGCGGGAAATGGCAGGTGTAGCCATGCGGGATGCGGACCAGATAGTCCTGATGTTCCGGCTCGGCTTCCCAGAACTCGCCGACAGGTTCGACCTCGGTCACGACCTTGCCGGGCCACAGGCCGCTGGCGTCCACATCGGCAATCGTATCCAGAGCCACCTGTTTCTGGGCATCATCCACAAAATAGATGGCCGAGCGATAGCTCATCCCGCGGTCATTGCCCTGTCGGTTTGGTGTGCTCGGGTCGTGGATCTGAAAGAAAAACTCCAGAAGCTCACGATAGGTGATTTGCGTCGGGTCGAACCAGATCTCGATCCCTTCGGCATGGGTGCCGTGGTTGCGATAGGTGGCGTTGGGCACATCGCCGCCGGTATAACCGACGCGGGTGCGGGATACGCCGGGCAGTTTGCGGATCAGGTCCTGCATGCCCCAAAAGCAACCTCCGGCCAGAACGGCGCGTTGTTCGGTCATCAGATATCCTCCACATGAATCAGGTATTCGCCATAGCCTTCGGCTTCCATCTCATCGCGATGGACGAACCGCAGCGAGGCGGAATTGATGCAATATCGTAGCCCACCATGTTCACGAGGGCCATCGGGGAACACATGCCCCAAATGGCTGTCGCCATGTTTCGAGCGGACCTCGGTCCGGATCATGCCGTGGGTGGTGTCGCGAAACTCTTCCACATGCTCGTAGATGATCGGCTTGGTGAAGCTGGGCCAGCCACAACCGGATTCGTATTTATGGGTCGAGGCGAACAAAGGCTCGCCCGATACGATGTCCACATAGATGCCGGGTTCCTTGTTTCCCAGATACTTGCCGGTTCCCGGGCGCTCGGTGCCGTTGCGCTGGGTTACATGGAATTCTTCGGGGGAAAGAGCGGCAATGGCCTCGGGGTCTTTGCTATAGCGGGTCATGGCGTCTCCGGGTCTTGTTTCTTTGAGCCAATATTTGGGGTGCGGGATCGCGAATGCAAAGGCATATTTCAACCGCCTCTCGGCTTCGTGCAAGTGATCTGCTGGTCGGGTTCAGGCGTATTATTAACAAAAGGAGGACAGCCCATGCTCAGAGTACTGCTTTTGACCGCATTGATTCTGGTGGGTCGGTCCGTTCAGGCGGCCCCGCTAACGGGCGAGTTTGCGTCGATTGATGGCGGCACTTTGTCCATCGAGGATTGGCGCGGACAACCCGTGTTGGTGGTCAACACCGCCTCGCAATGCGGATTCACCGGCCAATACGCCGCCTTGCAGGACGTGCACGAGGCGTATTCGCCGCGCGGTCTGGTGGTGCTGGCCGTTCCGTCCGATTCCTTCAATCAGGAGCTGGGTTCCGCAGATGAGGTCAAACAGTTCTGCGAGATGAACTATGGTCTGACCCTGCCAATGACCGATATCACACCGGTCACCGGTGGGGATGCGCATCCGTTTTACAAGGCTGTGGCCCAGCAGACGGGCTTTGTGCCCAATTGGAACTTCAACAAGATCCTGGTCGATCCAGAGGGCGAAGTTGCCGCCACCTACGGGTCGAATGTCAGGCCGGATTCGCGCAAATTGCTGACCAGGGTCGAAGGCATGTTGCGCTGAACGCCTCGGCCCTGAACCTTCCAGACTTAAGCTGCGTTTTCTGATCCCAAAGTGGGATCAGATCGGCTAATACTTGGCCGTAACGATCATTTCGTCCATTTTTGTTGATTGACCAGCCAATTAAACATACAAAGGTGCGATCTGACCAAATAAGGGAGGTGTGTCAGTGCTACTGGAGTACATTCTATCTTTCGGCGTCCTGCTGGCCCTGGGCCTGGTCGCTTTCTTCGTGGTGAAATGGTGGAACCTGCGCTGTGTCGGCGTCACCCCCGTCCACCTGTTCACCTTTATCGCGATCCTGTTCACGTCCGGGCTGGACGTTGGCCTGATCATGTTCCCCCTGACCGAGTTCGGCGGCTATGCTGAAGAGCCGGCCTACGCCTTCGCCAACCCGTTGGCGATCGAGTTCGGGTTCTGGGGCTTCCTGATCTGGGCGTTCTACTTCCTGACGGCTTTCTATTTCTGCGTGATCGAACCACGTGTGAAGTTCTTTGAGATCCCGCTGGTCAAACTGATCAACAACGTGGTGATCATCGGTACCTGTGCCTTCACCGCCAGCCTGTTCCTGATCTATCTGCCCGGCTACATCCCCGAAATCGGCGATGGTCAATCCGTGGTGACGACCTTCTATGTCATTGTATTCGTGGTTATTCTGGCGGCGGCCTATTCGTCGACCGACCTGAAATATGTGCGGATCCTGTCGGTGGGCTCGACCTTCCTGTTCCTGTCGCTGATCATCGGCATGTGGATTGCAGGCGGCATGGGCCTGACCGGGTTCTTTGAAACCGGCAGCAATATCGGCGCGTATTTTGCCAACATCCACAAGTTCGTTCTGCCGCTGACCGACTATCACGCCTTCTACCTGTTCTGGTGGTTTGCATGGTCAATCATGATCGGCCAGTTCACCTCGCGCTTTGTCGGTGGTCTGACCACATGGCAGTTGCTGGCGGCGCTGCTGATCTTCCCGTCGATCCCGCTGGGGATCTGGTTCACCGTTCTCTACTACTACCACCTGAACGGCATCGACACGGCGGGCATCACCAATATCGCCATGGTGATCGTGGGCGTGACCTTCGTGATCAACTCGCTGGACTCGCTGATCCGCCTGTACACGGACAACCTGAACATGACGGTCGAACGGTTCGGCAAGCTGCCTTACGTGGCCGGCAACGTTGCCATGCTGTTCATCTTGACCCTGCTGTTCCAAAGCCAGTGGCTGCAGATCCAGTGGATCGGCGCGGTTGTGGTCGGCCTCTATCTGGCTTGCGTGGTCTATATCCTGATCACCAAGCGCAAAGAGGTGCTGAGCATCGATTCAATGCCCGAAGGCCGCGATCTGGACTTCCACAAGGTTGAGACGGTTCACTGATCCAAACCACACGAAGCCAATAGCGGGCGCCTCGATGGGCGCCCGTTTTCTTTCCCCGGGCTTGGAAGCCCGCGGCTGCGCGCTATCCTTCTCTCCGGGAGATCGGGAAAGCTTTGTAATGTTGGAAGAAAACAGAAAAGATCTGGATGCAGAGAAGCAGAAGAAAACTCTGTTGCGTCTGATTGAGGTGCTCAGCGCATCTGATCCCGATCTCTACTACCGACCCACCAGTGACATTGCGGCCTATCTGGAGAAATACACCCGTAAAAACGCACGCCTAACAGCAGAAGAGCGTGCCCTGATGGAAAGTCTCAGCCGTCGCGACCTGGAGGTTCTGCTGAGCCTCCATTGAAAAAGGGCCCCCAAACGGCGGCCCTTCGTCATTGTCCGTAAAGACTGAAATCAGCCGTTCACGCTGTCTTTCAGTGCCTTCGCGATGGTCATTTTGACCACCTTGTCGGCTTCTTTCTTGAACTGCTCGCCGGTGGCGGGGTTGCGCACCATGCGCTCGGGGCGTTCGCGGCAGTAGATTTTGCCAACGCCGGGCAGGGTGACGGCACCGCCAGCCGAAACTTCGCGGGTGATCAGGCCGGTGATGGCCTCCAGCGCGGAGTTTGCGGATTTCTTGTCGGTTCCCATTTCCTCAGCGAGAGCAGCAACCAGCTGAGTCTTTGTCATAGGCTTTGCCATTTCTTGGTCTCCTTAACGTGCCCGATAAATAGGGCCTCACCGCGTAACTGTAACGGGATATTGTGGGTGAACACAACGAATAGTAGCGCTGAAACCCCTAAAAATATGGGGATTTCGTTGCTTTTTTGCGTCACAGGAAGGCTGTTTCGTCGAAAGACCGCAATTTCCGGCTGTGCAAACGCTCTAGCGGCATACCGCGCAGGTGTTCCATCGCTCGTATTCCAATTGCCAGATGGCGGCTGACCTGCGTCGTATAGAAGGACGAGGCCATGCCGGGAAGCTTCAATTCCCCATGCAGCGGCTTATCCGACACACATAGCAAAGTGCCGTAGGGCACCCGGAATCGATAGCCATTTGCGGCGATTGTGGCGCTTTCCATATCCAGCGCAATCGCGCGGGATTGGCTGAGCCGCTGCACCGGGCCGGATTGATCGCGCAGTTCCCAATTGCGGTTATCGACCGAGGCAACTGTGCCGGTGCGCATGATCCGCTTCAGCTCATACCCTTCAAGCTTGGTAACCTCGGCCACGCCATGTTCCAACGCCACCTGAATCTCGGCCAATGGCGGGATCGGAACCCAGACGGGCAGGTCATCGTCCAGCACCTTGTCTTCGCGCAGATAGGCATGGGCCAGAACAAAATCCCCCAGCGCCTGCGTGTTACGCAGACCGGCGCAGTGCCCGACCATCAGCCAGGCATGGGGGCGCAGAACAGCGATATGATCGGTCGCGGTTTTGGCATTCGACGGGCCAACCCCAATGTTGACCAGCGTGATCCCCGAGCCATCAGCCCGTTTCAGGTGATAGGTCGGCATCTGCGGCAGTTTCAAAGGCTGTTCCAGCGTCGCGTCCGCGGTCGTGATCTCGACATTCCCGGTCGAGACAAAGCTGGTATAGCCGCTGTTCGGATCAGCCAGTTGTTCGCGCGCGTAATTCTCGAATTCCGAAACGTAGAACTGGTAGTTGGTGAACAGAACGTGGTTCTGGAAATGGCTGGGGTCGGTGGCTGTGTAATGCGACAGGCGCGCCAGCGAATAATCCACGCGCTGGGCGGTGAACAGAGCCAGCGGGCCGACCTCATCATGGTCATGCACGCCGTTGACGATGTCGTCATTGGTGGTGGTCAAATCCGGTACGTCGAACACGTCGCGCAGGGTGAACCCGGCCGCGCCCTGATGCGGAACCACCAGATCGGGGTTGTTGGCCACTGCGAAATGCACCGGGATCGGGGTGTCTGATGCGCCGATGGTCACCGGCTGGTCGTGGTTCTTGATCAGCAAAGCGATCTGTTGCGTCAGGTAGGACCGGAACAGATCAGGCCGCGTCACGGTTGTTGCGTGGATGCCGGGCTCGGACACGTGACCAAAGCTCAGCCGGCTGTCGACCTGCGCGTAAGAGGACGTTTTTATACGAATTTCCGGATAATAGGCTCTGAATCGTTCAGACGGCGCGCCGCTTTGCAGGGCCGAGGCAAAGCTGTCGCACAGAAACTCGGTGGCTTGCTTATACAGCAGCTCCAGCCGCGCGACGGCGGCGTCCGGGTCGGTGAATTGTTCCGATTTTGGTGCGTCAGGTGTTTTTATTGTTGTCATGCCAGTGGTTCCAGAAGGTCTATCTTTTCAAATGTCCGCACATCCACCAGCCCCAGGTCGGATATCCTGAGTTCCGGGATCACGACCAGCGCCAGAAGCGAGTGCTGCATATACGCGTTGTTCAGTTGGCATCCGCAGGCCTTCATCGCCTCGACCATCTGTTCTGCCTTCGCCGCGACCTGCGTGGCGGGGCTGTCGGACATCAAGCCGGCGATGGGCAGTTCGACCAGCGCAATCTCTTGCCCGTCGCGGAACAGGGTGATCCCGCCGCCAACTTCGGCCAGACGGTTGGCGGCAAGGGCCATTTGATCGCGGTCGGTGCCCACGACGATCATATGGTGGCTGTCATGCGCCACAGTCGAGGCCATGGCCATTTTGCCCTGGTACCCGAAGCCAGAGACAAAGGCGTTGGTCACGCCGCCCGTGGCGCGGTGCCGTTCCACCAATGCAATCTGGCAGACATCGCCTTCACCCTCGACCAGCCCACCGATGATCGGCAGCTCTGCCTTCAGCGCTTTGGTCGGGGCCTGATTCTCGACAACACCGATGACGTTGGCCTGAACCCTGTTCGCCCCCGCAGGCGGTTTGATTTCGAAATCGCCTGAGGTCAGGTTATGCCCCAAATGCACCGTGTTGCGTGCCTTGTCGGGCCAGTTCAGATGTGGGCAGTCCACGGTGATGACGCTGTTCTCGGCCACAACGTTCCCCCGGGCGATCACCGTCTCAATCGGCAGCGTGCTAAGGTCGGAACTGAGGATAATGTCGGCCCGCCGCCCGGGCGTGACCGAGCCGATCTCACGCTCCAGCCCAAAATGGCTGGCGGTGTTGATCGTGGCCATTTGCAACGCCACCAGAGGATCGCAGCCGCAGGCAATCGCGTGGCGCACGACCCGGTTCATGTGGCCTTCATTGACCAGCGTGCCCGAGTGGCAGTCATCCGTGCACAGAATGAAATTGCGCGGGTCCAGCCCCTTTTCAGTGACAGCGGTGATCTGGCTTTCCACGTCATACCAGGCCGAGCCCAGCCGCATCATCGACCGCATCCCCTGCCGCACGCGCGCAATGGCGTCGGCCTCGCAGGTGCCTTCGTGGTCGTCCGCAGGCCCACCTGCGACGTAAGCTGCAAAATCAGGCCCTAAATCAGGCGATGCATAATGCCCGCCCACGGTTTTCCCAGCGCGCTGGGTGGCCGCAATCTCGGCCAGCATCTTCGGATCACCGTGGATCACACCGGGGAAATTCATCATCTCACCCAGCCCGATGATCCCCGGCCAGTTCATTGCTTCGCGGACATCCTCGGGCGTGATTTCATAGCCGGTCGTTTCCAATCCGGGGGCCGAGGGCGCGCAAGAGGGCATCTGGGTGAAGATGTTCACCGGCTGCAGCAGCGCCTCGTCATGCATCATGCGCACACCGTCCAGACCCAGCACATTGGCAATCTCGTGCGGATCAGTGAACATCGAGGTGGTACCATGCGGGATCACGGCCCGCGCAAATTCGGCCGGGGTCAGCATGCCGGATTCGATATGCATATGACCGTCACACAGACCGGGCAGGATATAGCGCCCCTGCGCCTCGATGATTTGGGTGTCAGGGCCAATGCAGTGCCCGGCGTCCGGTCCGACAAAGGCAATCCGCCCCTCGGCAATGGCGACGGAATGTCCCGGCAACAGCTCGCGGCTGTGCACATTCACCCAGATGCCACTGCGAATGACCGTATCTGCCGCCTCGCGACCGGCTGCTACGGCAATCAAACGAGGGGCGACATCGGGCCAGCTTGGGAAAGGTGAGTATTCCATGGCTCAACTTTCCCGAATGCGCGGTCAGGTGCAACCCCGGTAATCCCGTATCATGAAATCATCATATGGCTCGCCCGCCGCGCGCCAGCGCTGCCCGGCCCAACCAGAGAAGCTGCCCCGCAAGGGGCCGCGACGATGGGCGGGAGGTCCCCCGCCCCGATCTTGCGCCGACCTCAATTGGCGCAAACGTCCATAGATGTGCGAACCGAACCTGAACGCAATAGGGGTGAATCGAACCAACATAACTCTGGCATAAGTTCTACTAATGGAACGGGGGAAAATTATTTGTTGGTCAAACACCCCGACGCAAGGCAGGCTTTGCCAAGGTCAGCCGCCAAAGGAGCGTTTCCATGAGTGTCGCCAATCTCCGCCCCAATATCGACCACTGGTCCGAGCGTGTCGATATGGCCGCAACTTTCCGCTGGACCGAGCGTCTGAACATGCACGAGGCCGTGGCCAACCATTTCAGCCTGGCGGTGAATGACGACGGCACGCAGTTCCTGATGAACCCCAATCAGATGCATTTCAGCCGAATCCGCGCCTCGGACCTGTTGTTGCTGGATGCCAATGACCCCAAGGTGATGAGCCTGCCCGGCGCGCCGGACCCGACCGCCTGGGGCCTGCACGGCTCGATCCACCGCCATTGCGCCCATGCCCGCTGCGTGATGCATGTGCATTCGATCTTCGCCACGGTTCTGGCCTCGCTGGCCGACAGCAATCTTCCGCCGATCGATCAGAACACCGCCACGTTCTACAACCGCTATGTCATTGACGAGGAATTCGGCGGGCTGGCGTTTGACAGCGAAGGGGAACGCTGCGCCTCGATGCTGTCGGACCCGAAGAAAAAGGTCATGATCATGGGCAACCACGGTGTTCTGATCATCGGCAGCGACCCTGCGGACACGTTCAACCGGCTGTTTTATTTCGAACGCGCTGCCGAAACCTATATTCGCGCGCTGCAAACCGGCCAGCCCCTGCGCGTACTGTCCGATGAGATCGCCGAAAAGACCGCGCAGGAACTGGATGACTATCCCGGTCAGGCCGAGGCGCATCTGCGCGAGATCAAAGCGGTTCTGGACGCCGAAGGCTCGGACTACGCAACCTGATCAAGGCGTCAGCCCGCCCAACCCGATCCCCGCTGGCGGCAGGACCGGGTGTGAAAACCAGCGCGACAAAGGAAAGCTGACATGTCGGACAACGCACCGATGCAGGACATGAGCAAAGAGTGGAACTATCACCCGGATTTGCCGCTTCGGAACCCATCCATTTTCCAGTGGCCGCCGCGCCCGGCCTTCCTGCTGGGCTGGGTGGCCAGAAACTGGCTGACGCTCAGCGAACGGGTATTGATGCTGGCCCTCGCAATCGCGCTTTGGGCGTTCTTTTATCCGTCGCTTGAGACTGCGCAAACATTTGCCTTTGGTTGGATATTTCAGATCTGGCTGGTGAACTTCGCAATGATCTTCGCGGTGGCTGGCGGGCTGCACTGGTATTTCTACATCCGCAAGTCACAGGGCAAGAAGCTGAAGTTCGAACGTCGGGAACAGGGCCGAAACAACGCGCTGTGGAGCTTCAGCGATCAGGTCAAGGATAACATGTTCTGGTCACTGGGGTCCGGCGTTCTGCAACTGACCGGTTTTCAGGTGGTGACGATGTGGCTGATGGCCAACGGATATGTGCCGGTCATCACCTTCGCCCAAAACCCGGTCTGGTTTTTGCTGTGGCTGATCCTGATCCCCATGTGGTCGGCCTTTCATTTCTATTGGGTGCACCGGCTGCTGCATCAGCCGTTTCTGTACAAGAAGGTCCACAGCCTGCATCACCGGAACGTCAATATCGGCCCATGGTCCGGCCTGTCGATGCACCCGGTCGAGCATTTCTTTTACCTGACAACGCTCTGCATTCACTGGATCGTGCCTTCGCACCCCATTCATCTGTATTTCCACATCGTGTTTCAGGGCGCCGGAGCCGCGATGAGCCATACGGGCTATGAAGAGCTGCTGATCAAAGACAAAAAACGTCTGGCGCTGGGCACGTTTTATCACCAGCTGCACCACCGCTACTACGAATGTAACTATGGCAATCAGGAAATGCCGTGGGACCGTTGGTTCGGGACGTTCCATGACGGATCCCCCGAAGCAACCGCCGACACGCGGGCCCGGAAAAAGCGGATGTTTGGATAACCGAACTTATCCCCGTGTCTGCGACAGACGCAGCGCGCGGGGGGTGATGGTAAACTCGGCCTTGAATGCCCGTGTCAGCGCGCTGGGGTCGTCATATCCGGCGCGCAGGGCGATCTCACCTATGGTCAAATCCGTCTCGGCCACCAGCTTGCGGGCAAGGTTCAGCCGCAGACGCCGATAGACCTGCGCGGGCCCGACCCCCAACTCGGCCTGCATCCGCACCGAAAGTGCCTTTTGCGACCGACCCACCCGGCTGGCAATTTCGGAGATCGGCAGCGGGCGTTCCAGATGTTCCTGCATCAGCGCCAAAGCCTTGTTGACATAGCCGCTGGTCGCACCCGCGCCGCCCTCATGCGACCGGGCGGAATCGCGGGTCATGAACAATTGCGCCACTTCCAGCGCCAGTGCCTGCCCCTGATCCCGGCCGATCAGGTGCAGAACCAGATCAAAGGCGGCCATCGCGCCGGAACAGGTGATGCGGTTGCGGTCGATCACGTATCTTTCGCGGACGGTGTTGATGTCGGGAAACCGTTCGGTGAAGCCTGTCAACTCCTCCCAATGAATCGTCGCGCGGTGCCCGTCCAACAACCCCGCCAAAGCCAACAGCCAGCTTCCGGTGTCCAGCCCGGCCAGCGTGTCATAGCGTTCGGCCGCGGACCGCAGCCCAGCCTGTGTCTGCCAGTTGCCATGGGTGCGAAACCCATAAGACGGCATCACCATCAGGGTGTCGCCGTTGGCGGTTTGCAACGGGCCATGAGGTGCCACCTGCAGGCCCGAGGATGAGGTTACCGGCCCCGAGGTCAGCGACAGAAACCGCCACTGATACAGACTGCGCCCCGACAGCGTATTGGCGGCCCGCAATGGTTCGACCGTGTTGGCCAGACAATGGTTCGAGAATCCCTCGAACAGAAGCACACCGATTTGCTGCGGTGCAGAGGGGGATTTAGTCCATTTCTGCATGATAAACGTCTATTCTCGCACGAGGCGTTTCTCAACCCCGGTCACGATACGCGCACGACCAGATGTGGAGAATTCAGATGCAATATGGCCTGTCCGACGAACAGGAGATGATCGCCTCGACCGTGCGCAGCTTTGTCGAGAACGAGATTTACCCGCATGAAGAGCTGGTCGAACGCACCGGCGAAGTCCCGCATGAGATTGCGGAAGAAATCAAGCGCAAGACCATCGAGTTGGGCTTTTACGCCTGCAACTTCCCCGAAAGCGTCGGATGCGCGGGTCTGAACCATCTGGAATTTGCGCTTGTTGAACGTGAACTGGGGCGCGGTTCGATGGCGTTGAACCATTTCTTCGGGCGTCCGCAGAACATCCTGATGGCCTGCGAAGGCGAGCAGGTCGAGCGTTACCTGATGCCCGCCGTTCGTGGCGAGCGGATGGATGCGCTGGCGATGACCGAACCCGGTGCAGGCTCGGATGTGCGAGGCATGAAATGCGCCGCCGTGCGCGATGGCGGGGACTGGGTGGTCAATGGCACCAAACACTTCATCTCGGGGGCCGAGCACGCCGATTTCATCATCGTCTTCATCGCGACGGGTGAGGATCAGACGCCCAAAGGGCCGAAAAAGCGGATCACCGCGTTTCTGGTGGATCGCGGCACGCCGGGGTTCACGATCAGGGATGGATACAAGTCGGTCAGCCATCGCGGCTACAAGAACATGGTGCTGGATTTCGACGATTGCCGCCTGCCCGACGCGCAGGTTCTGGGCGAGGTCGATGGTGGGTTCGAGGTAATGAACACCTGGCTCTACGCCACGCGCATTACCGTTGCGGCCATGTCCGTGGGACGCGCCCGCCGGGCCTTTGACTACGCGCTGGATTACGCGGCGACGCGCGAACAGTTCGGCCAGAAGATCGGCAAGTTTCAGGGCGTGTCCTTCCAGATCGCCGACATGATCACTGAAATCGATGCGGCGGACCTGCTGACGCTGGCGGCGGCGGACCGGCTGGACAAAGGGCTGCCCGCGAATCGCGAGATTGCGTCAGCCAAGCTTTACGCATCCGAGATGCTGGCGCGGGTAACGGACGCCGCAATACAGGTTCATGGTGGGATGGGCCTGATGGATGACTATCCGCTGGAACGGTTCTGGCGCGATGCACGGGTCGAGCGCATCTGGGACGGCACCAGCGAGATCCAGCGCCATATCATCAGCCGGGACCTGCTGAGGGCGCTGGGCGCATGAGGCCACTCGGGCGTGTCTTAAACCCTGCGTCCATGGCCGTGATCGGCGGCGGGGCCTGGTGCGCGGAAGTAATCAAACAGGCCCGAAAGTTCGGTTTCTCCGGGGATATCTGGCCGGTTCACCCCAAGGCGCAGCAAGTGGCGGGTATGCCCGCCTTTGCCACCATCGAAGACCTGCCCAACCCGCCGGATGTGGCCTTTATCGGTATTAACCGGCACGCGACGATCTCGGCCGTTGCGGCTTTGTCCTCGGCGGGGGCAGGTGGCGCTGTGTGCTTTGCGTCCGGCTTTACCGAGGCGCGGGCCGAGGATGATCAGGGCGCTGATTTGCAGGCGCAGCTGGTTGCGGCAGCGGGGGATATGCCGATCCTCGGGCCCAACTGCTATGGGTTCGTCAACGGGTTGGAGCGCGCGGCAGTCTGGCCGGATCAGCACGGAATGCGCCCCGTGGATCGCGGGGTGGCGATCCTGACCCAAAGCTCGAACATTTCGATCAACATGACGATGCAGCGCCGGGCCCTGCCTTTGGCGTTCATGCTGACCTGCGGGAATCAGGCGCAGACGCATCAGGCGGATGTGGCCTCGGCCCTTTTGGACGATGACCGGATCACCGCGATTGGCGTCCATATCGAGGGCTTCGGCGATTTGCGGAAATGGGAAGCCTTGGCGCGAAAAGCGCGCGACCGGGGTGTTCCTGTTGTCGCGCTGAAAATGGGCCGCTCGGACCACGCGCAGGCGGCCACGATTTCGCATACGGCGTCGCTGGCGGGTGGGGATGCCGGGGCGCAGGCTTTCCTGGATCGTCTGGGGATCGCGCGGCTGGACGATATCCCGAGCTTTCTGGAATGCCTCAAACTGCTGCATGTCACCGGGCGTTTGGACGGCAACGGGCTGGCCTCGATCAGTTGTTCAGGCGGCGAGGCGAGTTTGGCGGCAGATATGGCCGAAGGGCGTGACCTGCATTTCCCACCGTTGACGGACCAGCAGCGCACGGATCTGCGCGCCGCACTTGGCCCGATGGTGGCGCTGGCCAACCCGTTGGATTACCACACTTATATCTGGCGGGACACGGATGCGATGACGCGTGCGTGGTCCGGGATGACCGGGCCGGATAAGGCGCTGACCATGGCGATTGTCGATTATCCGCATACGGATCCGACGGATTGGGCGTGCGCGACACAGGCAGCGCTGAACTGTGTGGCGCAGACCGGGCGACCTTTTGCAGTGACCGCGACCCTGCCCGAGTTGATGCCCGAACATGTTGCGCAGCGTCTGTTGGAAGGTGGGGTTGTTCCGTTCTCGGGCCTTCATGAGGCGCTGTCCTCTGTCGAAGCGGCGGCGCGACCGTTGCCGGAACTGTCAGAGCCGGTGCTGTTGCCTGCGGATGCAGCTGCTGATTATGTGCTGACCGAGGCTGAGGCCAAGTCGGCTTTGGCCGCGTTTGGCTTGCCCATCCCTCGCAACCGGGTGGTTGCAGTTGAGGACGTGGGGTGCGTGGCCGGTGAACTGGTTGGCCCCTTTGCAGTGAAGGGCGTCGGGCTGGCGCATAAGTCGGAACATGACGCGGTGCGTCTTGGGGTTTTGTCCTGCGATCTAGCCAAGACCGCGAAGTCGATTGGCACCCAGACGGTGTTGATCGAGGAAATGGCGACAGGCGGGGTAGCCGAGCTATTGATCGGGGTCACACGAGACCCGGCGCATGGCTATGTGCTGACCATGGGAGCCGGAGGGGTGCTGACCGAGATTCTGCGCGATACGGTTTCGGTTTTGATCCCGTCCCCGCGCGCGACGGTTGAGCAGGCGCTGGGCAAACTGGCCTGCGCGCCGCTGCTGGCCGGGTACCGGGGCAAACCGCCTGCCAATATGGACGCGATTCTGGACGCGGTCGAGGCCGTTCAGAACTATGTCATTGCCAATGCCGCGACAGTTGAAGAAGTTGAGATTAACCCGCTGATCTGCACCGCCGAGGGCGCGGTTGCAGTCGATGCGCTGATCCGAAAGGCAAGTTCATGAGTCCGATCAAAACCCGTCGCGACGGTGCCATTCTCGAAGTCATTCTGGACCGGCCCAAGGCCAACGCGATCGATCTGGCCACCAGCCGCATCATGGGCGAGGTGTTTCGCGACTTTCGGGACGATCCGGAACTGCGTGTTGCGATCCTGACCGGGGGCGGCGAGAAGTTCTTTTGCCCTGGCTGGGATCTGAAGGCCGCAGCCGACGGTGATGCGGTGGATGGCGATTACGGCGTTGGCGGTTTCGGCGGGTTGCAGGAACTGCGCGATATGAACAAGCCGGTGATTGCGGCAGTCAATGGCATTGCCTGCGGCGGCGGTCTGGAACTGGCGCTGAGCGCCGACATGATCATCGCCTCGGAAAACGCCAGCTTTGCCCTGCCCGAGATCCGCTCGGGCACTGTGGCTGATGCGGCCAGTGTCAAGCTGCCCAAACGCATTCCCTATCACATCGCGATGGAACTGCTGCTGACAGGGCGTTGGTTCGACCCGGAAGAGGCCCATCGTTGGGGGCTGGTCAATGAGGTCGTGCCCGCAGATCAGTTGATGGACCGCGCGTGGGAACTTGCCCGGTTGCTGGCCAGCGGCCCACCCCTTGTTTATGCGGCGATCAAGGAGATTGTGCGCGAAGCCGAGGATGCCAAGTTTCAGGACGTGATGAATCGGATCACCAGGCGGCAATTGGCCAGCGTGGATGTGCTGTATGGATCCGAGGACAATCTGGAAGGCGCGCGCGCCTTTGCCGAAAAGCGCGATCCGGTTTGGAAAGGGCGATAGGGGGCTCTGCCCCCGTCGCGGCACGCCGCGACTCCCCCGGGATATTTTTGGCCAGATGAAGGGCGGATCAGCTGCGCTCGAACAACGCGATGAACGCGGTGTCGTCTTTGTTGGGGCCGGCGGCGAGGTCGCCGTAGATGCGGACCTCGGGCAGGGTCAGGTTGCGGATGCGGTCGTGTGCGAGCTGGTGCAGCGCGTCGGCGAACCCCAGTTTTTCGAAATGTCTGGCATTGATCGAGAGCGCAAACTGGGCACCCGGGCGGGCGACGCGCAATAGGGCGGGCAGTACCTCGGGGCCAAGGTGGCCGTGGGTGAAAGTGCCTGAGGATACGATGCCGGAATAGCTGTGGCGCGGCACCGGGATACCGTGGTTCAGGTCGGCTTCGATGGCGTCGCGATAAATGTCCTTGCGCATGGCCTGGTCCAGCATTTCGGCGCTGATATCCGTGGCATCGATGGGGCCGACGCCCAACCCGGCCAGAATCGCACCGCAGAGGCCGGTGCCTGCGCCCACATCCAGCACCGGGCCTTGTCCGAAGGCACTGACAAAGGCGCGGGCGGTGTGGATGTGAAGTTGATAATCCTCACGCGCGGCGAAGCTGTCGTCATAATCGCCCGCCCATTCGGCATAAAGGCGCCTGTTGTCCTCGGGCGAGGTCAGCGCATAGGCGGTGTGCAGGTCGGGTGTTTTCTGGCTCATACCTAAAAGAAAGGCGCATGAGGGGATTCGAATCAAGTGCGTCTATGCGGCGCTTGCATCCCGGACCGGCTCGGATCATCTAGGGGGTATGACACAGACGCTTTTTTCCTTTGGACATGGGTATTCGGCGCAGGCGCTGTCGCGCAGGCTGGCGGCGGACGGGTGGCGCGTGATCGGCACGACACGGGACGAGGCCGGTGCCGATGCAATTCGGGCGTCGGGCGCAGAACCGATGGTCTGGCCCGGTGAAGTGCCGGATCTGGATGGGGTCACGCATGTGTTGATCTCGACCGCGCCAAGCGAGGAGGGCGATCCGGTTCTGAAGGCGCTGGGCGACGAGATCGCAGCGCGGGCCGGACAGTTCGAATGGGTCGGTTATCTGTCGACCACTGCAATCTATGGGGATCATCAGGGCGATTGGGTGGATGAAGCCACGCCGCCTGCCCCAACTGCAAAACGGGGCCGGTGGCGATTGCAGGCCGAGCAGCAATGGTCGGCCATTCCCGGCCTGCCCGTTCACATCTTTCGCCTGGCCGGAATCTACGGCCCCGGACGCGGACCGTTTTCCAAACTCAAACGCGGCGGATTGCGGCGGATCATCAAACCTGGGCAGGTGTTTTCGCGGATCCATGTGGATGACATCGCGCAGGTTCTGGCGGCGTCGATCGCCGCGCCCAATCCCGGCGCGGTCTACAATGTCTGCGATGACGAGCCGGTGCCGCCTCAGGACGTGATCGGCTACGCCGCCGAGCTTCAGGGTCTGCCCCTGCCGCCTGCCGTTCCGTACGAAGAGGCGGACCTGACCCCGATGGCGCGCAGTTTTTACAATGAAAACAAGCGCGTGCGGAACAACCGCATCAAGGATGAACTTGGGGTGCGGTTGCTGTACCCCAATTACCGGGTCGGGCTAGAGGCGCTGATGAACGCTTACTGAGCGGCCTTGATCATGTCGGCCGCTTTTTCGGCGATCATAATGGTTGGCGCGTTGGTGTTGCCGGATACCAGCGTCGGCATGATCGAAGCATCGACAACGCGCAGCCCTTGAACCCCACGCACACGCAATTCTGGGTCGACCACGGCCATATCGTCCACGCCCATTTTGCAAGTGCCCACCGGGTGATAGATCGTATCGGCGCGGTCGCGAATATGGCGTTCCCAATCCGCATCCGTTTTGGCCGTTTCGGTCCCGAACATCTCTGAGTGTCGGAATTTGGCCAGCGCGGGGGCGTCCATGATCTGACGCATCATGCGAGCACCCTTGATCAGCGTCTCAAGATCGCGATCGTCAGACAGAAAGTTCGGGTCGATGGCGGGGGCGGCAAAGGGGTCGGCGCTGTGCAAGCCGACAGTTCCGCGGCTTTCGGGTCGCAGTTTGCAGACATGGCAGCTGTAGCCATAGCCGTAATGCAGCTTTCTGGCGTGATCGTCGACCATGGCGATGGCGAAATGCAATTGGATGTCGGGGCGGTCCAGATCGGCTGAGGTTTTCAGGAAACCCGCCCCTTCGGCGAAGGGGGTGGCAGCCATGGACACTCCGGTTTTGCGCCAGCGCCATATGTGGCCCAGAAGGCGGGCGGCGCCGATAAGGCCGATGCCGAAATTGTCGGTGTCCTTGCTGCGATAGGTCAGAATGAAATCCAGATGATCCTGCAGGTTCTTGCCGACACCGGGCAGGTCGTGCCGGACGGGAATCCCGTGCTGGCGCAGCTCGTCCGCCGCACCGATGCCGGACAGTTGCAACAGCTGTGGCGACTGCAGTGCGCCGGCGCACAGAATGACCTCGCGTTTGGCCGAAACCGAGTGGTCAGCGCCCTTTGCTTTTCTCTTGTAGATCACTCCGGTTGCGCGTTTGTCCTGTAAGGTCAGTTCTTTGGCATGAGCATGAGTGATCACGGTCAGATTCGCGCGGTCCATGACCGGATGGACATAGGCGGCTGCGGCGGAACACCTCTCGCCATTCCTGGCGGGGTCGTGAAACTGCGTCACCTGATACAGTCCGACGCCTTCATTGTCGCCGCGGTTGAAGTCCTGAATGCGTCGATGTTGCAGTTGTTCGGCTGCTTCCAAAAAGGCATGTGTGACGGGGCGCGGCTCTTTCTGATGTGACACCTGCAGCGGGCCGCTGTCCCCGTGCATCTCATCCGCGCCCTGTTCGTTGTTCTCGGCCCGTTTGAAATAGGGCAGGACGCTGTCCCAATCCCAGCCGGCGCAGCCTTGCGCGGCCCAGCCGTCATAATCCTGCTTTTGGCCCCGGATATAAAGCATCGCGTTAATTGCGCTGGATCCACCCAGGGCCTTGCCGCGCGGCTGGTACCCTTTGCGGCCATTCAGACCCGGTTGCGGAACTGTTTCAAACGCCCAGTTGCTGATCTTTGGACGCCCCGGCAAAGACGCGACAATTGCGGCGGGCATACGGATGCCGATATGGTCCCCTTTTCCCCCGGCCTCAAGCAGGCAGACCGTTATGTCGGGATCCTCGCTGAGGCGATTGGCCAAGACCGAGCCTGCGGATCCGCCGCCTACAATGACGTAGTCAAATTCCATTTATGTGCCTTTATCAATTGATTGCGCCAACTGGCCAAAGGGTCCGGACAAACGACGCAAGGGAATGGGTCCGACTGTGCCCGACTTACGGGAAAATTCAATCAGCATTTCAACTGTTGACACTAGGTAACTGTGCCCGGCTCACAACCAGGTCAAGTTGGAACCCCGGCGAGCTGCGGCCCACCATAGGAAAAAGCTATCACAACAATCCAAAAACAAAACTTATTCTCATGGCGCGGTTTTGCTATACCGGGCGCGACGCGAGATGGCAGAGATTGAGGTGCACGGTGTCGCAAGGTTCTGTTTTCCAAGACAGGAAATTGAAAACGACATCGGCGACATCTTACTGTGATCTTGTCGCGTAAATTTTGACCGCGCTAAGCCGCAAGACCTGAGCCAGGATTGGAGATCGATATGGACGGAAGTGATAACCCCAAAACAGGTGGATGCCCTGTGATGCATGGCGCGGGGACCCGGTCGAACCGGGACTGGTGGCCAAACCAGGTGAACCTGTCGATCCTTCATCAGCACGCGCCCGCGTCGAACCCGTTGGGTGCGGATTTCAACTATGCCGAAGAGTTCCAGAAGCTGGATATGAAGGCGTTGAAAGAAGACCTCTATGCGCTGATGACAGATTCGCAGGATTGGTGGCCTGCGGATTATGGCCATTACGGTGGTCTGTTCATCCGTATGGCGTGGCACAGCGCCGGGACGTACCGCACGGCGGATGGCCGTGGCGGGGCCTCGACCGGGAACCAGCGCTTTGCGCCGCTCAACAGCTGGCCGGACAATGGCAACCTAGATAAGGCGCGCCGCCTGCTGTGGCCGATCAAGCAGAAATACGGCAACCAGATCTCCTGGGCCGACCTGATGATTCTGGCGGGTAACTGCGCCATTGAATCGATGGGCGGCAAGACTTTTGGTTTCGCCGGTGGCCGCGAAGACATCTGGGCGCCCGAGGAAGACATCTATTGGGGGTCCGAGACCGAATGGCTCGCCCCGACCGACAACCCCAACAGCCGTTATTCGGGCGAGCGTGATCTGGAAAACCCACTGGCTGCCGTGCAGATGGGCCTGATCTACGTGAACCCCGAAGGCCCCGATGGTGAGCCGAACATTCTGGCCTCGGGCCGCGATATCCGCGACACCTTTGGCCGGATGGCGATGAATGACGAGGAAACCGTCGCTCTGGTCGCGGGTGGTCACACCTTTGGCAAGGCGCATGGCGCGGGTGACCCCGATCTGGTCGGCCCTGATCCCGAAGCCGCCCCGATCGAGGACATGGGCTTTGGCTGGATCAACAAGTTCGGTTCAGGCAAGGGTGACGACACCACCACCAGCGGTATCGAGGGCGCGTGGACCGCGAACCCGATCAAATGGGACAATGGCTATTTCGACCTGCTGTTCGGCTATGACTGGAACCTGACCAAAAGCCCCTCGGGCGCGTGGATCTGGGAACCGGTTGGCGTGAAAGAGGAAGACATGGCCCCGGCGGCGCATGATCCGTCGAAAAAGGTCAAGACCATGATGACCACCGCCGACATGGCGATGCGCATGGACCCGATCTATGGCCCGATCTCGAAACGCTTCCATGAAAACCCCGACCAGTTCGCCGATGCCTTCGCCCGCGCCTGGTTCAAGCTGACCCACCGCGATATGGGTCCGCGGTCTGCCTATATCGGCCCGGAAGCCCCGACCGAAGAGCTGTTGTGGCAGGACAACGTTCCCGCTGTGGATCACGACCTGATTGACGATGCGGATGTGGCCGACCTGAAAGCCAAGATTGCGGCAACTGGTCTGTCGGTGTCCGAACTGGTCTCGACCGCATGGGCCTCGGCCTCGACCTTCCGTGGGTCGGACAAGCGCGGCGGTGCCAATGGGGCCCGTATCCGCCTTGCGCCGCAGAAAGACTGGGACGTCAATGAGCCGATGAAACTGTCCAAGGCGCTGGAGGCGCTGGGAGGCGTTCAGGCGGCGTTCAACGGTGCGCAATCCGGTGGCAAGAAAGTTTCGCTGGCGGATATCATCGTTCTGGCCGGTGCTGTTGGTGTCGAACAGGCGGCAAAAGCTGGCGGTCAGGATGTCGAGGTTCCGTTCGCCCCGGGCCGCACCGACGCGACGCAGGAACAGACGGATGTGGACAGCTTCTCAGTGATGGAGCCCATCGCAGACGGGTTCCGCAACTACCAGAAGGCCGACTACACCGTCTCGCCCGAAGAACTGCTGGTCGACCGCGCGCAATTGCTGAACCTGTCCGCGCCCGAGATGACGGTGCTTGTCGGGGGGCTGCGTGTGCTGGGTGCCAATTTCGGCGACAGCAAGCATGGTGTGTTCACCGCTCGCGTGGGAACGCTCAGCAATGACTTCTTCACCAACATTCTGGATATGAGCACGGAATGGAAGCCGTCGGGCAAAGGCGTCTATGAAGGCCGCGACCGTGCCAGCGGTGAGGTCAAGTGGACCGGCACCCGCGTTGATCTGGTCTTCGGCTCGAACTCGCAACTGAGGGCGCTGGCCGAGGTCTATGGTCAGGCCGGTGCCGAGGGCAAATTCGTCTGCGACTTTGTCTCGGCCTGGAACAAGGTGATGAATGCGGACCGCTTCGACCTGAAGTAATTCCGCGTTGATCGCAGGAATAGCGCCGCCCGAGGAGACTCGGGCGGCGTTTTTGTTGGCCCGACTCTCGGGCGCATACCAAGCATTGGGTACGATTCCGCTGAATGGCCATTCCTTGCCGTGTTTCCAGGAATGGAGAAGACCGTTGTTGACGGGATTTTTTAAGCTAACATGTTGTTTTCATTAAGATTGGTAAGTTTCTGCCGAGAAATGTGAAGTTTTTTCAAAATGGGGGTTGCAGGTCCCGGGCCCAATCCGTAAATACCCCTTCACCGGCGCTGCTGAGGCGCTGGGACGCGGCGGAAGCGGCGGAGACGCATCGGAGAGACGGTGGGCATTCGGAGGTTTTTGATTGG